>JAEAMQ010000007.1 GCA_016901395.1 Prevotella sp. | reverse complement strand
GGCTTACGGAGTGTCTTCGTTCTTCTGACAATCTCATCCTTCATGCTCTCCTTGCTTGGAGGCGTGCTACTGTTGTTCGAGTTCTTGTCAGGGTTTTCATACTTGGACAGGCGTTCTTCAAGTCTGGCGATGGTGATGTCTCTCTTGCGGATTTGGAGGTTAAGGGCATCTATATTACGGTTCAATTTGACAATCTCGGCATACTGCTGATTGATTGTTTCTCGCATCAATCGCATCTCTTCCGTCATGTCTCGCAACACTTTTGATATGTCCGTAACCTGCTCTTTCATAGGTACAAAGGTACAAAAAATATCTCAAACATGCAAGAAAAACAGACACTTTGTGTTAGCATTTTACAAGATTTTGCATACGAAGTTATTGACAGATTATTACCGCTGAATAGTTACCATTCAAATCAAATTTGTTAAGTTTCATAATTGTTTATTTAAATTAATGTTTTACAAAAATTACTGATAGAAATAAAAAAGGAGTTACATTGCTGCAACTCCTTGATAATTAATGTAGCGGGGGTGGGACCCGAACCCACGACCTCCGGATTATGAATCCGACGCTCTAACCAGCTGAGCTATCCCGCCATCATTTTCAGCTCCCATTCCTGAAAGCGAGTGCAAAGGTATAGCATTATTTTTAAATTTCCAAATAATTTAGAAGATTTTTATTGGGGTGTATTGGAATTTTATTATATTTGTAGGCATAAAGAGATATCAATTGATTAATTTTGTACTGTTTTAAGCAAAAACTACAGAATGAGAAAAAAGAAGATAACAATAGAAAGGGCACTGCGCTCTCGTACCGAATCTATCATCTGGAAACTGATTTCTACCCCAGCAGGGTTGAGTCGGTGGATTGCCGAGGAGGTGGAGCAGGATGGAGACACTTTGATTTTCACTTGGGGTAAGCCTGGGCAGGTTTACGAAACTCGCAAGGCAGATATCCTTGAGGTGGTGAGAAATCTCTCCATACGTTTCAAATGGGAAGACGAAGAAGATCCCGACGCCTATACAGAATTGTCACTCACAAGACTGGGTATCACTGACGATTTCGCCATCTCCATCACAGATTTTTCTGATCCTGATGACATTCAGGACATGACATACATGTGGAACCACGATTTAGACCGATTGCAATACAAGACTGGGGTTTAAACAGACATAGAGCTTGGTCTGAAAATGAGATATCGGCGACAATGTTATTGTTCTGCTGCAAAAACGTTAAGCCAACCTTAAAATAAAACAAAAATAGCGGTTTCTGATAAATTTCAATTAACTTTGCATCCTGATTGAAACTGCGCATAGCAACTGACGCATGTGTGCAGAAAGACCATTTATGAACTTTCGGATAAAGAAACTCGACATATTTGTTGCCCGTCAATTCGGACTCTTATTCGTAGGAACATTTTTCATCTGCCAGTTTGTACTGATGATGCAGTTCCTGTGGCGATATATAGACGAACTTATCGGCAAAGGCCTCTCTATGGAGATTATGGCTCAATTCTTCTGGTACATGGCGTTAATGCTTGTACCACAAGCCCTGCCGTTGGCCATTCTGCTAAGTTCGCTCATTGCTTTTGGAAATCTTGGAGAAAGTTCGGAGCTTACAGCCATAAAGGCGGCTGGCATTTCGCTCATGCAGACCTTTAGGTCTCTTATCATCATTACCATATTGATTTGCATGGGGTCGTTCTATTTTCAGAACAACGTTGGCCCGATGGCTAACATGAAGCTCACCCAGTTGCTTATCTCAATGAAACAGAAAAGCCCAGAGCTCGAAATTCCAGAAGGAGTCTTCTATGACGGCATCCCCAATTGCAACATCTATGTACAGAAAAAAAACATGAAGACGGGTAAGCTCTACGGCATCATGATTTACAGGATGACACAGAGCTATGAAGATGCGGCCATCATATTAGCTGATTCCGGCATGCTGCAATCCACGGCCGAGAAAAAACATCTGCTGCTTAGCCTGTGGAATGGAGAATGGTTTGAGAACATGCAGACGCAACAATTTGCCGGAAGCGCTGCCGTACCCTACCGCCGAGAGACATTTATAGCTAAGCAGATTGTTCTTGATTTTGATGGCGATTTCAGCATGACCGATGCATCATCGCTGTCGAACAATGCACGAGGCAAGAGTCTGGCTCAGATTTATAATGATATAGACTCATTAAACCATACATTTGACAGCATTGGGCGAACGTTTTACAACGATGCAAAACATAGTTACTATGCCACTCCCCGAATGGAGAAAAACGACTCCATAAAAGCTGCGAAGCGAGGATTAGCCAAAGACGTTGACATAGACAAACTATTGGAGAAACAGAAATTAGAGCAGAAACAACAGATTTTCTCAAGCGCATTAGGACAGGTTCAAAATGAAGTGAATGACCTGGACTTCAAGAGTATGATGACCAATGACAACGAACGTGTCATCCGGCAGCATCAGATAGAGGCCATCAACAAGTTCACCTTAGCCCTGCAATGTCTCATCTTCTTTTTCATAGGCGCACCTCTGGGAGCCATTATTCGCAAAGGAGGCCTGGGAATACCAGTCATCATCTCGGTGTTTGTCTTTATCGTATACTATATACTTGACAACTCCGGATACCGGATGGCTCGACAAGGAGACTGGGCGGTATGGTTCGGAAAGGGTATGGCTCCTGCCATCTTAGCCCCCGTAGCCATTTTTGTCACCTATAAGGCCTGCAACGACTCTATGGTTTTCAATGCAGATATATGGCGCAAATTCTTCATGCGCCTGCTTGGACTACGTGCCAGACGACATATCAGTGGTAAGGAGGTGATTATCAACGAGCCTGATTATGCCAGAGACAACACGACACTACTGAGCATCAATCATGCTGTGACCGCCTATTCACATGACCACAATTTGGTGTCTCCGCCCAATGTCATCAAGGTTTTCTTCAAATACCAGCCCGACCATGAGATAGAACACTTCAACGCTATACTCGAAAAGACCATTGAAGACCTGTCTAACACTCGAGACAAGCAAGTGCTCCATCTCATCAACCAGTACCCTATCCTGGCAGTGAAAGCCCACACGAGACCTTTCGAACGCAAATGGCTGAATATCATGGCAGCCATTATCCTGCCCCTTGGTCTTTTCTTTTATTTCCGCATGTGGCGCTACCGCCTACGACTGCTTCACGACTTGAGGGTCATCAGGCAAACCAACAGTAACATCATAAGCTATACGGAGAAATCCATTATAAAAGTTCCAGTGCGCAGCACTATTGCAAACAGGTAACACGCAGGATAAAACCCTAACGGATTCCACCTTCATACGGCAGCAATCCAAGTTAAGTTGACCCCTGACGCAATCTATATATATTAAGGTATAAACAGAAATTCAAAACATCATTGATATGGCAGACTTCAAATTGAGCAGCATCGAAGATGCTTTACAAGATTTCAAGGAAGGTAAATTTGTGATTGTTGTAGACGATGAAGATCGCGAGAACGAAGGCGACCTGATCATTGCAGCAGAAAAGATAACACCCGAGAAGGTTAATTTCATGTTGAAAAACGCACGTGGGGTGCTCTGTGCCCCGATAACCATCTCACGTGCCGACGAACTTGCTCTTCCACATCAAGTGGAAGACAACACCTCTGTGCTCGGCACCCCCTTCACCGTCACCGTCGACAAATTGGAAGGTTGCACCACCGGTGTCTCCTCTCACGACCGCGCAGAAACCATCAAAGCTCTTGCTGATCCTAATTCCACACCTGAGACCTTCGGGCGCCCAGGTCACATCAACCCATTGTATGCCCAAGAAAATGGCGTACTTCGACGTTCCGGACACACTGAGGCTGCCGTGGATCTTTGCAAACTGGCAGGCCTCTACCCCGCCGGTGCACTGATGGAAATCATGAACGATGACGGAACGATGGCCCGCATGCCCGAACTGCAGGAGAAAGCTAAGGAATGGGATATGAAAATCATATCCATCAAGGACCTCATTGCCTATCGCCTCAAACGAGAGACAAGTATTGTTGTAGGCGATGAAGTCGATATGCCGACCATATATGGGCACTTCCATCTCATCCCCTTCCGCCAAACCAGTAACGGACTGGAACACATTGCCATTATCAAAGGAGAATGGAAGGAAGACGAGCCAGTGCTTGTACGCGTGCATTCCTCTTGCGCCACGGGTGATATCCTTGGCAGTCAACGGTGCGACTGTGGCGAGCAGCTCCACAAGTCCATGCAGATGATTGAAAAAGAAGGCAAGGGTGTGGTGATTTATATGCAGCAGGAAGGTCGTGGTATTGGCCTGATGAACAAAATTGCCGCTTACAAACTCCAAGAGCAGGGAATGGATACCGTTGATGCCAATGTGCATCTTGGTTTCAAGCCCGATGAGCGTGACTACGGTTGTGGTGCACAGATGCTTCGTCATCTTGGCATTCACAAAATGCGTCTCATGACCAACAACCCCACCAAACGCGTCGGTCTGGAGGCTTACGGACTTGAAATCGTGGAGAATATACCCATTGAAATCACTCCAACCAAATACGACGTGAAGTATCTCAGAACAAAACGTGACAGGATGGGGCACAACTTACACCTCAAGTAAATTCATTTGTTACATTATTGTTCCAAAAAGCAAAATAATGGTAGCCTTTTTTCGTTTTAAAGATTAAAATGATTAATTTTGCAGAACAATTCTTTTTATAAAAATAACACATTATGGCACAATTATCAGATCGTCTTAATCGCCTGGCACCTTCAGCCACATTGGCGATGTCGCAGAAGAGCAGCGAGATGAAGGCACAAGGTATCGACGTTATCAACATGAGTGTTGGCGAACCTGACTTCAACACACCTGACCACATTAAAGAAGCAGGTAAAAAAGCTATTGACGACAACTATTCCAAATATTCGCCAGTACCCGGTTATCCTTCACTGAGAGATGCAATTGTAGCCAAACTGAAAAAAGAAAATGGTCTTGACTATACATCCAAAGAGATTATTGTAGGAACGGGTGGCAAGCAGGGTGTCTGCAACACCGTGCTGGCTTTGGTCAACAATGGTGATGAAGTAATTATTCCCGCCCCATATTGGGTAAGCTATCCCCAGATGGTGAAGCTGGCCGGTGGTGAGCCGGTGGTCATCCGTGCTGGATTTGAGCAAGACTTCAAAATCACTCCCGAGCAGTTGGAGGCCGCCATCACCCCCAAGACCAAGATGGTAATTCTTTGTTCCCCGAGCAATCCGACCGGCAGCGTTTATTCTCAGGAAGAACTCGACGGTCTGGCCAAAGTCATTCTCAGTCATGAGAACATATTCGTTCTCTCCGACGAAATCTACGAGCACATCAACTATATCGGCAAGAACGGCAGTATCGCCGCCTATTCCGGCATGAAAGAGCGCACCATCATCTGTAATGGTGTGAGCAAGGCTTATGCCATGACCGGCTGGCGTCTGGGTTGGGTTGCCGCACCCGAATGGATTGTGAAAGGTATCAACAAACTTCAAGGACAGTACACCAGCGGTACAAGCGATGTGAGCCAGTTAGCAGCATTGGCAGCCTACGAGAGCGACCAAGCTTGTGTGGTGGAAATGAAACAAGCCTTTGAACGTCGTCGCGACCTCATCGTGGAACTTGCCAAAGGTGTTCCTGGTCTCGAAGTCAATGTACCACAGGGTGCATTCTACCTCTTCCCCAAATGTTCCAGTTTCTTTGGCAAGAGCAACGGCGACTTCAAAGTCAACAACTCCACCGACTTTGCCATGTATCTGCTTGAAGTAGGCCATGTTGCAACTGTCGCCGGCGATGCCTTCGGAGACCCAGACTGCTTTAGAATGAGCTATGCTACAAGCGATGACAATATTCGTGAGGCTTTACGCCGTATAAAAGAAGTGACTGCTCTATTGAAATAAAAAATTGTTAAAATACAGCAAACACACTTGCAATAAACCAAAAGTTGTTATCTTTGCGAACGTTTGTTCCAATGAATAGGCCCTTAAATAGGGGATTAGATGCTTTGAGCACGACAACTACGAAATTATTAAAAACAAAAAAAATAATTTATTAATAACTAAAAATTAAATTTTTAAAATTATGGCAACTACACAAAAAGCCGCAGCTCCTAAGGCTGTAAAGAAGTCTCAGGGCTTCACTGGAATTAGAGGTGCATTCTGGATCATCGTTGTATGTTTCATTGCAGCTATCTGTATCTACAATCTCGTTCTCGGCAACTCCACTAACTTCCAGGGTGGCAGCACTGAAAACGCACCTGCAAACATCTTGGGTACTATCTACAAGGGTGGTGTCGTTGTGCCTATCATCCACACATTGTTGCTCACCGTACTCTGCCTTTCTGTAGAGCGTTGGTTGGCTTTGAAGACCGCTTTTGGTAAGAGCAACCTCACCAAGTTTGTTGCCAATATCAAGGCTTCTCTGAAGGCTAATGATTTCGCAACAGCAGAAAATCTGTGCAACAAGATGCAGGGTTCTGTAGCAAACGTAGTGTTGGCTTCTCTCAACGCTTACAAGGATATGGAGAGCGGTGCTAACGCTGCTTTGAAGAAGAGCCAGAAGGTGGCAAAGATCCAGCAGGCTCACGAGGAGGCTACTCAGCTTGAGATGCCTACCCTGCAGATGAACCTCCCCATCATCGCTACTATCGTTACTCTGGGTACTCTTACCGGTCTTCTTGGTACTGTAACGGGTATGATTCGTTCATTCCAGGCTCTGGCTGCCGGTGGTGGTGGTGACTCTCTCGCCCTTTCAACTGGTATTTCTGAGGCCTTGATCAACACTGCTTTCGGTATTCTTACTTCTTGGTTCGCAGTTATTTCTTATAACTTCTTCACCAACAAGATTGACAAGTTGACATACGCACTCGACGAGGTAGGTTACTCAATTGCTCAGACATACGAAGCAAACCACACAGACGAGGCTTAATTTTTGCTAACCCTTTAAAATTTTATCGCTATGGGTAAAGTAAAAATTAAGAAAAGTGACGTCTGGATCGACATGACTCCTATGTCAGACGTGATGGTGCTTTTGCTGACCTTCTTCATGTTGACATCAACGTTCGTGAAGCAGGAGCCAGTAAAGGTAAACACGCCAGGCTCGGTATCAGAGATCAAGGTTCCGGAGAATAATGTTCTCAATATCCTTGTCAGCAACGACGGCAAGATATTCATGAACATGGACAAGACCACAGACGTACAGGCTGTACTGGCAGATGTGACAGGACAGTTTGGTATCTCCCTCAGTGGAGATCAGCAGAAGAAGTTCGTCGACGACCCTATGTGGGGTGTGCCTATGAACGATCTTCAGAGCTATCTCAGCTTGGCCAAGACCAAGATGCCTGAGGCAATCAAGAAGTATGGTATTCCCACCGACTCCGTTCCCGGCAAGACCGGTGACGCAGCCATGAGTGAGTTCCAGCTCTGGGTAAAGGCCGCACATGCAGCCAATCCTGATGCCAAGATTGCTATCAAGGCCGACGAGAAAACTCCATACAAGACGGTTAAGAAAATCATGAGCGAACTTCAGGACATGAATGAGAACCGTTACTATCTGATTACTCAATACAAAAAGACGGAGGATTAATCATGGCAGAATTAGTAACACAAGGAAAAGGCGGCGGAAAGCAGAAGAAGATGAATGTCCGTGTGGACTTCACGCCTATGGTGGACATGATGATGCTTCTGATCACCTTCTTCATGCTCTGTACCTCTCTGGCCAAGCCACAGACTATGGAGCTTACTGTACCGAGTAATGATAAAAACCTGCAGGATCAGGACAAGACCGTGACCAAGGAGTCGTATACTATTACGATTTACTGCACTGCCGACGACCAGATTTATTATGTGGCAGGACTCATCAAACCAGAGCAGCCTGACTGTCTGAAGAAGACAACATGGGGCACCAAAGGTATCCGTTCAATCCTTTACAATCACGTAACCGAGGACGGCACCTACCCTGTTCAGGATGTTATGAAGGCAAAAGCTGCACTCGACAAGTTAAGAGAGGATCCTGCAAAGAAAATGCCGGATTCCATCTACAACAAGAGATTAGCCGAGATCAAGAGCGGAGTTGTTGACGGAAAGAAAATCCAGACCATGACCGTAATTATCAAGGCCACAGACAATGCCAATTACAAGAATCTGGTCGATGCTCTCGATGAAATGCAGATTTGCAGTATTGGTAAGTATGTAATTGATAAGCTTAACCCTCAAGACATTGAACTTCTGAAGAAGAACAATGTCAAGATGTAAGCACATGTCTAAACGAATAAAAAAGTTAAGAAATGGCAAGTATTGATTTAACAACCAACGGTTGGGTCGATCTAATCTTTGAGGGTAGAAACAAGGAATACGGAGCCTACAAGCTTCGTAGAAATACTCCCAAGAGAAATATCTACTCCATCGTGGTTATTGCTCTTTTTGCTGCACTATTCATCGGAGTTTATGTTGCAAAGTCTGCTTACGACCAGTATCAGGCAGCGCATCAGAAGAACGAGCAGGTAACAGAGCTGTCGGCCCTTAATCAGCCAAAGAAACAGGCTAAGGTTGAGCGTAAGCAGATTCAGATACCCGAGAAGAAGCAAGAAGTAGTGAAGGAAGTAAAGTCTTCTATCAAGTTCACGGCTCCGGTCATCAAGAAAGATAACCAGGTAAAGCCTGAAGATGAAATGAAGACTCAGCAGGAGCTGATGCAGACCACCACTGCTATTGGTGCTTTGGACGTGAAAGGTAACAGTGAGAACGGTGAAGTGCTGAAGGTAACTCAGCGTGTAGCCGACGAGCCTGTGAAGCCTGACAAACCTGAAGTGGAAAACAAGGTATTCGACGTTGTAGAACAGATGCCTTCGTTCCCCGGTGGTAACAGTGCTTTGATGCAGTATCTCTCCAACAACATCAAATATCCAGTTGTTGCTCAGGAGAACGGCGTTCAGGGTCGTGTTGTAGTTTCATTCGTAGTTGAGCGCGACGGTTCTATCACCGACGTGAGAGTCGTTCGCTCGGTAGACCCCTCTCTTGACCGTGAGGCTACCCGCGTGGTAAAGGCCATGCCCAACTGGATTCCAGGTAAGCAGAACGGTTCGGCCGTACGTGTGAAGTATAATGTTCCTGTATCATTCAGATTGCAGTAACCAGATTTTTATGAGAAAAACAACATCTTACATTATCGTAGGATTAACACTGACTGCATGTCTTTGCTCTTCTTGCAACAACAAGAAGAGCAAAGACGGCAGAACAGACACATATTCATCAGGGGCGATTAGTTTCGTCTCTGATGAAAGTTTTAGTCCCATTATTGAAGAAGAGCGCGATATCTTCCAGAGAGATTATATCGAGGCTAAAGTCACCCCCATCTATACCAACGAGTCTGATGCCATTAACAAGCTGCTTAGCGGCAAAGCATGGCTGGCTTTCACAGCACGCGATTTCAAGCCTGCTGAACTGAAAAGCCTGCAAAACCAGAATTTCAGCCCCGTTGCCATCAAACTGGCTTATGATGCACTGGCATTCATTGTTCACAAGAACAATAAAGACACTTTGCTGTCAACCAAGGACGTCGAGAATATCATGACCGGAAAGTCCACCAAATGGGGAGACATTTTTAAAGGCTCCAACGGTGGCACCATCACAGTAGTCTTCGACAACGCCAAGTCGAGCACTGTACATTTCATTGAAGATTCTGTCCTCAAAGGTCGTCCCATCACCAATCCCAATATCGTTGCGGTGAACAAGACCGAAGAGGTCATCAAATATGTCGAGCAAAATCCGGGGGCCATCGGTATCATCGGAAACAACTGGCTCAACGACAAACGTGATACGACCAATCTTACATTCAACAAAAACATTCGGGTAATGAGCCTCAGCCGTATCCATCCGGCTACCGCATCAAGCTCACGAAAACCCTATCAGTATTACATCTACAACGGACAGTATCCTCTCATCCGCACCATCTATGCCTTGCTCAATGACCCTCGTCGAGGCTTACCGTGGGGATTTGCTCACTTCATAGAGGGGCCTAAGGGGCAGCGAATTGTCATGAAGGCAGGATTGTTACCCGTTTTAGGTAACATAAATATAAGAGATGTTAATGTAAGTCAATAGCAGAAACATTACCAAATTATTCTGCGTCATAACAATAAATTAAGAAAAAGGCTGTAAACATTAAAAGTAGAGATTATGAAAGCAATTAAATATTTTTTGATGGGTTCACTGATATTTGCGTCAGTAGCACCTACGATGGCTCAAGACAACAAGACCATCATCGAGCAGGCCACACAGATTATCAAAGCCAAAGGCCCTACGTATAATGATCAGGTAAAGCAACTCTACAAAACCAACAAGAAGAACCCCGAGGTACTTGTTGCATTGGGTAAAGCTTTCCTTCAGGAGAAAGACACTGCCAACGCGCTGAAGTTTGCCAACTATGCATTGGTCAAAAATGGAAAATATGCCAAGGCATTCCTCCTCAAAGGCGATATTGCTGTGATGAGAGACGATGCTGGTACTGCTGCTGAAAACTACCAGCAGGCCAAATACTTCGATCCTAAAGACCCTGAAGGATATTACAAATATGCTATGATTCTCCGTGGCCGTAGCCCCGAGGAAGCTGTTGCCAACCTCGAAGAACTCCGCTCACAGCGCCCCGACTACCCTGTTGATGCCCTTTGCGGCCGCATCTACTACATTGCTCAGAAATATGAGAATGCAGAGAGCTACTACGACAAGGTTGCCGACAAGTCTAAACTTGAGGATGAGGATATCACTTATTACGCCATGACCACATGGTTGTTGGGCAAGCGCGACAAGAGTATTGAGATCTGCAAGACCGGTCTCGCCCGCGATTCCCGTCGTTCTGGCTGGAACCGTATCGCATTCTACAACTATACCGACCTCAAGCAGACCAACGAGGCTCTCGACTATGCCGACCGGCTGTTCAACAAGAGTGACAGTGCTCACTTCATTGGCGAGGACTATATCTATTATGGTACAGCACTGCAGCAGGCAAGCCGTTGGGATGATGCCATTGGCGCATACAACAAAGCTATTGAGTTGAACCAAGGCAATGCTAAGCAGATTGCTATTATCAACAAAAACCTCTCTGATGTATATCTGAAGAAAGACGACTTTGACAATGCTGTTGCCTACTTTGAGAAATCGATTGAGGGTACAGAGCCTACAATGGACAATCTTGACAATCTCGGCACTCTCTATGCAGATATTGCTTCACGCAAGACTCAGGCTGGTGACAAGGCCGGTGCTGCAGAGGCTTTCAAGAAAGCCGACGAGACATACGCTCGTATGATGACAGCTTACCCTAACTTTAATAACTACTGCAACTACATGCGTGGTCAGATCAATGCCAACCTTGACCCCGACAGCAAGTTGGGTTTGGCCAAGCCTTATTATGAAGAATTAGCTTCCTCGTTGGAGAGCAAGGCAGACCGTAACAACAGTGAAGTAGCCATGATGAAGCAGGCTTATCTCTACCTCATCGTTTACTACTACAACGTGAAGCAGGATAAGGCTACTGCCAAATCATATGCCACTAAGATGCTGAGCATTGATCCAGAGAACGAAGTAGCCAAACAGGTTGCCGCACTGTAATCTCCAGTCCCTACCACTTGAGTGGCAGGGGCACCAGATTATTAATTATATATCCCCGAAGGTTCATACAGAATCTTCGGGGTTTTTCATATATTGCAAAAAGGTTTAGGAAAACCACGAGCAAAGTCCTATTAAGGGCAGGTCACTGTTAAGCAGAAAAAGATACTCACTTGATAGTAAAAATTAGACTCCACGAGAAAGAGCGCTACGTGAGCCAATCTGTACCAACTAAACTATCTATAAAATCCTTTGCAATTATTGCAAGAGAGTCTTTCACACGGAAATAAAGAAAACAATGGAAACATACTCCATGTGAAAGTTATACAATAGCATAAATGAGGGTAACGGTCTGAAAAAAAAGAAAAGTTGATGCTGATATATCCAACAAACTATTTATTTTTGTATTCAGGATCAGTAAAGGAGATCACATTTCACCCACTTATTGCCAAGCCTATGTTCGACATCATCAACAAGAAACTCGCTCTACAGAAGTTTGAGAAAAAAGCCATCATCCATTGTCCCAATAGTGTGAAGGCTTTCGATGGACTTCTCTATGACCAAGAATACCAAGCCACAAGATACGATCTCATCATCCACTTTGTTTACACTCTTAATGAATTCAAAGATATTCTTTGTGACACCATCAAGCAAGAACGCTTGAATCCCAATGGAGTCATCTACTTTGCTTACCCTAAAAAGGGAAACAAACGCTATGACAAGTTTATCGGCCGTGATGAATTCTTTACCATTGTCGACATGAATGCCGATGGGTATGTAGGTGACTCCCCTATCAAATTCAACAAAATGGTGTCCCTCGACGACACATTTACCATCATTGGACTGAAGCATGACACCCAACCCAGGCATAATACTCAACCAAGTCAGTGCGTAAGTGCTTACGTAGAACGAATTCCCGAACTTGTAAGATATATAAAGTCATACCCTGACGTGCTGAAAATTTTCAAAGCTCTTACACCCGGTTATCAGCGTGGCTGGGCACGCTATGTGTATGCAGTGAAATCTGAAGCGACACAAGAGAAACATTTGCAAGAGATGATTATGATACTCAGAGCAGGTTTTAAATCGATAGACTTATATCGTCAGAGAAAATAAATTCTCTGTAATAAAAAAGAATACATTCATTATGTATTACAGTGTTATGAAAAAGAACAGACCGGCTTTGTAAATAGTTCAAAGAATAGTATATTTGCCACACTTAATTTTAAAGTCAACAGCCTATGACTGATCCCAACATATTGACATAGAACTAATGAGCTGACAGTTTTATCCTTGTCCCCAAACACAAAGCTTCAAAATACAATTACATGCTGTTCCGAACAGTTTTCATAAGAAGCAACCATGTTACCTATCGAGCAATTACATATCAAAAGATGTTTGAAAGAATGGGTATGAGGATAATGTCCGTGCTTCACATCTTGTCATCCCCATACAATCGACGGACTCATTAAAGTTTAACAGATAAAATACTCTTTATATGAAGCATATCATCACAGGCTTTCTGATGAACGTGGCAATAGTCTCAGGCTGCTCGACCAAATCAGAAAAAAAGGAAAAACAGTAGCCCTAAACACAGAGAGCATTGACAAATCGTCAGAACATGCAAAACTATCTGACAGTGCACCTACAATTGACTCCGCACAACTCATTGGTACTTGGAAAAGAGTCTCACAGGAATCAGATGACCCAATAGCGAAGTATTTAATGATATCAATTATACCCAATTCAGAGCTGACGACACCTACCTGAGTATAGAAATCATGGAAGGTGAGAGTGAAGGAGACATTGTGAGAGGAACGTGGAAGCTGGCCGATAACCAAATCGTGACAACCAATACGGTTGAAGGTGAGGACAAGTCTGTTTCGATAGCAACAACCGTGCTTAGTCTGGACCAAAGCACTCTGATGCACAAAGCCATTGAAATAAAAACCATAAGCAAAAAAGTTGCTGATGAAGAAATTAAAAAATTACATAAAAAACAGATAGGCCATAGGCAAGCAATGTGTAATCCGGGCAGCCAGGCCACATTCCTACCCTCGTTGGTTCAGCTTGGCATTGAGCAGATGGCAAACGAGTAACTCTTAAAATATAACCCTACAATATGGATAAGCTAAAGATTAAAGTTGCCATACAGATTTCCAAGTCGGCAGAAAAGGTTTATGAAGCCATTGTCAACCCAGAACAAATGAAAAACTATTTCATTTCCAAGGGGTCGGCACGTCTGGAAAACGGGAAAACTGTCTACTGGCAATTTCCTGAGTTTCCCATCGATATTCCCGTGAGAGTGAAGACGATAAGGCCACACAACCTCATCCACTTCGCCTGGGATGCTTCCAGCGGCGAGGAGTTGATGGTGAAAATAGCCTTGGAACAGCTGTCAAACGGCTCCACAGTGGTCCGCGTTGAGGAAACAGGCATGACCAACAATGAGGCCGGACTCGCCTGGTTGACAGGCAACACCGAAGGTTGGGCCAACTTTCTGGCTTGTCTCAAGGCATGGATGGAATATCAGATTAATCTTCGTCGGGGAGCATTCGACTTCATGGTCTCCGGCAACAACACATAAAGCGTATGACCAACTGGGAAAAATTCTTTACCATGCCCTTTACCGCTATTTATCCGCTTTACATCAACAAAGCAGAGCGCAAAGGGCGAACACAAGCCGAAGTGAATGAAATCATCTTTTGGCTTACTGGTTATGACGACCAGACAATGGCCGCACAGATGGAGCGGAAGGTAGATATCCGCACTTTCTTTAACGAAGCACCACATTTCAATCCCAATGCCTCACTCATCAAGGGTGTCATCTGTGGCTATCGTGTGGAGGAAATCGAGGATGAACTCATACGTAAGACTCGCTATCTGGACAAACTCATCGACGAATTGGCCAAAGGACGGGCTATGGAAAAGATACTTAGAAAATAGGATACTTAGAAAATAGAATGCCCTCTACCCCACTTTACTGCGGCTAACCCTCTACAGCGAAAGCCAACAACCCAAAAGCCATACCCATGCCTCCAAGAGCGGAATGGGTAGGCTTTTCCTTTAGACGGGACGCTCACAGAGATGCCCGTTATTTCTTTTGCGACTTACGGTTGGCCCGTTGCTCACGGTACTTGGCCTTCTGCTTGGCTGAGCCGGAGCCGTGCGCACCTGTAATATACTTTTTCTTCTTGGCTTTGGTCTTCACCTTATCTTCCTTCGGTCCGCCTTTCGGAGCCCCCTTGAAGGTGATGCCATCTTCCAATATCTTGTCAAAATCGTCCATACAATAAAAGTAAAAGAGTAAAAAATAAAAGGGTGAAAGGGTAAAAGAGTAAAAAGGTAAAGGGATAATAGAGATTGAAAGAGAAGTGTTGAGAGGAGGGGAATGCTTTAATACGGCATCCTCATCGTATTCATTCGCTAATCTATCACTTCCTATTTATTTATTAACCATATTCCTTCATTTACTTTTTTACCTTTTTACCCTCTTACCTTTATTTAGTGGTGAAACAGTCTTACTCCTGTAAACGCCATGGCAATGCCATACTTGTCGCAAGTCTCAATCACATTGTCATCACGAATGCTACCCCCAGCCTGTGCTATAAACTCCACACCGCTCTTATGAGCACGCTCTATGTTGTCGCCAAAGGGGAAGAAAGCATCTGAACCAAGAGACACCTTCGTGTTCTGAGCAATCCACTCTTTCTGTTCTGCACGTGTAAACGGTTCGGGCTGACGGGTGAAGAACTGCTGCCAGGCGCCCTCTCGCAACACATCGTCAGCCTCCTCAGAGAGATAGACATTGATGGTATTGTCACGGTCGGCACGACGGATATTTTCCTTAAACGGCAAGTTGAGCACTTTCGGACTTTGGCGCATCCACCATTCGTCTGCCTTGCTTCCGGCAAGTCGGGTGCAGTGAATGCGGCTCTGCTGTCCCGCACCAATGCCTATGGCCTGACCATCTTTCACGTAGCACACGCTGTTGCTCTGAGTATATTTCAATGTGATAAGTGCTATCTTCAAGTCGCGCAGGGCTTCCTCGGTAAAGGTTTTGTTCTGTGTGGGGATATTCTCAAAGAGGGCCGGATCGTTGAGATTCACCTCGTTGCGTCCCTGCTCGAAAGTCACACCAAACACCTGCTTGTGCTCTATGGGAGCGGGCGTATAGTTGGGATCCACCTGAATAACGCAGTAAGTACCCTTGCGTTTCTCCTGCAAGATTTTCAGGGCCTCCGGAGTATAGCCGGGAGCAATAACACCATCGCTTACCTCACGTTTGATGAGTAGAGCCGTGGCCTCATCGCAGGGGTCGCTCAGTGCACAGAAATCACCGTAGGAACACATGCGGTCGGCACCACGTGCACGAGCATAGGCATTGGCCAGCGGGGTAAGTTCAAAGTCAACATCGTCGACAAAATAGATTTTCTTCAGCGTGTCGCTCAGAGGAAGTCCCACAGCGGCACCTGCAGGAGACACGTGCTTGAAACTGGCGGCAGCGGGAAGGCCCGTGGCAGCTTTCAGCTCCTTAACTAATTGCCAACTGTTGAGGGCATCCATGAAGTTGATGTAACCGGCACGGCCATTGATCACTTCCACAGGCAGCTCTCCCTGCTCCGTGTAAATGCGAGCAGGTTTCTGATTCGGATTGCATCCGTACTTGAGTGCGTATTCTTTCATGTTTGAGTGAATGATTAAATCCTGATGCAAAGGTAGCTAAAAGATTAGACATTGCAGACGAACAGGAAGGCTTTTTGCGGGAGAGGGGAATAAATTACACCTCTCCCTAACCCTCCCCCACGGGGGAGGAGTCACTATCCGGCGTTATCCAGCAACGAGGTACACGGTGGGAATTGCCGTTAACATTGTAGGGGCATTCCCCGTGAATGCCCGCAACGGCAATATCTCTCTGCTCATTTCACACGAAGCGTGTTTCCGTTGTTTCCGATACCTCCGTGAGAAAAAATAACGCAATAAACGCAATATCTTTTTTTGAACAACGGATAAAACGGAAGAAACAGAACCATCCGGCATATTCCGATTTCACAAAGGGCCGCCAGCGGCCTGCGGATAAAACGGAACCCTGCCCACCTTATAACCTAATACCTCTACTACATATCTCAACAACGAATTTCGCTCGCAGATGCCGCAGATGGCACAGATTGGCTCACGCAACGATATTATCTCGCAGAGGTTACGCTGTTCGCTACACAGTGGGATATTCTCAGATAAAAACTTGCGGAGCAAGGGAGAAGGATATTTTGTGATGAACATTTGCCATCGCGTGAGCCAGAAAGAGAAAAAAATATTCTCCTGATATTCTGAGATACCGCGCAGCGGTGCGGAGAAATCTTCTTATTGCTCAAACAGACAATGGTAAATCGTCTATGGGTTTTGTCCACGCGGAGCGTGTTTCCGTGAATTCTATGATTACGAGGATTGACATGATTTCCATTGTTTCCGCTATTTCCGTGAGGGGAAACTGTGAGGCTTGGGACAAAAGACTATGACTATAATCGCTAAAATCGAGACTTTCCGAGCCAACATATTTTTTTATTTTATCCTCATTTATATCTGAAAAAAAAGAGGCTGCTATACAAATTAATTTGTAACTTTGCATCGAAAAATTTAAGGGAATCATAGATAGAAAAATGAAACGCGACTTAAGACTTCTTTTGGCAGAAGTAGGAAAGAAAATGAAGCAAGAGCCTCATCAGCTGGCAAGTGACTTTGACCACCTTTCCGCAGCATTGTCCAAGCGTCATATCCACCTCAGCAGCTCTTCGCTGAAAAAGCTATGGGATGTAATGACCGGCAAGCGCAAGTTATCCAACGAAGCCCTTGACCGATTGTCTCTTTTTGCTGGTTTTCAAGACTGGAAAGACCTGCGAGACGCTTTTCATGGCGACGTGGATGCCTCCATCAATTATGAAGATGAACCGGAACGGCGATGAAGAGTTAGGCTTTCCCACTGAATTTCAAGACCTTGGACTTGAAAAAACGCCTATTCTACGCCTTATTATGTTAAAAAACACAAGTTTTTAAGTTCCTCATACATGATAATCGCCTGAAAAGCCGTACCTTTGCAGGGCTTTTCGGCTTAACCGCTGGTTGGAGGAAGAGTCTTCATGCCATGTTGAGTTGGAACGACAAACAATATTTAATAATCAAACAATGGATTTAATTAAAGTTGCTGAGGAAGCATTTGCAACCGGCAAGAAGTTCCCTGAGTTCAAAGCAGGTGACACTGTTACTGTCGCTTACAAAATCGTCGAAGGTACCAAAGAGCGTATCCAGCTCTATCGTGGTGTTGTAATCCGTATCAGTGGTCACGGTGACAAGAAGCGTTTTACGGTGCGTAAAATGTCTGGAACGATTGGTGTGGAGCGTATTTTCCCCATCGAATCTCCGGCTATCGACCACATCGATGTGAACAAGCGTGGTAAGGTACGTCGTGCTAAGCTTTACTACCTGCGCAATCTCACAGGTAAGGCTGCACGTATTAAGGAAAAACGTACAATTACCGCGGAGTAACAAGAACATCCGACGACAATCCAATGGAAAGACTCTGCCACTCGTGGCTGGGTCTTTTTTTGTCTATCAAGAATAGTCTTGTCTGGCTTTCAGTCCATATATTCTACAACAGGCAACATAGTTCCACGTTAAAACTAACTAACACCTTTGCTCCTTTCTTGGAAAAAAGTTAATTTTGCAATGAATATGATATGCAATAATATGAAACAAAAGATGATATTCATGGGGCTCGTGGTGGTGGCACTCTCTGCTGCATCATGCCGCACACACTACACCATGACCTCCATATCACGCACCCGTATCGTGGTAGACAAGCGATATGACGCTCGTCCCGATGCTGCTGCCATGGCTTTTATCCAGCCCTATCGTCATGAAGTAGACAGTCTGATGACACCCGTGGTAGGCCAGGTGTCGCACTACATGTTCAGCCGTCGGCCCGAAAGTCCATTGTCCAACCTGCTCACCGACATTCTGATGAGCGCAGGCAGTACCTATCAAGAGCATCCCGAATTTGCCGTTTACAACATGGGAGGCATCCGAGCCGCCCTCGCACAAGGGCCTGTCACTCTGGGTGACATCCTCGATGTGGCCCCGTTTGAAAACAAAATCTGCTTTCTCACGCTTTCCGGCAACAAGGTGATGGAGCTTTTCCGCCAGATTGCCATGCGTGGTGGCGAGGGAGTGAGCCATGGGGTGGAACTGGTCATCTCAAAGGATGGGAAGTTGCTGAAAGCCCTGATCGACGGTGCACCGGTGGATGAGAACAAAGCCTATAGGGTGGTGACGTTAGACTATCTGGCTCAGGGCAATGACCAGATGACCGCTTTCAAGAGTGGCACCGATGTGCATTCGCCCAAGGGGAAACAAGACAATGTACGCGATTTGATTACCAATTATTTCCGTAACTGTACCGCCAAGGGCATCATTGTAGACCGCGAGGTGGAAGGAAGAATAAAGATTGTAGACGAATGAGAACCATAAGAACTATCATTTTATCCATATTCAGTCTGTTGGCAGGCACTCTGTTTGCCCAGAAAGAGTTAGTGATCCTTCATACCAACGACGTGCATAGCTGTATCATGCCACAGAGCCAAAACCTTGCCGACACGATGTTGGCAGGACGCGGCGGTTTCATCCGACGTATCGCCATGCTGGAACAAGAGCGCCAGAAGACCCCCGGACTGCTATTGTTTGACAGTGGCGACTTCTCGCAAGGCTCTCCTTACTACACACTGTTCAAAGGTGATGTAGAGGTGGGGCTTATGAATCAGATGCACTATGATGCCCTCACCATAGGCAACCATGAGTTCGACTACGGACTGAAAAACCTCGCCCGTGTGCTCGGAGCACTGAAATGTCCGGTGGTCTGCGCCAACTACAAGTTTCATCAATATGGATTAGACAAGATTGTAAAGCCATACATCATCATCAAACGCAACGGATTGAAAATCGGCGTGTTCGGTCTTGGACCGGAGTTTGAGGGATTGGTGGGGCGCGAAAACTATGAGCAGACCGAATATCTCGACCCCATCAAGAGTGCTCAGCAGACAGCTGACCTCCTTCGTCGCAAGAAATGTGACCTCGTGGTATGCCTCTCCCATCTGGGCTGGGAAGAACAGGGCATGGGCGACCAGATGCTTATCTCTCATACCCGTGGCATCGACTTAGTGCTTGGCGGCCACAGCCACACCTATTTCCAGGCTCTCCGCTACGTCAAAAACCTTGACGGCAAGGACATTCCCGTGGACCAAAACGGGAAGATGGGGTTGTTTGTGGGGAAGATGGAAATAAGCCTCACCCCCCTTACCCCCTCCCCGTAGGGAGAGGGGGAGCTATATGCTGGATAAACAGATGGCAGCAAATAGAAATGTCATTCCAAACAAATATGGTATGCGAGACTATATGCTAACTAAAGAAAAAATTGACGGCAAGGATATTCCTGTGGACCAAAACGGGAAGATGAAAATAAGCCTCGCCCCCCTTACCCCCTCCCCGTAGGGAGAGGGGAGCTATATGCCAGATAAACAGATGGCCGCAAATAGAAATGTCATTCCAAACAAATATGGTATGGACACTATATGCTAACTAAGGGGTAGATCGTGTAAAACCGGTAGAAATCCCTGCAATAGGTTGTGGGAGACAAACTGTCGATTTAACTGGATATACAGCATTTGGCTTTGATAAGAAATGAGAATTGTAGCTAATAGAGAAGAAATTATCAATTTATAGAATGAGATGGAAAAAGAAGACTACTATAAAACTGCAGATGTTTTCAATTACGACCTATTGAAGCAAAATGCTCGGTCAATGAGGAAGAAACCTACTGATGCAGAGAAATTTCTTTGGGAACATATCAGAGGCAATCAGTTGGATGTGCATTTTAGAAGACAACATCCCATAGGCATATACATTGCAGACTTCATTTGTTTGGACAAAAGGCTTGTGATAGAAGCCGACGGCGGTTATCATCAGCTTCAAAACCAAATGGAATGGGATCAACTACGCACTAACTATTTAGAGTCACAAGGCTACTGTGTTCTCAGATTTACCAATGAGGAGATTTTACAGAATATCGACTCCTGTCTCCAAATCATAAAAAATCATTTATAATCTTAAGCCTCGCCTTATTAAGAGGATATTGTTATTCTGTATATTGCGACCCTCTTTCTAACAAAACGAAAAACATTATGCTCCCCTCTCCAACAAGACGAAAACTTCACCTCATTGAGAGACACTTGTTTATCCAGCATATAGCTCCCCCTCTCCCTACGGGGAGGGGGCAAGGGGGGAGAGGCTACTCAAAATACACCGTCACCACAATCATCTTCGACCGTGCCTTGTTTACCGAAAGAGTATAGGGAAGCATCGCCTTGTCTTTGATATGGTTGGCGTGGTTAGTTTCAAGACTGTTGGTGAGACCATACATGAACTTCAGTTCGGGCCGGAACTTGAAGAAAGGTAAATAGAAATCACAACCTAAGCCAGCTTCAAAAAAGAGGTCATAGCGTTTGAGTTTGAGGTAATCGCTCTCCGACCCGCTGAGGTTGATCATCGGGTTAAAACCCATCATCACATAGGGACGATGGTTGTTGAACCGCTGGGCGCTGAAGATAAGGTCGGCGGCACAGCCTATATAGACCGACTTGAGGTTTTGTACACGCGAAATGAGCGAATCAGTGCCCAATGGATTCATATTGTGGAAGGATACATGACGACTGCCAAAATAGAGTGCTGGAGCCAGACGGAACTGAAAGCTATTATTGATGCGCAACTCACCCAACACACCTACCTGAAAGCCATTGTCCCATCGGTCCTGATCTGCCGTGATTATGTATTCGTGCTGCACTCCCTGATCGTCTGTAAACACCTGTGGACCAATGTTGTTGAACTCCAAGTCTTGCAGGTTGGTACCCACGAGAATACCAAAATGAAACGGGCGAAGATCTGTATAGGGACGATTTTGCACCGTACGTTCCTGTGCTCTCACCCCTTGAGCGAGCGTCAGTAAAAAGAGCAGATATGACAGAAATCTTTTCATATCCATATAACGTTTCTTCGGTCCTGATTATTGCTTTTTACCCAACCATAACAAGGTTGACGATGCCTTTTCATCCTAATAAATCATGAGATAAGGTTTAAAAGATAAAAAAAACGCTCCCCATTTGTAGGTATTTCAAAGAAAGTATTTATCTTTGCACCGTAGAAAAGTGGAAGCATCCCTCTTCTATGCAAAGTATACAAAAACTTTATTAACAATAAAACAACAAATCATTATGGCTTACGTAATTAGTGACGACTGTGTTGCATGTGGTACATGTATCGACGAGTGCCCGGTATCTGCAATCTCTGAGGGCGACATCTACTCTATCAACCCCGACGAGTGCACAGAGTGCGGTAGCTGCGCTGCTGTATGCCCGCAGGAGGCAATCAGTCTTCCCGAGTAATATTCCACCGCTTTCCTTTCAGGGAAATCGCGTTTTAATCTACGGAATATAACGCTTAAGTCCTCACTATCTGCATCATGCGATAGTGAGGACTTTGTGTTTCCATACCACAGAAAAAAACTTTACATATTTTCTTGTTTTGCGATAACTATCTAATCGTCGCACGATTAGGTACTAATCGTCGTGCGTTTAAGTACTAATCGTGACGCGATTCGATAGTAATCGTAATGCGATTAAATGCTAACGGTATTCTTTTTTGTAATCTATTGATTTGCAGAGATATGCGTTTTTTATAGCCATTTTTAGAATAATCTTGACAAAAGAAGATGGTATAAGAAAATATGATAAAGTTTGTTGGTGTGAACGAAGGTTGTAAATATAGTTTTGACCAAATAGGGATACCATGTTAATTTCGCTTTTGAATATGGCATCCAAGGGGTATTTTACCACAGATTTCACGAATTTTACAGATAGCTTCAGACCCCTTCACCACGTATTTCACGGAGCCGCGTTACGGCTACGGAGGGCACGGATGTCGTGTGTTCCATGCGGGTGGGAAAATGAAGGAGAGGACTTTGTTGAGTGGTTATAATATTAATCATGAGATGTTTAATTAGAATGGCCTGATGAGAGGGGCAGCTTCTTACCGCATTCACTTGTTGGGGTATATCATCTGTGCCCTCCGTAGCCACATCGTGGCTCCGTGAAATACGTGGTGAAGGGCCTCAGGAAATCTGAGAAATTCGTGAAATCTGTGGTAAAAAAACACACCCTCCCTTCTCTAAAGCAAAAAATTAGGCAAAACACAGCCAAAATTTTACCTGAATACAGTGACCCTAACAATGAAAAAGCCCCTCCAGCCTAAGGCAGGAAGGGCAAATATCATTAACCGTAGTACAGCAGACGGGCACGATCCAACAGTCGATGCCCACTAAAAACATACAGGGCAATCATCAATTTTTCTTCGAGGTGATGCCGCCGGCCTTGGTCAGCACAAGCGTCACAGCTTGCAAGCGTTTGGCCACATGATTGAACAGCATTCCGGGATTGAGCCGTCGCCCACGGAATTTCACCTCAAAATGCAGATGCTCCGTCGTGGCACGGCCAGTGCGGCCAGTGAGTCCTATGACCTGTCCGGCCTTCACCTTCTGCCCTACCTTCACGAGATTGCGGCTCTGATGGCTGTAGAGCGTCTCGAAGCCGTAGGCATGGCGAATGACCACACAGTTGCCATAACCCGAGAAAGGACTCGAACGAGTCACCACACCGTCGAAGGCAGCAAGGATTTTATCATTGGGACAGGTCTTCACATCTACACCGGCATGGTTGCGCCTACCGCCATAAGGACTGATGACATGGCTTCCGGGCAACGGATAGGCCCAGTGCGATTTCGAGATTTTATCCAAATTGAGTTTGAAAGAACCACTTCCTGCAAAGGGGTCTGATGTTGCATCGTCAGGGTCGAGACTCAGGATGGAAGAGTTGTCTGCCTTAGCCACCAGGTTGTCGGAGTGGGCAGTCTCGTCCTTTTCGGCCTTGACCATCGCCACATCCACATGTCTTCCAACCTTTTTAAACTGTACCACACCACCACGCAGACGGTGGCTGTTAGGGTCGACTATGATGCCCGGATTGATCCATCCGCCATTGACCAAGATTGCAAAAAGACACGAATGTTTATCACCCTTGCCACCGACGATGGCCAATGTCTGTCCAGCCTTTACGCGGTCGCCCACCTTCACGAGGTTCTGCGCATTGTTGGCGTAGGCCGTCTCCAGCCCGTTGTCATGACGAACAATTACCATATTGCCATACTGCGAGGTCTTGCGCGACATACGCACAACACCCTCAAACATGGCTTTGACGGCATCTCCCTTGGAGGTTGTGATTTCCAGAGCCTGATTGTTGGCCACGGCAGCCTTGCCCACAGGCAGAGGAAAGCTGTAGTCGTCATCCTTCAAGCGGTCGAAGTCGATGGTAAACACGTTGCTATGCGCAAAGAGTCCGGGAGTTGTGATACTGATTTGCTGTTGCTCGGCGGCCGTAATTTTTACAGGTCGCTGGGCAATGGCAAACGTGGAAAGAGACAATAGCAGTCCCACGAGGGTTGTCCTTCGGATTGTTTTCATTGTGTTTAGGTTGGTGTCGTGTAACAATTGGCGCACCCTCCCACTCGTCCGAACGCTGTGTTCTGAAAGAAGCCCGTCGCCCAATCCATGGAGCGACAACGAAAGAGGGGTTATCGGAGAATAATTCCGGTATAAATCCTACCGGAATCCACACCTAATCGGCGCGCCGAGAAATAGTCGTCCACCGCATCGTATGTGCAGATGTCAGACATGGTAATTTGTTCTGATAGAAGTCCGGCATGCACCAATTGCATCCGGTTGGATAGCGGCAGATCAATATGCCACTTGTCAAGACGACAGGCGATGTGCTCCATGTCGTGACCGGCAGAGGCAAAAGCGTCGTAGACCTCCTGCCCCACCTCAAAATTATGCAGTGAGATGCCGGGGCCGATGACTGCCAGAAGGTCTTTAGGGCTGGTGCCGAAATGGTGGCACATAGCATCGACGGCTTTCTCTGTGATGCGTTGCATAGTGCCCCTCCAGCCCGCATGTAAAGCGGCAGCGGCATGACGGGCAGGGTCGTAGAGCAGCACCGGTATGCAGTCGGCAGTCGAAACGCCGATACAGAGCCGTCTACAGGTGGTCAGTACGCAGTCCACCCCTTCGAGGGCAGCGGCACGTTGCTCAGGCGACAGGGCCATGAGGTCGTCATCGATAAGACGGCATTCGGTGCCATGCACCTGATGGGGCAACAGGATACAGGACTCGTCGACCTGCAGTTCGTGGGCCAGCAGCACACGGTTGGCGGCGATATGCTCCGCCGTGTCGCCACAATAGGCATTGATATTCAGCTCCCCAAACGCACCCGTGCTTTGTCCGCCGTGACGCGTCGTGGAAAAGGCAGTGATGCCTTCCGCCAGATGATAGTAGTGCAATTGGGGGCGCATGGGCTATTTCGGCTCAATGATTTCGTAGTCTTCGATTTCCTCAATGTCGTCCAGATCATCGTCATCGACATAGACCAGGTCGTCATCGTCGACATCAAGTATCTCCACTTCGTCGGCTCCCTCAGCATGCAGCTCCTCCTGGAAGCGCGACATGTCCTTGTCACGGTGCACGAGAGTGTCTTCTGCTGTTATCTCCTGCAGCTTGTTGCTCTCGCTGTTGAGTTCCTGCCAGAGCACATCTTTCAGGTCATCGAGACCATAGCCCGACACCGACGAGATGAACACCACGGGAAGATCGGTGGGCAGTGTCTCACGCAACATGTCGATAAGTTCCTCGTCCAAGAGGTCGCTCTTGGTCACGGCAAGCACGCGATGCTTGTCGAGCATGTCGGGATTGAACTTCTTAATCTCGTTGAGCAGCACCTCATAGTCACGTTTGATATCGTGCGTGGCATCATCGGTGTCGCCCGGTACCATAAAGAGCAACAGGGAGTTGCGCTCGATGTGTCGGAGAAATCGGAGTCCGAGACCCTTGCCTTCGCTCGCTCCCTCGATGATTCCGGGGATGTCTGCCATGACAAACGACTTGTTGTCGCGGTAGCTCACAATGCCCAGCGAAGGCTCAAGGGTGGTGAAGGGGTAGTTGGCTATCTTGGGACGGGCACTCGACAAGGCCGAGAGCAGGGTCGATTTGCCGGCATTAGGAAATCCCACGAGGCCGACATCGGCCAGCAACTTCAACTCCAAGATGACCGTCATCTCCTGCAACGGCTCACCGGGTTGGGCGAAACGGGGTGCCTGACGGGTGGCTGTGCGGAACTGATAGTTGCCCAATCCGCCTCGTCCACCTTTCAGGAGGACAATCTCCTGACCATCGTAGGTGACGTCGCAGACATATTTTCCGGTCTCAGCATTGTAGACCACGGTGCCACAGGGCACATCGATGTAGACGTTTTTGCCGTCGGTTCCATGACACTTGTCACGTCCGCCGTTGCCTCCATGCTCCGCAAAAATATGCTTCTGATACTTCAGGTGGAGCAGCGTCCAATAGTTGTGGTTGCCGCGCAGGATAATATCACCGCCATGTCCGCCGTCTCCTCCATCGGGTCCGCCGTTGGGCTGATACTTCACATGACGCAGGTGCATAGACCCTTTACCACCCTTTCCTGAGCGGCAAACAATCCTCACGTAGTCTACAAAATTACTTTCCATAAATAAATGGCATTATCTAAGCAAAACCTTCCTGCTGTACTGACAGGTCAATTCATGACCAGAAAACCCATGCGGGAAGGATATTGTTATTACCTGTTGATGTCATTGGACTGTCCCAATGAGGATAACCAAATGAAAAAGACAGCCTAACCAAACCTATTGCAAAGCCGAGTATGAAGTAATCTGACACCCTTCCCTTGGGGAAGGCTTGGTTAGGCCTCTCAATATTTACAGGCTATCAATCACGCTGCACACGTCCGCGAAGATGCGGTCGAGTTCGCCGAGACCGGCGATGTGATGGTGGATGCCTTCCTTAGCGTACCATTCGATGAGCGGAGAAGTCTGGCTATGGTATACGCCGAGACGCTTCTTGATGGTCTCCTCGTTATCGTCTGAGCGACCGCTCTGCTGTCCGCGGAGGAGCAAACGCTTCATCAGTTCATCCTCAGGAACATCGAGTTCAATCATGGCAGCAATCTTATGGCCACGCTCGGCGAGCATCGTCTTCAGAGCCTCAGCCTGCGGAATGGTGCGGGGGAAGCCGTCGAAGATTACACCTTTGTGCTCCTTGCCGAAGCTGTCGTACACACTGGCGAGGATGTCGACCATCAACTCGTCGGGGATGAGCTGCCCATTGTCAATGTAGCCCTTGGCGGTTTTGCCCAGCTCTGTGCCGTTCTTGATCTCGTTGCGAAGCACGTCGCCTGTAGAGATGTGTTCAAAACCATACTTAGCGATCATCTTGTCGCTCTGAGTGCCCTTACCAGAACCGGGGGCACCGAAAATTACTATATTCTTCATTATCCTAAAATAAATGATTCTTCTCTCTGTAGGAATTGGGGTGTCAGGAAGTCAGGGAGTCAAGACGACGCTTTGTTTTATTCAAAACCACATAGTCTGAGTGCAAGCCAGAC
Organism: Prevotella sp.; assembly: GCA_016901395.1. Taxonomy (GTDB): domain Bacteria; phylum Bacteroidota; class Bacteroidia; order Bacteroidales; family Bacteroidaceae; genus Prevotella. The sequence goes on along the minus strand of JAEAMQ010000007.1, from coordinate 17,186 downwards.
ATACGTCTTCACTCCTTATCTCCACATCTTCTCATCTCCAAGATTATCAATCCACCAGCGTATAGATGTCTCTCAGATTGCGGCCCTGCTGGTCATAGTCGAGACCATAGCCCACAATGAAGTCGTTGGGGATTTCCATTGCCACATACTCGATATTGAGAGGCACCTGCAATTTGCCGGGCTTGAGCAACAGCGTACAGATGTGCAGCGACTTCGGACTGCGTGTCCCGAGAGTCTCCAGCATGCGCTTCATGGTGAAACCCGTATCGACAATGTCTTCCACAATGACCACCGTGCGGTCGGTAAGGTCCTCATTGATACCAATCACCTCTTTCACAGAACCTGTAGAAACGGTGCCCTGATAAGACGCCAGCTTCACAAAGGAGACCTCGCACGGTATCGTTACATAGCGCATCAAGTCGGCCGCGAACATAAACGAACCGTTGAGCACGGCCAAGAACAACGGATTCTTGTCTGCCAACTCGGTATTAATCTTCTCTGCTACGGCTTTCACACGCTCCAGAATCTCTGATTCGGGGATAAAAGTACGAAACTCTTTATCCTTGATTTTGACTATACTCATAGCGTATTTTTTTAGATTGTGCAAAAATACGAAAAAGAATTGGGAACGAGACCCACGGGAGCAAGAAAATAAGTTAATTTGCAAAAATCTGCTGTTGGCAATCAGCATTCTCCAATCTTTTTGTTTATCTTTGCAGTGTTATGAAGATATTCACCGCAGCTCAGATTCATGAGCTTGACAAATATACCATCGAGCACGAGCCCATTAAGTCGATTGACCTCATGGAGCGCGCCGCCAAGGCCATCACTCGTGCCATTATGGAAGAGTGGACAGACCGCACACCCGTCGTGGTATTTGCCGGACCAGGCAACAATGGCGGTGATGCATTGGCTGTTGCCCGTCTTTTGGCCGAAGCCGATTATAAGGTCAGTGTCTATCTCTTCAACATCCACAACAAGCTTTCCAACGATTGTGCCACCAATCGCCAACGTCTTGTCGACTGTAAGAAAGTTGGGAATTTTACCGAAGTGAGCCTCAATTTTGACCCGCCGGAACTGAAAGCCGACATCCTTGTGGTCGACGGGCTCTTCGGGTCGGGTATCAACAAGCCCCTCATGGGTGGTTTTGCATCGCTCGTGAAATATATCAACCAGAGTCCATGCAAGGTGGTGAGCATCGACATGCCATCGGGGCTGATGTGCGAGGACAACTCCTTCAACATCCGTGCAAACATCTTACGCGCCAACATCACGCTCACATTGCAACAGATGAAACTGGCCATGTTGCTGCCCGATTGCCAGCAATATATAGGCCGTTTGCGCGTGCTCGACATCCGGTTGAGTCCTGAATTTATTCAGAATGCCGAAGTTTCCTATCGCAAGATTGAGGAGCAGGACCTGCGGCCGCGACTCCGTCACCGAGGCGATTTTGTCAACAAGGGCACCATGGGCAATGCGCTTATCATCGCAGGCAGCTATGGCATGGCCGGAGCTGCTGTATTGGCTACGAAAGCCTGCCTTCGATCGGGCACCGGCAGAGTCACCACTCACACCCCCAAGCGCAACTATGCCATCATGCAAATCAGCGTACCCGAGGCCGTGTTGCAGATGGATCGTGAAGAGACCTATTTTTCCGACAGTGTAAATACCGACGACTTCGATGCTCTTGGCATAGGCCCGGGTATCGGACAAGGAGAGAATACGGCTATTGCCCTCATCGGACAGATCAGACGAGCACAGTGTCCTGTGGTGGTCGATGCAGATGCACTGAATATCCTTGCCAACCATCAAGCCTGGATGCAGCAACTTCCCAAAGGCATCATCATGACTCCACACCCCAAGGAGTTGGACCGACTTGTAGGCAACGTGAGCAACAGCGACTACGAGCGTCTTACCCGAGCTATACAGCTGGCCGAGAGGTTGCAAGGCTATATCCTGCTGAAAGGGCACTATTCGGCACTCTGCATGCCCGACGGGCATGTGCTTTTCAACTCCACAGGCAACAGCGGCATGGCCACGGCGGGTAGCGGAGACGTGCTCACGGGCATCATCACCGGACTGCTCGCCCGCGGATATGAGCGTGCCGAAGCCTGCATGCTGGGAATGTATCTGCATGGTCTGGCCGGTGATCTGGCCGCCAAAGACCTTGGCAAAGAGAGCCTCATGGCCGGCGACATCATCGATTATCTCCCCAAAGCATTCCTCCGTTTGCAGGAATAATCGGGAGAGATCGACCATAAACAAACAGAAGACACCCCATCAGGGAATTAGAAAGCATTAATTTGACAACAACCATGATGATTACTTCCAGCTTCAACCATTCCATATCAGCGATGACTTCCGCTGCAAAATCAGTGGTCAGACCTATCAACATCCCCTCCTTCAGAGCGGCTTGGGGAGGCTTTTCATGGGCTTGGGGAGGCCTCCTTTTCCTCCTCTCTCCCTCTACTCTCCTCGCCCAGACCACCGACTACTATCTGCCCAAGACCGTGATGCGATTCACGGTAAAGGTGGAAAAGACCGACTACACACCCGGGAAGTTTGCGCAATATACCGGCAGATACCTGAAAAAGAACGTGGGGCAGGAGCCGACAACCACCTACCGACTTCTCGGCATGGACATGGTGCCCCTGGCACAAATCGATACAGCCAAACATTTCAACCTCCTTTTGGATAAGAAGCACAGCATCACGAAGGTGGCGCGTGCCGACAACGGACAGCTACTCGCCATCAATGCCGATGCCCAGTCCACCGACATATCACAGCCCTCGTTTACCCCTGCCCCCAAGCCGCAACCGCTCAACCCCAACGATTTCATGTCGGAGGATATCCTCAATGCGGGTAGTATGGCGAAGATGGCGGAGCTGACGGCGAAGGAAATCTACGACATCCGTGACAGTCGCAACCAGCTCAGCCGCGGCGAGGCTGACTTCATGCCCAAGGATGGTGCCCAACTCAAAATGATGTTGGCCAACCTCGACCGTCAGGAGCAGGGGCTCTCACAACTCTTTGAGGGTGTCGTCACGCGCGACACCGCATGGACCACCATCGACTATCTGCCCACTAAGGAGGGGCAGGAGGTGCTGTTTCGCTTCTCAAAACATTTCGGACTGGTAGATAGCGACGACCTTTCGGGCGAGCCCTACTATATTGTGGTGAAAGACCTGCACAGCGTTGCCGCACCCGAACCCGCTCCGGCAGAGAAGAAAGAGGACAAGAACGACATCGGACTACGTGTCTCCCAGCCCAGCAAGATTAAGGTGAGCATCATCAACGGTATCCAGACCGTCAACAGCTACGAACTGCTTGTGCCTCAATTTGGCACCGTGCAGCCGATGAGCGGAGAGCTTTTCGGCAAGAAACAAAGTTCGGAGATAGTCCTCGACCCGCTCACCGGCAGTGTCAGAAGTATCAAGACCATCCCCGCTGAATAGCCCCACCCTACATCCTCAAACCCCAGTCAGAATCGTCATTCCACGAGGTTTGAGGATGTTTATTTATGGCGCTTTCTTTTCGTCTCAATATCTTTTCTACAAGGATTCCATCCAGACGTTTCGCGATTAGTACCCAACCGCATTGTGATTCGGTAGTAACCGCAAAGTCCCCTGAATACGACGGTTTGAGAAGGAGGACGAAAGGCATGAAACACGAGATGGTTTGTTGTCCACAAAAGACACAAAAACTACAGCCACCTTCGTTTTTCGTAAAAGGTCAGGGGCCATCTCCGATGGCCAAATCCACAGACAAATGCTTCTTGACATGATTGCACACTGCATGCCTTCAGGCTTTCTCACGGAAATTTCGGATATAACGGAAACATGCTCCGCGTAGACATAACTCAAAGATTATTTACCATTGTCCGTTTGAGCAATAAGAAGATTTCTCCGCACCGCTACGCGGTATCTCAGAATATCAGGAGAATATCTTTTCCTCTTTCTGGCTCACGCGATGGCAAATGCTCATCGCACAATATCTTTCTCTCTTGCTCCGCAAGGAAATCTTAGAATATCTCCATTCTCCATTTCCACATGATGAAAACCATGAAAAGCAATGAGGGAATATGTCTGTCAGAGGACTTTGTCGTTGCGGACTTGCACGGGGCAAGTCCCTACAAGAGCAATAGAACTACCACCGTGTAGCGAATAGCGTAACCTCTGCGGAATTACAAAACATCGTGCGAGCTATCTGTGCCATCTGCGGCATCTGCGAGAAATTAAAAATTGCGTTCATTGCGTTTATAGCGAGAGAACTTTTCTCACGGAGATAACGGAAACAACGGAAGCTGAAAGCGGGAAACAGAGGAAGGAAAGCTGTGGAGAATGAAGAAAAAATCGGGGACGACGAATGCTTTTTTGACATTCAGCTATGTGTTGTCGGATATTTTTCGTAATTTCGCCCAATGGGGTGGCGGCTACAAAAAGTGCGGTAAGCCACAAGCATGGCGGTTGGGCTGGCCGACGAAATGGTCCTGATGGTTACGCACACGACGAGCCATTGACAGCATGACACGGGCCTTCAAGTCCTGTCCTCCACCGCTCCGACAACGGAAACCCAATTTTCAACCACAACCGATAAAACCCATCGACAATGGAAAGCAAGATACCACAGGAGTGGAACAAGTTCATTTTGAAAGACGTGACGTTTGTCAACCTCATGATGCGACGCATTTACAACGTGCTCATCGTGGCCAACCCCTACGATGCCTTCATGCTGGAGGACGACGGACGCGTGGAGGAGAAAATCTATAATGAGTATATGCAGCTCGGGCTGCGCTACCCGCCCACATTCACGCAGGTGTCGACCAAGGAGGAAGCCGAGAAGGTGTTGGCCACTACCAAGATAGACCTCGTGATCTGTATGCCGGGCAATGCCGACAACGATGCCTTCACCGTGGCGCGCGCCATCAAGGTGGCGTTTCCCGAAATCCATTGCATCGTGCTCACGCCCTTCTCCCACGGCATCACCCGCCGCATGCAAAACGAGGACCTGAGCATCTTCGACTATGTGTTTTGCTGGCTGGGCAACACCAACCTCATCCTCTCTATCATCAAGCTGATGGAGGACAAGATGAACCTCGACAACGACGTGCGCGAGGCCGGTGTGCAGATGATACTGCTGGTAGAAGACTCCATCCGCTTCTACAGTTCCATCCTGCCCAACCTCTACAATTATATCTTACAGCAGAGTCAGAATTTCGCCACCGAAGCCCTCAACCGTCACAACGCCACGCTGCGCATGCGCGGACGCCCCAAGGTGGTGCTGGCCCGCACCTATGAGGAGGCGATGGCGATGTATGAACGCTACAAGGACAACTGTCTGGGCGTCATCTCTGATGTGCGCTTCCCGATGAAGACCACCGAGCTGTCGGAGATTGTGGGGGCCGGATCGACATCGGTCGACAAGGACCCTGAGGCTGGTTTCAAACTCTTAGAGGCCATCCGCAAGGAAGACGAATACCTGCCTTTGATCATGGAAAGTTCGGAGGCGACCAACCGAGACCGGGCCGAGGAGGAGGGGTTCAAGTTTGTGGATAAGAACTCGAAGATGCTCAGCGTGGACCTGCGCCACCTGCTGGAGGAGCATATGGGATTTGGCGATTTCATCTTCCGCGACCCCAACACCCACGAGGAGGTGATGCGCGTACGCAGTCTGAAAGAACTGCAGGACAGCATCTTCAAAATACCACGCGACTCCATGCTCTATCATGTGTCGCGCAACCACATGAGCCGCTGGCTCTGCGCACGAGCCATATTCCCCGTGAGCAACTTCCTGAAGCATGTCACATGGCACAAGCTGCAGGACGTGGATGCCCACCGGCAGATCATTTTCGATGCCATTGTGCAATATCGCCACATGAAAAACCTCGGTGTGGTGGCCATCTTCGACCGTGGAAAGTTTGACCGCTATGCCCACTTTGCCCGCATCGGCGAAGGTTCGCTGGGCGGCAAGGGTCGTGGTCTGGCATTTCTCGACAATGTAATCAAGATGCATCCCGAGTTTAATAAGTTTGAAGGTGTGTCGGTGCAGATTCCCAAGACAGTGGTGCTCTGCACCGATGTGTTCGACCAGTTTATGGAACAGAACAACCTCTACGAGATAGCCCTGAGCGATGCTCCCGATGAAGAAATCCTCGCCCGCTTCCTCCGGGCACAGCTGCCAGACAGCTATATCGCCGATTTCTTCACTTTCTTCGAAGCCACCCATAGCCCCATCGCCATACGTTCGAGTTCGTTGCTGGAAGACAGCCATTACCAACCCTTTGCCGGCATCTACTCCACCTATATGATACCCTATCTGGAGGATAAGTATCTCATGTTGCAGATGCTGGCCGCAGCCATCAAGAGTGTCTACGCATCGGTGTTCTATCGCGACTCAAAGGCCTATATGACCGCCACGTCGAACATCATCGATCAAGAGAAGATGGCCGTCATCCTGCAGGAAGTGGTGGGCAAGGAGTATGGTGATCACTACTATCCCAACGTGTCGGGCGTGCTGCGGTCGATCAACTATTACCCCATCGGCGACGAGAAGGCCGAGGACGGCATCGCGTCGCTGGCTCTCGGACTGGGCAAATACATTGTCGACGGGGGACAGACGCTGCGCGTATCGCCCTTCCATCCCCACCAGGTGCTGCAGATGTCGGAGATGGATTTTGCGCTCAAGGATACTCAGACACGATTCTATGCGCTCGACATGAAGCATGTGGGAACCGACTTCAAGGTCGACGATGGATTTAATATCCAGACGCTGAAGGTGAAAGAGGCCGACAAGGACGGGTCGCTCCATTTCATCGCCTCTACCTACGATCCCTACGACCAGATGATACGCGACGGACTCTATGAGGGCGGTCGCAAGATCATCTCGTTTGCTGGCGTGCTGCAACAGGGTGTGTTCCCACTGCCCGAGATACTGCAAATGTCGATGAAATATGGTGCGGAAGCCATGCGCCGTCCCGTGGAGATAGAGTTTGCCTGTAACCTCAATGCCGACAAGACGGGCGAGTTCTACCTACTGCAGGTGCGCCCCATCGTCGACTCTAAGCAGATGCTCGACGAGGATGTGGAGGCCGTGAGCGACGAGGAGTGCTTGTTGCGTAGTCATAACTCACTGGGACATGGCATCTCCGAGGACGTGACCGATGTGGTTTATGTGAAATATGACGACAACTTCTCGGCTATGAATAATCCCCGTGTGGCTGCAGACATCGAACAAATCAATGATAAGTTTCTCGCCTCTGGCACCAATTATATTATCATTGGACCTGGCCGGTGGGGGTCGAGCGACCCTTGGCTGGGTGTGCCGGTGAAGTGGCCGCATATCTCCGCGGCCCGTGTCATCGTGGAGGTGGCCCTGAAGAACTATCATGTGGACCCCAGTCAGGGCACCCATTTCTTCCAAAACCTCACCTCGTTTGGCGTAGGCTATTTCACCATCGACACCAACCGGCCGGGCGAAGGCGGTCTACTGCGTAAGGAACTCCTCGATGCCATGCCCGCCGTGGAGGAGACAGACCTGGTGCGCCACGTGCGTTTCGACCGCCCATTGAAGATTATGATGGACGGCAAGAAGCAGGAGGGTGTGGTGGTATATAATGAAAAGTCTGGAACGCAGGATACCTCAATCTCATAAAAAAGGCTGCTATCTCACCTATATATAATGGTATAGAATGAATCTTAAGAAGTTTTATCAGGACCAATCGGACGCATTGGACTTGCAAATTAAGCAACTACGAGGGCGTGCACACGGCTTCGTCATAGGCGAAATTGCAACATTTCTGGCATCAGTGGCATGCTTAGTGACGGTCACCTTGACCCACCATGAGACGTGGCGACTGCTCGAACTGCTTACGGCTGCGCTCTTTGCAATGGGATATGTGCTTGTGCGGCAACGTGATACACGGAACGACAAACAAATCCATCGGCTGGAAGACTTGAAACAAGTCTATGACAACGAACTGAGTGGACTGCGTGGCGACTTCGGCTGTTTTGACGACGGACAACGCTATGTGGACCCGCATCATGCCTATACTTACGACCTTGACATCTTCGGTCGCGACGGACTCTATCAGCGTCTGTGCCGGTTGGTGACCACCGGAGGCTGCGATGCAATGGCCAATAGGTTGAGCAGTCTCGACGGACGAGGGGAGATGTCGGGACCAGAGGCCCGTTGGCAGACTGATACCCAGGCCTATCGCGAGGAGATTGAGGCCTTGGCCGCAAACGAAAAGTTCCGTTCGGAGTTTGTGTCCTACGGCGTCAGAGAGAAGATTGACACCGATGCCATCAGGCGCGCGCTGCGTGCTGCTGCTGCAGTAAAAGTTCCGGGGCTGTTTGGGCATGAGTTGGTGCTGGCGTTGGCCGCGGCCGATCTGGTGGCGTTTCTGGCTTCCATTGTGCTGGCCGGCATGGACAAGGTGAGCGGGATGGTACCGTTGTGGTGGGGCGTGGCGCAGTTTTTTGGCATCTATCTGCTATGCACGGGTCCGCTTCGTCGCATCAGTCAGGCCATCAACCGGTTGCACGGACAGTTGCGACAGTTGGTCAACGTGGTGAGACTGATGGACAGCGGCGGTGCCGATGTGTTTCGCCGGCTAAGCGGTTTGCTCGACGGACTCGACAAACGGGGCAACATCATGGGACTGATGATGGTCGACACGTTTGCCCTCTACGATTTTTTCTTGGTGCGTAAATTCCTAAAGTGGCGTGTCAAGGACAGCACGGAGATGGAACAATGGATAGACCGCGTCATCAGGATGGATCAGGATGTGACGGTGGCGACGTTCCTCTACAACCATCCCCGCACTTCTTGGCCGGTGTTGACAGAGGCGAACGCCGTCGGGTTTGAGGCCTCGGACCTCTACCATCCGTTCCTCGGCGAGAAGGCGGTGAGCAATGATTTCCGCATCGACGACCGTCATTTCTACATCATTACGGGTGCAAACATGGCCGGAAAGTCTACGTTTCTGCGTGCCATTGGGGTGAATTACATCCTTGCGCGGGTCGGGTTCCCGGTCTTTGCCAAGTTCTTGCAGGTATCGAAATTTAAGTTGTTCAGCAGCATGCGCACCTCCGACGACCTCGCGCATGGCATTTCTTATTTCAATGCGGAGCTGTTGAGGCTGAGGCAGTTGTTGCAAAGCCTCTCCCCCTGTCTCCCTCCCCGTGGGGAGAGGGGGAGCGGTCACTCCCAAGAGACGGGGGAGACGATAGGTCAAGATGAATTGGATTTCTTGGAAAAGTCGGCAGGATTTTCGCAAGAGAAGGCTAAGATGGTGGGGCGATATGAATTAGATTCATTAGAGAATACGACTGGATTATCGAAAGAAAAGACTACTATGGTAGGACAAGATAACTTGGATTCATTGGAAACACCAAATGATTTGCCCCAAGAGAAGAATGACTTGAATGTGCCGGAGGGCAAGGATGTGTTTAACCCACATACCATTCCCCCTCTCCCCACGGGGAGGGAGACAGGGGGAGAGGCTTCGCTCATCATCCTCGACGAAATTCTCAAGGGCACCAACTCATTGGATAAGCTCAACGGCTCGCGGCTATTCCTGAAGTCTGTGGGGCGGATGAACGTGACAGGCATTGTGGCGACCCACGACCTGGAGTTGTCGAAGATGGAAGATGAACGCTTCCACAACTATTGTTTCGAGATAGAACTCGGAGCGGATGTAACCTATTCCTATCGCATTACGCCCGGAGTAGCTCGTAATCAGAATGCTACATTCCTTTTGAAGCAACTCTTAAGCGAGATATAAATGAATAAACCGCTACAGAAATAAAAGTTTTTAAAGAAACTGTTGCTGTTGAAAAATAATTTACTTATATTTGCAATGTTCTATAAAAGAGAGTTAACTATTTATAAAAATCAAAATCGTATGAAAAAGTATTTAGCAGAAATGTTTGGCACTTTGGTGTTAGTATTGATGGGATGCGGCGTGGCCGTTAGCCTGAATTGTTCTTCCAACTGTGCTGATGTAGCTAATGCCGGTACTGTTATCGGCACTGCAATGGCTTTCGGTTTGTCTGTTGTCGCTATGGCTTACACTATTGGTGGAATCTCCGGATGCCACATTAACCCAGCCATTACCTTAGGTGTTTTCCTGAGCGGACGTATGAGTGGTAAAGATGCCGGTATGTACATGCTCTTCCAGTTTATCGGTGCAGTGCTCGGTTCCGCCATTCTATGGGTATTGACCGCTAACGCCGGCTTGACCGGAACAGGAGCCAATGACCTGCAAGACGGTGTCAGTGTAGTAGGTGGTCTGCTCGCAGAGATTATCTTTACCTGCGTATTCGTGCTCGTAGTATTGGGTGCAACTGCCAAGACCAACGGCGCCACCAACAACTTCGCAGGTCTGGCTATCGGTCTTTCCCTCGTTCTTATCCATCTGGCTTGTATCCGCTACACTGGCACATCGGTTAACCCCGCCCGTTCATTTGGTCCGGCTCTGTTCCAGGGTGGCACTGCTTTGGCCAACCTTTGGATCTTCATTGTCGGTCCATTCGTTGGTGGTGCTCTTGCTGCCGGCGTTTGGAAAATAGTAGAACCCACAGAGGAGAATTAATAAATAAGGCCTTCCCAACGGGCCTCACCAGGCCCCTCCGAGGGAGGGGATGCTCCATTCGGCATGGAATAGCAACTGATTGTAAAGGCAACTTTAATCCCTCCAAGTGAGGGAACAGCCTCGTCAGCTGTTCAGTAGTAACAAAATACTATGCTACCTCTTACCCAATCCGTGCCGGATGGTACATCCCCTCCCTCGGAGGGGCCTGGGGAGGCTTGGTGGGGAGGTCTCTTAAAACTTATGGAAACGAATCGATCACCGTTGACAAACAAGCAATATCTATTACCGTTTGTCCTTGTCACATCTCTCTTTTTTCTTTGGGGCTTTGCCCGTGCTATCCTTGATGTGCTCAACAAGCACTTTCAGAATGCACTCGACATCTCCATCACACAGTCGTCACTCATCCAAGTAACCACCTACTTGGGCTATTTCATCATGGCCATTCCTGCCGGATGGTTCATCAACCGGCATGGTTATCGTATGGGAGTGGTCTTTGGTCTGTTGCTCTTTGGCATCGGAGCACTGCTGTTTATCCCCGGCGCAGAGGCCGGAACATTCTATGCCTACCTCGGCGCGCTGTTTATTATCGGGTGCGGATTGGTTTTTCTTGAAACCTCGGCTAATCCCTACGTCACCGAGTTAGGCGACCCAATGAGTGCCACCAGCAGACTGAATTTCTCACAATCATTCAATGGTCTGGGCTCACTTTCAGCCACATTTATTATCGGACAGTTTCTTTTCAATGGCACAGAGAATGGTGGAAACATTGTCATCCCATACACCGTGTTGGGTATTTTGGTATTAGGTATCGCCGTAGTGTTCTCGCGCGTCAACCTGCCCGAAATCAAACATCAGGAGACCGAGGAAGACAAGCGCGAGGGAACTCGTATCATGAAGCTCTTCCGCCATCATCCGATGTTCGTCTTCGGACTCTTTTCGTTGTTGGCATACGAGATTGCAGAAATCTCCATCAATAGCTATTTTATCAATTACGTCACCGGCAAAGGCTGGATGAACGATAATACCGCTTCTATCATTCTGACTATTGCGCTGGCTCTTTTCATGGTCGGGCGCTTTGCCGGAAGCTGGATCATGCGCCGCATCAAGGCCGAACACATGTTGCTTTACTGCGCCACGGGAAGCGTGATAAGCATCGGTCTGGTGATGCTCAACCTTGGATACATCTCTATGATCGCCCTGATTTGCAACTATGCATTTGAGGCAATCATGTTCCCCACGATATTCTCACTGTCGCTCCACGGTCTGGGCAACCTCACCAAGAGTGCTTCCTCGCTGCTGATGATGACCCCGATAGGTGGATGCGGATTCCTGTTGATGGGGCTGATAGCCGATGCAACCAGCATGATGAGCATGCCGTTTATCATTCCGTTCCTGGGATTTTTCGTCGTATTATTATTCGCTTCAGAGCTGACACGTAAAGGAAAATCGCCCGTGTTGATGCTCTGAGCATCACTATTCTAATTACCATGAAAATGATGACACACCAAATTTTGATAACATTCATGGTGTGCATGGGCTGCTTCACGGCGGTTCATGCCCGCCATCTTACGGGCCGCGTGATCGACCCCAATTCCGACGAGGCGATACCCGGGGTGACCGTGGAGTTGCTCCAGGCCTCTGACAGCAGTCTGATACGCTCTGTGGTCACGGCCGACAAGGAGTTTTTCGGCAGGAAAATGGCCTTTTACGACATTGATGTAGACAATAATACAACCTACATCCTACGTTTCTCGATGGTTGGTTTCAAAATCATCTACAAGCGAGTGGACGTCAGAATGGCCGAGCGCGTCAACGAACAGTTTGTCGATGACGTGCGTCTGGAAGAAGATTCCAAGGTGCTCGACGAGGTGGTGGTGAAGGCCACGAAGATCAAGATGGTCATGAAGGGTGACACGGTGGTCTATGATGCTTCCGCGTTTAGCCTCAGTCAAGGCTCCATGCTCGATGCCCTCATCCGCCAGATGCCCGGTACAACACTGGAGAATGGGGTCATCAAGGTGAACGGGCGTACCGTCAGTTCGCTGCTCATCGATGGCCGCGACTTTTTCAAGGGAGACGCGAAGAAGGCGTTGGAAAACCTGCCCGCCTACACCGTGGACAAGGTCAAGGCCTACGACAAGCGCGGCAAGGAGAGCCGTCTCATGGGGCGCGACATGAATGACAAGGAGTTTGTGCTCGACGTAGGCCTGAAAAAAGAATACCAGCACGGCATGATGGCCAACGTAGACCTTGCCGCAGGCACCGACCATCGGTATGGCAGCAAGCTGTTTTCGATGGTCTACACCAAGCGGTCGCGCCTGACGCTGGTGGGATCGATGAACAACATCAACGACCGCGAGGTGCCGGGCGAGGACGCTTCCTACCGTATGCGACCCGACATGGGTGGCGGACTCACCGCCACCAGGATGGCAGGACTGACCTATCGCTATGAAGGCAAGACCGAAGACGACTACATCGAGACAGAGGCTACATTCAACAGTACTGACAACGAGACCGAAACGCGCACCACATCGCAGACGTTTCTCACCGGCGGCGACTATTTCGGGCTGTCGCGTAATGGCAACCGCAACAAGAACACGGCATTCGCTTGGAAAGGGTCTTTCGGCCTGACCCCCGGCCGCCACATGCTTGACGGCAGCATAAGCATAGACCATTCGAAAAGCAAAGGGTGGGGCAACAGCCTGTCGGGACGGTTCAATGCCAACCCCGCATCGTTTGCCTCGCTGGACAGCCTTTTCCGTCCCGATGCCGGACACGAGCTGTTGGCCATGACCATCAACCGTGTGCGTAACGACAACAAGAACAATGGCGAGAACACCGGATACTCGCTTAATCTCAACGAGCGATTCCGTTTCGGGTCGGGCGACAGCTGGGACAACATGCTTTACCTCAATGGCAACATGCGCTACTCCGAGGGAAAGAACTACCGCTATGACCTCAACGCCATCGACTATCTGGGCAATACGCCTTCCGAAGACCATCGCAACCAGTATTCCACCACCCCCAACAAAGACTACAATCTCTATCTTTCGGCCGCCTATACCCGCCTGTTCAAGTGCGATACCGACGAGGTGAACACCATTTTCATCCGACCGACCTACCGCTTTAACCAGACCTACAGCTCCGTCGACTACTCACTCCATCGTCTCGACCAGTTGCAGGACTACACCGACTCGGCCTATACCCTCGGCGTGCTGCCCTCCACACGTGAGGCCCTGCTGCAGGTTCTTGATACCCACAACAGCTATCGCAGCCGAGAGCACAATATGACCCACGCCGCAACGCTCACCACCAGCTTCATCCACGGCGACGGAACACGCATGCCCCGCATTGCCATCGACCTCTCGCTCCCCGCCGAAGTGCGTCGCGAGAAGCTCGAATACTACCGGCAGCAGAGCTACACCAAGTCGCGCACATCGCTGCTTTTCAATCCCAGCATAGACCTTACCTACCATTTCAACGACTCCACAGGCACCCGCTATCTCTCGTTTTCCTACAACACCAACCAGAGCCAGCCCTCACTCACCACGTTGCTCGACATCCGCGACGATGCCAACCCGCTCTTGGTGACCCTGGGAAACCCCAATCTGAAGAAAGCCCGCACCCATAGCCTGAACCTCCAGGGAGGTATCTTCCACATGAGAATGCAACGTCTGATAGGCTTCGGACTGAACTACAACGCTACCCGTAATGCCATCGCCACATCGACGCTCTACGACAAGGAGAGCGGAAAGACCACCACCCAGCAGGTGAATGTCAATGGCAACTGGAACATGGGGGGCAACTTTGTGGTCTCCACTCCCCTCGACAAACGACAGCGGCTGTCCATGCAACAATATTTCACGGCCAACTACAACAACAATGTAGACCTCACCACCGTGGAGGGCACGCAGGCCGTGCGCAGCAACGTACACAACTGGTCACTGTCCGAGAATCTTTCATTCCAGTATCAGATTGGCGAAAAACTGCGCGTCCATATCAATGGAAGCGCGACTTATCAACAAGCCACAAGCACCCGTCAGGACTTCCAGAACGTCCACGCGTGGAACTATAGCGTGGGCACCGGCGGCGAGGTGCAACTGCCGTGGAGCATGGAACTGTCCACCGATCTGGTGGATTACAACCGCCGAGGCTACAACGATGAGCAGATGAACACCAGCGAACTCGTGTGGAACGCCCGCCTGTCCAAGAAGATGATGCAGGAGAAACTGGTGCTCTCGCTCGACGGTTTCGACATCTTGGGCAATCTCAGCAACACCTCTTTCACGCTCAACGAGCAGGGGCGCACCGAGACCTGGACCCACTCGCTCACCCGATATCTCATGCTCCATCTGTCCTATAAGTTCAATCTCGGCATGAAGTCGCCGAGAGGCCGCCGCTATGGGATATAAAGGGGTGAAATGCAAAACCGATATGACAATTGGAATTGAGCCGTATCAATAAATTATTGCAATTAACCTTTTTAAACCTCATGGAGCATTAAAAATTGTTTTATGCCTTTGAGGTTAGGAAATAAAGTGGTATTTTTGCAATTGATATTAGTAAACGAGAGTATTCATTTATAAAATTTTAATGATATGGCAGTTAGTTATAAAGATTTAGGTCTCGTCAACACACGTGACATGTTCAAGCGCGCCGTAAGCGGTGGTTATGCTGTTCCGGCATTCAACTTCAACAACCTTGAGCAGCTTCAGGCAATCATCACAGCATCTTCCGAGCTGAAGTCTCCGGTGATTCTTCAGGTTTCCAAAGGTGCCCGCAACTACGCCAACCAGACATTGCTGCGCTACCTCGCTGAGGGTGCTGTAGCTTATGCTAAGGAGTTGGGTTGCAACCATCCTGAGATTGTCCTTCACCTCGACCACGGTGACAGCTTTGAGCTCTGCAAGGAGTGTGTAGACATGGGCTTCTCTTCTGTAATGATCGACGGTTCTTCTCTTCCTTTCGAGGAGAATATCGCCCTCGCCAAGAAGGTTGTGGAATATGCTCATCAGTTCGACGTAACCGTTGAGGCTGAGCTGGGTGTTCTCGCCGGCGTAGAGGATGAGGTTGTTGCCGAGGAGTCTCACTATACCAAGCCTGAGGAAGTGATTGAGTTCGCTACCCGCACAGGCTGCGATTCACTGGCTATCTCTATCGGTACCAGCCACGGTGCTTACAAGTTCACTCCTGAGCAGTGCACCCGCGACCCGAAGACCGGCCGTCTGGTTCCTCCTCCATTGGCTTTCGATGTACTCGAGGAGATCGAGAAGAAGCTTCCTGGATTCCCCATCGTGCTTCACGGTTCTTCTTCAGTTCCTGAGAAGTATGTTGATCTCATCGACAAATACGGTGGCAACCTGCCCAACGCCGTTGGTATTCCTGAGGAGCAGCTCCGCAAGGCAGCCAAGAGCGCTGTGTGCAAGATCAACATCGACTCTGACTCTCGTCTGGCCTACACCGCAGGTGTTCGTGAGACATTGGCTCTGCATCCTGATTACTTCGATCCTCGCCAGTATGGCAAGGTTGCCCGCAACTACATGATCGATCTGTACAAGGAGAAGATCAACGATGTGCTCGGCAGCAACAACAAGCTGGCACAGCTTGACTAAGCTACATAGTTCTTACGCTATCTCGCATAAGCGTTAAGCTATTATAATAAATTATCGAAGGTGAGTCCGCCATTTGGTGTGACTCACCTTTTTTTTCTATTAAATGGTAACTGGTGGGCATTGCAGTTAGTACTCTGTAGGGGCATTCCCCGTGAATGCCCGCAACGACAATATCTCCACTCATTCACGCGAAGCGTGTTTCCGTTTTTTCCGTTATCTCCGTGAGAAAAGTTCTCTCGCAATAAACGCTATTTCTCTCGCAGATACCGCAGATGACGCAGACAGCTCGTGCAATGTTTTAAATTCCGCAGAGGTTACGCTGTTCGCTACACAGTGGGATATTCTCAGATAAAACTTGCGGAGCAAGGGAGAAGGATATTTTGCGATGAGCATTTGCCATCGCGTGAGCCAGAAAGAGGAAAAAATATTCTCTTGATGTTCTGAGATACCGCATAGTGGTGCGGAGAAAACTTCTTATTGCTCAAACAGACAATGGTAAATAATCTTTGAGTTATGTCTACGCGGAGCGTGTTTCCGTTGTTTCCGTTATCTCCGTGAGAAAAATCTCTCGCAATAAACGCTATTTCTCTCGCAGATACCGCAGATGACGCAGACAGCTCGTGCCATGTTTTAAATTCCGCAGAGGTTACGCTGTTCGCTACACAGTGGGATATTTTCAGATAAAACTTGCGGAGCAAGAGAGAAAGATATTGTGCGATGAGCATTTGCCATCGCGAGAGCCAGAAAGAGAAAAGATATTCTCCTGATATTCTGAGATACCGCGTAGCGGTGCGGAGAAAACTTCTTATTGCTCAAAACAGAAAATGGTAAATAATCTTTGAGTTATGTCTACGCGGAGCATGTTTCGGTTATATCCGAAATTTCCGTGAGAAAAGTTCTCTCGCAATAAACGCTATTTCTCTCGCAGATACCGCAGATGGCGCAGACAGCTCGTGCAATGTTTTAAATTCCGCAGAGGT
>JAEAMQ010000081.1 GCA_016901395.1 Prevotella sp. | reverse complement strand
CTCTTTCATAGGTATAAAGGTACAAAAAATATCTCAAACATGCAAGAAAAACAGACACTTTGTGTTAGCATTTTACAAGATTTTGCATACGAAGTTATTGACAGATTATTACCGCTGAATAGTTACGTCAAATTGTTTAATTTCTAAAAAAATATAATGAAGAAGATTTTGTTAATGTTAATGCTCGCCCTGAGCATATCATGTATGGCTCAAAATGCCAAAGTTGATGCCGAGAAGTCAGAAAGCAAATCTGTAGCTTTTATGGCATCGAGTGGATCTTTTATGAAAAGAGAATTTATTGACATCACAACTATAAAAGGCGTGGAGTATCAAATCCTGATAATGACAGACCTTTTAACAAACCATAAGATGGGTTGTCTAAGACTTACAACGGAATATACTTCGTCTTACTCTTCATCATCAGATACATATATTGGCACACTTGATTACGATGAACTTGATGCATGTATTCAATGTCTGACCAAACTTCAGAGCGATATTCTACCAAGTCAAGCTTCCGTCTATACTGAGATAGAATATAAATCGAGGGATGGTGTTAAGTTAGGTGCATATTACAATGAAAAGAAAAGTGCATGGCAAGCTTACGTATATACTAAAGGGTACACAAGTCGTAGTGCTTCTTTCTTCAACTCAGAAAATATTCCAAGTATTTTAGATGCGATGAGACAAGCGAAGACTATGATAGCTGAAAGAACAAAAACTACATTATGATAATACAACCATGCGAAGGATTATAATTTTATTGTTTGTGTCCATTTTCTGGTTGAACGCGGATGCACAAGAATACGAGATAACCATATTCGGAAATTTTCAGAAATATCACCTCTATCCATCTGATAGAGGAATGTTCCACAATGATAGAAAAGTAACGGCATTCTCCTACGACAAAAAATCATCCCTCGCATGGGTGTATTGTGATGAGTTCCTGGCCCAGATACAATTACCAGAATCCTTCAAGGATGTTATGAAAGAATACGACATCAAAGACCTTGAGAAGAAAAAAGCGGATGTATTTAGCGAGAAAGTTGTGGCCATCAAGCGCAACCTCAACCGCCACTACTTTGTCATTGATTCGATAAAAGCTGCTAGGGAAAAGTATATTGCCGATTCAATAGCAAGGGTAAGATTTATAGAGGATTCCATCCGAAAGAGAGATGAGTTCGTAGCCGACTCAATTGAGCAAGTTGAAGAAGATACGATGGCAGCAAGTTATGCTTATCCTTTCTCTTTTAGGTTCATTATTGGTCGTACAAAGGATTATACACAAGTAGGCTCAGGAATATCTGATGACAATTATAGCAAGTTCAGTGGTAATAAAGAATATATTCATCAACGTCCGATTTTCATAGCTGGCTATTACAAAAAAGTAATACCCAAGAATTATTCTTTTGATACCGACAAAGTAAGAGAATACTACAAAGCATACGCACTGGGAAGAGAATTCTATGTAGATAAGGAAGACGTTGAATTAAAAGAAGAAGAGCAAGCAAGATTGGACTCACTTATACTCTCCGATAGACTTACACGAGCTCATTTTATAAATTTGACTAAGGATTTTAGTAAAGAGGTTTTTTATAGTGTAGAATTAAAAAATGTAGGAAAGGTATTAGATTATTACAAAAAATATCCAGTTTCTGTGTATTCATGGAGTTGGGGTAGCAATAACGAATATTCCAATTTTCAGAATGTTGATATAGAATTCTACAATTCATCGAAGAAAACTATCAAGTATGTTTATGTTACGTTTCGAGCAAAGAATGCCGTAGGCGACCTAGTGAGCGATGCTACCAAGACATTGACAGGTATTGGCCCTATAGAGCCAGGCGGTTTTGGTTCATATTCATTTGAGGACGTATGGTATTCTCACACCATAGACAAAGTAAGCATTGTGAGCATTAAGGTGCAATACATAGATAAGACAACAAAAATTATCAATCCAGCTTATCCGGCGGTGTTCTCCGAGGATGAAAAGAATACTATTGACAAATTTAACAGCGACATAAAGGCTTTGAAGGAGTTGAATGACGAAGAATAAATTTGTATTCAAAATAAATTTGATCTACAAATATTGCAATAGGACTTAAGTGACATTATATTTACTTAAGTCCTATTTTTAAAGAAATCTGACAATCAGACGTAATGGGCATTTGGTAGGTTGGTTAACACCAAGTCAGTATAAACTTATTTCGATAGGCAAAAAATCAAGCAAAACTGCCTTGTAACACCCCGAAGTGAAACTTATGTCAAGTGTCTCGACGGGTAAAGCTGTGGACATTCAATTCAAACAAGTCGGTTGTAAATGCACAAAGCGCCTATCACACGATGGACAGGCGCTTGTGAAGGTATTGATATTCTTCTGTCATACTATCATTATCATCTGACGATTTCCGCAATCCAGGAGAAGAGCTCGTTGAGGGCATAATCACCACTGTGAGGACGATTCCAAGGCAATTTGAAGTTGACGTCCTTGCCGGCATTTTGCAGTTTTGTGGCAAGATTGATGGCCACGGGGAAAGCCGTATCACGGTCGCGAGCACCATGACGAATATACCAATGAGGCGCCACCGTGGTCTGACCATCACCAATGAAACTCATGGGATTCATCAGTCGGACGTTCTCGTTCACTTCCGTAGAAACCATTATTCCGGCCTTGGCGGCTGCCCATGGCGTGAAGTTGGCATCCGAACCCTGCGCATTGCCAAACTCGCCATTCTCACCACTTGCCGCAGCCCCGTCTACATTATAACTATCGAAGGCAGGAACACCCTTCAAAGCCTGGGTACTCACCACGTAATTCAGATACTTGGTCATATCCAGATCGGTGATATACTCGCCTACTCTCTTGCCACCGCCCATCATCATGGGTGGCATGCCACCTGCCATGCCTTCGGGCTTCTTGCCGAAGCCGGGCATCCCCTGTGGTTTCTTTCCAGCCACGCCACCGTTGATAGGTGCCTGAAAAGCAGCCTCACTACTAAAGCTGAAGCCAATGGAATCAGGGATATCAGCACCGGCATCCTTCGCCTCCTGGGCACTGCGGATAATAATCTGCTTCACATAGTCCAGGTAGTTGTCCGCTTGGAGCGATGAGCCGTCGGGCTTCTTCAAGCCCAAGGAGTTGATATAAGTCGGGAATTGGGCAGCGAGTTCCTGCGACAAGGCCTGCTTGCTGTCGGCCAGCGACTTGCGGCTGTCGGTATTGCCATACAGCCATTCGTAGGCCATATCGGCATGGTCCAAATCTGTGATGGGGCAATAGCATACACTGGCAAACACATCATCGCGCTCCTCAGCAGCACCCATGGCCTTGAGCAGCGGCTCATAGGCGGCATTATTGCCCGTAGCTCCCATGAGGCTCGACATCGCTCCCCCAGCACTTGTGCCATCAATGATAATCTTCTCTGCATCGCCGGGAATCACGCTGTCGAAATGGCGCAAATAGCGCACGGCAGCCTTCAGGTCGAGCAGAGCCTTGGGCGCACGGCCGGTATAAACCGTCTTCTTGCCCTTGGCCACCGTGGATGTGCGGCCTCGACTGCCCGGAATCACGAGCACATAGCCTTCGGCCAAGGCCCGTCCACTGGCATCCTGAGCTTGCGGACTACCTGCTTCGCTGGCCATATATCCACCTACATAGGTGCGCAGGAACATCGGCGACTGCTGGGTGACACCATCGGGTACAAAGAGATTCATATACTGGTAGGTCGAGTCTTCCACGTTGGTCACAAAATACAACTTGGTATAGGCGGTATAGTTCACCACCTTACCATCAGGCATCGTCAGCGATGCCTTGACACCACTCTGTGGATTAAACTGCAAAGGTGTGACCTTTGATTTCTTAGCCGCACTGGCATCTAATGCCAGCAACACGGCGATAGTTGCAATCAATAATTTCTTCATCATCCTTATATTCGTTTACAATTATTTCTTCCAGGCGTCAACCACCTCGCCCATATACAGCGTGTGAATACCGGCAGGAAAGTTCGCATACATCTTTTTCGGCACATCATTGCGGAAATTCTTCTCGTCGAAGGGAGCACTATACATAATCTCGCATTCTATCACGGCTTCGGCTTCCTTGAAATAGGGTGTGCCATTCTTTGTATAGGCCACATGCAGCCCGAGTGCCTTTGCCTTGTCGCCATCGCGACCGCTGTGACGTCCCATATATTCTATCACATTGGTATCGGAAAACTGCATCACCGTGAAATACTTCGACTTCTCCATAAATTCATGGGTATATCTCTTGGGTGCCACATATACCGTCACCACAGGCCGGGTTCTGCCCCAGATGGTGCCCAGACCGCCCCAACCAATCGTCATAGCGTTATAACCGTCCTTGTCACCTGCCGCCAAGATGGGCGCATACGTGAAATACAAAAAGGGATTCACATCAAAACTATCCAACACCTCAACCTCCTTAAATCCATTCTCCGTCTGGGCAGAGACTCCCAATGAGCAGAGAGCCATAGATATAGCCGTCATTATCTTCTTCATCTTATATATAGTTTATGAGTTGTCAATCATCATCTTTTCCTTAAAGAGAAGTTCCGCCTCAAGCATCTTCAGTTTCTTCATTTCATAACCATGCTTCAGCGCCTCTTCAATGGGTCGGGAATAAAGATATTTCACCTCCATAGGACGGCGGAAATCATAGTCCAACTTCATGCTGGGTGAATAGGGGCTCATTGATTTGGTCATGGATATCATTTGGTCCGCATGTTCGTAGGTGAGATTCTTCACGCCGCATGCCCGGGCTGCATCAATCACCTCCCGCATCAAGTCCCTGACAAGGCCCTCCGTGGCAGGATGGGCCAACAGCTTGTCGGTTGTGGTTTCGAGGACCACCGTCAGTCCATTGAAAGGCATATTCCACACAGCCTTCTTCCAACGGGCCTCATGATACTCCACCTGCCGTGCCTGAATACCCGACTCCGTGAAGTCGGCCAGCAGCTTCTCGATAATGCGCTGGTCTTTACAGTTGAAATCAGCGATATTGATCATGCCCAGCTCTTGATGATCCACCACTCCCGGTTTGGTCTTGGCAGAACAAATAAAGGCAAGACCCGCAGCCAGCTGCACGCCAGGCAGCATCGCCGCCACATCCGACTCTAATCCAATACCATTCTGAATCAGCACCACCAGTGTGTCTGGCTTGACAATAGGAGGCAACAACTCCTTCAGCATGTCCTCCCCGACCGATTTCAAGGCTACCAACACCACGTCGCACTGCGGCATTTCCGCCACATCCTGATAAGCGTTCACGTGTGTCAGATGAAAAGACCCATCGGGGGAATTCAACTGAAGGCCGTGCTCTTTCACATATTCATAATCGCTGTGGAGCAAGAAATGTATCTCCTTACCGGCATAAGCAAGTTTGGCTCCATAATATCCACCAATAGCACCTGTGCCTATTATTCCATATTTCATCTTGTCAGTCATCTAACTTTATTCTTATTATCTTGTAATTCCCTGGTTGTTTCCTTCCATCATGGAATCTTGGTTCATCATCTATCTTGGAGAAACTGACATATAGCCATCCGTCCTTAGTAAACTGATAACTGTCAGGCCATGTAAGCAATGCTTCATTTGCCGGAATAACGGTTTCCATATTCAAATCCGGAGTGATTTTCATCAAACGTCGATTCTCCAAATCTCCAAGATACAGACTACCTCGATTATCAAATTCCATCCCATCTGTCGTGGTAAAACGTCCTAAGTTCTCAACTTTGGCATAAATATCATCATCTGTCAAAGAGAAATCATCGAGTGCCGCAGTAGGAACTCGGAACAGACGATCATCCGTGAGTGCCTTAAAATACAGCATACTACCGTCTGGGGACAATGCTATACCATCAGAATTAGCACGATAAGGTTTACCTTGACTATAAAGTGCTTTACCATGACGGCTAAAATGGTAAGTTGTATCTGATAACACCACATCACGTCCATTCAACACCTGACGAGCTGCACCTGTCTTCAGATTGACAACCACAATACCTCCATCACCGGAATTGGTGATATAACCCATTTGCTTCTGAGTATCGACACGTATGTCATTAAGATAACTCTTAGCACCTGCTATATTAGAAAGTGGATACACTCGTTCCACTCTGTCAGTATGCAGATTAATCTTTACAAGTTTCTGTCCTTTGTCCTCACCCTTGAGATTATCACGATAACCAGGATCGACAACCCACATATTGTCATCCTTATCAATGACCACAGCTTGTACTGCAACGAAATGCTTCTGTTTATCTCCTCCCTTTTTCACATTCCACTCGTTCCATGATTTGTTGGGGAACGGTATCTTCTTGCCGTTCTTTATTTCAACTACAGCATACTTATATGGTCCATCCCAACGAGGATAGTTTGTAAACAAACGGCCTTCGCTGCTGACTGCAACACCTGTCAACTGAAAGACGCTATCTTCAAACACAGTTTCTATCTGCTGAGCCTTGGAGATTAAGGATAAGCATGAGAGTAAAACTATCAATAATTTCTGCATCGGATTATCTCCTACTTTTAAATTCTAAAAACATAGACATGTGACAAACATGTCATCTTTTCGGAGTTAATTCGGCTAAGACAATAGCCTCGGTTTCTACCAAAACCATATATATACGACGAACAAACCTCAAGAAGGTTTTATGCTTTAACTTTATTTAGCCAGCCATCAGTTTCGAAGGCGGAACGCCATATTCCTTTTTGAAGGCTGTAGAGAAATGGCTCAGATTCTTGAAGCCCACCTCCAGATATACCTCATTGGCATGCTTGCCATTCTCCGTCATCAGCCTTTTGGCCTCAGCCAGCCGGCGGCGGGTGAGCCAACGCTGGGGTGTGAGATGAAATGCCTGGTCGAAATCATGCTTGAAACTGGTAAGACTGCGACCGGTGTAATGGGCAAACTGCTCCACCGTAAGGTCGCTCTTGTAGTTTTCCTCCATAAAATCCTTCACATCTATCTTCCACTGCTGTACAAAGTCGAAGAGCACGGGAGTGAGCTCGGGACGAAGTTGAAGTAAAACGAATACGGCCTCGCGCAACTTGCTATCCATCAACTCCTTGGAAGGATAGATGTCTGAGTTGAAATATCCAATAAGACTTTGAAACAAACTATCGAGGAAAGGATGCTGAGGAAGTGTAAACACATTCAGCCTGGTAATTCTCGAGTCTTCATTCTGGGGTACAGCGATATTCTGCTCCTTCTTCACACGCTTCAGAAATTCGATATCGAGGTGCAGGAAGAGTCCTACGAAAGGTTCTCCTTTGGCATTAGGATGCTTATCCTTGCTTACCTTATGATTACGACGCAAGAAAGCAGTATCACCCTTCTTATAATGTATCGTACGCCCATTCGGCTGAAACACATCCATCTCGCCACTTACCAGATACACCAGCGTATGCTCTGTCACCATATTTTCGCAGAGCTTATCCTTGCCCACATGGCACAAGAAGAACGTGTCCATGTAGTTGTTTACACTGATATCCTGGTCAAATTCCTGACCATTATATACCTTGATTTCCATTGCCATCTATGATTATCCAATGGCAAAGATACTCATTATTTTGGTGCATTAGCTTTTCTCAAACGTCTAATTTTACTTTTCTCATCCGTCATTAACACTTTTAACATGATTGTCGTTTGAGAAAATTTCGAAAGGACGCTTGACGGAATCAACCACTCTGAATTTCAACTTATTGTTGCTCCGCAGTCCAGAAACATTAAAAACAGAAGAACACGGAATATGTAAAATGAAACAAGGACATAGAAATTGGTCTCCCTAAACCTACCCATGTGGAGCACCTGCCGGAGAATCTCAATGTCTTCGATTTTGACCAACATGCAAATGAGATGCGGCAAATTCAGACTCTCTGACAATGACTGCCGTCTGAACAATCCTCACATTAACCTACTTTTGGCTAACATCCGGATATCCTTTGGTGATATTTCGAATTTATTGTAGCCAGCGCATGTTAGTGTAAGCATGGACCGAGCGATTTCTTCCATACTGTTTGCCAGCCCAAATATGCGGAACAACGGATAGAATGGCATGAAGAGATACTGCATTGTCTGGATATGTTTCTGCCCCTTAGACCATTTCATGATTGCTGGGCGAAATCCAAAAGTACGCTTAAATCCTTTAGTCTGAATCTCTGCCTCCGTCTTACTTTTCACCTGCTGCCAAAACTGCTTACCCGTTGGCGATGTGCCCGCACCACTCAGATAGATATAAGTCATCTGCTCTTTATCTGGCATAATATCAGCAAAATGCAAAGGAATCTCCTGAGATATTCTCACATACACATCCTTGGGAGTTCCCACCGAGGTGATGCCTGCAATAAAAAACACTGCATCATAGCCTTTGAAATGAGCATCATCCTTCTTTAGCGTCATAAAGTCTGCAACGATATATTCTTCAAGCTTCTCATGGCTGACTCCTGTAGACTTACGACTTACAGACAGCACTTTCTCAACTTCGTCTATCTTGAGTAGTTCAAGCAAGGCTCCTTCACCTACATAGCCTGTTGCTCCTGTCAATATTATTTTCATTTTTCTACTGATTTAATGTGAATTCGATGAATGATAAACTATCAGATGTTTTGCAAAGATAGTGTAAAATGCTGTGATTCTATCGTTGCAAAACAAATAAACATCACATTTTTTCTAACTTATAGGCACAGAGAATGATTAGTGCGTTTTGGGAGCAAGCTCCCTTCGCATTTGCTGCCCCAGCTTATTCCAGTATGGCAGATGCCCCAGCGTGCTGCGCACAGGGTTGACATGCCACAACATGAGCAGCAACAGGAAGATGGTTCCCCCAACGCAGGTGATACCGTAGAGTTGCTTGAGGGCCATCATGACAGCTTGCAACGGCTCGATATCAAAACCATGCCCCAAATTGTCAGCCACGTAATAACGCATGCCATAACCATAGAAAGCACCAGAGACGGTAGCCACAACGCCGTTACGAATAAATCCACAGATGGTGAGTCCCATGAAAAAATGCTGAAAAGGCATCAGATCTTCCAGATAGATGGTCAGCGTGGAGAAGAAGATGGCATAGCCAAACGTGCGGATGAACGTAGGAAAATACAGGCGTTCGATATTTAGCATCGGAGTGATGAGAAAATACATCCACACCTGATACAGCAGCAGGAAGAAGAAGCCTATGGTGAGTAGTCGGGTGTATTTGAAACGGAGCATCTTCATCCACCACAGCGAGAAAAGCGACCCCGTGATATATCCCACCATGCAAACGAGGTCAAGTCTCGACGTAGCCATAGCGCCATAGTGCTGAACCGTGCCCGTAAAGATGTTTTGAAGGGTCTGAGGCGAGGAATTCATCACTTCTGCCACAGCAAACATGAACAACAAAGGTATGAGCGTCTTATATTGGAATGCACGCGGATCGATGTAGGGATGACGTATAAACAGCATGCGCTGGATGGTGACGGCGGCCGTGAGAGGCAACAAGAGCACCACGGTGGTCCAGAGCGTGCTGTCGAACCAATTATAAAATTCGGCATACTCAAAAATCCATATCACCTGCAACATCAACACAGACCACAACACACAGCCCAACCAGTCGACACTGATAAAGGGAAGTGGCTTCATGAAGCGGAAATGTTTGGTACAACCATAGATGAACAACCAAATGAGCGACTGCGTGGCAATGATAAACCATTGCATAGCTTTCCAAGTGCCAAAGTAGTAGGCGAGGTGCTCTGCCATCCATCCACCTAAGCTCATGTCGCAGAGGATGATGATATAGATGAGCGGGAAAAACACACGGAAGTCGCGCCGAGGGGTCATCCACAACTGGATATTGGAGAGTATCTCAAAGGTTGCCATGAGTTTCATGAAGCAACAAGCATAGTTGATGACACACAGAAGTGGCATCCAGTGGATGAGGAGTACAAGGTAATTGCACATAATCATCCCACCCACGGAAAACAGCAGCAAGGAGCGATTGGTGTATCGAAACTTCAGGCGGAAAAGGACAGGGAAAGGCATAGCCACACCCAATATTCCGCACATGCCGACAAACATCACGTCCTCACGCATCAGTCCCCACTCTCCCATCATGTGGGAAAGGTTGCCCAAGTAGATGGCCGAGGTCATCTGGAACACGATGGCAAACAGCAGATATATCCACGGGTGTGCCTTTCGTGGAACAAATGCCTTCATCATCGGGAGGGCAAAGGGGCCGGTAAGCATTGGAGGTCCTGCCATGACTATTATCCTTTTTACTATTTTCTGACCTTCACCTCGACATCCATGCCATTGAGCAATTGCTTGACATCTTCTGCCTTGTTGCCCTTTGTGAGTTCGATACGAACCGGCAAGCGCTGCTCCACCTTCACGAAGTTACCCGTGGCATTGTCTACCGGAATATGACTATAGGCAGCCCCAGTGGCGTGGCTGATGCTCTGCACGGTACCTTTAAAAGTAATGTCGGGGAGAGCATCGGCTGTAAATTCCACGGTAGCCCCCATCTTCACATCGGGCATCTGACTCTCGCGGAAGTTGGCCAACACCCAAACCTCGCTGTCGTCGATAATCTGTGAGAGCATCTGTCCGGGCTGCATGAGCTGGCCTTCATGAATAGTCTTACGGCCCATGTAGCCGTCACACGGTGCAGTGATAACCGTATAAGAGAGGTTCAGCCGTGCTAAATGGAGTTGTGCCTGCGCCACACTCACGCCAGCAGAAGTCTGGCTGAGCCGTTGCCGTTGTTCGCTTTTCACAAGAGAAGTGGCCTGTCTGCTTGCCGTAGCCTGCGACAATCGTGCCCTGGCAGCCTCATAGCGACTGCGGGCTTGATAATATTGGGTCTTCATGAGGTCGTATTGCTGCTGGGTCACAGCACCCTTCTGCAGCAACGCTGTATAGCGTTCGAAGTCGCGCTGGGCATTGTCCATACCCACTTTGGCCTCGCTAATGCCAGCATTAGCCACCTGCATACCGGCACCGGCCACCGAAACATTGCCCTGAACGGTGTTCAGATTGGCATTCACAGCACCACTCCCAGCCTTGCTGCCTTTCACGTTGGCCTCGGCCTGAGCCAGTGCCAGTCTAAATTCGGCATCATCGATGATGACAAGAGTGTCGCCCTTTCTCACATGCTGAAACTCCTTGAATCTGATTTCCTTGATAAATCCTGATACACGCGTGTTCACCGGTATGACATTGCGATGCACCATGGCATTGTCAGTGTAGGCGCTGCCGAAATGGATGAAACGGCTACACACATAGATCGCGCCTATCACGAGAAGGGCTATCACAATAAGATTGTAGGCTCTTAATGCCTGTTTCTTTTTATTCATAATGAAAAGTATTCCCTGATTACTCCCATTAGGGGTGATGTCTAAAGCCCTCTTATATAGCAATTTAGACTTAATGGGGATTGTTTTAATGCGATATTCTTATTCTATACTTATTTTGCGACAAATAGTTCAGACTATAATTGTCCTGCAATATACTTCATCTTATAATACGCATACGCGATGTTGATGCGAGCATCCACCTCGCCAAGCTCCGCGTCAAGGCGCATATTGCTGGCATCAAGCATATCGGTGATAAGGGCAAGTTGGTTGAGATAGCGGTTGTTCACCACTTCGTAGTTCTCTTTTGCCAGTTGAGCGCTCTTTTGTTGGGTCTCCAACTCCACATAACTTTGCATATATTGCGTATGTGCACTCTGTATCTTGTTATTAAGTTGCTCACGCACAACGGCAGTCTCCTCTCTGGCCTGACGTGTCTGGAGATGTGCCTGTTTTAGGGCCTTGTTGCTTTTGAAGAGCGAGGAGAGAGGGTATTGAATGCCCACACCCACATACCAGATATTAAGATTCTTGTCAATAGGTGGCAACTCGAAGGTGACTGGTCCATTGAAACTGTTGTTACCTACCACGGCAACTTTAGGCAGCAGGGCGCTCTTGGCGAGTTTTTCTTGCTGCATGGCCATCCGCTCGCTCACACCAGCCATCTGTATCTGCTGGTTGGTGGCTGCGGCATCGCTCTGCCATTGAGCCTCCGCCATCTGGGCAAACTGCTGGTTGGAGGTTGGGGCTATTGGATCGATGATGGTGCCCGAGGGTAGCCCGAGGGTGTTACACAACTGGTGGTTTAAAATCTTCGACTGGTTTTGGAGTTTCACTAATGTCAGGCGGAGAGTCTGCATTTGCAGTTCGTATCGCGTCACATCATTCTTCAAAGCCAAACCTTGCTGAAATTTCTCATTAATATTGTCGATGAGTTTCTGCATGAGACTGATATTCTGTTCAACCACCTGAGCCCTGTTGGCCAATTTTTGTAAGTCGAGATACTGTCCAATAGCCATGAAACGAAGATTCTGCCGGCTCTGCTCCATCCCAAGCGTGGCTTGCTGCAGTCCAAGTTTGGCAAGTTCAATACCAGCGTTGATGGCACCACCGGCATAGATTGTCTGGCGCACATCCACGTTGAGAGCATTGCCGAAATGGGGCGAACGCAATCCTTGGGCATCACCAAAATCGCGGTCCATGAGCAGCGCATTACCAATATAGCTGGCGGTGGCCTGCACATTAATGTCAGGAAGTCGCTGACTATGCGCAGCCTTAACACCCTCTTCGGCTGCATCGATACCCGTTTTCTGTTCTATGAGACTTTTGCTATTTTGCTCAATCAGACCAAACATCTCCTCAATGGTGAGCTGATGAACTGTCTGGGCAAAACCGCTTGGGGTC
Source organism: Prevotella sp. (assembly GCA_016901395.1). Lineage (GTDB taxonomy): Bacteria > Bacteroidota > Bacteroidia > Bacteroidales > Bacteroidaceae > Prevotella. The sequence goes on along the minus strand of JAEAMQ010000081.1, from coordinate 18,130 downwards.
ATGGCGATAGATAACATCGCGCCTATCACATATTTTTTCATAACAACATATCAGATTAACGGATTTCTTCTCATGTATCAGATGGTATGGAGAAGAACTGCCCCAGCAGTGGTATCCGTCAATTTTCAGTTTGCAAAATTACTCAATATGCCCGGATAGTCCATTTCTATAAAATCGTTAAAAATGGGATATTTGTGTACTAACAGGCCCGATTTTGGAAATTATAACCGATATTTGCGGGTAAAATGGAACAGCAGATAGGAATAACGGAAAGATGTAGCCTCGTCTATAAAGGTTACGAAAACATGACCCTGGAGTTGCATGTGATAGATTATGGTGCATTCATGATATGCCTTGAAGGATGTGCGACTATCAACATCAACTTCAAGTCGTATGCCGTTAAAAAGGGTGATGCCGCGTGCTTCTTCCCGGCTGAGGCCGTGAAATGGGAGGAGACGAGCAGCAATTTTCGCGGCATCATGTTACGTTATGATGCAGAAATACTACGCGAGGCAAGTATGAACATGGAACAAGCTGTGTATCATTTCATGCGAGAAGACCGTGTTATCACCAAGCAAGCCCTGCAAAAGGAGGTGATGCAGAGCATGTTTCGCAAACTCTCGTTTTATTTCCGTCAGCCCGATTGCCTGTGCGTTGATGCTATTGTGGTTCTGGAGCTCAAATCATTCTTTATCGGACTCAACGACTTTCTGCAGCGACAGCAGATCATGCCACATTCCAGCCAGACCACAAATGCCAATACTCATTTTTACAAGTTCATGCAACTCTTGGAGAGTGACTACCGCAAGTCACACGATGTGCAGTATTATGCCGATCGACTTTGCATCACACGTAAGTATCTGAACATGGTATCCAAGAAGTGTACAGGTCTCTCGCCCAAGCATCTCATAGACGAATATCTTATGCTGCAAATCAAGCTAACACTGCAAAACACACATAAGAGCATCAAGGAGATTGCCGTTGATTTTCATTTTGATGATGTTTCGTTTTTTGTTCGCTACTTCAAAGCACATGCCGGCATGCCCCCCTTGCAGTATCGACGCTCTAACATGCGATAGCATACTTTGCCTTATACGCCTCACAAATAAGGTCTCGGATATAAGCCAGAAATACGTTTACCTGGATGAATCAGGCTGTCAGATGTGACCTCATTTCCCCCATGCAGCATCCTGTAACCACTTGGTGGGACTTGAGAGGGAAGTAGCTATCCCGCCGGCATTGATGGTCAAGGAAGACTTTCTGGGCAAATGCATGGGGGAGCGTGGATGGATGGCCTACCCGCACTATTTTAAATCCGAAGGGAGTCGTGTTGTTTTATTTTGACAAAAACATACCCTCATGTATGATTTTTTCTTTATTTTCGACAAGGCCAAAGAGTTGTCAAAAAGCGGAAAAAGGCTTCGTTGGGTATGAAAAAATAGCCGAATTCATGCTTCCATAACTGAAAAAACATGCGAAAAGGCCTTTTTTGCTGTTCTATTTCAGTTTTTTCATCGGGAAAAAGGATAGTATTCGTCTTGCGATTAGTACCTAATCGTGTCACGATTAGTATCGAATCGCAACACGAATACTATGTAATGGCAGCAACATGCTGATTTTCAATCAAATAAAAAAAGCGCATTTCAGAGCCACACGGCTACCGACATGCGCTGAGTTGAAAATAAGACCGTAGATTTTTACGAACTTAAAGATTTTTCAAAACCTATTCCTGCATTTATCAGGACAATACCACGTCCAGCGCCATCATAAGCACAAAGCCGATGGCAAAGCCTATAGTCGACAGATTGGAATGTTCGCCTTCGGAAGCCTCGGGGATGAGTTCCTCGATTACCACGTAGAGCATGGCACCGGCGGCAAAGGCCAACAGATAAGGCAGTATAGGCTCCATGATCGATGCCAGCAGGATGACCAGCACCGCACCAATGGGTTCCACCGCACCGCTGAGCGTGCCCATTGTAAACGATTTCATGCGGCTGCCACCGGCAGCCTTCATCGGCATGGAGATGATGGCTCCCTCGGGGATGTTCTGAATGGCAATACCCAGAGCCATCGCCATTGCTCCGGCCGCCGATATCCACTCGCCACCCTGCAACGCACCAGCCACCACGACACCCACAGCCATGCCCTCAGGGAAATTGTGGATGGTGACGGCAAGCGACAGCATGGCCACCTTGGAAAGGTGGGCTTTGGGGCCTTCGGGGCGCGCATTGCCCAAATGGAGGTGGGGTGTCAGCATGTCGATGAGCAAGAGGAAGCCCATGCCTGCCAGCAATCCTATGGCAGCAGGCAACACCATGAGCCTGCCCATCGAGGCAGACATCTCCATGCTCGGGATGAGCAGCGACCACACAGAGGCCGCCACCATCACGCCCGAGGCAAAGCCCAGCAAGGCTTTCTGTACGCGGTCGGGCATGTCGTCTTTCATGAAAAAAACGAAAGCCGCACCCAACGTTGTCCCTAAAAAGGGTATCAATAAAGTAAGTATGATTCCTGTCATATTCTCGTCCTGTTGAATGATTAAAGTTGATATGCAACGGGCCATGGGTCACAATCGCAAATCCTGTCCTTCTTGATATTGCAAAATTACGCAAAAAAACAACTTTCACACCAACTTTGATGATATAAACTTCGGTTTGCGTTAAAAAAAAGGCTTCAGACTGATCGGAGAGAAAACCAGACAAACCTCTTTACAGGAAGACAGAGCAACAGCCTCTCCCCTCCCCGACTGTTCCGTTTTAGGGTCTCCATGGTCAGAAAAGAACCTGTGACAATCGGGAATGTGATAAAACAGAGGTGAGAGAGTCGATCGACTGATGCCACTCCCTCACCTTTTCTTATCATGATCTAAGCATTCTATCCGCTTGGTCTAAGTCCGCATTTTCTTCCAACGGCCCAGACGTTTCATGCCACGGGAATACAACCAGGCCGTGAAACGGCTGTGACCGCCCTCCAACATCATCTGCCGGCAATGCTCCTGAAACTCCTTTACGTCGTCGCACTCGTAGGTAAACTTGCCGTCGCGATAGCAATAGCTGCAATAGATTTCACTCTTTGAGCCGTCGGCATTGGTGCCACCCTGCTCCGGGTCGCGCTTCATGGGAATGCCGCAACTCTGACATGTCTTGTTGCTCATAGTTTTATGTAGGTCTTTCCGGTGGTCATTCCCTCTCCCCCCTTTAACTTTGGCACGATGAAAAGAGGTGAATGACGGCAAACAAAAGGCTGAATCAATCTGCCAATTTCCTTCAATGGAAATGAACGGGCGATTGATTCAGCCTCTGTAATGATGGTTATAAATGTTGTTTCCGATTATGCGGCTTCCTTCACTTCCTTGGCAGCAGTCTTCTTGACAGCTTTCTTGGTTGTTTTTTTAGCGGCCTTCTTGGTGGTCTTCTTGGCCGTGCTTACCTTCTCCTCGGCATCAGCTTTGGCAGCCTTGGTGGTCTTCTTGGCTGTTGTCACCTTCTTCTTGGCGTCTGCCTTGGCAGTCTTGGCAGTCTTCTTGGCTGTTGTCACCTTCTTCTTGGCATCAGCTTTGGCATCGGCCACTTCTTCCTTGGCAGCCTTCTTCACAGTCTTTCGGGCAGTGGCAGTCTTCTTGGCAGCCTCAGCCTTGGCGTTCTTGGTTGTTTTCTTGGCCTTGGTGGTCTGCTCGTCTGCAGCCTCAGCAACCTTCTTGGTGGTCTTGCGCTTGGCGGCTACCTTCTTTTCTGCTGCAGACTCGTTGGCCGGAGTAGCCTTCGGCGTAGTGGCACGCTTGGTCACTTTGCGTGCGGAAGCCTTGGAAGCGGCAGCCGCTGCATTGCCGTAGCAGGCTGTGCAGGCATGTCGTCCCATCTCCTTGGCTGTCGACATAGACACGGCCTTCACCTCTTTGGCGTGGTTGAGATATCCGCAGTCGCGGCTCTTGTGATAAGCCACCGCACTGTTACTCGTCGCGATGTAAACATTCTGAGCGTTGGCCATCGTTGTGACTACCATCGCAAATAAAAGCATAATGATTTTCTTCATAATTCTCTAATCTATTAATATTGAACTTAATCTGCAGCAAATGTACGCAAAAAGAAATCAAACTTCCAAATTTTCTGTAAAAAAAATGATAGTCTTGGATGTGATATTGTTATTTCGTCAGGTTTCCACTCCTGATTTTCCACAAAATGTTAAGGTAATGATCAAGATAGGCAGCCTATGGTTTCAGCTATCTTTTTGATGGCGAAACTCTTGCGGAGACATCCCTGTCTTCTTCCTGAACATACGCGAAAAATGGGTGGTATAGGTAAATCCCAGTTCGCTGCCAATCTCGTTGATGGTCATTGGGGTATCGCGCAGCAGATGTTTGGCATGATGGATGATCTTGCCTTGGATATATTCTTGTGCAGTGATGTGTATTTCTTTTCGGACGAGTTCACCGAAATAGTTGGCTGACAAACTAAATTGTTCGGCACACCAAGCCACCGTTGGCTGGCCGTGTTGAGCCGGAGAGGAACTCGACAGATAGTTGTCGATCATCTGGTCGAGGCGTTCGAAAATGCCCTTGGAGCGTGAACTGCGCTCCTCATACTGACTCTCGAAGAAACGTTTGCAGTAGGACAGCAGCATGCCGATGCCCAGACGTATCATGTGGTCGGACAGGTAATCGCGCTTAGACAACAGTTCTGCCTGGATGTTGGCATAGGAATTGAGCATGATGCCACGCTCGACAGAGGTCAGGGTGAGGGCCGCATTGACATCGTGATTGAAGAAATTGAACATGTAAAAATCTCGCCCAAGTCCGGTCCTCTCAATCAGTTCGGGCTTGAAGGCGAGCATCATGCCGCGCGGTTTCACCCGATAATCGAGGTTCATCGCAACATCCTGACCGGGACTTAACCAAAAAATGGTGCCGGCATCGTAACGCATGGACATGCCCCCTTTGACCAATTCGCCGAAGTCTACGTCCATCAAGACCACGGCATACATGTCGAACTTTGTCGGTTCGAAAAGCGAAAGGTCGGCTCTCGACAGGTCGCCCACCCCCACCAACGGGTGCGCAGTTGGCTGGTGAAAGTAGGCATTGAATTCGTTTAATGTGGTTACCGTTAACATGTCGTTCTTATTTCTTATATACTATAAGGCTCTATTTGAGCATCCGATATACCCAAAGATATAAGCTAAAGTCTGCAATCATCTGCAAAGATATCTCCCCCCCATGACAAGCAAAGCATGTCATCGAAATGCAATCAGCAAGAGGACACATGACAAAGTTACGCTTATTATTTTGAAATCAAATAGGAAACTTGAAGTTTTTTCAGCCCTTTGAACTGCCAAAAAAGTTGAGTTTTCCCTATAAGTCAATCATCAAGGTAAAATCAATCTGTCGTAGCCAGCATATCTAACAAACGGTAATATTGGTTGTTGATAATGGTTATTATGGTTCTGTTCGGTAATTTTGGTTCACTATTCCGTAAAAATGTAAACAGGTCTACATAAAATTATCCTTACCTTTACGCCCAGAAAAAAAGAAAGAAGAAAACAAATTAAAATCCTAAATTTATGGCTGTTAAATTTTATCGTAAAGAAAACCAGGTACCTCTGGAAATGCACAAGGTGCGCGTTGTTCAAAAATTATCGCTTCATCCCGTAGAGGAGCGCCTCAAACTGATGCAGCAGGCAGGCAACAACACGTTCCTTCTCCACAACAAAGACATCTATATGGACATGCTCACCGACTCTGGTGTCAACGCCATGTCAGACCTGCAGACCGCTGCCATGATGCAGGCCGACGATGCTTACGCCGGTTCGGAGTCGTTCTATCGTTTTAAGACGGCTGTAAAAGATGTATTTGGATGCGAGTATGTTCTGCCCGCACACCAGGGCCGTGCCTGTGAAAACATCCTGTCGGAGACATTTATCAGCAAAGGAAAATATGCGCTGATGAACTTCCATTTCACCACCACCAAGGCCCACATCACCCGTCTTGGCGGCAACGTGATAGAGCTGGTGCGTGCAGAGGGAGTAAAACCGCAGAGCACAGAACCCTTCAAAGGCAACTTCGACCTTGAGAAACTGAAAGCCACCATCGAGGAGGTCGGACCCGAGAACGTTGGTTTTGTACGTGTCGAAGCAGGCACAAACCTGATTGGTGGACAGCCGGTGAGCTTGGAAAACATGCTGGCTGTGGCTGATATTTGCCACAACTATGGAGTGAAATCCATCCTCGATGCCTCTCTGTTGCAAGACAATATCTATTTCATGAAGACCCGCGAGGCACAGTGCAAATACATGGAGACCAAGGAGATTTATCATCTTCTGGCCGACAAGATGGATATTATCTACTTCTCCGCCCGCAAACTGGGATTTGCCCGAGGCGGTGCCATCATCACACACAACAAGGAACTCAACGACCGGATGATGGAATTTATTCCTCTCTACGAGGGCTTTCTCACCTATGGCGGCATCGACGTGCGCAGCATTGAGGCCATGACACAGGGACTCTATGAGTCGCTCGACATGGAATATCTGTCGCAGGGACCGGAGTTCATTGCCTATCTGGTCAAGGAACTCGCCGACTACGGTGTGCCGATGATTACTCCCGCCGGCGGACTTGGTGCGCATATCGACGCACAGGCCTTCGTTCCCGACATGCCCCACAACCAATATCCAGCCGCAGCGGTGGCCGCAGCGCTGTATATTGTAGGTGGAATACGTGGTATGGAACGCGGAACGCTGTCTGAACAACGTGAGCCCGACGGCACGGAACGATATGCCGAGATGGAGCTTCTCCGTCTGGGCGTGCCGCGTCGCGTGTTCACGCTCAGTCAAATCAAATACTGCGCCGACCGCGTGAAATGGCTGTGGGACAACCGTCAGCTCATCGGAGGATTGCGCTGGACGATGGAACCGCCCGTGCTCCGCTTCTTTTACGGCACCCTCAAGCAAATCGGACATTGGCAGGAAGACCTCGTTGCCAAGTTCCGCGATGATTTCGGCGACAGCCTGTAAAACAGCAAAAAGCATCTCTCCAGATAAATTTTGAATATCGGGGAGATGCTTTTTTTTTCTTACTTTCCATTGCAAGCCATACACAGACGTTGCCCTGTTTATTGTCTGCAATAGCTTCTTGTGCATTGTTTTTTCTTGCAAGCCCTATAGCCCTTCATCGTTTGTTTCTTGCTTAGAGCCACTTCTGCCATGTCAGATGCACTTATACACAATGGCATTCTTCGATAAACGCTGCCTGTCCGCAGACTTCAACGCCACCTTTTACTTCTCCATCCTTGCACCCCGCACTACTCCATGAAGAAAGAGGAGTGCTTTTATGAGAGAGTTTATCTGTTCAGCCACGTCTTGAGCAGGGGGGCTCTGTCTCGGCTGCACATGATTTCCTCCTCATCATAATTCCTGATCTTGACCCGAATCTTGCCTCCGAAGTAGGTCTTGAGCGCCTCTACGCTGTCCACCTGGACAATGAACTGGCGGTTCACCCGGAAGAATCTGTTGGGGTCGAGCTGATGTTCCACCTCGTCAAGCGACATGGATATGCTGTAAAAGTGGCCGTCTTTCAGGTAGATGCGCGTGTCTTTGAACTCTGTGCACACATGGCTCACGGCACTCACATTGACAATCTCGTACCCGTCCTTATAGGGAATGAGAAAGCGTTCGCGATATTTAAAATCGTTTTGTTTGAGTTGTTGCAGCAGTTGGCCGATGGATGCCATGGGGTCATTGGATGCCGTCTTGAGCGTGGCACGTATGCGATTGATGGTCTCGAATAGCTCCTGCTCCTCCACGGGCTTCATGAGATAGGCCAGACCGTTGTATCGGAAAGCCTGCAGCGCGTATTCGTCATAGGCTGTGGTGAACACGAGCGCCGTGCGACTGTCCACTTGGTCGAGGGCATCGAAAGAGAGACCGTCGCTCAACCGGATATCGCTGAAAATGATATCGGGGGCAGGATGCGAGGCCAACCACTGCCGTGTGGCCACCACACTCTCTAACGGTCCTTCGATCTGCATGCCCTCGTCGTATTCAATCAGCATCTTCTTCAGGCGGTTGGCATTGCGAAACTCATCTTCTATAATCAGTACTTTCATAGCAGGGGCAGCTTTACGGTGAAACGTTCTGTGGTTTGTATGACCTCGGGCTGGCGCTCAGACAGCAGCCTGTAGCGGGCCATCAGGTTGCTGAGGCCCACGCCCGTGCCCTCTGGTCGCGACACGAGGGGGTGGATACGATTGCTCACCACGATGTCGTCTCCCTCGACACGGATATCCACCACGAGAGGATCGGCCGTGGTATGGGCATTGTGCTTGATGGCATTCTCCACCAGCAGCTGTATGGCGAGGGGCGGCACGTGCTTGTCGGCCAGGTGGGATGAGGTGGGAAAGTTCACCTGGATGGACGTGCCGAAACGCTTTTCGATGAGGTGAACATAGGCTCTTAGCATCTTGAGCTCATTCTCCACGCTGAGCAGGTCGTGGTCCATATTGACCAGTTTGTAGCGATACACGCGCGACAGGTTGTCGAGAAACATGCCGGCCTCCTTGGGATCTTCCTCAATCAGCTCCGACAAGATGCTGAAATTGTTGAAGAGAAAATGAGGGTCCACCTGGCTTTTCAGAGCCATGAGCATGGCCTGCATGTTCACTTCTTTCTGATGGGCGTTCTCTCTTTCCAGCTGATGGTTCTTCTCTTGCTGCCTGACAAACAGCTGCTGGAAGGTGTTGTTGGCATAGATACTCGATGTGAAGGTGGCGATAATGCTGAGCAGATAAATCTCTTTTATCAGCTCCTGGAAGGGCACGCTGTACACTCCGATGTTTGCCAGATGCGCCATGAAAACCGAAACGCAGAAGTTGGTGAGCAGCAACAGCAGTGAATAGAGTATCATGCGGCTTGTTGATTTCTCCTGTGGTTTGAAGAGATGGAAGAAGATTCTGGTGAACAGCGTGGAGATAAGGATGAAGGTCATCACGAAAACAATCATGAAGAGCACCCCCTCTGTTGTGTAGTCGGCAATACATTCCTTCAGGCTGTCGTACTCCATGGAGACCAGCAGGAAGAAGAAAATAACCACCGCCAGCACCCATAATATAAGGTATAGAATGATGTTGTCGCGTATGCGTTTGTCGATTTTCATTATAGTATGTACGAATAGTTCACGGCAAAGATAAGAAAAATGTGCCAACTTAGCCTTTCAGAATCCCCGAAACGTAGAAAAAACGTCCTGAAACGTAGGCTTTCGGTCTGCGAGCATCAATTGTCGTTTCAGCTCCCCTTTTATCCGTTTCGGCCATTTTGCGCATTCTGCAGTCCCCGTTTGTGTTTACTTTTGCAGCATTATTTTTAATTTGTAGTTATGAGAAAGTATTTCATTTGGGTTCTTGTTGCCGCGATTTGGGTTCTTGGCATCATGTTTATCCTGTCGGGATGCACCGGCAGAAACGCGCAGCAGACAGAGGAAGACGCGGTGAAGTTTCAGGTAAGTGAGGTGAAGGCACAGGCCATATCCACCACAGTGAGTTATCCGGCCACCATGCGTGGACGGCAGGACATAGCCATATTGCCACAGATAGAGGGCAAGATACAGAAAGTGATGGTTGCCGAAGGCCAGCGGGTGAGCCGCGGACAGGTGCTCTTTGTCATCGACCAGGTGGGGTATCGGGCAGCATTGAACACAGCCCGGGCCAATGTGCAGGCGGCCATGGCCCGTGTTCACAACGCCCGACTGACCTGGCAAAGCAAGCGCCAGCTGCACGAACAGCGGGTGGTTTCTGATTTTGATGTGAGCCAGGCAGCCAACTCTCTCGCCGAGGCAAAGGCTCAGTTGGAACAGACACGCGCCGAATTGGCCAATGCCCGCAACAACCTTTCTTACACGCTTGTCAAGAGTCCATCAGACGGTGTCGTCGGCACGCTTCCCTATAAAACAGGTGCATTGGTGTCGGCCTCGATGACAACACCCCTCACCACCGTCTCTGAAAACGATCAGATGTATGCCTATTTCTCGCTGAACGAGAAACAGATAACCCAGCTGTTGCATCAGTATGGCAGCAAGGAAGAGGCCATCAGAAACATGCCCGACGTGTCGTGGCAGATGAGCGACGGCGCTCTTTACGAGGCAAAAGGCAGGGTGGCCACGATAAGCGGCATTCTCGACAGCAACACCGGGACGGTGAGCGTGCGCGCTGCCTTTGCCAACCCAAGGCAGTTGCTGCTCAGCGGTGCAACCGGCAACGTGCTGATGACCACCCGTATACCACGTGCCGTGGTGATACCCCAGACTGCCGTCAACGTGTATCAGGACCAGTTGGTGGCCTATCGTGTGGTGGGAGGCAGGGCCAAGGCCACTGTCATCACCGTATATCCGCAGGACGATGGCAAGAGGTATGTGGTGAAGTCTGGATTGAAACCCGGCGACAGGATTATAACGACGGGTGTTAACAGGGTGCAGGACAATATGCCCCTATAGTTGGAAATCGTGAAAAAGTTTAAGATCTTATGAGTTTAAAGCTATTTATACAGCGCCCCATCCTCTCAGCCGTTATCTCGGTGCTGATCGTATTGATGGGCATTGTGGCATTGGTGGGGCTGCCCATTGAGCAGTATCCCGACATGGCTCCCCCCACCGTTTCGGTGTATACCTCCTATCCCGGTGCCAGCGCAGAGACCGTACAGAAGAGTGTGATTGCACCTCTGGAGGAGAATATCAACGGTGTGGAGGGCATGACCTATATCACTTCGTCGGCAACCAACGGCGGAGAGGTCAACATTACGGTGTATTTTAAGAATGGTGTCAATGCCGACATGGCAGCGGTGAACGTGCAGAACCGGGTGTCGCAGGCACTGGGCAACCTGCCCGCCGAGGTGACGCGGCAGGGTGTGACCACCGAAAAGCAGCAGAACTCGCAGCTCAAGACACTGGCCCTCTATAGCACAGATGACAGGTTTGACGGCGTGTTTCTCAACAATTACATGAACATCAACGTGGTGCCCAAGATCAAACGCATACAGGGCGTGGGACGAGTGATGATGTTTGGTGCCAATTACAACATGCGTCTGTGGCTCGATCCGCAGAAGATGGCGCAGCACCATCTGGTGCCGAGCGACATCAACGATGCCCTGGCCCGACAAAACATCGAGGCCGCCACAGGCTCCTTCGGGCAAAACCACGACAATGTATACGAGTATACCATGAAATATCGCGGCCGCTACACCACCCCCGAGCAGTTTGGCAACATCGTGCTCAAGAGCATGGACAACGGCGAAATGCTCTATCTGAAAGACGTGGCCCGCGTGGAACTTGGCAGCGAAAACTATAATTACAACACCTCCTTCGACCACCATCCGGCTGCCATAGGCATGATTCAGCAGACCGCGGGCAGCAACGCACGCGAGATTATCAAGCAAGTAGACCAGGTGATGGAAGAGGCAAGCCGGCAATTGCCACCGGGAGTCAAGATGGTTACCATTGACGATTCCAACCATTTTCTCAACGCTTCCATCCATGTGGTGGTGCGCACCCTGTTCGAAGCCCTGCTTCTGGTTATCTTGGTGGTTTATGTCTTTCTGCAGGACATCAGGTCTACCCTTATTCCGTCCATCAGTATCATCGTCTCTCTGATAGGTACGTTTGCGGCCATTCAGTGGCTGGGATTCAGCATTAATCTGCTCACTCTGTTTGCCTTGGTGCTCGCCATCGGAACGGTGGTAGACGATGCCATCATTGTGGTCGAGGCTGTACAGGCCAACTATGACAAGGGTTATCGGTCGCCCTATCTCGCCGCCCGCCACGCCATGACCAACATTGCCACCGCTCTGCTCACCAGCACCATCGTGTTTATGGCCGTGTTTATACCTGTGAGCATGATCAAGGGAACCTCAGGTGCCTTTTACAGTCAGTTTGGTCTGACCATGGCTGTGGCTGTAGGTATCTCTGCCATCAACGCCTTTACGCTGAGTCCGGCACTCTGCGCGCTGATACTGCGCCCCTACAAGGATAGTGAAGGGAGGGAAAAGACCAACTTTGCCGCACGTTTCCGCAGGGCCTTCAATGCTGTATTCCATGTGCTGACCATGAAATACACCAAGCTGATAGCCCGCTTCATCAAGCATAAGTATGTGTCGTTTGCCATTGTGGCCCTGAGCGGGGTGCTGCTGTTTGTGCTGGTTAAGAATACGCCCACCGGACTTGTTCCCGACGAAGACACGGGTATGGTGTTTGTCAGCATGAACACCAAGCCCGGCTCCTCGCTTGCACAGACAGACAAAGCACTGGCCAAGATGAGCGACAAGCTGAAGACAATCGACGGGATAGCCCATAGTGCCGTGGTAGGTGGATATTCGTTTACCGGCAGTGGCAGCAATTCGGGCATGTTTCTCATACCGCTCAAAGAGTGGTCCGAACGCGATAAAAGCCAGAGTGTCGATACCATCATCGCCAAAATCAACAGGGCTGCAGCCGACATACCAGAGGCTACGGTATATGCCATGAAGCCGCCTATGATCAATGGATTTGGTATGGGCGGTGGATTTGAGTTCTCGATACAAGACAAAACGGGCGGAAGCATACAGAGATTTCAGCAGGTGAAAGACCATTTCATCGACAAACTGAACCAGCAGCCCGAGGTGGCAATGGCCTATTCGGAGTTTTCGGCCGACTATCCCCAGTACTGGGTTGACATAGATGTCGCGAAATGTGAGCGTGTAGGGGTGTCGCCCAGCGATGTGCTCTCCACGATAAGTGGCTATTACGGAGGATTGTATATCAGCAATTTCAACCGGTTCTCACATCTTTATAATGTGACCATGCAGGCCGATCCGAAGTTTCGCGTCACCCAAGAGTCGCTCAACAACATCTATGTGCGGCTGAACAACGGCGAGATGGCACCGGTGGCCCAGTTGGTTACCTTGACGGCCACACAGGGACCGCAGAGTCTGACCCGCTTCAATCTGTTCAATTCGATCAGTGTCACCGGCTCGCCCGCACCGGGATACAGCAGCGGCGACGCGATGAAAGCCATAGACCGTGTGGCCCGTGAAGTGCTGCCCAGCAGCTATACCTATGAGTATAGCGGCATCTCATTGGAGGAAAGCCGGTCGGGCAACAACTTTGCGTTGGTGTTCGGACTGAGCGTTCTCATCATCTATCTCATTCTGGCAGCCCTGTACGAGAGTCCGCTACTGCCACTCTCCATCTTGCTGACCGTGCCGGTAGGAGTTATGGGAAGTTTTATCTTTGCCCAGATGCTCGGCCTTCAAAACAACGTGTACATGCAGACAGGCACCATCCTGCTTATAGGCTTGCTGTCTAAGACGGGCATATTGCTCACCGAGTATGCCGTGGAACGCCGGAAAGAGGGCATGAGCCTGACGATGGCAGCCTACAGCGCAGCCAAGGCCCGACTGCGCCCCATACTGATGACGGTCATATCCATGGTATTCGGAATGTTGCCACTGATGACAGCCACCGGCGTGGGAGCCAACGGAAGCCGTTCGCTTGCGTCGGGCGTTATCGGAGGTCTGCTCATGGGAAGCGTGGCCTTGCTGTTCCTTGTGCCCGCATTGTTTGTCGTCTTTCAGTGGATGCAGGAGCACTGGCTCCCCAGACGACTCATTGATCAAAAAGAAATAATAGAGGATAAATCATGAAAAAAATAGTTTATACTTTAGGTGTCACGCTGTTGCTCAACAGTTGTGGCATCTATCAGAACTACACGGAAGACCGTCAGCAGAAAGTGATTGCCCAACAGGTAATCAGAGAAGAAAACATGGAAGCCATGCCGGTCTTGGCCAACGAAAGCGATTCCGCAGACCTTCTCAGCTGGCAGCAGTTCTATTCCAAACCACAACTGCAGGAGCTCATACGAGAGGCGCTGGCCCACAACAGCAATCTGGCCATAGCACATCTGAATATCACACAGGCCATGGCATCGCTGGGACAGGCCCGCGGACTGCTGTATCCTTCTGTCGGGCTGGATGTCAATGGGAGCATGAGCAGTTATGACAACTCCAAAGTACAACCCACTTATTCGGCAGGATTAACGGCCAGCTGGCAAATAGACATCTTCAATAAGCTGGGCAATGACAAGCGGGCCACGGCAGCCACCGTGGAGGAACGCCAAGCCTATGCACAGGCCGTGCGCACACAACTCATCGGCAGCGTAGCACAAAGCTATTATATGCTCGAGATTCTCGATGCCAAAATTAAAGTTGTAGAGCAAACAGTAGGGTGCTGGGAAGACCAGATAAATGCTCAGAAAGCCATGATGAAAGCCGGACAGGCAGACCAGGCAGCCATTGCCCAGGCTGAGGCAAGCAGGCTGAGCGCAGAGGCTTCGCTGGCACAACTCAGGAAACAGGTGACCGAGACCGAGAACACGCTCTGCTCACTCCTTGGACATCCTTCGGGCAAAATCGCCCGCGGACAGTTCTCTGCAGACGACTTCACAGCCGACAAGCAGCAGGGATTCAGCATACAACATCTGGCCACCCGCCCCGACATCAGACAGGCTGAGGCCAGTCTGAAAGCTGCATTCTATCGCACCAATGCCGCCCGCGCAGCCTTTTACCCCAGCCTTCGCCTTACGGGAAGTGCCGGCTGGACCAACAACGGGGGAGGTATCGTTACCAATCCCGGGGCCCTGCTGCTGCAGGCGGCAGCCTCATTGGCACAGCCACTCATCAACAATAGCCAGAACAAAGCCAATCTGGCTATAGCAAAGGCACAACAGCAACAGGCCCTGCTCTCATTCCGCCAGAAGGTTCTCGATGCCGGAATAGAGGTGAACAATGCCCTTGCCGCCTACCAGACGGCCAGAAACGTGGTAGGATTGCAGGAAAGACAGGTAGCCAAACTGGGAGAAACATTGCGCACAACACAACTGCAAATGGACTATGGCACCACAAATTACCTTCAGGTGCTCATCGCCCGCCAGTCGTTGCTTGCAGCCCAAATGGATATGCTGACCAACAGCTATGAGCAGGTGGTGGGCTACATCACGCTGTATGGCGCTTTTGGAGGAGGCATCTATTAGTAAATAGAAGGAGGCCTTTATTAGCAATATACCCACTTCTCATTTCATGTTGAAGTGGGTATATTTATTGCCATCGACCTATTAACATACCAGATTTATTACCATCGTCAGCCTCTCTGCCTTCCGCCCGTTATACCATGAAAAAAATTGAATAATTTGCTTGTGAGACGGCCGTATTCCAAAATAAAAAAAATGCCACGGAAAATACGGCGAAAATAAGCTCACTTACAAATCCCTGATTATCAACATCTTGTAATTATATGACATTTTCGCCTTCACGATTAGATAGTAATCGTCTCACGATTACTATCTAATCGCAAGGCCATTACGCCCTAATCTCATCGCGATAAGCACCCAACCACACCACCTTTTCCCCCAATCTCTCCTCAATCATCCCCCCATCCTACCCAAAAACCACCCAAATCGTCCTTCAAACCCACCCTTTTCTCCCCCAATCCCCTTTCCCGTCTCCCCATCTTCTCCTCCTTCCCCCTCTCTCCACTCATCCCTCCCTCCTATTTTCTCCAATTTCCCGACGCTGTTTTTAGTGAAAGAAAATTGACAAACCAACATAATCTCACACCCACCTTAACCCTCTCATCCCGCCCCCAATCCCATCTTTTCCCACTACACAAATCTTCACTCCCAGTTCATCTCCTCCCAACCTTACCCTCCCTCTCCTTTCACATCATAAAAAAGACGAGAGCCAGCCCCTCTACTGCCCTCGTCTTTCTTAAGTCTACTTTTAATAATTATAGCCTATTCTTCCTCGAATATATCCTGTCTGATTATCAGCAACTTACATTCTTATGGTACAAAAATGTTTCCTCAGTTTGAGTAGCATTGATTAGAAAACATTTTGCGATGTTATCACAAGAATAGATACAAATTCTATTAACAATTTAATGGAACGTCAAATTACAAAAGTCTATTCTTCCACTATCTTTGGTAAAATAATCACTTCGTTTTCCTTTAATTCATCAATACTATTTACTTCAATTTTTTCCTTTTTATCCTCAAATTTAGGTTCAACATTCAATATGAGTTCTCCTTCCTTTTTGTAGTTACGTGAATATAGAATCCACATAACCTTTATTGATTGTACATTATCCTTAGGTTTTACTGCAATCTTAAAAGTTCTATGATCATCTTGAACTAATATTCTATCTTTAGGGCGATACTCAATAACATCACAATATTCTGTCGACTCAAAAACTTCTCTTTGAGCATCTTTCCTTGCATTAATTTGAGCTACGGCAGCCTGATCCATTAATCTACTATTATAATAATGAAATTTATCACTAATTTCTAAAACATTCTCCATGTCTATTATTATGGATAGCTTATAATCTTCTATTACTGTTTTGCCAGTATTATAAATGTTTACGGATATGGTACACCAGCGATAATCATGCTTTGATGGTGGATAAAGAACATCATTTAAGTTCATAAAATGTGTATTAGCCTGTATAAGTTTTAGCGATTCTTCTGGAAGCCATGACAACTCCTGTGGTTTTAAATGGTATTCCTTAGTTATACGATAATATTTTGGAAAAATCGTATATTCTTTCTCCCCACCAATGAAAACTTCAACATCCGATACATCTTTATAACTACAATTATTAAGAAACCAATTATATGTATTCCGATGTGCCTCTATCAAATCTACGATATCTTCCCATGCAAAAATATCTATTTCAAATCCTCCATTAGAAATGCTTTCCAAATTTTTCTGTCGAACATATTCTTCAATATTGGCATCTTTGTTTGCCGTCGTAGCAATATAAAATGATTTTAACTTAGGAGTAAAAAGATGTGCTTTAGCAATCTCATTGTCTATTTCAGATTCAGTCAGGTTGCTTTTTGTATAGTCATCTTTACCTTTACATTGTATGCCACGATAAGCATCTTCTCCATTCTTAATTCCATACACATCAACACCTTTCTGTGCTTGTCCCTGCCTCCCATTACGTTTGATGGTATCGGGACATTCCCAAATTTCACCCCACAAGACTTTGCACAATCTCTCAAAATCCTGCCAATTCTCTGGCTTTCTAAGTTGTAATTTTCCTTCCATATTAAGATAAAGTAGAAAGTCATTTAGGATTTATAATAACCTTTACTAAAAGGTTATCATTTTGTTTGCTTAAATCATTTTTTAAAGTTGGTGCAGATATATGCCCTTGGTCATCTTTCAAACATGCATATTCGTAAAGCGAAGATGCTGCTTTGTTTGATTGAAGGAAACTTCTTGCTTTGGCAGTCAGACTCAAATTATCGAGATTGAGAGACAGAAAATCGCCCTCTGTGAAAAGTTTCCACAAGGGTTTGTTGTTGCATTCAATTTTCAAGAACAAATAGGTTCTGATCGCTTCTATTTGTGCATCTCGCATCATTCTCTTGCTTTCAATGTATGAGAGTAAAGGTTTGATAGGGCAGTCTTCACGCCCTAACCATTCGTTCCTTTTTCTATATATAATATTGTAGAACATTAGTTTTTTATAATTTTGATAACCTTTGTTTTCAAAGAGTTGTAATAACTGTCAACTACAAAGCTTATTCATTGAAATACTAATATTGAATTATCTGATTTTTTGATAATTATCTAATCGTCTATGACAATAGGAAATTATTCCAAGTATTTCAAGCGCATCTTGTTCCGAGATTTCCCAATCAACTTTGGGTTCATGTGCTGTTGGATTTCTAAACATGCTGCATAATCCTTTTAATAGGCTACAGAAACCTTCATGCTCATTCTTTTCTGAGCTTGTTTGAAAATTATTTATAATCAATATGGGATTCTTGCTGAACACTTCCTCTATAAGTTTATTCCCATCCGTTTTTACCCCCGATAAATCTCTTATACGTTGGAATAGACCTTTGTTTGCCTCTAAAACAGCATGAAAGTAATTATTTTCTAACAATTCAGCTTTACAGTATTTTATAATTTCGCTATGCCCCTTTCTTTGTTCTACTTCTTGTTTTAGATTGTTTGCCTTGATTTGTACATCAGAAATAGTACTTGCAACTGTTATTTCTTTAAACTTACCTGTTTCTGCAAGTTCATATCCAACAAATGCTAATTGCTGGTTCAC
>JAEAMQ010000080.1 GCA_016901395.1 Prevotella sp. | reverse complement strand
GAAGCTCAAAGTAAAACCTGATGAAGTGTCCAATCATAAAATTGAACGGTTCGTTTCTTCTACCCAATTCCTATTCCAAAACCTTGCGGCCAAGGAAAGGACTTGCTTCTTGTACTACTTCTCTGTTATGTAAATCTTTTCAAAGAACTCTTTCTTTATGTGCCATCCGGCGTATTTCCGGAAAGCGAGTGCAAAGGTATAGAAAACTCTGATACCCTCCAAACATTTCCGCAAAAAAAATCAAAGAAACGGCGATATTTTCCGTTTCTTTTACAAAAGGAGGTTTATTAAAAAGCACCCTCCTTATTATATTATTAAGAGGATTTGTAAAAATTGTTCAATACATTATTTCAATCTCTTTTTGACCACAGCAGGATTTCCAGCTGCGAGACTATCATCGGGTATATCCCGGATGACCACCGAGCCTGCAGCAACGATACATCTCTTGCCGATTTTCACTCCAGGACATACTATGACGCCTCCACCCAGCCATGTGTCGTCATCGATAATGATGGGGTAAGACGTTTCGCGCGTACCGCGCCGTTCGAGATAATTGATGGGATGCTGTGGCGTAAGCAACTGGCAGCCCGGCCCAATCTTCACATCATTGCCAATGGTGACAGTGGCCCCGTCGAGGATGACGCATCCATAATTGATAAAGGAGTCGCGACCAATGGTGATGCCATTGCCGTGGTCGCACTGGAACGGCGGACAGACCGCACTGCTCTCGGGCACGCCGGGTATCACCTCCAGTAGGGCCTCACGATAGCCAGACGAGCTGAGCGTCATAGTGTTGAGCCGCAGACAAGCCTCCTTGGCATGTATCAGGCTGGCACGTATCTCTGGGTCTTCGAAGTCATAGAGTTCTTCAGACCGCATCTTTTGAAATTCAGTTTTCATTGTATGGTTGCACAAAATAATATATTGTTTTGTCGTCCCACGTCCATGGGGACGAGGGGTTGATCACAATTGTTTAACGATTGTTCCGTCAGAATATTTTATCAAGCATATACCTTTGTATGAAGCAGTTAGCTTACGCCATCCAGCACCTCCATAGTACTTACAGTCTTCGTGTTTTCTCCACACTGCAGCGTCCCGACATCCTTCCTCAACAGTCGATCGCTGTTGTTCGCAAAGATACCAAAAAGATTTCAGAAACAAACAGGGTCCGTGACATATATTCACCTTTGACAGGAATGGCGGCATAAGACAGGGGCGCATAGATAACAACCTTCTCAAGTTACGGTTTTGATGGTCTTTACTCTTTTTGTATCCCCTATCGTTCATTAGGGAGCACCTTATCATGACTCGTTTACACCTCCCATTTGTGCAAACGGATGGCAAGTCAGGCAACAGCATTCGCCGGTATTCAACTCTGTATAGGGGCAGCACTCCCCAACATGGGGATAGCAGTGTGATGAGACAAACGTCCATGACCGAAGGACACAGAGGGGTTTTCTCCGTTCTGAAGGGTTAGAGAGGGTAGCGTTGCACAAGCCCCTATTCTGTTAAAAACAGCACACATCTCCGATGGTTGAATGCTACCCATGCGCCGTAAACATCCATCCCTTTGAATGAATGCCTCCGTTTGCACAGGCCCATCAATCCCGTCTGAGACGATCCAACGACCGTTTTTAGCTTTTTAAGCCATAATTTCGTCCATAATCCATAAAAATCTTTCACAAAGCATTGACTGTACAAAATAATTCCGTAATTTTGCTTTTGGTGTCTGCCTTTTAATATACAAAGGAAGAACGATACCTCTAATGAAATACATTACTAATTAATAACAAATATAATGCTTCAAATTGGTGATACCTCTAACAATGGACAAGTAACCATTGTAGACGAGGATAGATTATGTTATCAAGTAAGGTCTGAGAGCAAAGGAGCTGTTGGTGTGCGTACTATATCCAAGGCTTTATTAGAGGAATATGTAGCTTATTACCGCGAAAATCCCAATGCAAATGCAAATGATGCAAGAGAGTATTTAAGCGGGAAAAGTGAAATAGATAAGTTTGAATACGGGTATTCCTCCACTTTGTCAACCATGGCAAAGATGATTCTCGGAAAAGCCGGAGGCAAAGCCATTGTTGCTGCCAAACAACAGCAAGTACGAAAGATTTACCAGCAAATCTTCTACGGTGCTCCCGGCACGGGAAAATCCAACACCATCAAGCGAATGGTGGATGATCTGGGGAAGATTTGTTTCCGCACTACGTTTCATCCTGACAGCGACTATTCTACCTTTGTAGGGGTTTACAAACCCTCGATGAAGCCAACAGGCATGACGTTGGCATCGGGCGAGAAAGACGAAGTCATCAAATATTCTTTTGTGCCACAGGCTTTCACCAAGGCCTATGAGACGGCATGGAACACCGAGGCGGAGGTGTATCTCGTGATAGAGGAAATCAACCGTGGCAACTGTGCACAGATTTTTGGCGACCTGTTCCAACTGCTCGACCGAAAGAACGGTTTTTCGGAATATCCCATTGATGCCGACGCCGATCTGGCCGCTCACATCAGGGAAGCCCTGCAAGACAGCACCCGCACCGACATACCGCAGGATGTGAAAAGCGGCAAGAAGCTGATGTTACCCTCCAATCTCTATATCTGGGCTACGATGAACACCAGCGACCAATCGCTTTTCCCCATCGACTCCGCCTTCAAGCGTCGCTGGGACTGGACGTATATCCCCATCAAGCCCCACAACGAGGAGAACTACAAGATAGCCATTGACAACGCCAGATATGACTGGTGGGGATTTCTGGAGAAAATCAACAGCGTGATTGGCAGCACCACCAGCTCGGAAGATAAGAAACTGGGCTATTTCTTTGTGAAAGCCGAGAACGGAGAAATCAATGCCGAGAAGTTTGTGAGCAAAGTGCTGTTCTACCTGTGGAACGACGTATTCAAGAACTACGGCTTCGACAATGCCATATTCAGCAAGGGCGAAAACCAGACGTTTGCCTTCTCCGACTTCTTCCAGGAAGACGGCAAACCTGACAATGGCATGGTGAAAATCTTTCTGAACAAGGTCGACGAAGCCATCGACAAGGAGAAATCGTTTGTCGAAAGTGTGCCGACCGAAACCACAGACACTCCGGAGCAGGAAGAGGAAGCATGAGAATCCTGATAGAAGAACACCCCTACCCCGCCACCGAGGAGATACTGAGGGTGGTGAGCGAACTGGGCCCCACGATAGGAGTCAAGGGCACGGTGAGCGTGGGATATGTTGGCTATTACTACAACACCAACATCAAGGACTGCGTGTTCATCCTGCCCAAGGTGTTGCTCGACGAGGAGGGACTTGCCCTGCCCGGCAAGCATCGTCCCGAAGACATCGTCCATCTGGAAAGCGAAGACAACCCGCTGGACAAGGACGAACGACAGTTTATCTATGAGTTGGCGGTGTGGATATATCGCGCCGTGAGCGTGTTTATGGAGCGCAACCAGGACAGCAAGATCGTGTTGCACGAACGGATGGCCCAGATAGGTCACGGACGCCGCAGGATGAGCAACACGTTTTTGGACATTCTGCTCTCGCTCGTACAATTCAACAAAGACAACCAGGATTTCTTCTTCTTCACCATCAAGAACCTGCACAGCGGGCACAACAAAATAAACTGGACCAAGACCATTGCCCACTCGCAGGCCTACATGCAGGGCCGGCAGCCCATCTATCTGTTTCCGGTGAACAAGAGGAGACAGGTGAACTTCGACGAGGAACTGATGGTCATCTACTTCTCCATCCTGAACTATATCCACAAGAAATATGGATTTCCCTTTGACACCGACTGCCACTACGAACTCATCAACGACCATCAGTTCAGCAGCTACCTACGGGGAATGGGCAAGGCACGGTTGCTGCAAATCAAATACAAGTACTTCTCCGACAAGGCCCTGGAACTCTGGGAGCTCTGCTTTGCCTTTTTTGACGAGGCACGGAAAATAGAAGTCAACATCAAGCAGAAGGAATACCTGCTTGTGAAGAACTTTGAGATTGTGTTTGAGGACATCATCGACGAACTCATCGGCAGCCGCAAGAATGAGTTGCCCAAGGAGTTGCAGGAGCAGCAGGATGGCAAACGCGTGGACCATATATACCGCTACAAGTCGCTGACAAAGTCGGGCACCGACAATGTCTACTACATCGGCGACTCCAAGTATTACAAGAGCGACACCCCCATCGGCCGCGAGGCCCTCTACAAGCAGTTTACCTATGCCAGAAACGTGGTGCAATGGAACCTCGACCTCTTTCTTGACGACAACAGGCAAGATGAGCAGGAGAAGGAGCGCAGCAAGGGCACGGGGATGCTGCGCGATGAGGAGACCGAAGGCTACAACATCATTCCCAACTTCTTTATCTCTGCCCAGCAGCGAGACCTCCAGATGCACAGCGACATCACCTGGGTAGACCGGGAGAACAAAGACTTCACCTCGCGCCAGTTTCAGAACCGGCTGTTTGACCGCGACACCCTGTTAGTGTGCCACTACGATGTGAATTTCCTCTATGTGGTCTCGCTTTACGGACGCAAGAACGAAGGGCTGAAGGCCGCCTGGCGAGAGCAGGTCAGGAGTCAGTTCCGCCGGGAGATACAGTCCATGCTCGACTATCATTTCCAGTTTCACGTGATGACCCCACGGGAGCATATCGACGGGCAGGAGGTGCTGCAACAGCATTTCAAGGAGGTGCTGGGCAAAGTGTTTCAGCCCTACCCCGTCGGCACCAACGGGCAGCGGTATTATTCGCTCGCCTTGGAAAGGCCCGAGACCATCAGGCAAGCCTCGCAGAGGACGAGGGTGGAGAAGGAGAACAGGAGTATCAAACAACTGCTGGAGCAGCATTTTGAAATACTGGAATGCCGTCTCGGACAAGACCGCAGGCAGGAACTGACCACACCGCCGCCCGACGGCACCATCTATGCACGGGAAGACGATCTGGCACTTCTCATCACCAAGGAGGGCCCGCAATTTGATCTGGCGGCAGAGCAGTTGCAGCAAACACAGCAGGTGGGCATTGCGCTCAAGATGGGCGGGGCCGTGCTGCAACTGATCGAGGGATTTACCAAAGCCCGATACCTGATCATTCACAACAGGAGCAGCAAGTATAAGGTGTATGGGTTTGATGGCAAAGGCCCCAAACTCATTCCCGGAAGTGGGGCGCAGCCGATGGTCATGACCAAAAAGGGAGCAGACCTGTATCTGGTCTATCAGGTAGACCTGCGAGTACAGTTCCACCTCGGGGAGCTGGACCTCAGCGCGGCCTCATCAGGCGGAGACCACTATTCACCGCAACTGCTGCCACTGGCCAGACTACAGAAAAAAGAACCGTAAGGAAAGAGAAAGCAAAGAAAGGACCAAGACGATGGTTGTTTCCAGACAGCGCTCATACAACATGTCATGTATTCATGGCAAGGACACCAAACCCGAAATCATCGTTCGCCAATGGCTGTGGCGACGGGGATTCCGCTATCGGCTCAATCACCCGAGGTTGCCGGGGAAACCCGACATCGTGATGAGGAAATACCGCACCTGCATCTTCGTGAATGGATGTTTCTGGCATGGGCACGAGGGATGCAAATATTTCTCGGTGCCCAAGACCAACACGCCGTTCTGGGAGAACAAGATCAGACGAAACCAAGAACGCGACCGGAAGGTGTGTCAGCAGCTCGCCACGATGGGGTGGCACAGCATCACCATCTGGGAATGTGAGCTGAAGCCCTCCAAACGGGAGCACACGCTGGAATCGCTGGCCTACACGCTGAACAGGATTTTCCTGCAAGACCATAGCGTGAGGCGGTATGAGATGCCGCAAGAAGACGCTATGATGGCGGCAGAAGAAACGCCAGAATGATGCGGGGGACAATAAGGTACTTATCGTCATGCGATTAGATAGTTATCGTCACGCGATTAGGTAGTTTTCGTGATGCGATTAGATAGTTATCGTGAGAGGGGGGAGACAGAGGGGGCAATAAGTGGCTTTCGTCTTAGACAGAAAGACAAAAAGACTGATTGCTATTTTAGACAGAAGGACATTTTTTGTGATGGGGATTTTAAGACATAACTACACAAAAGGCATGTGGCTGCGCGGTGTGTGTTTTTGACAGAAAGACAAAAAGACAAATTAATATTTTTAGACAGAAGGACATTTTTTGTAGTGGGGATTTTAAGACATAACTACACAAAAGGCATGTGGCTGCGCGGTGTGTGTTTTTGACAGAAAGACAAAAAGACAAATTAATAAAGGATGTTTTTTAGACAAAAAGACAGAAAAACATATTCTTTTTGACTAAAACTTCATCCCGTAAGGTATGTGTTTTTTTGTAGTTATGTCAGAAATAACAACCTTTTTTTAATTTGACTTTATGTCTTTATGTCTAAAAATCAACCATTGACAATCTGTCTTTGTGTCTTTATGTCTAAAAAAATCAACCATTGACAATCTGTCTTTGTGTCTTTATGTCTAAAAAAATAAACCATTGATAACCTGTCTTTGTGTCTTTATGTCTAAAAAAACAATTTGTCTTTCTATCAAAAAACCATTCAAAAAAACAGGGCTTTTCTTCGTTGTTAGCCGACGATTTCGTACTTTTGCAGCATTATGAGAAGTATTCAGAAAGCGTTTATCCAACTCCATCTGTCGGTGCTTTTGGCCGGTTTCACAGGACTTTTCGGCAAGCTTATCACGCTCCACGAGGTCGATATCGTGTGGTATCGCATGATGTTCACGGCCGTGATCCTCATTGTCTTTGCCGGACTGCCGCGCATCTCCCTGCGCAAGCTGGGCGGACTGGCGGGTGTCGGCGCACTGTTGGGACTCCACTGGATGCTGTTCTACGGGTCTATCAAGGCCTCGAACATCTCGATCGGCGTTATCTGCTATGCCTTAGTGGGATTTTTCACCGCCTTCTTCGAACCATTAGTGTTCCATCGGCGCGTGCGCTGGACGGAGGTGGGCTTCTCGCTGCTCACCCTTGCCGGCCTCATCTGCGTGTTCTCTTTCGACGCACGCTACCGCTACGGCATCCTCATCGGCGTGGCCTCGGCAGCCGTGGCCGCACTCTATTCGGTGTTCAACAAGAAGGTGAGCGTCGACGTGCGCAGCCGCACGGCCCTGCTCTATCAGATGGCCGCGGGACTGGTGGTGGTGACGGCCATCGACCCCATCTATCTCCACGTGTTTCCGGCCCATGACAGCGTGCTCGTCATTCCCGAGGGAAGCAACCTCTGGTGGCTGCTCTGCCTGTCGCTGTTTTGCACCGTGGGGCTTTACATCCTGCAGATTCAGGCCCTGCGCCGACTGTCGGCCTTCACCGTGAACCTGAGCTTCAACCTCGAACCCTGTTACACCATTCTCATCGCACTCCTCTTTTTCGGCGAGGCCCGCGAACTCAGAATGTCTTTCTATATCGGCATGCTGCTCATCCTGACAAGCGTCAGTCTGCAGACCGCCAAGAGTCTGAGAGACAAGTCGTCGGGCGTGCCAAACGACTGATATGAACAACACCATCAAAGGATATCTCTGCGGCATCGTGGCCGCCGTGTCTTACGGCACCAACCCGCTGGGGGCCCTCTTTCTCTATGAAGACGGACTCCGGCCCATGTCGGTGCTGTTCTACCGTTTCTCCGTGGGTGCCCTGCTGTTGGGCCTGATGCTCCTCGCGCAGCGCCGCTCGCTTGCGCTGACCCACGCCGAGGCCCGCGTCATCGGCATGCTGGGACTGCTCTTTGCCGCCTCGTCGCTCACCTATTATTATAGTTTCATGTTCATGGCGGCAGGTCTGGCCTCCACCATCTTGTTTTTCTATCCCGTGATGGTGGCTGTCATCATGGCCGTGTTTTTCGGCGAACGCCTCACGGCCGCCACGCTGCTGTCCATCGTGATGGCCCTCGGCGGCATCCTGCTGCTCTATCAGGGCGACGGCACGTCCACGCTGAGCCTCACGGGGATGGCGCTGGTCATCGTCTCGGCCCTCACCTACGCCCTCTACATCGTGTTGCTCAACCGGTCGCAGCTGCGCATGTCGTCGGTGAAACTCACGTTCTACGTGCTCCTCATCTGCGTGGTGTGCAACGTCGTCTCGTCGTTTTTCGACCCCGCGGGTGGTCTGCAGGGCCTTCCCACACTGCGGTCGTGGGTCAGCGCGCTGGGGTTGGGTCTGTTGCCCACGGTGGTCTCGCTGGTGATGATGGCCATCGCCGTGAAGCATATCGGCAGCACGCCCACCGCCATCATGGGTGCCCTGGAACCGCTCACGGCGGTGGTCATCGGTGTCATGGTCTTTGGCGAGGTGCTCACGCCGCGCCTCTCCCTCGGCATCCTGCTTATCCTGCTGGCGGTCATCGTGATTGTCGTCGGCAAACAGTTGTCACCACAAAGACTCTTCAGTTTTGTCAACCGCATGGGGCATCGTGTGGTGAAGCACTGGCGGTGGAGGTGAACAGGTGGGGAACCTTTGTCCTCCGCTCCTCCTTTTTTTTAGAACAAAAAGACAAAACGTGCTTTCAGAATGACATGTAATAAGACAGAAAGACAGAAAGACATATTTTTATGTTCATCATACGAACACCGTATAAGCATTTGTCTGTGACTTTAGCCATCGGAGATGGCCCAGAGACAAAATATTGAAAAGAAAAGTTTGTGATTTTTGTGTCTTTAGTGGACAACCCACCACCTTTATCCACTAAAAACACAGAAGGCACAAAAATATATACATCCTCTTTTGTCTTTGGGCCATCTCCGATGGCTAAAATCACAGACAAATGCTTATACCATAGATTGCCCGATGGACTGAAAAGAATATCTTGGAATGACAAAATATAATGAGAGCACAAGAACATTTTTAAGAACATAAGGACAAAACGTGCTTTCAGAATGACATGTAATAAGACAGAAAGACAGAAAGACATATTTTTATGTTCATCATACGAACCACCGTATAAGCATTTGTCTGTGATTTTAGCCATCGGAGATGGCCCAGAGACAAAAGAGGATGTATATATTTTTGTGCCTTCTGTGTTTTTAGTGGATATAGGTGGTGGCTTGTCCACTAAGGACACAGATGTAAAATCTGCGGACTAACCACCCGAGAGACATTTATTACATGTCATTTTGAAACGCTGGCGTTTCTTTTGTCAGAGTCTGAAAATAATGTTTTGTCATTATGAAAAACATTTTGTCCTTTTGTTCTAAAATCTTATGCTCTCATTATGTTTTGTCCTTATGTTCTAAAAACAAAAGCCCTTTTGTCCCCCTTGTCCCCACGTTTTTATCATGTTTTTGTCGCTAACCCCCGAAAATGTGCACTATCCTCCCGCGAATGTCGTAACTTTGCAGACAGATAAGGAAAAAGATTAAACACAACTATGCTCATCATCCTCACCGTGCTGGCCTACTTCGCCGCACTGCTCATCTTCAGCCGCTTCACCACCCGACGCACCGACAACGACACCTTCTTTCGCGGCAACCGACAGTCGCCGTGGTACATGGTGGCCTTCGGCATGGTGGGCGCGAGTATCTCCGGCATCACCTTTGTGTCGGTGCCGGGCATGGTGCTGAAGACCGACATGACCTACCTCCAGATGTGCATGGGCTTCATCGTGGGCTATTTTGTCGTGGCGTTCGTGCTCCTGCCCGTCTATTATCGGCTCAACCTCACCACCATCTACTCGTGGCTCGCGCGGCGGCTGGGGCCAAGGGCCTACAAGACCGGTGCCTCGTTTTTCCTGCTGTCGAAGATAACCGGCGCGGCGGTGAGGTTCTATGTGGTGTGCTTCATCCTCCAACGGTTTGTGCTCCAGCAGATGGGCGTGCCGTTTCCGCTGACCGTCGTGGCGATGGTCTGCCTCATCTGGCTCTACACCCGACGCGGCGGCATCAAGACCCTGGTGTGGACCGACACGTTCCAGACCACCTGCATGTTCACCGCCCTCATCCTCATCATCTTCCAAGTCATATCGGCCCTCCACCTCTCCGCGTCGGAGGCCGTGACCGCCATTGCCGCCGATGCCCACAGCCGGGTGTTTGAGTTCTCCGACTGGGTGTCGCGCCAGCACTTCTGGAAGCAGTTTCTCAGCGGCGTGTTTGTCACCATCGTGATGACCGGACTCGACCAAGACATGATGCAGAAAAACCTCACGTGCCGTTCGCTCCGCGACGCGCAGAAAGACACGTGCACCTATGGCTTCGCCTTCCTGCCCGCCAACCTGCTGTTTCTCGCCCTCGGCATCCTGCTCACCCTCCTCGCCCGTCAGCAGGGCATGGCCCTCCCCGCGCAGGGCGACGACCTCCTGCCGATGTTTGCCGCCACGGGACGCATGGGGTCCACGGTGGTCATCCTGTTCACCATCGGCGTGCTCGCCGCCGCCTTCTCGTCGGCCGACTCCGCGCTGACGGCCCTCACCACAAGCTATTGCGTCGACATCCGCGAGCGTCCCGACGACGAACGCCTACGCCATCGTGTTCACATCGCCATTGCGGTGGTGTTCACGCTGTTTATCCTGCTGTTCAAAGCCCTCAACTCCACGAGCGTCATCGATGCCATCTACATCCTCTGTTCCTACACCTACGGTCCGCTCCTCGGCCTTTTCGCCTTCGGCCTCCTCACCCGCCGCGCCACCCGCGACCGCCTCGTACCCTACATCTGCGTCGCCTCACCCCTCATCTGCTATGCCATCGACACCCTCACCACCTCCACCACCGGCTACCATTTCGGTTACGAACTCCTCATGCTCAACGGTGCCCTCACCTTCGCCGGCCTCTGGGTAGCAGGACATAAGAACAGCGTGGAAAAAACATTGTAACAAAATAACAATGGCTGCGCGGTGGAGGTTTTAGACAGAAAGACAAAAAGACAATTTCCTTCCTATACAATCCTATAATATCCTATAATATCCTATAACACCCTATCCTCCTACCCCCTAACCAGCAACGAGGAGATATAAGGAGCAGAGGCAACCACCATAAAATCCTATAAATTCCTTCCATCCCCATGCAAGTTTCCAAGCCTCCTATCGTTTACTTAATATGATTTATTCTCACAAACCCATATTACTGATGCTGAGCATGGCTGCCATGCTCATGGTATCGTGCGCCGCACCGCGCAAATCCAACTCTGGAAATCCTGCCGACGTGAAATATACGCTGGCAAGAAACTATTATTACGTGAACGATGCCGGCGACCCGGGCAGTCCGATGGTCACCACCCGCAAGACCTTCGACCGGATGTTTGGCATGGCCGCCGTGATGGGCAAAGACGGCGAACCCACGCCGATAGACTTCGCCCACCAGTTTGTCATCGGCATCGTGCTGCCGCTCACCAACGACCACACAGAGATCATCCCCGGCCGTCTGGTGGCCCACGGCGACACCCTCACGTTGCATTACACGGTGAAAGTGTCGGAGCGCAACATGTCGTGGACCATGCGACCGATGGAACTCATCATCATAGACCGCACCCATCTACCCAAAGTTTGTCGGCTACAGGAGGACCATCGTTAACCGGTTTACCTGCCGCTAAAAAGCCCTCGCCATAAACGCAACAGTTGACTCACGTGATGGGGCTCACGCAATGGCTTCTCTCTCGCAGATGGCGCAGATAGGCCTCGCGGTATTTTTATCTCGCAGAGGGTTATGCTGTTCGCTACACGATGGGCTGCCGCCTGTAGACAACCCACCCTGCGCATGTACTCCCCTCTGTGAATGAAAAAACAGGTCTGGCGACTTAGCCACGGCCCATTATTGTGGTCATTGTTCTCATCTGAGGTTAATAAAGGGTGGCAAGGATGGATGCCACGCCTCGTGCTATAAGCGCAATATTTATTTTTTTCCACCATACTGGCGGGCCTTCTGCAGATACCAGTTGCGGACCACGTAGAAGGCTTTCTTGCGGAGGCCCTGGTCGGAGACGAGGCCCTTGCGGTTGAAATCCTTTTGCAACACAGACTGGGGACGGCGGGGCGAACGGAAGTCCTTGAGCACCCAGGGGGTGGTGCCAGCCAGACCGTCGATGCGGTCGAGCATGGCGAGATTTTGGATATACAGACGTTCCTGAAACTCCTCGGTCCACCGCTGGCCGGCATCACCATGCAGTCCGGCTACGGCACCACCTCCAAACTCTGAGACGATGACGGGCTTGTCGTAGGGTATCTCCCATTTCATCTTCGGCGCATCATTCACATCACGATACCAACCCACATACTGATTGAAACTGATGACATCGACATAGGGATGGAGATTGTCGCTCAAACGGTTCACGTAGTTGCTCGCACCGGTCACCTCCATTGCCAGCGACACAAGACGTGTGGAGTCGTGGGCGTGGGCATAGCGGGCCAAACGTGAGAGAAAACGGTCGCGCGCCTCGCCGTGAGGAGTCTCGTTGGCCACCGACCAGATGATGACGCTGGCGCGGTTTTTGTCTCGCCGCATCATGTCGCCCAGCTGCCTCTCGGCGTTGGCATATGTCTCGGGGTTTTCCCAGTCGATGGTCCAATAGCACGGCAACTCCTCCCAGAGCAGCATGCCCTGGCGTTCGGCCTCACGTATGGCCAACTCGTTATGGGGATAGTGGGCCAACCGGAGGAAGTTACATCCCATGTCCTTGGCCCAGGCGATGAGCGTGTCGGCATCGGCCGCAGTGGTGCAGCGCCGGTTGGTGTAGGCCGTCTCCTCATGGGCACACACGCCGCGCAGGAAGATGGGTTTGCCGTTGAGCAAAATCTGTCGGCCGCGGGTTTCAATGGTGCGGAAACCTATCCGGTCTTTCAGCGTCTCACTGTCTAAGGTCAGCTCCACGTCGTAGAGCTGCGGTGTATCGGGACTCCACAGCTGCGGACGGGCCCTGAACGCAGTGCGAGCCTTGCCGTCGGCACCGGTGGTGAGCACGCGGCTGATGCCCAGTTCAGGTATCGACAGCCTCACCGGCTGGCCCTCCACGGCCTTGTTCAGTCCCACCACACAATCGATCATCCTTGGATTTCCCTTGGCCAGCTGCACGGTGTAATCCTCGATATACGTCTCGGGCGTGGTGACCAGCAACACGTCGCGCGTGATACCGCCATAGTTCCACCAATCGAAAATCTGCGTAGGGATATTCTCCTTGCGTCGCTTGTTGTCCACCTTCACCACTAAAGAGTTTTCGCCATCCCTGAGCAGCGTGCTCACGTCCATGCAGAAAGGCGTAAATCCACCCACGTGACGGCCGGCTTCCTTGCCGTTGACCCATACGATGGCCTCGTAGTTCACCGCGCCGAAATACAACAGCGTGTGCTGTCCCGCCCTGACTTCGTGGTTGAATTTGCGGCGCATCCACACCGTGCCCTCATACCACAGCAGGTGAGGGTCCTGTGTGTTCCAGTCGCCCGGCACCTGCATCGTTGGACAATCGTCGAACGAATATTCCACCAGATCAGACGGTCGTGCAGGTTGGGCATCGAGGAAAAATCCCCAGCTCATGGGTTTCATGCGATAGTCGTAATAGCCCATCTCCTGCTGGTCGATGAGATAGTGCCACGGTCCGTTGAGCGACGTCACATGACGTCCATAGATGTTCACTGGTGCCGTCACCTCGGCAGCCTGTACAGGCACTGCCGCCATCATGGTCAACAGCCACAGGGCCAGCCGTCGTGCAATCTTGCCTGCGCTTGGACAAAACAGAAAAGTATGAACAGAGAGGTGTGAGATAGTTTTCATATAAAATAATGTTCTGATGATTGTTATTCAAATTTTACTGACAAACCAATATGGCGCAACGCTCATCAATAGGCGTGGACTTGGACAGACCGTCATATTGATAACGGGCGAGTCAGTCACTTTATTCTTGCGTTTTGCCTTCCATTGATGATTTTCCTGACAAAGAGGAGGCACTGGTCGCTCTTGCAGTGCCTCCCGTAAACTAATCTACCATCATGCTGAACACATCCTTTTACCGAGCGACAGAAAACAACCTATATATGAGTCAGCCAGATTGGTCATGGTGGCGATGAGAAATCGTAGTTCTCATTGTTCGTCGGCCACCGCTTCTTCCCATGTGCTCCACACTTCCACCGACGGGTCGTAGCCATCGTAGCCGGGATTCTGATGAAGCCTGCCGAGAATATTTGCGTTGATGGCACTTTGCGGGATGGGCCAGTTGATGTTGTGGGCCCCCATCGTGTAATGGCGTCCCTTCACCACCGGAGCGTCGGGCTTGTTATAATAATTGTTGTAGAGGCGGATGCGATGCCACCAGAAACTGTTCTCATGCAGTCGGTTCACATCATAGACCGTGCCCTCGTTGTCGGGTTTGCCGCTCAGAGCCAGACAATAGCTCATGCGGCTCAGCTCGGTAAACCGCCACTCCTCCATGTAGAGTTCGCGGGCGCGCTCGTCGGCAATGTCGTCGATGTTGACAGTCGAATACAACTGCTCGCAGTGGGCGCGCCTCCTCACGGTATTCACGTCTTCCGTGGCTGCAGCAATCTCACCGAGATAGTATTCGGCTTCTGCACGCAGCAGATAGGTCTCGGCCAAACGGTAGAAGTACATATCACCAAATCCACCTCGGTAGTTGTTGGCCGTCGGTGTTTCATCCTGTGGAGACTCATACCAAATCTTATAATGAGGCCAGCCATACCATGCGCGTATCGTGTCGGCACAGAGCGACTTCACCTTGCCGTCGGCATCCACGGCAGTCCTGGCCAGATGTTGTCCGAAGTATTTGGAGTCCTTGCGGTTGTATCTCAGGTCTTCCATGTTTACCCAGTTGCCCACTTTGCTGCTGTGTCTGAGGTCGCCTGTGTCTTCCTGTCCGTTAAGTCCCCATAGGGAGTGTTCGGCAAACCATGTGGGGCGGATGATGCCCTGACCTCGACCCAAGGCCCTGTTCCAGTCGAGCGAATCGACATAACCTCCGTTGACCAATGCAAATCTGTCTACGGCCAATTTATTGTCGGGGGTGACAGTTCCGCTGGCATTCCACTGGGCACCCAGGTTGCGCATGATGCAGACATTGATGCCTGAACTGGAGCCATAACGGTTGGGCATGATGAGAATAGCCTCCGTGTTCTGGGCTATCGACTTGTTTTCAGGCCGATGCAGGTCCCAGATAACATTGTCGGTGATATTCCAGGTCTTGGGGAAAGGATTGACAAACGTGCCAAAGGTCTTCTCCATCAACCCATATCCGGAGTGGCTGATGAGCGTGTCGGCCTGCAACTTGGCTTTTCGGAACTCACCGTTGGCCAAGTAACATTTGATGAGCAACTGGCGGCAAGCACCCTGATTGACCATACCCAGATAGTCCATCTTGTCTTGCGCGGGAACGTGCTGCACGGCAAACTCCATATCCTGCGTGATGCGTTTGATGATGGCCTCGCGCTTGGTGCTCTTGTAGTTTTGCTTGGGAGAGTCCACGATTTTAGAGACAAACGGAACGTCGCCAAACTCGAACACCAGATTGAGGTAACGCAGCGAGCGATGGAAATAGGCCCGCCCGAGGTAGGCATCTCTTGTGGCCGGATTCATTCCCCCCACCTTGTCGATATAGCTGATGATGGTGTTGGCATATTTGATGCCGTTGTAGGTCTCTCCCCAGAACATGACGAGCCGGTTTTGGTCAAAGTTATACCAACCGGAGTTAGGTGTGAACCGTTCCTTGATATCGCAGAAGATGTTAGGGTCGTCGGTCTTGCCCGCAACGGCCACATCGGAGAACAGGTAGTCGCTCATGATGGGGAGCATCAGGTCTATGGCCGTCGTGCCCGTCCAGTAGGATTTCAGATGTTTGTCGGCCGAGGCGAGGGCCGACTGCAGTCCGCTCTCGGTGCTGAAGGTCGTGGTGGGTTCATAGAGTGACAGGGGGTCGGGCTTGAGAAAGTCGTCGCTGCACCCCGTGGCCGCAGCAAGGGTGATGGCGGCCATGAATATCTTAGATGAATGTTTCAATATTTTCATAATGTGTATGGATTTTTAGGTTTATAAGCTGACGTTGATTCCCAAGGTGTAAGTGCGCGGGGCAAGTCCGTCGAAGGTTTCCGGATCTCCATATTCCCATTCGGCACACCAGGTGGCCACGTTTCTTATCGTGGCGAAGACCTTGGCACTCTGTAACCCCACCCTCTGCAGCCAGGACTTGGGCAGGTTGTAGGCCAGAGAGATATTTTCCAGTCGGACGAAGGTGCGGATGATGGCCTTGCCGGGAGCCTCGATGCCTGTGGGGCCTTGTGCGTTGATGCGTGCATAGTCGTTGGTGGCATGGTCTATCGTCCAATACTCCTTCTCGTAAAGGTTGCGGCAGTTGGTAATCTGGGAGTAGTTGTTGTCCTGATTGAGATACTCGCGGCTCATGCTCTTGTGACCCATATAGGAGTAAAGATTGAATGAGAACGACCAGTTGCGATAGGTCAGCGTGTTGCGCATGGACCATCTCACCGGTGCCGCCGTCTGTCCGAGAAACTGCTTGTCGTTATCGTTATAGACAGGGCTGGTGGTGCCGTCGGCGTTCTTGCGATCGTCGGCCGTATAGCTGTTTTCCACTTTAGGGTCACCAGGCTTCTGTCCGTAGAGGGCAGCCTCGTCGGCCTCCTCTTTCTGCCAGATGCCCGTCACCTTGTAGTCCCATATCGAGCTGATGGGATGTCCTATGAACCATCCGTTGGTGATGTCGTCCATCTCGCGTGTGGTAACGTTGCCGTTGGCATCTACTGTAGTCTCATATTGCCCGTAGAGATGCTTGATTTTGTTGCTGTTGTAGGCCAGAGAGAACTGTGTCTGCCATTCGAAATCCTTGTTTCGGATATTCACGGTGTTGAGTGTCAGCTCCACTCCACGGTTCTCCACACGCCCGAGGTTGGTGGTGATAGAGGTGAAACCTGTGAAATCGGGCAGGCTTTGGTTCATGATCATGTCGGTGGTGGGCATCACGTAAGCCTCGATGCTTCCGTTGATGCGGTTGTCAAGGAAGCCAAAGTCCAGACCAATATTCCATGAGGTGGTCTTCTCCCATTGCAAACGGGGATTGGCCAGTCTGTTGACAAAGAGATACTGTATGTCCTTGAGTTCCCCGTTGGTACGGTTGACATATCCCTGCGTGTACTGCCCGATGGCGAGGTTGGCCAGCGCAATATAGGAGTCGGCCAGAGAGCGGTTGCCGTTCTGACCATAGGAGAAGCGTAGCTTGCCGTAGGACATCGGCTTCCAATGGAAAAACTTCTCATTGGTGAATGTCCAGGCCAGTGCACCTGAAAAGAAGTTGGCGTAAGGATTGGTGGTGCCAAAGGCCGAGTAACCGTCGCGTCGGAACGAGAACGTGCCCATGTATCGGTCATCGTAGGAGTAGAAGGCCCGCGCGAGGTAGCCCACGGCACTCTCCTTGTCATCGGTCGAGCTGAAGTCGCTGAGTTGCTTGTCGCCGTTGGCCGTGGCATGAAACCCCAAGGCCTCGGAGGGCTGGATGTTGCGTGCCCAGATATTGTCCTGCCAATGCTGCCTGCGCTCAGACTCCTGCACGAGGGTCACATTGACATGGTGGAGCCGGTCGAAGGTATAGTCCCAGTTTACCGTGTTGTTGAGCGACCAGTCAAAGCGGTAGCTCTGTTCACGGGTCACGCGGTTATGGTCTTCTGCCTGCCAGTCGGGATGGGCAGAAGACTCAAAATAGCGGTTGTGATAAAACTGAAAACGAGGAGCGGCATTGAAGGTGTAGGTGATGCCCAATGGCAACTTCAGCTTCACGTCAAAGATGGTGTTGAAGATGGTGTAGCCGCGCTCCATATCAAGATATTGACGGTTAAAGTCAAAGTTGTAGCCTTTCCAGTAGGCCTGTTCTCCCATAGGATGGGCTATGAGTTCGCCCTGATCGTCGTAGGGCATCGAGAACGGACTGTTGTCGAGTATCTGCTCACGCCAGTCGGTTGCGATGTTTCCGTCTGTACGGTTTTGAAAGTTGACGTTGGCCCCCACCGACAGCCAGTCGGTGATGTTGGTATTGAGTTTCAGATTGGAGCGTACGCTGCTGTATTCATCGCCACGGGCCACTCCCTCATTGCTGAGATATCCGATGGAGAAATAGTAATTGGTGCGCTTGCTCATGCCCGACACACTGATATTGTAGTCCTGGTTGATTCCCGTATGAAACGAATGGTCATACCAATCGAACGTGCGGCCTTCGAGATAGTTTTTTAGTGTCAGTTCACTGACATTCAGTCCAATGCGGTTAGCCCATATCTCATTGTCGCTCACGCCAGTTCCCTGATTGGACAGTGCGCGCCATTGGTCTGCGGAGAGATTATATCGGCTGAGGTTTTCAGTTGTGGGGCGTGCATAGAAGCCCGGTTTGGCTTTGGTCTGATAGGCCTCATAGTTACCTGTAGAAGGATTCTTGCCGTATGTGTCTGTGGTATAGAAGTCTTCGCGGTAACGCAGGTATCCCTCCGGGCCAAAGGGATGACGGCTCTCGCCCACCGTGGCAAATCCCACATTGGCGCTGAACCCTATGGTGGGCTTGTCGGATGTTCCCTTCTTTGTGGTCACGATGATGACGCCGTTGGCGGCCTTGGCACCATAGACTGCGGCCGAGGAGGCATCTTTGAGAATGTCGATTTGCGCGATGTCGTTGGGGTTGATTTCCGAAAGCTCACCGTAAAAGATCATGCCATCGAGCACGATGAGTGGCGCATTATGGTCGCCTTCGGTATAGACCGACCGCTGACCGCGCACAGAGAGCGAGCCTCCACCCTTGGCGGTTCCGTCAAATCCGACATTCAGTCCGGTGGTCCCCCGCAGCACGTCCTGTACGGTGTTGGGAGCTTCGTTGGCCAGATTGTCGGGTTTCACCTGCGCAACGGCACCGGTGAGGTCTCGCTTGCGCATGCTGCCGTAGCCGATGACCACCACCTCGTTCAGGCTTTCGGAACTCTCCTTGAGCTGGATGTTCATGCCATTGGCAGCAGACAACTCCTGCGGGTCATAGCCGATATACGATACCTCAAGCACGTCGCCGGCCTTGGCTTCGACACTGAAGTTGCCATCGAGGTCGGTCACCGCGCCTATGTTTTTGCCTTTCACCTTGATGGTGGCACCGATGACAGGCTCGCCGGCCGCATCGACAACATGACCGGTGAGTTTCTGGGGGGTCTGCTGGACATGGGGCAAAGATGGCAGGGCGGCTTTGCCTTCCGCCGGCCAGCTACATAGCAGGCCTGTACCAAGCAAAAGGGTACAAACCGGAGTGACAGGGACAAATGATAGAGGTTGTTTCATAATTTTTTATAGTTTGAAAGTTAGATATTCTTAAACTGGGTTTTGATGGGCCAAAGTTATCCAAAATCATTTACCACCAAGTGTTATCCTGACATTCAAAACAGGGGACAAATCGTTCATAGACCGATTTGCCCACCATTATGACCGATTATCCCATCATTCTTTTGGCAACAGATGTCGTGCGTGTGGAGAGAATTGATTATTTTTGTGCATACATTCCATCAAGCTATGTTCAGACTCTTTTCGTTTTTGCTGTTCTATGTGATGATACCTGTCGTCCTGCAGGGACAGGAGGTAGGCAAGGTGCAACATCTGCTCGTCGGCAACGGTATGACCAACAACCATATCAAATCGATGGTGCAAGACGGGACGGGAATGATGTGGATTGCTACCGAGAGTGGCCTGAACAGCTACGACGGCTACACTTCCTTCAATTATAATTCGGCCAACTCCGGGCTGAATGCCAATATGGTGAACACCGTATGCTTCCACGACCGCAAGCTGTGGATAGCAACAACGGGCTCTGGAGTCAGCGTGATGGACGAGCACACCCACAACATCAGTCAGGTAGATATGGGTAGGCAGCAAATCAGCAACATCCAGAACTTTGCCGAGGCTGCCGACGGCGGTCTATGGATGATGAGCCGTAATGGGATTGTGCGTTATCATTCCCAGAACCGGCAGTTCCATCTTCTCAAATCGAGTCATGAGCGCAATGCCTTCAGATGTCTCGTGGACGACGGCCACGGACACCTGATTGTGGGCAACTATTACCGAGGACTGAGCCTCATAGATATCAGGACGGGCAAACAGACTCCTCTCACCGATGACCGCCATCTTGTAGACAATGCCACCGCTTCGAGGATGAGTAAAGACCACCGGGGCAACATCTGGATATCGACCAACTACGGACTCTGGCGGGTGAGCAACAACGGCAGGCTCGAACGCTTTGACCGCATCGGAGTGCAAATCATCCGCGAGGCCCAGCCCGTTGGCGAAAACGAGCTGTGGGTCGCCACCGAGAGTGAGGTGAAACGCATAGACCTCACCACCTATGAGCCATGCGGGACGGTGCCCGTGGCCTCTGTGCAGCGCATCTATCAGGATCCTTTCCACAATGTTTGGTTGGGCACCGTCGGCTTTGGCATCTACTTCGTGAGCCATGAGATGCCGATGTTCCGCGAGGTGAGCACAGAACTGACGCAAAGTCTCGTACGTGTGGGCAACGAACTGTATGTCGGCGGAGAAGGGAAAGTAATGAAGTTCAAGGATGGAAAACTGCAAGCTTCCTTCCCTGTAAGACTGAGGACGTTCACCGGACTGGTACTGTCTATAGACCAAGAGGACGAACGCCATCTCGTCATGGCAGTGGGCAGCAGGTTGCTGCGCATGGACAGAAGGACAGGGGAGGTGTCGGAAATCAAATGTGAGGGACAGAGCGTCACCGCCATCACCTTCTACAACGACCATGACAACAGCAAACTGTGGGTCACCGCAGACAACGGAATATTCTCGCTCTCGCACGGTCAGGTGTCGTCCGAACAACGACTCAACCGAGTGTTGGGCAAGCAAATGACCAATGGCATCAGGCGCGACCGACAAGGCAAACTATGGATCGGCACCATCGACAACGGTCTCTATGTGTTCAGTCCGCAGGAAAAACTCATCCGACACTTCAACCAGCAAAATGGTTTCTTCACCAACAGCATTCAACATCTCTATGAGGACGACCGCGGACGCATCTGGCTCTGCACCCCCGATGGCGTGGGGCTCATTGCCAACACCCAGAACATTGGGCAATGTGAGATATTCGGAATGCGACAAGGGCTACGCGACCCATTTATAAGATGCCTCCACCAGGATCAGAACGACAACGTGTGGATAGGAACCAACAACGGTATCTCGCTGCTTGACCTGAAACGTCGCACCGTCTTCAACTTTGACAACAATGACGGCATACCCGTCAGCAATTTCAGCGGCGGAATGACCCTCATGCCCGACGGAACCATGTATGTCACCTCTGTGGAGGGGCTTTGTGCCTTTGACACCAAAATGGTCACTCAGCCCAAACAGACCTCACAAGTCAGCATTCAGAGCTGCATAGCGCTCAATGCCAATGTGGAACAGTGGAGCAACCGCCGTCTGCAGGCCGACCGCAACCAGACGTTTACGCTGCAGCGTGATGAAAATAGTGTGCGAATAGTCTTTGCCGTGGCAGACCTGGCCCAAAGTCGTCAGGTGGAATATGCCTGTCGGGTGGATGGTCTCATGGACGAGTGGACCATACTCGACGAAAACCGCATCACCTTCCGTGGACTTGCCCCCGGACAATATGTTGTCCAGATACGTGCACGGCTGCACGGACAGACCTTGGACAGTGCCACCCTGACCCAAGCCACGATTGTAGTGCCCGGACCATTATGGCTGTCATGGCCGGCCAGGATGTTGTATGCGGCAGTCATCATAACCCTTGTAGGCTATGGTTTCAGGCGTTACAAGCACCATCTGCAGCTGGTCAGCGATCTGGAGATGGAGCATCGGCAGAAACTGACGGAAGAAAGACAAGGACAGGAACGGCTGCAGTTTTTTACCAATGTGGCCCATGAACTGCGCACCCCGCTCACCCTGATATTCGGCCCACTTGAAGAACTGGCCCACAGCCAGCACCTCTCTTTGGAAGACCACCAGAAGGTGTCGCTGCTACGTGGAAGTGCCGACCGGCTGCTGATGCTCATCAACCAGCTCATGGACTTCAGGAAAGCCGAGACCCATAACCGCAGACTACAAGTGAAACACGCCCGACTGCAACCGCTGGTAGAGAAGATTGGCAGCAACTTCGCACAGGCCAACCGCAACCCCAACGTGACCTATCGCACCGAAGCCGATGCCTCGGTACCCTCTCTGCTCTACGACGAGGAGGTGATGACGCTCATCCTGACCAATCTGATGTCCAACGCCATGAAATATACCTCACAGGGGCGGGTCACATTGTCTATGGACTATCCCCTTGTCGACGGACAGCATCTGGTGAGACTGCGTGTCGAAGACACGGGATGCGGCATTCCCGCAAAAGACCTGCCACACATTTTCGACCGCTATTATCAGGCCGAAGGGGTGAGACGTTCGTCGGGCACGGGAATAGGATTGGCACTGGTGCGCACCATGAGCGAACTGCATCGTGTCAAGCTCAGCGTGGAGAGCAAGGAAAGCATGGGAACAACGTTCACCCTGATGCTCGACCCCCGCAACGATTATCCCGAAGCTATGGTATGTCCCGACAAACAGGTGTCACACCCCGAAACACCCACACCATTGCAAGAGAGGCAGATTTCGGCTGCCCACAAAACCTCACAGCCCATCATCCTGGTGGTGGAAGACAATACCGATATCAACAATTATATCGCTCAGAGTCTGGCACCAGACTATATCGTCGTACAGGCGAGTGACGGAGAGGCAGGTCTGCGCGCAGCCAAGGCCAACCTTCCCGACCTCATCGTCTGTGACATCATGATGCCCGTGATGGACGGCATCACCATGACCCGACTCGTGAAGCAGGACATGATGACCAGCCATATCCCCATCGTCATGCTTACGGCCAAGACCACCACCGACGACCGTGTGGAGGGTTATGAGAGTGGTGCCGACAGCTATCTCACCAAACCCTTCAGCATCACCATGCTCAAGACACGCATCGCCAACCTGATGGAGTCCCGTCAAAATCTTGCACGCCATATCATGCAGCAACTGGGCGGACCCGCCGCGGGCCACAACCATCATGATGAAGCACCTGCGGAGAAGGGGCAGGATGCCCATGTCCCTTCCGCTTCAGATATGGAGAAGACAGACCAGACACCAAAACTGGGGAAACTCGACCAGCGGTTCTTAGACCAGCTCAACGCCATTGTGAAAACCAACCTGCGCAACCCCAAACTCAATCTGCCCTATATCGCTGCAGAAATGAGCATCAGCCAGAGCACGCTCTATCGCAAGATGAAAGCCCTCACCGGAACGAACACCAATGAATATATCCGTAAGATGAGACTGGCCCATGCCTTAAAACTGATTACTCAGGAGGGACGAAACATCTCCGAGGCAGCCTATGAAAGTGGATTCAATGATCTGGCCTACTTCCGGCAGAGTTTCCGACAAGAGTATGGTACCACACCGAGCGACTATCTCAGTATGCCCTGACATCGCATGACAGAGAGTCGGAGCCATCGCACCGGCCCCTTCACAGGCAGACATCTGCTGTTTTTTTTGAATAAAAGAAAAAATGTAGAAAGCAGAGCATGAGATTATTGCATCTTTTTTATAACTTTGCCTGTGGATGGGATACCAAAAGCCCCATCCCTACCCGACTATGGATAACAAGCGGAGAACTCAATATTTCATACTGACCATGATTGGGGCTGTGACGATGCTGGTGATGAGCGTGGCGTCGATGGTGTCGCAGGCGGCGGAGAAGCACGTGGAGACGATTGCCGACAGCACGCTGCGACAGGACGCGCTGGCCCTTGCGCTGAAGGAGGCCGAGGCTGTAGAGGAGCAGATCAGGTATGAGCGCGACAGCATCAGGGGCACGCTGACCGATACGGCGGGGGTGGCGATGCCCGACGTGGTGGTGAGCGACGGCTTTGCCTGCACGCTCACCGACTCGCTGGGCCGCTATGCGTTGCACCGCCACAAGGGGGCGCGGTTTGTGTATTACACCGTGCCCGACTACTGTGAGGTGCCCACACACGCGGATGATGACCGCACGGCCGACTTCTACCGGGCGCTGAGCGATACCGACTCGATCTATGATTTCACACTGACACGACTGCCGCAGGGCAAGGAGACGCGCTACCGCATGATCGTCATCGGCGACCCGCAGGTGACCAATGCGTTCAGCCCGTATTACACCGGACCCAACGACAACCCCATCAAGAAAAGCGACCTCGCACGATTTACCGACGAGACGATGGCCGACATACGCCGCACCATCGCCGAACTGCCCGAGGGAACACCCGTCTACGGGCTGTCGATGGGCGACGACGTGCAGTATTACGGCGGCTACAACGACTCGCTCGAACACGGGATACGCCGTGCGCTGGGGTCGTCGGAGATGAGACTGTTCTCTGTGATCGGCAACCACGACCAGGACGGCAAGCGGGTCTACAAGGAGAAATGGGAGGAAAACTGGGGGCCGACAGACTACTCGTTTGACCGCGGCGACGTGCACTACGTGTGTTTCAACAACTGCGATTTCTACCACGGCGGCCTGTATTACTCACCGGGAGAACTCTCCGACACGCAGATGGCATGGCTCACGCAGGACCTCGCGCTGGCCGACAAAGAGAAGAAGGTGGTGCTGTGTTACCACATTCCGCTCACCTTCGGCAACCGGCCGAAAGACGGCGCACGCGGACTCGACATCCCGACAGAGGAGGGACACTACTCCTCGTCGCGCCTGTCGGCACTGATGCTGATGCTCGAAAACTTCGCCGGCGGCTACGAGCTGTTTTGCGGTCACACCCATTTTGCGCTCAACCACGAGATCGACTACGAGGGCCATCACATCATGGAGCACTGCCATGCGGCGGCCTGCGGCAACATCTGGCAGTCGAACATCAACATCTGTGGCACGCCCAACGGATATTATGTCTACTCGTTTGACGGCACACAGATGACCAATGCCTACTACAAGGGGACAGAGTGGAAGCGCACGCAGCAGATGACGCTCTTCCGTGCCGACACCAACTTCAACCACGAGAGCTACGCAGAGGACTGGAACCTGCCGCGGAAGCGTGGCGTGCTGGTGGCCAACGTGTTCAACGCCGACTCGCGGTGGCGCGTGGTGGCGATGGAAAACGGGCGCGAATATCCCATGACACGCCTCTCCTCCATAGGGCAGGATGCCTTTGCCACAGGCTA
Organism: Prevotella sp.; assembly: GCA_016901395.1. Classification (GTDB taxonomy): domain Bacteria; phylum Bacteroidota; class Bacteroidia; order Bacteroidales; family Bacteroidaceae; genus Prevotella. Next base: position 3,599 of record JAEAMQ010000080.1, on the reverse strand, counting down.
TCATCACAAATACAGCAAGTCGGTGAGCTACTGGTTTGTGAGCAAGAAAAACACCTATCTCATCATGAACCACCTCTATTATTATGAGCCACGGTCGCCCCATTCGGTGATTTTTGTCAAAGCCATCGACCCCTACGGCAACACTTACACCGAGAGCTCGTCGCATGTCATGACGCAGCCGTTTTTCAACTATGCCCACTACTACGCACCATAACGCCGGGGAAGGCGGCGGAGTCTCCGTGCCGGCGGTCTGCGACCCCACCTCCGTCTGTCCATCCACACGAGTTTTCTCCCCGTAAATTTGCTACAAACAATAATTATGTTTACCTTTGCCTGAAAGAGTTATACTATCATCAAGACCGGATACGGATGGAGCAACTACTAAGAAAAACAAAACGCGACAAGCGGTGGTATGTGCTTTCTGCCAATTATAAAAAAGAGATCACCGTGAGAGACGAGCTTGTGGCACTTGGCTATCAGGCTTATGTCCCCATGAAATACGAGCTCATCAAGGTGAAGGGGCAGCGCCAGAGACTGTTGCGTCCGGCCATCCACGAGCTGGTCTTCGTGCGTGCCTCCCAAGAAGAACTTCTGGAGTATAAGCATTCCTCACGCAACAATCCCTATATCTTTTTTCGCAGCACGCGCCTCGACCACGGATGGTCGCCCATCGTGGTACGCGATGTCGACATGGAAAACTTCATCAAGCTCACAGCCATGTCGGAAATCGGACTCACCTATTTCAAGCCAGAGGAGCTGCGTCTGGCCAAAGGACAGCAGGTGCGCATCATGGACGGCATCTTCAAAGACATCGTGGGCACCGTGCAGAAGCTGCCCCACAAACAGGGCGACTATCTCGTGGTGGAGATACCCGGTGTATCTGTGGTGGCCGCAAGGATCAAGCCCGACTTCGTGCAGCCCATAGACCGACAGGTGGCACGCTCCACCAATGTAGATGCCGACGTGAAGCGGCTCTCGGAAATAGCCTGCCAGCTGCTCTATGACCTGCCCGACACCACCGCCAACGAGTCGGCCCGCTGTGTGCTGATCGGCGAGTTGCAGACCATACGTCAGGCTCTCGACGGCTGCAAGACGTTTATGCCGATAGACAAGGTGGGGTGCGCGCTGGCCCATTTTCTCGCAGCCAAAGCCCTCGGCGAAGACGAGGAAAGCATGGTTCCCTATACCCATCTGCTCCAAACCATCACGCCCAAACTACGCAGCGTGAGTCTTCTGCGGCTCAGGGCGAGCATCTATCTCGCTCTCTGCCTGCACGACGAAGAGGCCGCCCGGTTTGTAGATGCCACCCTTTCCCACTGGTCGGTCGACACCTGCTCCGACAGGCAGAAACACATCCTCACAGAGAAACGGCTGGCCGAGAAGCGCTTTCTTGCTGACAAGCAGCCGGAAAACTGATCATGGCCACACACGGGCCGTGGCATCAGGAGGAGCTGTCTACCCCCCGGCCCACTCACACCGCCCGACAAAACAAAGGCCCGCTTCGCACAATGGGTAATGGAAGCGGGCCATGGGTCCTTGAGCATTAGAAAATTAAGCTGTTGGTACTGACGGATTGGAGATGGAGTATCACTTCTTGGTTGCTATCAGACCGAAAAACACCGTCGACGAGAGTAGAGAGGACTGCAGCTTGCCGTCTACATAGATACCACCGATAACCATCTGCATTTCCATCTTCTTAGAGGTGGCGTTGTATCTGCCAAACGAATAGTTGGTATTCACATAGAAGGCCACCTGCACCTTGTGGGCTCCGCCATTATAGTTCACATTATAGGTGGCGGCAATCGGATTGATGAGAAATGCCACGGGCGACACACTGTAAAAACCTATCATGGCCTTCAGCTCCTGAGTGGGCTGTGCGGCAATGGTCTTGGCCAGCACGCTGTCGGTGATATAGGCGGCTACGGGAGCAGCGGGGAAATCCTTGACGATGAGCATAGAGTCGGTATTGATCTGCCAGTGGGTGGCAATGGAGTCGTGGGTATTTTTACCATTGTTGGTTCCGGGGTTGGCATAGATCAGCGTGCCCTCATAGCTGCCCTTGACCGCGTTAAATGCCGACAACTTCTCCTCGGGGGTGAGGGTCTTGATGTCATCATTGTTGCAAGAGGTGAACGACACGGCTGCCATGCAGCACAGAAGAGCTGTGAATAATCTTAATGTTTTCATTGATTGTTAATGTTTTATTGGTTGATATGATATACTTTTTTGTGTTGATTGCCAGTCCCTTCCGGGATGATGGTTTGCCCCTTAAATACAGACATTTGGGAAACCTTGCATGAGATTGTTGTTTTTTTTGTCAGCAGACAGAGACCTCCTTCTATAAGAGGTGTCTCCCCCACTCCCTCAGCCTGCGCCCTGCGGCAGTCGCCCTTTCAGGGAGAGGCGGCAAGCACGAGGGAGCATCCCCGAAAAAATCTACAGGAAGCCATGCAAGGTTTCCACGTTATTGGCGTTTAACAGGCAGAAGAAAACAGAAATGACAAACGGGTCTACAGACAGAGATGAGGAAATCGTCGGGTTGTTGCTGCGGGGTGAAACCTCGGCGATGGACCGGCTCTATGCCGTCCACGCCGGCTATCTCACGGCAGTCTGCGCCCGTTATATCACCGACGACGACACGTTGAAAGACGTGTTGCAGGAGGCTATGATCAAGATTTTCACACAGATCGACACCTTCCGCTATCGTGGACAGGGGTCGCTGCGCGCATGGATGAGCCGCATCGTGGTGAACGAAAGCCTGCAATATCTGCGTCATCGCCACCGTCAGCCCACCACCCTCCTCGACACCGAACCGCCCGACCTGCCCGATGAAGACCCCGACACCGAGGGGCTCAACGGCGAGACGGTGACACGGCTGATACGCCAGCTGCCCGATGGCTACCGCACGGTGCTCAATCTCTATGTCATCGAAGGGCGCAGCCACAAGGAAATCGCCCAACTGCTCGGCATCAAGCCCGACAGTTCCGCCTCACAGCTCCATCGGGCAAAAAACATGCTTGCACATCTCATTAAAGAATACCAACGAAGCGAAGTATGAACGACAAATGGATGAATGATCTCAAAGACCTGGCCGACAGCTATGAGAAGACACCGCCCCAGGGATTGCTCGACGACATCAGACGAGAGATGACGTCGCGCAACATCATGCCTGCTTCGCAGCCCCTGCAGGCCCGTAGGGTGCCGATGTGGCGCCAACCGCGGATAGCCGCTGCCGCCGTCGCCCTGCTGTTGGTCGGGGCAGCCACCATCGGCTATATCGTCTCCGGCCGTCAGCCCGCCCCGATGGCTACATCGGTAAACACACATCAGGCGGCTCCGATGCCTCCCGTCACGATGCCAGCACCTGCAGCCCTGCCGACAGCAATGGCTGCCGAAGGCTCACCGGCGCAGCATCTCCACGTGCATCCCGCAGCAACACCTTCTGCGACCACCCCTCTCATGACCGTCGTCCGCCACATCGGCCAGATGACAGGTCTCCTACCCGACAGCCTACAAGAGACAACAACCCAACCCTTATTGGCCACCACCACACCAACCCACCACCAACCCACCAACCCACTACCACACCAACCCACTAC
>JAEAMQ010000079.1 GCA_016901395.1 Prevotella sp. | reverse complement strand
CCCCCACCCTTGAGGGTCATCACTCCCCTCCCTTCGGGGGAGGAGACGGGGGAGAGACTGTGAGTAACAGAGGAAAGGGCTACGTTCTTCAGTCGTTAAACGTGCCGGTGATTTCGCAGATACGGGCGATAACCTGCACCGCCTTCTCCATGACCTGCACCGAGACAAACTCGTATGGGCCGTGGAAATTGACTCCACCAGCAAAGATATTGGGGCATGGCAGTCCGCGGAAACTCAGCTGTGCACCATCGGTACCACCACGAATGGGCTCCACCTTGGGTGTCACGCCACTGTCCTGCATAGCCTTCAACACAATATCTATGACATACATGTTGGGGTCTATCTTCTCCTTCATGTTGTAATACTGGTCTTTCAGTTCCACGCTCACCGTGCCTTCGCCATACTTCTCATTCATCTGACGGGCAATATCCTCGAAGAAGTCCTTACGATCTTCAAACTTCTTGCGGTCGTGGTCGCGGATAATATAGCTCAGCTTAGCCTCCTCGCAATGGCTCTCAATGCCTAACAGATGGTAGAATCCCTGATACCCCTCGGTCGTTTCGGGTATCTCGGTCTCGGGGATATAGCTGTTGAACTCACAGGCCAAGCGGCTGGCGTTCACCATTTTGTCCTTGGCGTAACCTGTATGCACACTCACACCCTTGATCTTCACCTTCGCTCCGGCAGCATTGAAGTTCTCATACTCCAGGTCGCCGATATCGCCACCGTCCATCGTATAGGCCCACTCACATCCGAATTTCTCCACATCGAAGTGATGGGCACCTTTTCCGATCTCCTCGTCAGGATTGAAACCCACACGGATATCACCATGCTTGATTTCATCGTGGTCGCGCAGATAGCACATGGCCTGCACTATTTCGGCTATGCCGGCCTTGTCGTCGGCACCGAGAAGCGTCGTTCCGTCGGTCACGATGATGTCCTCACCCTTGTGGGACAACAGCTCCGGAAACTTCTTTGGAGACGAGATCATGCCCGGCCTCAACTCAATGTCGCCACCGTCATAATTCTTGATGACACGGGCGTTTACATTGGCTCCGCTGGCATCGAGCGCAGTATCATAGTGAGAAATAAATCCTATGGTTGGGGTTTTCTTTTTGGTATTCGATGGCAAAGTGGCATAAATATAGCCCATATCGTCCATTTCCACCTCACGCAGCCCCTCGCGTTCGAGTTCTTCCTTTAAATACTTGGCAAAGATTAACTGCTTCGACGTACTGGGCACAGTCTCGGAATCTTCGGCCGACTGCGTATCAAACTTGGTGTAATTAATAAATCTTTCAGTAATGTCCATGTTATAAGAAATTGTTAACAATGAAACAAGACATCATCATGTGACCCCGGCGAGACTCAAACTCGCGACACCCAGAACCGGAATCTGGTGCTCTATTCAACTGAGCTACGGGGCCAAAGGATGAACTACGTGCAAAAGTAATAAATATTTTGGAAACAGCAAAGATTAACGAGAAAAAAGTAAACAAGCCGGATACAAGCCCACACCGTCATACCATCATCAGCCGCTGCCTCGTTCAGGACATCCAGTCCTATGGCTCCTCACAAGGGCTGCTGCATATCATAACACCCCACCCCACCGCAGAACACTGCAAGTCAACCTGTTAAATAATGTTGCTTTTCTTATAAAAATCGCATGAAACTTACGTCAAAAAGTAATCTAAACCACAATTATGCTATCATTTTGCAAAATAATCAGGGTTTTACCTTGCCGTATAGTAATTATTTGTTATCTTTGCATCCAAAATAAATATCATACAAACAACATCGAATATGAGCAATCTCATCAAACCGAAAGACTATAAGGCACTTCTCGATATGCGCGAGACCGAGCAGGGTATTAAGGAAATCAAGGAGTTTTTCCAGCAAAATCTATCCACCGAATTAAGACTCCGCCGCGTGACAGCCCCTCTTTTTGTTTTGAAAGGACTGGGCATCAACGACGACCTCAACGGTGTGGAGCGCCCTGTGACATTCCCCATCAAGGACCTGGGCGATGCCAAGGCCGAGGTGGTGCACTCGCTGGCTAAATGGAAACGCCTCACCTTGGCGGAGTATGAGATTGAGCCCGGATATGGTATCTATACCGACATGAACGCCATTCGTGCCGACGAGGAGATGGACAACCTGCACTCTCTCTATGTCGACCAGTGGGACTGGGAGGCTGTCATCAACAAGGAAGACCGCACCATAGCCTATCTCGAAGACGTGGTGAAGCGCATCTATGCCGCCATCCTGCGCACGGAGTTCCTCACCTGCGAAAGCTATCCGCAGATCAAACCGTTCCTGCCCAACCAGATTCACTTCGTGCACAGCCAAGATCTTCTCGACATGTATCCCGACCTTTCGCCGAAAGAGCGCGAGGATGCCATCTGCAAAAAATATGGTGCAGTGTTTGTCGAGGGCATCGGCGGCAAACTGTCTAACGGCGAGAAGCACGACGGACGCGCCGCCGACTACGACGACTGGTCTACCCTTTCAGAGAATGGAAAAGCTGGACTCAACGGTGATATCCTTATCTGGTATCCCGTGTTGGAGCGCTCATTCGAGTTGAGCTCGATGGGTATCCGTGTAGACAAGGCTGCCTTACTGCGCCAGTTGAAATGCGAAGGACAGGAAGAACGCGAGCAGCTCTACTTCCACCAACAGCTTCTCAGCGACAAACTGCCGCTGAGCATCGGAGGCGGCATCGGCCAAAGCCGCCTGTGCATGGTGATGCTTCACAAAGCTCATATCGGCGAAATCCAAGCCAGCATCTGGCCCGAGGATATGCGTGAGGAGTGCGAGAAGTTTGGCATGCCTCTCATCTAAGCAAAGTACAATCACAAAAGAGAGAGAATAAATACCCATAGGGGTGATGCCTGCAAATGCGGACATCACCCCTGTTTCTTTGCAGAACCCGAGCCCGCTACGTCGCACAATTGTCAATTTTGTTCGCAATAATAAAATCTTGAGACAGCGTTCGAAAAACGCTTGCAAAGTCTGCGAAAAGCCACAAAAGCACATTTTAGAGATGAAAAGATATAAAAAAACAAGCGATTTTCATGAAAACATGTCGGTTTGGAGTGGTTTTTCGAGACGAATGCGGCCTTTTCGTCAGGAGAATAAGGCCTAAAGGCAGGACGATTAGATAGTATTCGTCTCACGATTAGATAGTATTCGCAAAACGAGAAAATGTCAAAATAATACAAGATGCTGACTGACAGGCAGATAGAAAAACTTCTTTTTTACCTATTTTTCCACCCGCATAGCCGTCCGAAGCACTACAGGCTCTAATAAAAGAGCGTATTCAAGATTTTTCAACAGGATAAAACGCCACATATCCCATGGGACGAACAGGAAAGAAACGCAAAGCCATCCAAGGGCATCCTGAGAAAGTCTTTCCGGCGACAAGCGGGGTTCCTATGCCCGAATGCGGACCGTCCAACAACAACAAATGCAACTGCGGGAAACCCGTGAACATGTCAACAGGTTTCCCGCAGGACAGATTTTGCCTCAACAGGCACATCTTCTCTATCAAAGACTAAGCCAACTCAAGCCCCAAACCCATACGCAGTTTTTCTATAGCAGGGTTTCGCTGGCGCAGGTCATCAAAGATTTCACGCTTGGTAAACACCTTTCTCGCCGCGTCCATATCAGCCAGTTTCAAGATGAGATTGATACCCGGATTACCCAGTGTCTTGCGCATGGTGGCACAGATGCTACCCTTGATTTCGCTGGTCTGGCTGAGAAGAATCTCATTGTCGAGCACCACCTCTATATTAGGATAATCGGCAATGTGTGGCGTGAGGTTTTTCAACCGAGCTGCCAACCCCACAAGATGCTGTGGCATCCGGTTGCACATAAGGGTCCACTGGATGCTCAGTTCGTCGTCGGTAAACTCCTTTCCATTATTTTCCACAACCTTTTCCTCCACCTTTGTTGCAGCAGCATAGTCAGGTTTTTCCTCTCCCCGGCGCAATCGGTCAAAGGTCACACCGATGTTTTTCAACTTGATGCGGGGTGCCGAAGATGGTTGTGCCGGTGTCGTCGAGGCAGGAGGAGTCACAGAGCGGGCGGCTCCGGACGGAGAGGGAGATGTCGAGAGGGCAGGCTCGTGGGGGCTCACGGCCTTTCGCGTGTTCTGCTCAGCCCCAGCCACCTGCTGGGCCGGTTTAGGCTGAACGGTCTTGATGTTCTTGAACAGGATTTTCAGATACTTGGGGCTACGCCCCGCACCGGTGCTGTCGGCATCGTCGGGCTGCGTGATTTGCGCCACGCGGATGAGCGTAAGCTCTACCAGAAGCCGCTTGTTGCTGCTCTGACGATAGTTCACATCGCACTCGTTCATGATGCGGAGAGCCTTGTAGAGGAATGTCGTGGGGCACTTCTTGGCCTGCTCCTGAAACTTCTGCCGCTGTTGTTCGCTCACCTCCAGCAGAGGCAATGTCTGTGCATTCTGGGCCATCATCACATTGCGCACGTGTGAGGCCAGACCGCCAATGAGGTTGCCTCCGTCAAATCCCTTAGCAATGATGCTGTTGAGCAGGAGCATGATGTCGCTCACCTTGTTTTCCAAAGCGAGGTCGATGATACGGAAATAGTGCTCGGCATTGAGCACATTGAGGTCTTCGAGCACCTTCTGGAAGGTGATGTTGCCCTGGCAGAAGCTGGCCACCTGATCAAAGATGGAGAGCGCGTCGCGCATGCCTCCGTCGGCCTTCTCGGCGATAACATTGAGGGCTTCCTCCTCGTAGGTGATACCTTCTTTCTCGGCCACCATCTTCAGGTGGTCGATGATCTTAGGCACCGTCATGCGCTCGAAGTCGTAGATCTGGCAGCGCGAGAGGATGGTGGGAAGTATTTTGTGCTTCTCGGTGGTGGCGAGAATGAAGATGACGTGCTGTGGTGGCTCCTCCAGTGTTTTCAGAAAGGCGTTGAAAGCCGCCGTGGAGAGCATGTGCACCTCATCGATGATGAACACTTTATAACGCCCGCTCTGCGGTGGAATCTGCGTCTGTTCCATGAGTGTCTTGATGTTTTCCACCGAGTTGTTGCTGGCTGCGTCCAGCTCAAAGATGTTCATCGAACGCCCGTCGTTGAACGAGCGGCAGCTCTCACACTCGTTGCAGGCCTCTCCGTCGGCTGTGGGATGTTCACAGTTGATGGTCTTGGCGAAGATGCGGGCACAGGTAGTCTTGCCCACTCCACGCGGTCCGCAGAAGAGATAAGCATGGGCCAGCTTGCCGCTGCTGATGGCATTCTTCAGCGTAGTGGTCAGGGCCTCCTGCCCCACCACCGAACTAAATGTCATCGGACGGTATTTTCTGGCCGATACTATGTAGTTGTCCATAATGATAAAGTGATTGTTTGTTGCTGCAAAGATAGTGCAATTTGAGTGAAGGGCAAAACAAAAAATGTAATTTCTTTTGCTCTTTGCCCGAATTGCATTATCTTTGCAAACGTTTATAGAGTAAGGATTATGAGCACGAAACTATCCCATATTTGGAACTTTCTGGCCAAGAACAAATATCTGATAACCTCGGTTGTCGGTATTGCCGTAGTGGGTTTCATCGACGAGAACAGTTTCATGAAGCGCATTGAATATGAGCTTCAGATCAGCCAGATGAAGGATGAAATTAAAAAATTTGACGCTCAGAACGAGAAATCGACCAAGGCGCTCAACGACCTTCAGCGTAATCCTAAGGCTATTGAAAAGATTGCCCGCGAACGCTACTTCATGAAAGCCGATGATGAGGACATCTATGTGCTCAGCACCGACCAGCAGGCGGCAGAAGACGAGCAAGCCAAATCTAACGAGATTGATGAAACAGTTAAATAGATTGCAAAGCATTATATTTCTTGCCGGAGGCGCATTGATGGTTATTGGTGCAGGATGCTTTGCATTGATGTGGCAACAAGCCATCACGTGCTGGGTGTATTTATTTGGGGCACTGCTGTTCACCACAATGCAACTGATGCAGACCTACGAGGGCAACGACCTTACCATCAAGCGCCTGAAACGCATACAAGCACTTGCAGACTTGCTGTTTATCGTGGCCGGCATCCTCATGACCGACAACATTTTCGGTTTTTTCAGACCCATGTTTTCCCATGCAACAGACTATGTCAACTATGTTTTCAATAAGTGGGTTGTCCTGTTGCTCATTGCCGCGATATTAGAAGTATATACGGTTCATCGGCTTGACCATGAACTTTCAAAAAAAAATATAAAAGACTAAGATATATCTTTAAATAGCATAATTTTTTTTTATGCGTCGTGAATACATATTATCTTTGTGTGACTTGAAGGAACATCGTTTATGAATAAAGTTTTATACGCAGTAATCAGTGTTTTGACCCTTACATCATGTGGAGGCACATTTAGTATAACCGGCTCCTCAAACGTTTCGACGCTTGACGGGCAGAAGTTATATCTGAAGGTGTACAAGGACACAGTGATGAAGAACTTAGACTCCTGCGACGTGGTACACGGGCAGTTTCAGTTTCAGGGTTCCATTGATTCGGTGCGTGTAGCCAATATTTTCATGGATGACAACATGGGGTTGCCTGTAGTGCTCGAAGACGGCGACATCGTGGTGAAAATCGACAACACACAGGAGAGTGTGACCGGAACGCCGCTCAACGACAGACTGACGACCTTTCGCGAAAAGTTCACACAACTCATGAACCAAAGCATGGACTTGGTGCACAAGCACGACCAAGCCATCATGAATGGCAAGGATATGGAGGCCGTCAACGCAAAGTTGGCTGCTGAGGATGCCAGCATCAACCAGAAGATGGATAAGCTCGTAACGACCTTTGTCACTGAGAATTTCGACAACGTACTGGGTCCTTACGTCTTCATCAATACCTGTATGAGCCGCTATGAGGTGCCGATGCTCGATGCCTGGATAGAGGATATCATGAGCAAGGCTACCGAAAAGTTTAAGAATGACCCTCAGGTGAAGGAATATTATGAGGCTGCACAGCAGAATCAAAACATCATGAACGGTATGCAAGACCCTGCCCCGCAGGCTCCCGCACAGCAGATGGCCCCTCCCGCCGACGGTCCGACACCCAACCAGATGGCAGCTCCGCAAGGCGCCCCACAGCCTTCAGCGCAAGGTGTTCCGGCACAAACGGAGTAACTGTAAATCTTTAGACATCACAATATGAGAACAGTCATTGATGGCGGTTGCATTGTCAACGAAGGCAAAACCTTCACGGGGACTGTCATTTTAGACGACGACCGCATCACCGAAATACAGGAAGGCAACAATCATCCCCGTGGAACCTACGACCGACTCGTAGATGCCACGGGGTGTTTCGTTATACCGGGAGTAATCGACGACCACGTGCATTTCCGCGAGCCTGGTCTCACCCGCAAAGCCGATATAGAGAGCGAGTCGCGCGCCGCAGCCGCCGGCGGAGTGACATCGTTCTTTGATATGCCCAACACGGTGCCGCAAACCACCACCGTGGAGGCTTTCGACGAGAAACTGTTGCTGGGCCAACAGCATAGCCACGTGAACTATGGCTTCTTCTTCGGAGCTACGAAAGACAACTCCCAGCTATTCAGACAACTTGACCGCACGCGCATTCCGGGCATCAAACTCTTCATGGGGGCCTCTACAGGAAACATGCTTGTGGACCGCAGGGAGTCACTGAACGCGGTGTTCAGGGCCTGTACCGAGCTCGGCCTGCCCCTGATGACCCACTGTGAGGATACGGCGATGATCAACAAGAACATGGCGGAGATGAAGCAACGCTATGGCGACGATCCCGATATCACACTCCATGCTCTCATCCGCTCGGCCGAATCGTGCTATGCCTGTTCGTCGCTCGCAGTGGAATTGGCCCGGGAATGGGGCACGCGTCTGCACATAGCCCACGTCTCCACGGCCCGCGAGCTTGACCTCTTTGAGCCTGCCGGCCCCACGGGAACGTTGCCGCAGATTACCGGCGAGGCCGTCATCTCCCACCTGTGGTTTACCGATGAAGACTACAAGCCGCTGGGCACGCGCATCAAATGCAACCCCTCCGTGAAGACTTCAGCCGACTGCGATGCCCTGCGCAAAGCCCTTTCCGACGGGCGTATCGCCGTGGTGGGCACCGATCACGCACCCCATGAGCTGAAAGACAAGCAGGGCGGATGCGCCAAGGCCGCCTCGGGCATGCCGATGTTGCAGTTCTCCCTCGTCGCAATGCTGACCTTGATGGATCAGGGATTTGTCACGATGGAACGATTGGTGGAACTCATGGCCCACCATCCGGCACAGCTTTTCTCGGTCAGCGAGCGCGGTTTCCTGCGCCAAGGATACAAGGCCGACATCGCCATTGTGCGCCGGTGCGACCCATGGAAGGTTTCCGACGACGGGGTGGAGAGCAAATGTGGCTGGACCCCAATGCAGGGACAGCAGTTCGGTTGGGAAGTGGTGAAGAGCTTTTGCAATGGCCATCTGGTCTACGACAAGGGGCTGGTGGACGACGGTTACCGCGGGGAAGCCATCCGTTTCAGACTCGACGAGGTCTGAGAAACGCTTTAAATGTAAGAGCAATGAAATTGAATTTTGAGATTGGTGAAGTGAGACCTTACATTAATTGGCTCTACTTCTTCCACACATGGAATATGAACGGCAAGCCCGCTGAGGAGAAAGAGAAGCTCAAGGCCGATGCCAACGAGGTGCTCGACGGTTGGGAAGGCAAGTACCACACACACGGCATCTTCGAGATCATGGATGCCAACAGCGACAACGAAGACCTGATCATCGGGGGCATGCGCATCCCGATGCTGCGCCAGCAGAGGCCTGCCGTGGCCGGATTGCCCAATCTTTGCATGGCCGATTTTATCCGACCGCTGGCCTCGGGCATCAAGGACAAGGCGGGAGTGTTTGCCACTACGGTGGACGCCAGCCTCGAACACATCAACCGCGACGATGTTTTTCTGCGGATGATGTCGCAGGTTTTGGCCGACAGACTGGCCGAAGCCACCGCCGAATACATGCACATGCTCATCAGAAAGAAGTATTGGGGCTATGCGCCCAACGAGAATCTGACGGCCCAGGAACTCTTTGACGAGAAGTATCAGGGCATCCGTCCTGCCGTGGGATACCCCTCACTGCCCGACACCAGCATGAATTTCCTACTCAACGAACTGATAGATTTCAAGCAGATTGGCATCCATCTCACGGAGAATGGTATGATGAGCCCGCACGCTTCGGTATCGGGATTTATCTTCTCCCACCCCAAATCGCGCTATTTTGACTTGGGAAAGATTGGTGAAGACCAGCTGCAGGACTATGCCCGCAGGCGTGGCATACCCGTTGGACTGGCCCGAAAGTTTCTCAGCGCACACCTTGCCCAGAGTTAAACTTGATAGCAAACCATTATTGAACCTTATATTTTGATAGCCCGAATACTATTTCTCATCCTCATCGCCATCGTCTTGTCCGACCTCTATTTCGACCGACGATACCTGCGACACCGCCGTCATTTCACTTGGTGGAAGCGGTTGTTGTGGTGGTTTCCGGGTGGTTTGATGGCTATTTTCACCCTTATCTTAGGGCTTTCTCACGACTTTATCCCCGACGACATGACCATCATCAACACCTATCTGGTGCTGTTGGGACTCATCGTTGTGCCCAAAGTCATCGCAGCGCTATGCTCTTCGTTGGGCTTTCTATGGCGCAAGTTGCGACACAGACGGAAGAACTGGGGTAACTTGGTGGCCTTCTTCCTCTGCATTTTCAATATCTACATACTCATTTACGGCTTTACCATTGGCTTCAAAAAGCTGGAAGTGAAACACATAGACATCTATTCCGCCGACCTGCCACAAAGTTTTGACGGTTATCGCATGGTGCATTTCAGCGATGCCCACGTCGGAAGTTTCACCGGATGGCGCCGTCAACTGCTGCAAAGGGATATCGACAGCATCAACGCCCAGCACCCCGACCTCATCGCATTCACAGGCGACCTGCAAAATCTTCGACCCCAGGAGTTGTATTCCGTGCAAGATATGCTCATGTCGTTGAAGGCGAAAGACGGTATCGTCTCGGTCTTGGGCAACCACGACTACGCCGAATACACCGAGGAAGACCCTGCTATCGAGACCGCCAACTGCAAGGAACTCATCGACCGCCAACGCCAATGGGGGTGGGATGTGCTGCTCAACAGCCACACCGCTATACATCGAGACAAAGACTCTCTGGTCATAGCGGGTGAGCAAAACCTTGAGAAGCCTGACAGCGCCGACTTCGGAAAGACCATGTCGGGCATCCAGCCCGGTGCGTTTGTGGTGTTGCTCCAGCACAATCCCAATGCCTGGGACCAGTATATCAGGGCCAGCAACCGTGTTCAGCTCACCCTGAGCGGACACGTCCACGGTGGGCAAATCTCACTCTTTGGACTGCGCCCTGCCCGTTTCAAATACAAGGAAGACTACGGACTCTACCAGAAAGACGGCAAATCACTGTACGTCACGTCGGGCATCGGGGCCCTCATACCGTTCCGATTTGGTGCTCCTGCCGAAATTGTTGTTATCACCTTACACCATCTTAAATAATGAAATACATCTATCGTCTATACCAGATTTGTATTTTCTTGCCGCTTTTCTTAGTGGCGACCATTCTCACTACCGTCTCAACCGTGCTGGGAAGTTTCCTCGGCAACGGCCACTTCTGGGGCTATTATCCTGGCAGGACGTGGTCCAAAGTCACCATACGCCTCCTCTTTCTACCCGTCAAGGTAGAGGGTCGCGAGCATTTGGCCAAGGGTCAGTCATACGTTTTCGTGGCCAATCATCAGGGAATGTTCGACATCTTCCTCATCTATGGCTACCTCAATCGTAACTTCAAGTGGATGATGAAGAAGGCATTGCGCAAGATGCCGCTTATCGGTGTGGCCAGCCAATATGCCCATCACATCTTCGTGGACCGCAGCGGCCCGTCAGCCATCAAGCAGACCATTGACCAAGCCCGTGAGATCTTGCAGGAAGAAATGTCGCTGGTGGTGTTCCCCGAGGGTGCAAGGACCTTCACTGGACACATGGGAACGTTTCGCCGCGGGGCGTTCATGCTGGCCGATGAGCTCCAGTTGCCAGTCTGTCCGCTCACCATCAACGGGTCGTTCAACGTCATGCCACGCATGAAAGACGGTCATTGGGTGGTGTGGCATCCCCTCCGACTCACCATCCATCAGCCCATTTTCCCCATCGGCGAGGGTCGGGAAAACATGGATTACCTCAAAGATGAGAGTTATAAGGCTGTGATGAGCGGTCTCGTAGAGGAATATCAGGGATATGTTGAAAATCCTGACCAATAAATGCGGAATAAGCATTGCCCTTTGCATTTTATTTTATAATTTTGCAGAAAACAGAAACCTTTAGCACTATGAACGCAAGTGATTCGATTGTAATCATCCCGACATACAATGAGAAGGAGAACATGGAGAAGATCATCCGTGCGGTCTTTTCCTTGGAAAAAAAATTCCATATCCTTGTGATTGATGACGGGAGTCCCGACGGCACGGCACAGATTGTGCACCGATTGATGGATACAGAGTTTACCGATCGGCTATTTATCATTGAGCGCAAAGGCAAACTGGGATTGGGCACCGCCTATATCACCGGTTTCAAATGGGCATTGGAGCGGCAGTATGAGTATGTTTTTGAGATGGATGCCGACTTCAGCCACAACCCCGAAGACCTCCCGCGACTGTATGCCGCATGCCACGACGACGGGGCCGACCTTGCCGTTGGCTCCCGCTATGTGACCGGCGTGAACGTCGTGAACTGGCCCATCGGTCGCGTACTGATGAGTTATTTCGCCTCGCAGTATGTGCAGTTTGTCACTGGTTTCAACGTCCACGACACCACCGCTGGCTTCGTTTGCTATCGCCGCAGAGTGTTGGAGACCATCGAACTCGACAAAATACGCTTCAAAGGTTATGCCTTCCAGATCGAGATGAAGTACACAGCCCACAAGATTGGTGCCAAGATTCAGGAAGTTTCCGTGGTGTTTGTCAACCGCAAGGAAGGCACCAGCAAGATGAGCGGTGGCATCTTCAGCGAGGCATTGTTTGGTGTTATGCGCCTTCGCCTTGACGGATGGTTCAAAAAATATCCCCATCTCTAAAAGATAATATGCGTTTGGTAAGGCTTGAGAGAGCCTTGACTTGATGAAGATTCAAGAATTACAACAACTGTATGGAAGGCTTCCGCAGGTGGGAGCCTTCATGAAATCACTGGAAAACAAATCAATAAAGAACGTTTTCCTGCAGGGCCTCGTGGCCTCATCTGCCCCCACATTTTTCGCCTCTGTTGCTTCGAGGATTGGTCATACTGTGGTTTTTATCCTGCAGGATGATGACGAGGCGGGCTATTTTTTCAACGATTTGCAGAGCATTCTCGGTCCCGGCGGAGTACTTTTCTTCCCGTCGAGCTACCGCCGTGCGGTGAAATACGGTCAGCGCGATGCCGCCAACGAGATACTGAGGACGGAGGTTTTGGCGAGAATTGTAGCCGAATCCAAAACAAGCACTGCCTCCCCACACCCAACAGAGGCCTCCCTAAGCCCCTCCGAAGGAGGGGATGTTGCTGCGCGACGCTCTACTCACCAGGCAATTAAATCTTATCCAGAATCTTCTTCTCGCCTTACCCCCACCCCCCAAGGTAATCCGACACCCCCTCCTTTGGAGGGGCTTGGAGAGGCTTTATTTATAATCACCTACCCTGAAGCCGTCGCTGAGCTGGTGGTTTCGCAATCCCATCTCGACGAGCGGCGCATCTCCTTGAAGACCTCGCAGACCATCGACATCACCGAATTGGAGCATCGTCTACGCGACCTGGGGTTTGTGGAGAAAGACTATGTCTATGAGCCGGGACAGTTTGCCGTGCGAGGAAGCATCCTCGATGTGTATTCGTTCTCGGGCGAACTGCCCTTCCGCATCGACTTTTTCGGCGACGAAATCGACACCATACGCACCTTTACTGTTGAGGATCAGCTGTCGAAGGACAAGAAAAACGAGGTGGACATCGTGCCCGAACTGGCCACATTGGTATCCAACAAGATACCCTTCCTGCAGTTTCTACCCCCCGACACGCTCATCGCTTCTAAGGATTTGGACTATGTGGGCGGCACCATCGACCGCATCTACAACGAGGGGTTCTCCTCGCAGGCACTCACCGAGCGCATGGAAGGTGCCACGGAGATGGAACAGGCACAGATTCGCCGCGAGATGACCAAGGAGAGCACGCTCTGCTCTGCCAGTCAGTTTGCGGCCGACATCGACCGTTTCCGCCACATCGAGTTTGGCCATTTGGCCAAGACCGATGCCCAGGCCACCATCAGTTTCCATGTCACCCCGCAGCCATTGTTCCACAAGAACTTTGTGCTGCTGCGTCAGGCACTCGAAGATTTCATCCTGCAGGGCTACCAACTCTATATCCTCGCCGACAGCGCGAAGCAGCAACAGCGTCTGAAAGACATCTTCGACGAGATGGGGTCTGACCCCGAACGCTCGATGGCCAACACCCAGAGGTCGGACATCGACTTCACACCCGTAGACAAAACCATACACGAAGGTTTCGCCGACAGCGACCTGCGTGTATGCTTCTTCACCGACCACCAGATCTTCGACCGCTTCCATAAGTATAGCCTCAAGTCTGATTCCGCCCGTGCTGGCAAGATAGCGCTCACCATGAAAGAGCTGCAGGAGATGGAGCCGGGCGACTTCATCGTGCACGTTGACTTCGGTATCGGTAAGTTTGGCGGGCTCATCCGCGTGCCGATTTCATCCCCTAATACCCAACACCCATCAGCTACCACCCAGTACCAGGAGGTCATCCGCATCATCTATCAGAACAATGACAAGGTGGATGTGTCCATCCATTCGCTCTATAAAATATCAAAATACCGTCGCAGCGATGCCGGCGAGGCACCCCGCCTGAGTACCCTCGGCACGGGAGCATGGGAGCGTCTCAAAGAGAAAACCAAGAAACGCATCAAGGATATCGCCCGCGACCTCATAAGGCTCTATGCCAAGCGGCGCCACGAGAAGGGCTACGGCTACAGTGCCGACACCTTTATGCAACACGAGCTGGAGGCCAGCTTCCTCTATGAGGACACCCCCGACCAGCTCAAGGCCACTCAGGAGGTGAAGGCCGACATGGAACGTGCCCAGCCGATGGACCGTCTCATCTGTGGCGACGTGGGCTTCGGCAAGACCGAAGTAGCTATCCGCGCAGCTTTCAAGGCAGCCTGCGACTCCAAGCAGGTGGCCGTTCTGGTGCCCACCACGGTGCTGGCTTTCCAGCATTATCAGACCTTCCGCGACCGACTGAAAGACTTCCCCGTGCGGGTGGAATACCTCTCGCGCGCCCGTTCGGCCAAGCAGACCAAACAGGTGTTGGAGGATTTGGAGAGCGGAAAGATAGACATCATCATCGGTACACACAAGCTATTGGGCAAAGCTGTGAAGTGGCACGACCTCGGGCTGCTCATCATCGACGAGGAACATAAGTTCGGCGTGAGCACCAAGGAGAAGTTGCGCAAGATGAAAACCAATGTCGACACCCTCACCATGTCGGCCACGCCTATCCCCCGCACCCTCCAGTTCTCACTCATGGGAGCACGCGACATGAGCATCATGCGCACGCCCCCACCCAACCGTTACCCCATCCACACGGAGCTGAGCACCTATGGTCACGAGGTGATAGCCGACGCCATCAACTTCGAGATGAGCCGCAACGGACAGGTGTTCTTTGTGAACAACCGCATCTCCAACCTCCCCGAGATAGCCAATCTCATCCATAAGTATGTGCCCGACTGCCGTGTGGCCATCGGACACGGACAGATGTCGCCCGAGGAACTGGAGAAAATCATCATGGGGTTCATCAACTACGACTACGACGTGCTGCTCTCCACCACCATCGTGGAGAACGGAATCGATATCCCCAACGCCAACACCATCATCATCAACGGGGCCAACCACTTCGGCCTCTCCGACCTTCACCAGATGCGTGGACGCGTGGGACGCAGCAACCGCAAGGCATTCTGCTATCTGCTCGCGCCGCCCAAGAGTGTGCTCACGCCCGAATCGCGCCGCCGTCTGGAGGCACTGGAGACCTTCTCCGACCTTGGAAGCGGATTTAATCTGGCCATGCAAGACCTTGACATCCGCGGTGCGGGCAACCTTCTCGGTGCCGAACAGAGCGGATTTATGGAGGATCTGGGCTATGAGACCTATCAGAAGATTTTGAGTCAGGCCGTCACCGAACTGCGCAACGACGAGTTTTCCGACCTCTATGCCGATGCCATCGAGCAGGGCAAGGAGATTTCAGGCAGTGAGTTTGTGGAAGATTGTGCGGTGGAAAGCGACCTGGAGATGTATTTCCCCGACACATACGTGCCAGGCAGCAGCGAGCGCATGCTCCTCTATCGCGAGCTCGACAACATCGAAGACGACAACGAACTTGCCGCCTACCGGCAGCGACTCATCGACCGTTTCGGTCCAGTGCCCGCCGAGGGAGAGGAACTCATGCATGTCGTGGCACTCCGACGGGTGGGCAAACGCCTCGGATGCGAGAAGATTACGCTGCGGCAAGGCGGCATGAACCTGCAGTTTGTGTCCAACGCCAACAGCCCATTCTATCAGAGTCAGGTCTTCGGACGAATTATAAAATATGTGATGGCCAACCCTCGTCGTTGTAATTTCAAGGACACGCACGGCCATCGCCTCATTCACGTGTCATCGGTGCCTACCGTCTCCGAGGCCGTTGACGTGATGCGTCACATGGAAAAACAGGAATGAGCCTGGGCACCGTGCCCACACAGGGCAGTACACACTGTTTTCGGTTTGTATTTTAAGCCTCTTTCCCCTGACAACTCAAGCCTCTCCCCCAACAACCTCCAGCCTCTCCCCCTTACCCCTCCCCGTAGGGAGGGGAGTATAATGTTTGGGAGATGGGAGTTGTCACGCAACAATGGCGTCTACTTTGTAGGGGCATGCCCCGTGCATGCCCGCCATATAACCTTCACATTTTATTTATTATAATAACAACCCCCAAGCATATCACTCCCCTCCCTACGGGGGAGGGGGCAAGGGGGAGAGGCTGTATGCCCGTGCATGCCCGCCATATAACCTTCACATTTTATTCATTATAATAACAACCCCCAAGCATATCACTCCCCTCCCTACGGGGGAGGGGTGAGGGGGAGAGGCTGTAGGGGTTGGGGGTGTGAGGCTGGTTTATTTCATCCTTATGCGATAGAAAAATAGTGTGCCTTGGCACACTGCACTCCGTGAACTCTAAAAAACTCTGTGTAAAAAGTAGTTGGTCTCCTATGACTCTGTGCCTCTGTGTGAGAGAAAAGAACAAAACACAACCCCTTACCTCACCAGCCTCGTCCCATGACTCTACCCCCCGCAAAGGATGGGATGAAAATGCCTGTAAAATGTAGGGGAAATTCCAACTAAAATGACCCGTTGAAACAAATAAATTTAGTGCCTTTGAGATTAGTACCGAATCGCGTCGCGGTTACTATCGAATCGCACGACGATTAGTACTTAATCGCGAGACGATTCGGTACTAATCTCAAAGGCACTAAAATTCAACCGAATTTTCCACTTACTCTCACAGCCTCTCCCCCGACCCCTCCCCCGTAGGGAGGGGAGTATAATGTTTGAGGGATGGGGTTATGATGTAGAGATAGCAGATGGTTTGTAAGGGGAATGCCTGCTACCGCACTATTGTAAAATTATCATGGCAAAGCACCCCCCCAGACATACCACTCCCCTCCCTACGGGGGAGGGGTAAGGGGGAGAGGCTGTAGTATTCTTAACTGTTGAGATAGCGCTCGGCCTCCAGAGCGGCCTTGCAGCCGGAGCCAGCAGCCACCACTGCCTGACGATAGACAGCGTCGGCACAGTCGCCTGCGGCATACACACCCTCAATGTTGGTGCGTGGCGTATCGCCCTCCACCTTGATATAGCCCGTCTCATCCATGTCGAGTTTGCCACGGAAGATATCAGTGTTGGGAGTGTGACCGATGGCCAGGAAGAAACCGTCGATGGGAAGGTCGTACTCTTTCTCGTCGCTCTCACCCTTGCGATGCACCAGATGAGCACCCTCCACGCCGTTCTCGCCATAGAGTCCGAGTGTGTTGGTCTCAAAGAGTATCTCTATCTTCGGATTGTTCTGCACACGTTCCTGCATAATCTCAGACGCACGCAGATAGGGTTTACGCACAATCATATAGACCTTGGAGCAGAGACTGGCCAGATAGGTGGCCTCCTCGCAGGCGGTGTCGCCACCTCCCACAACAGCCACCACCTTCTTGCGATAGAAGAATCCGTCGCAGGTGGCACAGGCACTCACGCCCTGACCTTTGTATTTCTGCTCGTCGGGCAATCCTAAATATTTGGCAGACGCACCTGTGGCAATAATGATGGTGTCAGCCTCTACTTGGTCACCTCGGTCGGTGGTCACTACATAAGGCTTACGGCTGAAGTCCACGTCGGTGACAATGCCATCGCGCACGTCGGCACCGAAACGTTCGGCCTGCTGACGAAGTTCCATCATCATCTGGTTGGCATCTACTCCCTCAGGGTAGCCGGGGAAGTTTTCGACGATGGTAGTCGTGGTGAGCTGTCCACCCGTCTGCAGTCCACAGTACTCAATGGGCTGCAAGTTGGCACGCCCTGCATAGAGGGCTGCAGTATATCCGGCAGGTCCGCTACCGATAATCAAGCATTTGGTATGTTCCATAAAATTTATTCGTTATCCCTCCCAAGAGGGGTGATTTGAATCTGTTCGTATTATAGTATGTATCAACCTATAAACAAGTTGTATGCCAAAAACAGATTCCGGAGATGCTATTCTGCCAGCAAAGCCTCAATGTCGGCAGTGACATGCTCCATCTTCTCAGTAGGTTCATAGCGCTTCACGACCTGTCCTTTCTTGTTGATGAGGAATTTGGTGAAGTTCCATTTGATGTCGGCAGACTCCTTGTAGTTGGGGTCAGCCTCCGACAACATTTTGTCGAGGATGGGAGTCAGCTCATGGGTCTCGTCCCAACCGGCAAATCCTTTCTGATTCTTAAGAAACTGATAGAGCGGTTCTGCGTCGTCGCCGTTGACCTTAATCTTCTTAAACCGAGGGAACTCGGTGCCGTAAGTGAGTTTGCAGAACTCATGGATTGACTCGTCGGTACCCGGGGCCTGCTGGCCAAACTGGTTGCAAGGGAAGTCGAGAATTTCAAAACCCTGAGCGTGATATTTCTGATAAGTTTGCTCCAACTCGGTATAGGTCGGAGTAAATCCGCATTTGGTGGCAGTGTTTACAATAAGGAGTACTTCGTTGGCGTACTCTTTGAGTGATACTTCTTTACCTTTTCTGTCTTTTACAGAGAATTCGTAAACAGTTCTCATTTCTTTGTATTTATAAAATTGGTGTTTTACTATCGCAAAAGTACAAAAAAGAAAGGATAATATCGGTTGGGGCGAAAGGCTTTTTTAGAGAATTAAAGTTATTTAGGGATTTCCCAGGAAAGCTTAGGGATTTCCTACCGAAGAATAGAAGAATTATACTTGCGGGGCATTTAAAAAAAACTATCTTTGCAATGTAAAAAAGTACGAACCATTAAAGATAAACATCATGAGAAGACTGACTACATTATTGACTATGGCGCTGATGACTGTGTTGACACTGAGTTTCACCTCATGCACCGAAGACCCATACATCGCAGATTCTCTGGCTGGAACATGGGAAGGGAATATGTATATCTCCACCAATTATGACGGATATACCTACGACGCTTCATACACGGAGCTCTATTTTGCCAACGATCCTTACAGCTACAGCTCTGGAGCAGGCTATTGGGTAGACCACTACGCCAGCGGAGCTCCATTCTCCTACATAGCCAACCATATCACATGGACGGTGAGAAACAGCGTGATCTATATCCATTTTGTGGAAGATAACTATGACATTGCCATTGGAGACTATTATCTTGACAACGGCTACTTCTCCGGAGTGATTTACGACGGCAGCAATCAGATTAGCTTCCGACTGATGCATACGTCATCGCCCGACTGGGGAAGCTACGACTACGGCTACTACAACGGCTACTATGCCAAGAAGAATTCTAACTTCACCCGTGGAGCAACAGATTCGACTCAGGTAAAGGCTCCCGTGAGAATATTCAGAACCAGATAAAAAATATAGTGCTATGAGAAAGTTTAAAACAATGATGGCAGCTGTCATGATGGCAGCTCTGCCCATGCTGTTGGGCAGTTGTGGCAGTGACCCCTACTACTACGACGACTATTGGTATGACGACTGGACATGGGGCAATGATTACAGCAACCGACCTGACGACAGCAATGTGAGCGACGAAGACTTCTTCGTTTCGATGGCACAGACACTGGCCGGGCAATGGAGAGGTGACATGATGGCATACGAGTTGGACGACAACGGCAACGTGATAGACAGTCTATACTACAGCACCGACATTGAGTTCAAGCAGTACAACAGCCAGAGCATCTCGGGAACGGGTACGCAATATGACTACAATCCCGATACCGACGAACTGGAACTGAAGCGTAATTTCTCGTGGTATATTGACCCCGAAACGGGCAATATCTACCTGAACTACAAGACACAGAACAGCGACGGCACGACCTCAGACTACATCATGTCGATAGCCTACGACGATTTGAACCTCGACAACCGCACGTTTACCGGTTATCTCTGGTCCAACGATGGCTACGAGGTCGATGATTTCTGGTTCGACCGCTACACTTCAACACGTGCCAGCACGCCTAAGAATGTGAAACGTATCAAGTTCGTGATGAAATAAGTTGTGATTGATAAAATGATAGAATTCCAAGGGGGATGTGCCTGTTGATAGGTACATCCCCCTTATTGATAATCTGTTATCAGTACATTCCCCACGAAGTGACTGTACCGTAAGTCTTTTCTACATCGTCTTCCGTCTTGTCGGGAAGGTTACAAAAGAAGTCGATGCCTGTGCGGCTCTCCAGTTCATCAATGCTGATGGCATATTGGCCGAGGTTGGTTCCACTGTCATTCACGTTGATAACCTGGTCGGTCCACAAGGCAATGGCGGTGTAAACACCATTGTTGACACGCAGCAACGCCATGAAGAAGTAGCGCGGCACAATGAGCCCGTTGTCTAACTGACGGTAGATTTTGTTAAAACCGTCGTAAGTTCCCTCATCAATAGTGCCACCCTTGCAGACGTAAAGCGTGTCGCAGGTCTTGGCGATGGTGCGGACCTTGGCCTCCATCTTGGCCCACAATCCGGCGTTAAAGGCCGAGAACTGCGGCTGCATGTTGGTGAGATAGAAGGTCTGGTAGTTGGCATCAGCAGCATAGAGGCGGTCGGCTGAGGGGCAGATGTGCCCGTGATCGTAACTCTGCCCGTTACCATAGAATGGGTCTTGATACCACTGCATCGATTCCGGGATGAGGTCATCATCGGGATATTGATTGGTGTCACTGTAGTAACGGGACGTGTTACTCTGAAGATAATTCTTGTCGAGCACATAGCAACTCCACCGCTGCGTCTTCCTCTCGTAGTCCCATTCGGTGATATAGTTGATAACTCCACCCGACGATTTGTGGATGAGAATGGTGTCGGTGCCTCCATGTAAGTGTGGCATCTCCAGACGTGCGAACTCGGGTTGGTAGGCCTTGTTGGCATTGACATTGGCAGAAGAAGTCGTGGAGGAGGAAGCCGGAGTGGTCGGAGTGACTACTTCACCATTGCTATCATCATGTGAACAGGACGCCAAAAAGAATAGTCCTGCTACGAGAATCAGATACTTATTGGACATAAAAGGAGATGATTAAAAGTGGAAGTTGGGATGTTTAGACGAAAAAAGTGCGACGAAACGTATATGCAACTACGTTCGTTCGCACTTTTATTAATATCGTATTACAGTATAAATGTATGCCGAGTATTACTTCTTCAGCTTACCGTAACGGTTCATGAAGCGGTCTACGCGACCTGCTGTGTCGACAAGCTTGCTCTTACCGGTATAGAAGGGGTGAGAAGTGCTTGAGATTTCGACCTTTACCACGGGGTAAGTTTCGCCTTCAAATTCTACTGTATCGTTAGTCTTGCATGTAGACTTTGACAGGAACATATCGCCGTTGGACATATCCTTGAATACGACGGGACGATAGTTTTCGGGATGAATACCTTTTTTCATTTTACTTATCTGTTATTTCGTTTATAATCTTGCTAAACACTTAGCGGGTGCAAAATTACAAAGAATTATGCAACCCGCCAAATATTTTATAGACTATTTGCTCGCTTAATTACTGAGCATAATAGATGGTTATGGTCTGTACGCGAAGCTGAACACCACCGCTATTAGCTGAATAGGTATTGGTATAAGTGGCATTGTTGCCATCGAATACTACGGTCTGTGTGCTGTTACCCACATAGTCTGTGCCATTGTAGGAGTCGCAAGTGAAGACTATCTTGGCTATCTTGGCCTTGCCAGCAAATGTGATGGTGTTGTTGGCATAGAGGCGCACACCCTTGGTTGCGGTGTAGAACTTCGGGCCATTGGTAGGGTTGGTACCTGCAGCAAACGTCAACGTAGAACCATCGGAAAGGCTGTAGGTCGTGGCATCGGTTGCATTGTCCTGACCAACGGTGTTAAGGTCGATGGTTGCCGTGGTCGTCCCTGCGGTTACACCAGCATTGACAGCTGTCACTGTGGTGCCATCAATGGTCACATTGCCAGACGTTTGCCCACCAGTATCGCCTCCGGTACTGCCACTGGTCTGCCCATTGAGACTCACAATCTGGCTGTTTGATGTAATCTCGTAAGTTCCATTGTAATTAGTAAGCTTACCCAAAATAACAACCTTGTCGCCCGCCTTCAGCAGATTATCAGCCGTAAAGTTGTCACCATTGAAGTATTTGCCACCATAAACATAGAGTTTTCCGTTCTCTGTTCCATCGTCAGAGATATAATAGGTGGCACTATTGTATTTGGTGCTGAGCGATGGAGTACCTACCACCGTACCAGCAACATATACATTGTCAGATGTATAGGTACCGGCTTCGATAATACTTTGAGCCTTGGCCACGTTGTACGGAGAGGCTTCAGTACCCTCACCCGAAGGCGTAGCAGTGCTGCCACCGGTGCTGCCACCAGTGCTTGAGTCATTAGTTTGGCCATTAATCGACACTATCTGGCTACCTTGGGTCACTTCCTTAGTGCCATTGTAGTTGGTCAATACACCCAAAACAACAATTGTGTCGCCCACGGCAAACTCGTCACCCTTGGTAAATTTGTTACCACTATAATAATAGCCGCGATAGATTTCGAGTGTTGTCGTGCTGGTTCCGGTATCACCCAGGTAGTAAGTCGCATTGCCATAGCTGGTATCAATGTTGTCAATGGCAGTAACAACGCCCTTTACATACACCTTATCAGAGGTGTAGGTTCCGGCCGTAATGATTTCCAAAGACTTTGCTACATTATAAGGCGATGCCAATGTACCCTCTCCAGCGGGTTCGACAGTAGTTTCTGTTGAACTCTCTTTATAACTGGTATCAAATGGTGCCGGGACATCCTCACAACTGATGAACATCATAGCCACCATGGCTAAAGCTAATGCTGATTTAATAATCTTTTTCATCTTGTATATTCTTTTTTATTATTTTACTTCCTGAACGTCATCCAATGTGCGGATGATTATTTCCCATGTACTGTTAAAACGCTTCATAACGCCAGTGACGTTCACCTTACCTGTGGGTAGGGCATTAGCCGCAAAGTCGGCATAATTGCTCGTGTAGAGCATAATAGTACTGTTGCTGTATTCGTTGAAATACACGCTCTTCGAGCCTGCCCCACCACCTGCAGTGGCGTAAGTAGCCTTTCCATCTGCTCCTTTGAACGACACATTCTCCAGTGTAACAAGCTTACCGCCATAGTCGAGGCCGTTCTTCGAGGCTGTCCATGTGCGATCATAGATGACCGGTGTCACCTCTTTGGTCTCACCGGTGAGCTTGAAATGCTGCGTCCAGAGGGCACGACTCATGCGACTCACATACGTCTGGCCTTTAGCATTCGTATATGGAGTGCCGATTTCGGCCTGAAGACCGTAGTTGCCGATATAGAGTCCCTTCATGTCAATGAGCACCTCAGCTCCCACGGGGAGATTGCCATAGAGTCCGCCTTGGGATATGGCGATGATGATAGCTCCCGTTCCATCGTCCACAGCAACTTCGTTATAGAGGTTGCCTTGAATATCATTACCGGTAACCACTGCCTTGATTTGCATATCCTCGGTGACCTGAGCATAGGATGTTCCGTCGCGATAGTCGGTTTCGATAAGAGCCTTATATTTGTTTTTCAGCTCTGCAATGGTGACCACATTTGTCTCCTGAATACTGGAATTACCCACTCCAGCCTCATCAGCAGTCAACTCTGGCTCATCCCAGTTGCCGTCCATGCAACTGGAGGTGAGACCGCAGGCCAAAGCGAGCATCATGATATATTTGAATGTTTTCATTGTCCTGATGTTTAGAATTTATAAGCAATGTTCAGCATACCGTTGGTTCCGAAAGCATAATACTTCTTCGGATTCTTGGAGAATCGGTACAAACGGCTGTTGCCCGACGACGTGTAGTCTGAGCGGCTCTGCTCATATCCACCCGTCACGATGCGCTGGTTGTTGAGGATGTTGCTAACCATGAGGTTGATAGAAAGGCTTCCATGCTTCAGATAGATGCTCTTGCCAATAGACCCGTCGAACATCCATCCGCCGTGACCCTTATCCTGTGGAGAGACTGTGGTCTGCCCAATCTTTTCCAGATTGCTCTTGTAACGCCAGTAGGGAGAGTAGGAGAGATAGATACGGTCGTACCAGTTGCCATTCAGATCAATAAACCATCCGCCCTGATGATAGCTCAATATAATAGAGGTGGCGGTCAGCGGGGTGCTGCTCTCGCGCATGTTTTTCACCAGCGCCACGTCGGTATAGTATACACCCTGGGTAGAGTTGAGGTAGCTCACTTCAGCGTTGCTCACGTTCTTGGCATCGCTCAGCGTACCAATTAACTTCAGATTGAATGCGGAAGTCACCTTGAAATCGAGGCCGGCCTCCACACCATAGTATTCTTTGGAAAGTCCAGACAGTGAGTTGTAAGAGAAACTGTTGATATCATCGAAATAGAAACAGGTCCACTCCGTGGCGTGAGAGATGTGGTTGAAGTATCCACTGATATTGGCATGCAGCCAGCTGGTCTGCAGCTGATAGCCTATCTCGCTGGAGAAAATATGCTCATTATGGAGATTGGTCACAAAGTCATTGTTCATTTCCGGTGCGATAAATGCGGTGTATGCTTCAGGGGCATAACTGTCATATCCCATGCCGAGGGTCAGCGTGTTGCCATGTCCCAAGTTGAAATCGCCGCTGGCCTTGATGCCGCCTTCCACAAATTTGGCCGTCTTGCTCTTGCCATAGGAGTTGTCTGCAAAGAGTCCGTTGCGCATATTTCCATCCCGCTGGATAGTCTTTCCTCCCAATCGGGCGGCTACCGAATAATGTACGATGCCAAAGTTTTCCGCATAGCTCGTCCACAACTGTGCCTTTTGGGTCAGTATATGATAGTCATAACCGAAAACATCTCCCTCACCGACAATAGCATTGGGGTTGTTAAGGTCATACTGCAACTCGTCAGAGCCTGCTGCATAATTGCCCAGAGCATAATTATTGATGTTATGGAAAGACTCTGCCCCAAGCAAATCATCCATCGTCTGATAGTGGCGGGCATTGTTGTATCCCACAATGAAACCATTGTTCCACACGCTCTTCTCCGTCACATGCGATGTCAGCGTAGAGGCCAGGGTGAGATTGATCACGTCATTGTGCTTGGCCTGTATATAATAGAGTGCGTCTGATCCCTGCTTCGAAGCCTGTCGGTTGGCATAGATGAGCTGGTCGAAGTTGATCTGTCGCGCTGCTTCGCTACCCATGAGATAATCGCGGGCAGTGATAAAGTCGTTGTAGCCCTGAAGTGAATTCATCGAATTATCTCCCCATACATCATAGTAGCTCGACGGCAGCCGCTTCCAATAGTCAGGATGGGGGTTGTCTGTATTGTTGTAATTGAGCTTTGTACTCGAATACATACTATACTTGCCAAAGAGCGAAGTTGTCAGTTTGCTTTTCTCATTGACGTTCCAGTCCCATGTGAAGATGCCCGCAGGAGCGAAGTCGTTCACCACGCGGCTGTTGCGCACCTTACCATTCTGATAGCCCCAGTAGGGGTTATACTGATAGTCATTGGCCAACCAGTACATCTCATCCGTCGAAGCACCTTGTGTCGACCGCTCTGTGGGATTGCCCCATGTGGAGAACGACAGCGAGTGCTTGTCGTTGAGCAGTTTCTGTATGCCAAAGAAATAAGACAGCGAATTATAGAATGTGCCTGGCACATACCCCCTGTTGGCCCAGCGATAGGTCACGTTGGCAGAGTAGGCCCACCCCTTGCTGTTCAGTCCACTGTTATAGGTATACATCCCGCGCATTGTGTAGTTGCGGTTGGCCGCAGACAGTGTGATGCGGTGGCCGGTAGCCATACTGGCCGGTCTGAAGTTGTAATTATTCGACCCGCCTATGCCTGTAAACGAGAAATTGTTGCTCTCAAAGGGCAGAGCCGACTCCATGTTGCGGGTCTGCTGGTTCAGACCACCCACAAGGGAATAGCGAAACTGTCCCGACTCCATATCGTTGGCCGGAGCACCGTTGATATAAATGTCATTGTATTTCTGGTTCAAAGCACGATACCGGAATCGCACCGGAGAGAAGAGATACCCTACCTCTGAGGCATAAACATTCGAATTGGAATTGACAATCGTCACGTTCTGCCCCATATTCTCATCTTCGCCCAGCTGTGCCTCAGTAAATGTGAAAGCAGCCTCACCAACATTCGTGGAATCATTTTGAGCGAAAGCCAGTGGAGCATAGCCTAAGGCCATAAAGGCCAGGATAAGCTTTTTCTGCATAGTTGAATGATTAATGATTATTTTAATAATTGCAAAATAACAAAATATATTTTAAATCGGGAAAGCTTTTTGATTAAATTTTCAGGAATTATCACATATTCTCGGAATAAATTGCGAAATTTGCAAAAACATTAAACAAATGACAATGAAAAGATATGGGTTACTACTGGCCGTTTTGCTAAACTTTGTGATGACCGCATCGGCACAAAAGAAATTCTCTGTTTACGCTATAGGTTTCTACAATCAGGAGAATCTGTTTGACACGTGTCACGACGAAGGGAAACACGATTACGATTTTCTTCCGACAGGTTCCTACCGTTGGGACGAGTTGAAATACAGCCATAAGCTTCACAACATGGCCCGTGCGCTGAGCGACATGGGCACCAGCATGCTGCCCGGTGTGGGCTGCGCCATCATCGGTCTTGCCGAAGTGGAGAATGCCAAGGTGCTCACCGACCTATGCAACCAGCCTGAACTGAAGGCCCGCGGCTATCAGTTCTGTCACATCGAAGGTCCCGACAGCCGTGGCATCGACTGTGCCCTGCTCTACAATCCGCAGTTTTTCAAGGTAGACACCACCGTCCTTATACCCTATGTGCCTACGGAGAAACAAGACAGCGGGTTCAAAACGCGCGGTTTTCTCACCGTGAGCGGACAACTGGCCGGCGAGCATGTGGCTGTCATCGTGTGCCACCTGCCCAGCCGTTTCAATGGTTCTTACTATCGTGAGGTGGGCGCTGCCCAGGCCAAAGCTGTCAAAGACTCCCTGCTGGCAGCCGACCCCAAGTGCAAAGTGTTTGTCATGGGCGACATGAACGACGACCCCACCAACCGCAGCATGTACGACATCCTGCGGGGTAAGGAAAATATCGAGAAGGTGGGCGAGGGCGACATGTACAATCCCTGGTACAACATCCTGGCCAAGCAAGGCACCGGCACGCTGATGTATCAGGGAGCATGGAATCTCTTCGACCAGATTCTCATGACCCCCAACCTGCTCAACGCCAAAGGCTCGAAGGACTATACCTCGCTGAAATACTTCAAAAACGAGATACAGCGCATGCCTTATCTCTTCCAGACTGAGGGCAAATACAAAGGCTCTACCAAGCGCACCACTGCCGGCGGCGTGTGGCTCGACGGGTTCTCCGACCACCTGCCGGTGTGCGTGTATCTGGTGAAGGAGCAATAACAAAAGCCTCACCCCCATCCCCTCCCCGACTGGGGAGGGGGGCCATCGCTACCGTAGGAGTCTGGCAAAGCATGACTCAGAGCGCGGTCAAGGGCGACAAATGGCGCAGAGTAAAGGGACAGATCATCGCCCCCTATCCCCAACACCAACTCACCAACCCACTACCCCACCAACTCACCAACTCACCAACCCACCACCTCCTATAAAATCCTATAAGTTCCTATCACACCCTATCATAGCCCATCACCCTCTTTGATAGCCTGTCAGGGTCTATAATCCCCACCAACCCACCATGTCACGATCAACCGACAAACATATCACTCCCCTCCCTGTCGGGGAGGGGCAAGGGGGTGAGGCCGAGTCTCACCCCTTCACTCCCTTTCTCCCTTCCAACGCCCGTCTGCTCATGCTCGGCACGTTCCCTCCAGCCCCCAAGCGATGGTGCATGGAGTGGTATTATCCCAATTTCACCAATGACATGTGGCGCATCTTCGGCATCTGCTTCTTTGGCGATAAGATGCACTTTGTCGATACTGAAAACAAGACCTACCACCTCGACGACCTGATGCAATTTCTGCAAACCAAGGGTGTAGGCATCTTCGACACCTGTCTGCGCATACGCCGCACCACCGGCACCGCATCCGACAAAGACCTCGAAGTCATCGAGGAGGCCGACCTCGACGGCATGCTCCGCGCCCTGCCCGAGTGTCGGGCGGTCATCGCCGCGGGCCAGCTGGCCACCAACATCTTCACCCGGCACTATGGCATCGATGCTTCGCACATGAAGATGGGCGACCATGTGAACTTCACCTTTGAGGGTCGCACACTGAGTCTCTACCGCGAGCCCAGCTCCTCCCGCGCCTATCCCATGAAGGTGGAGCAGAAGTCTGAATACTACGCCCGCATGTTCCGCGACATCGGTCTGCTCTGACTCCTGGCACCCACCCCACCAACCCCACCAACCCACCTCCCCCTATAAAATCCTATAAGTTCCTATAAATCCCTATAACCCCTCCAACCCACCAACAATTATGGAAGACAAAATAACCATTATCGGCATCGCCGGCGGCACAGGCTCCGGCAAGACCACCGTCGTCAAGAAGATTGTGCAGGCCCTCCCGCCCCATCATGTGGCCGTGGTGCCCCTCGACTCCTATTACAACGACACCACCGACCTCACCGACGAGGAGCGCAAGGCCATCAACTTCGACCACCCCGACGCCTTCGACTGGAAGTTGCTCATCAAGCAGGTGAACGACCTGCGCAACGGCCACGCCATCGAGCAGCCCACCTACAGCTACCTGCTCTCCAACCGACTCCCGGAGACGGTCCATGTGGAGCCTAAACCCGTGATTATCATTGAGGGCATCATGACGCTGAGCAACAAAAAACTGCGCGACATGATGGATTTGAAGATCTTTGTGGATGCCGACCCTGACGAGCGGCTCATCCGCAACATCCAGCGCGACACCATCGACCGCGGCCGCACGGTATCGATGGTAGTAGACCGCTACCTCAAGGTGCTCAAGCCCATGCACGAGCAGTTCATCGAACCCACCAAGCGCCACGCCGACCTCATCATTCCGCAGGGTGGCGAAAACCTCAAGGGCATCGGCATCCTCTGCAAATACATCGAGGGATTGGTGCCTGACAAAGAGTAGAAGATTTCCTATATCTGATTACAGCAACCACTGTCTTTTCAGAAGTCATCCACATTTCCCGATCACGAAAATGTGGATGATTTTTTTTGAATACCTCCATCCATTTGCCAGTCGTTTTGGTTTTCCGTCCGATGGTTACGAAAATCTTGTAAAATCGGGCAGTTCATGACCTGTTGATAATCAATAACTTGTATTTTCTTGACATTTCCCCTCCTTGCGATTACTATCGAATCGCGAGACGATTAGGTATTAATCGACATGCGATTAGGCCTTATTCGTGAGAAGAAAAAGGCCTAATAGAGATGAAAAATAAGGCTTTTTGAAGTGAAAACCATGAAAAACGGCATCAAAACCACCTGTTTCCGACTCTAAGATCAGATTTTAGTGGCTGGAAGAAAATTATCAGGAAAAGAAATGTTGGTTATATTATTTGACAAAACAGAGGCCTCACCCTATAGAGTTAAGGTTGGATATAGGAATTCCCAAAAGAGATGATGTTATCTCGCTTCTGCCAACCCCCGAAGTGGGGTTGTGCCGTTGAGAGGGGTTGGCAACAGCAGAACACCTACGGCGTTCCCCTGCTTTCAAAAGCACATCACGACCTATTATTGTTTTTCATGGTTCTCATCTGTGATTAATACCAACTATCGGATAGTATCATCGTAAAGTAAAGACGTAGTAAAGTAAAGACATAGTAACATAATAACATTTTAACTACTACGAATTACACTAATTTCACGAATTCCATCACTGTTTATTAATTCGTGTAATTCGTAGTCCCCATTATTGTTTTCATTGTTCTCATCTGTGGTTAATAAAAGGGGTCGCAGAGATATTCTCGGATGACCTTGCGGAGCAAGGATAAGCGATTGTCTGCGATAAGCATTTCCCCACGCGCCAGCCAAAAAGAAAGATATTCTCAGGATATTCTGGGATGCCACGCAGTGGCGCGGAGGAAATTCTCTCGCAGATAGTGCAAATAGTACAGATGGTCTCACGTGGTGTTTTTTTGAACAACGGATTTAGCGGATGAAACAGAAACCATCCGGCACATTTTGATTTCGCTGAGGGCCACCAGCGGCCGTCGGATCGCACGGAAACCTGCTCACCCTGTTCTACGTGAGTTTCTCGGATGAATGCCATGCGTTGAGGGAACGCTATGTATTGTATTTTGAATTTACATATTGGATGCTGTGTGAATGCCATGCATTTGTAGGAACGCTATGTGTTGGGGTTGTGGGAACGCCGCAGGTGTTCCTACAGACCCAACACATAGTGCACCAAAACCCAACATGCGATGTTCCAACAGGCCCAATACATAGTGCACCCAAACCCAACATGCGATGTTCCAACAGGCCCTATACACAGCATTCGAAGAACACCTGTTTGATGTACGAACGATGAACGGGAACAAACAAGAGATGATGTTGTCTCGCTTCTGCTCAACCCCCGAAGTGGGGTTGTGCCGTTGACAGGGCGGGGTTGGCGAGCGAAGCGAAGACAACCCTGCCTACTGTGAGCGGGTGTCATTCAACCCCCAGAGTGGGGTTGTGCTGTTTTTAACCAGAGAACGTCGAGTACAATGTTATATATACGGGAGGCAAATGAGAGGCAGAGATGGTTTTGCTCCACAGTCATGGCTGGGTGTCGCGCCTCATTAAAACAGCACAACCCCACTTCGGGGGTTGAATGATTGGGGCACGCTCAGGCAGGGTTGTCTCCGCTACGCTCGCCAACCTTGCCCTTTCAACAGCAGAACACCTACGGCGTTCCCACAACTATTTGGGATTAAATCGAACAGAAAAACGTGACGAGGAAGGGCACGGAGAAATCCGTGAGGGCACCGTGGAAGATGGAAAGGATGACGTATTCCTCACCCGAAGCACGCGTGATGATGGGCAGTGTGGTGTCCATCGTGGTGGCACCCCCCGACGAGATGGGGGCCAACTTGCCCAGACAGCGGGCCATCAACGGTGCGAGGAGCAGGGTAGCAACCTCGCGGATGATGTTGGTCAGTAGGGCGATGGTGCCCAGTTCGGCCCCGCGATACTGCGTGATGAAGATGCTCGACAGCGAGTAGTAGCCCATGCCCGACCCTATCGCCAGACAGTCGGCGAGGCGGCGGCCGTCCAACAGCAGTGAGGCCAGCGCGCTGCCGCCCAGCGTACCGAGGATGGTGAGCACAGGCAGGAGCATCATGCGACGGTCGAGGGTCTTGAATTTGGTGATGATCTCACTATCGATACCCACCGATATGCCCACGCAGAACATCAGCGCGCAAAGGGCATAGAAGTCGACGCTGCCCTCAGTAAAGCTGGCAGGAATGAGGTCGAAGAGGCCGCAGAGGATTCCCAAAACGAAGAATCCCACGATGAAGAGACTTCCTTTCATGGGCGGTGCGAGGGTTTACGACGTATCACCGTCCACAACAGCCACGCCAGCAAGAGGCTGCCGGCCAGCGCAAGGGCAGAGATGATGAGAGCTTCCAGTCCCAAGGTGGGCAGTCCGGCGATGATGCGGCGGTTGTGTCCCACCTCTATGCCGAGCAGAAAAAGCAGTGCCCAGATCAGCACCGTGATGGCCGGCTGCAAGGCTTTCACCCTGCGGCCACGCAGAAGGTATCCTACGAGGATGCCGACAACCATGACAGCGATGACTTGGAGCATAGTGATGGGGATGGGATTTGACTGAAAGGAATGGGGGTGAAAGGGTTATCGGTTTACGGCTTCGGCCAGCTGGCGCAGCCCCTGCTCCACGTAGGCACGGGGCGAACCGATGTTCATGCGCATGAATCCCTCACCGCCGGGACCAAACATTTCGCCGTCGTTGAGGGCGAGATGAGCCTTGTCGATAAAGAGGTCGAGCAGCTGGTCATGGTCGAGTCCAAGCTCACGGCAGTCGAGCCACACTAAGAACGATGCCTGTGGGCGCACGGGATGCACGCCGGGAATGTGCTCCCGACAATAGTCTTCGACAAAGCGCACGTTGTCTTCGAGGTAGGCAATGAGTTGTCTGCGCCACTCGTCGCCCTCACGATAGGCAGCCACGGTGGCGATATGCGCGAAGATATGGGCCTCGTTAAGTTCGTTGGCCTTGAGCCATTGGTAAAACTTGTCGCGTATCTCCTTATTGGGAACGACCGCGAAACTCGACACGATACCGGCGATGTTGAACGTCTTTGACGGTGCCTGGAAGGTGATGCTGATGTTGGCCGCGGTGTCAGACACGCTGGCAAAAGGGATGTGCTTGTGACCAAAGAGCGCGAGGTCGCAGTGTATCTCGTCAGAGATGACGAGCAGATGGTGGGTTGCACAGAAGTCGGCAAGGCGCTGCAGCGTCTCCCGGTCCCAGCAGATGCCCGCAGGATTGTGGGGATTGCAGAGGATGAGCAGACGGCATTTGTCGTCGCAGACCTGTGCGAGATTGTCAAAGTCGATGGTGTAGCTGCCGTCGTCGAGGCGTTTCAGCGGATTCCACACCACCTCCCGATGGTTAGCGCGGGGCGTGAGGAAGAACGGATGGTAGACCGGCGGCATGACAATGACCTTCTCGTCTTCCTTCAGGAAGATGTTGCACACCATGCCGATGCCCTTCACGATACCGGGAATGAACGACAGCCACTCTCGCTGGATGTCCCACTGGTGGTGCGTCAGCTCCCAGTCGTGGATGGCGGGGAAGTAGTCCTTCGGTGTGACGGTGTAACCGAAGATGGGGTGTTCGAGTCTGCGGCGCATGGCATCGGTGATGGCGGGGCACACGGCAAAGTCCATGTCGGCCACCCACATGGGGTGCAGGTCGTCGCGTCCCCAGCGCGGTTTCAGGGCCTCGTGCATGAGGTCGCCCGTCCCGCGGCGTTCTATGATAGTGGAAAAGTCGTATTGCATAAGCAGAAAAAGTAGGGCCTCCCCAAACAACTCTAAGGGCCTCCCCAAGCCCCTCCAAAGGAGGGGGGGGGTGGATTACCTATATAAAATAAGGTGATGTTGGGTGGGCTTGGGAGGGATTTTAAGATGGGGTTTTAATAATTATAAATTATAATATTGTCTTTGTACTATTTCAATGATTGGAAAATTACATTTATAAGATGGTGATGTTGGATAGGCTTGTGAGTGATTTTAAGATGAGCATTGAATAACCTAAAATTATAGAATAACCCATGATCAATCGCGACAGTTTTGGTAATCCAACACCCCCTCCTTTGGAGGGGCTTGGGGAGGCCCTTAGCGGAGTGCCTGTTTCACATCCTCAAACACATCCTCCACATCCTCAAGTCCAATGCTTAGGCGCACCGTGGTATCGAGAATGTCCATCGATTGCCGCTCCTCGTCGGTGTAAAGGCCAAAGATAGTGCTGGCGGGATGGATGGCGAGGGTACGGTTGTCAAACAGATTGGTGGCACGATGGACGAGCTGCAGACGGTTGATGAAATGGAAACAAGCTTCCTTGCTCTCCAGATCGATGCAGACCATCGCACCGGCGGTGTCGCCAAACTGTGAGCGGGCAAGGTCGTGATAGGGGTTGTCGGGCAGGCCTACATAGTTCACGCGCTTGATGACAGGCAGCGATTGCAGTCGCGTGGCCAGCTCCAGCGCGTTGGCAGACTGTACCCGATAGCGGGCATCGAGCGTCTCCAGACCCATCGTCTGCATGAAGGCCGTGTTCGGATTCATGTAAGCCCCGAGATTGAAAAGCATCTCATTTTTCATCGTGTCGGCAAAACCCGCGGTCGTTCCGTAGTCGATGACGAGTCCGCCGAGCGACGTAGCGCCGCCGCTGATATACTTCGTGCTCGATACAACCTCTATGTCTACACCAAGCTTGTGGCTGCTGAACTTCGTGAAGGGGATGGTGGTGGTGTCGGCAACGAGGGGTATCTGGTGGGCGTGGGCTATCTTGGCGAGCGCCCGAAGGTCGGCCACTTCCATCTGAGGATTGGTCAATATCTCCAGGAAGATGCAACACGTGTTGTCGTCGACCATGCTTGCCACTTCGTCGACATTGGTCAGATCGCCCAGTCGTGCTTCCACACCAAACTTCCGCAGGGTGTGGGTGAGCAGCGCGTAAGAGTTGCCAAAGAGGTGGCGCGAAGTCACCACATTCTTACCTTGCGACGTGAGCGCGATGAGGGTATTGCTGATGGCCGCCATGCCGCTGTTGAAAGCAATGACCGCCGAGGCCCCTGTCACAGCCTTGACACGTTCTTCGAAATATCGGGTTGTGGGGTTTTCGCATCGCCCGTAGTCAGGGGCATCGATGCGACTGCAGAAGGCATCGCTCATGGTCTGAGCGTCGTCAAATTCGTATGCCACGGCATTGTAGACGGGCATACTCAGTGCGTCGAAGGCATCGCGGCGCACATAGGGCAAATGTATGGCTTGGGTCTGATTCTTCATCCTTGCTGTCTGCTGTAAAAAAACTGTTGATTGGTAATCTTATCCTGTACTATCGTTCCTTTCATCTCTTACAAATTCCTCATTCCTCTCATTTTTCTCCTCTCCTTTCCATCATTTCCTCCCTCCTTCGATAGGCACTCTCCTCCCTACAGGGAGGTCGGGAGGGTCTCCTAATACCACTGCACGGCGTTGCTGTATCCGCTGCGTTTGTCATATTTCAAAGCATCGGTGAGGGTCGAAGCATTGCATCGGAACGAGAAGTTGTAGCTCGTATAGGGGGCCAGAACGACCGAGCAACTCATATTGAAACAGTGCAAGTCGCGCTGGAGTGAGGCCGTGGTCATCGACATTTTGTGGTTTTCGAAGTCATAGCCACTGGAGAAACTGATGTTCCATCCGTCGCTGATACGCAGGTTTCCGCTACAGTTTAAGGTCTGGGAGAATTTGTAGGGATAGCGCATGGTTTTCGTATTAAACGTCCCGCTGGTATTCTCACGCATGGTGATGCCATAGCCGAAGGTGAGCGACCAGGGCATGGAGAAACTCATATAACCATCTTCGTCGGTCGTAGCCTTGCCACCACCCGAATTCTTCTTGGCCCCACGCTGACCCTCTATCATCGTCTCGTCAACATTGCTTTCTATCTTGGGGTCTACTCCTTCGTCGTCATCGCCTTTCTTCTTGCGGTCTGTTTCATCGTCACCACCACCGAAAAGTTTCTTTATTTTCTCAGGATTGAGCGTGTATGAAATATTCTGGGACATGCCCTGGAAGCGACCGAAACGGCCACGTCCCCACTCTGTGTGGTTGCCGATATAAGGGGTTCCATCCTCGTCGAGCTCATAGGCGTAGGTGGCGAAGACCGCATTGAGGTTGAACGTATAGTTTTTCCACCACTTCAGACGAAGACGCATGGAGAGGTCGCTCCACTGATGGGTGCTGGCAGCCATATTATAAGACATTGAGGCACCAAGCTCATCAATGATACTGATCTTCTTGAAACCAGTGGAATCCTTATCGCTCTTGACTTTCATCTCAATGTTGTTGCTCACGTCCCATGACACACTTCCTGTGCGACCCTTGCTGGGAACGCCATAGAGGCTGTTGGAATAGGGAGAATACTCGACCAACGAAACATTGCCATCGGCATCGGTCTTCTGATAAGTCTGATAATATCCGTAGCGCGACGAACCGAAGTCGGGCGCATAACTGAAACTCACCTGAGGTGTGAAGACATGACGCACGGCAATGACCTTATCGCCAAAGAGTTTGCGGTTGGGGATGAATATACCATAGAGTTTGGTGCTGGCAGACACGCTCATGTTCCAGTTGTAGATGTTGTGGAAGCCGTATGTGGTGTCGGCCACCTCCGTCTGGTTCACCTTATCCCATGAGCGGGTTATCTTGCTCGTTGTCATTCGGTCGGTGAAATTAAACGAAGGGGTGATGTTGATGTATTTCATCAACGTGAAATTGGCACTCACCGGTATGCTGTGCTGCATACCATTACTCCAGTCTTTGATAAGATTGGAGTGGAGAAGTTTATCCTCTTTGGTACTGATCGAGTTGCTAAGCTGACCGGTATAACTCATGGAAATCTTCTCGTACCACCTCTCGTTGCCCACCTGATGCTTACGGCGGAAAGGATAAAAACGGCTTATAGAGATATTCAAGTCGGGCAAAGACATTGAGATAGACGAGTCGCGCATGTTCTGGGAAAGGTTGGCCGTAGAACTGA
The DNA here is from genome assembly GCA_016901395.1 of Prevotella sp. Taxonomy (GTDB): domain Bacteria; phylum Bacteroidota; class Bacteroidia; order Bacteroidales; family Bacteroidaceae; genus Prevotella. The sequence goes on along the minus strand of JAEAMQ010000079.1, from coordinate 5,047 downwards.
GCGAGAGTCCGATGCTGGAGAATGTGGTGCTCCAGCTTACCGAAGATGTACGTGTAGACTGTGTGATGGTCTGCGGGTTGTACATACTTGTGAGGTTGTTGCGCTCATAACTCGATGACGCAAAGTTCACGCTGGCAGAGAGAGAGCTGAACGGGTTGGCCTTGGAATCCTGCCGATGGCTCCACTGAAGCTTGAAACTCTGCTGCTCAACATAGTCGGGCATTCCCTTGTCGCCGGTCTTGGTGTTTTGCAGACTGAAATAGAGCGAGCCGCTGTACTTATAACGTTTGCGATAGTTGGATGCCACAGAAAATCCCCATGATCCCTTGGTGTAAATTTCTCCGAGGAGTTTCAAGTCCCATTTATCACTCATTGCAAAGTAATATCCTCCGTCACGGAGATAGAAGCCGCGGCTGCTCTCATCGCCGTAGGTAGGCATGATAAAGCCACTGGAATAACTCTTGGTGAATGGGAAAAAGCCGTAAGGAATGGCCAAAGGCAGTGGCACATCGGCCACCACGAGGTATGCCGGACCAAAAACCACGTCGCGGCCAGGTCGCACCTTGGCACGTGACAAGGCGATATAAAAGTCAGGATGCTCATGGTCGCAGGTGGTGTAACGACCATGTGAAAGATAGACATCACCGTTGTCGTTGCGCTTGGAAATCTGACTCGTGAGATAACCGTCCTCCTGCTGGGTGTAAGCATTCTGCACAAGTCCCTTCTTGGTCTTAAAGTTAAAGGCCATCGTGTCGGTGTCATACTTGTCTGCTCCCATCGTGAAGACCGGACGGCCCTTGATGCCTCCCTTCTCCGTGGAGTCTTTGGAGCCGGTGGCATGCACCAGACTGCTGTCGAGACTCATGTAAATCTTGTCGCTCTTCAGATTCATCTTCTCATAGTCTACCTGCGAGGAGCCATAGAGATGAGCCGTATTTGTGGCAGCCACATAGATGAGAGAGTCGTCTGCCTGATACTTGACAGGAGCATCAATACCTGATTTCTTCTTCCTGTTGATGGAGTCTAAACGAATGGAATCGTCTACCACTTTGTTGTGATGATAGATGGCCAGCTGGAGCGAATCCATCGTCGATGTGTCGGGAGCAGCTTTATCCGGCCGGAGCATTCCGCCCGACAACGCAACAGAATCCAGTTTTTTCAACGAATCTTTCAATCCCACTGAATCTCCGGCAGCAACCTGATGTTTCTTGCGGGGAAACATGTTCACGTCGCTGGCGGCCATGGCAAAGGCGATGGCAAACAGCAATAATATGATGAAAGATTTCGTCCTCATTTGATGTGCAAAAGTACTTAATAAATGGTGAAATACCGAGTGTTTTCGCAATTTTAACGTAATCACTCAAACATCGCCACCCATTCCTTGAATCGTGCCAGCCCGTCTTCGCCAAAACGGGCGATGCTCCGCTCCGCCTTTTCTATCGTTTTCACCTTCTTGAGATTGGATTTACCATAGAAAATATCCGCATAGCAAACCACCTTCTCCTCCAAAGTCTCCGGAAGAAAGTCTTCGGGAGGCAACGGCAGGCCCTCACTGATGATAGACTCCTTGGTCAATCCCGCTCCGGTATGTCGCTCACACACCCGCGCATGGCGCGGATAGCCCTCCTTGCGAAGCAGGTCTGCCCCCAGGATGCCATGCCGCAGATAGTGCTCCGAGCCACGACAGGCGATGCCCGGCGCATCGCACAGGAAGATGCCGATGTCGTGGAGCATCGCCGCTTCCTCCACAAACTGACGGTCGAGATGCAGTTCCGGGTGACGGTCGCAAATCTGCAGGGCGCGCGCCGCGACGTCGCGGCTGTGGGTAAGCAATATGCGCCGAAGCTCGTTGTCATCGGGATAATATTTATCGATGATGCCCATCACCCAGTCGATGTTCTGATGTTTCTCCATAATCCTAACACATTCGCCCTCTCCTCCACCGTGGAGAAGAGGGCGAACTCATCTTATAATGTGATGCATCCCACGATGGGGATGCTCTGAAATCTTAGTGTTCTCTTTCGATATAGGCAACCACGTCGCCCTTCTGAATCTTGGAACCCTGCTTGCCGTTGATTTCCACCAGCTTGCCACCAAGGTCGGCCTTGACTTCCACAAACTCACCCCAGGGAGCCTGGATGTAACAGAAAGCATCACCTTCCTTGTATTCCTTGCCGATAAACGGTTCTACGGCAGGTGCAGCCTCGCCATCGCCCTGGAACTCCCAGAATATCTGACCCTTCACAGGAGCCACGATAGCGTCGGCCTTGGCATGTTTGAACTCAGCCAACTGCTCCGGAGTCATATTGCCGCCAAGCTTGGCGTCCTTGGCTTTCTGCAGGTCTGCCAGCATGTTTTTCTTCGCCTGACCGCTCTTGTAGTTGCGATACTGCTCAGGATGCATGGCCAACTCCCAGAGTTCCTCGTCGTCCTGACCATACTCCCAGCCGTTCTCGTCCATCTCCTTCTTGAAGTCTTCGAGGGCATTGGGGAGCAATGTGTGCGGGTCGGCATCGGTAAACTCCAGACCTTTCTCCTTGGCCAGTGCCACAATCTCGTCGTCGATCTTGCCAGGCACCTTGCCGCTCTTGCCGAGGATCATACCCCAAACGGAGTCGTCCATCATCACATAGCGGCCCTTGCCCTGCTCCAGGGTGAGAAGGTTGAAGAGTGCAATATTCTTGGTATATTGTGAGAACGGGGTCACCAATGGTGGATAGCCCACACGCGGCCATACGTAGGCCACCTCGTCGAAGAGTTTGATGAGCATGTCGTCGGTAGAAAGCTCGGGCTCGCCCTTCTTAGTACGCAGGTTGTTGATAACACCCATGATGCCGCCTAAGTCTGACATCATCGAACCCATCATACCACCAGGCAGACCGCAGCCCAAGAGAAGTGAGCTCATAATCTTGTTGCCAGGGTTGATGAAGTAGCCCAACCAATCGTCGATGAACTCCTGTGTCATGGCGCGGGCCTTCATATAGGCACCCATATTGATTTCGGGAACATCGAAACCAGCATTCTTCAGCATACTCTGCACGGAGATAACGTCTGGATGAACCTTACCCCATGACAACGGCTCGATGGCTGTATCGATGATATCGGCACCATTCTGGCACACCTCAAGAATAGATGCCATAGACAGGCCGGGGCCTGAATGGCCATGATACTCAATGATAATCTCAGGATGCTTGTCCTTGATCATCTTGGTGAGTTTGCCGAGGAAAGCAGGCTGACCGATACCAGCCATATCCTTCAAGCAAATCTCTTCTGCGCCAGCCTCAATCTCCTCGTCGGCGAGCTTGGCGTAATACTCCAAAGTGTGCACCGGTGAAGTGGTGATACAAAGCGTGCCCTGCGGGGTCATGCCTGCTTCCTTAGCCCATCGGATAGACGGTGCGATATTGCGAATGTCGTTCAGACCATCGAAGATACGGGGAATATCCACACCCTGAGCGTGCTTCACCCGATACATCATGGCACGCACATCATCAGGCACAGGATACATACGGAGCGCGTTCAGACCACGGTCAAGCATGTGGGTCTTGATGCCGGCCTCGTTGAAAGGCTTGCAGAAGGCACGCACAGCCTCATTGGGGTTCTCACCGGCGAGAAGCTGCACCTGCTCAAAGGCACCACCATTGGTCTCTACGCGGGCGAAACATCCCATATCAATAATGACCGGAGCGATACGCTCCAGTTGGTCCTTGCGTGGCTGGAACTTACCAGAGCTCTGCCACATGTCTCTGTAAATGAGACTGAACTGAATTTTCTTGCTCATTATTTCTTGTATTTTCTTCCGAAATTAAAGAATCAGTCCGACGGGGGCCAGACTGAAAGCTGGTATATATTAGGCTTGCAAAATTAGATAAAAAAATCCAAAATAGCGAGCAACAGGGTGTTTTTTTATGATTTATAACTATCTTTGCAACACGAAAATTACAATCAAAAGATGCAGAAACTACTCTTTTTCACATTGCTGAGTGCCCTGTTACTGACCATTGGATGTCAGGATGAGCAACGTTTCAAGAGCGGCCCCAACGGCCATTCTAATGACGAACTGCGAATGAAAGACGACAGCACTATCTATGGGCTGGCCTGTGAAGGATGCACCGACTCTGTCATTGTGCTTCTGCCCAATGACGGCAGTGACCCCGTGAAATATGACATCATCGATGCCACGCGTAATCACAAGGTGCTGGGAAAAATAAAAACCGGCGACTGGATAGGGCTTGTGCTTAACAAGCAAGACAAGAAAGTGGCCGACCTCGTAGTGGATCTTGACCAACTAAAAGGCATCTGGTGCTATATTGTCATGCCGAAAATGCGCGACTATGACAAGATGAGCAAGAAACTTCAGAGCCGATTGATGCGCAACATGCCTGACTCCCTGAAGCAAACGTTCCTCATTCCGCGCGAATACGGGTTCTGGCTCAAACGCCAATGGGAAGCCTCCAGCGTGGGGTATGTACAGCAGGTGAGCACACTGGCCGACGAAAGTCCGGTGGTTTATCCTCCCCTCGGCTACTTTGTAAAGTGGAATATCTGGAACGGCAAGTTTGTCATGACCAGCGGAAAGCCCAAATACAACAATGAGAACAAAGTGGTGGGCTATACAGACGTGAGCTATGACACTTGTTCCATCGACTACCTTGACGAAGACTCGCTGGTGCTTTCTGACCGCGACGGATCGCGAAGCTACTATCGCAAGAACGATATCAAAGAGGTGAACAAGAGAGCGCAGGCTATCGCCAGCCGCATCTCGAAAGAGGCTTTAAAGAAAAGTGCAGAGCAATAGCTAAGGGGGCTGCAGCATTTCTATGTGCCCGAATAACGGGGCTATTTTAGGGTTTACAGCCTCCCCCCGGCCCCTCCCCCCCCGTAGTGAGGGGAGGATAATGCTTGCTTTATGGAGCTATCGCGCGACAATTGTATCCACTCTGCAGGGGACATGCCCGTGCATGCTCCCCAAAAGCCATCTTAATTCTTGTCATCGTAAAACAACTTTCAGACATATCACTCCTCTCCCTACGGGGGAGGGGTAAGG
>JAEAMQ010000078.1 GCA_016901395.1 Prevotella sp. | reverse complement strand
CCCTTCAGCCGGAGCATAGACTATCCCCACCAGCTGGTAGTGCACCATTCTGCCTACGCCAAGGTGTGGTGGGACGGGCAGCGGCTGGGCCACTGGGCATGGCAGACCACCTTCCAAGCCGACAACCGCAGGGAGAACCGCATCCGCCGGCTGAACCATTCGGATATTCCCACGGTGAGCCTGCACCTCCGTTCGCTGCAGAACGCGCTGTCGTGGCACAAGGTCTACGGCCCGTGGAAGAGCGAGGCAGGCCTCCAGCTGCTCACCACCAACAACAGCAACGAGCGTGGCACGGGCGTGGTGCCCATCATTCCCAACTATACCGAGGTGGCCTTGGGTGGCTATGGCATCAAGAAATACCAGCGTGAGCACTGGGGAGCAGAGGCCGGAGTGAGGTTCGACGGGCAGCGCACCGAGGCCGACGGCTACGACTGGACCGGACGGCGATATGGCGGGCGCAGGCAGTTTGGCAATTTCACCTATAGCCTCGGTGCCCATTTCTCGCCCTCGCCCCATTGGCGGCTCACCACCAATGTGGGATTGGCGTGGCGTGCGCCCCACGTCTACGAGCTCTATAGCAATGGCAACGAGCTCGGCTCGGGCATGTTTGTGCGCGGCGATTCCACCCTCCAGTCGGAGCGAAGTTGTAAGTGGGTGACCTCCATCGACTACCACAGCCGCCGTTTCCGCGTGCGCTTGGATGCCTATCTGCAGTGGATTTCCCACTATATCTACGATCAACCCACGGGCCGCAACATTGTGGTGGTGTCGGGAGCATACCCTGTTTTCCAGTACAGACAGACTCCGGCGTTCTTCCGCGGCATAGACTTGGATCTGCGCTTCAGACCTTGGCCGACCATCGATTACCACGTGGTGACAGCCCTGATATGGGCCAACGAGCAAACCACGGGCAACTATCTGCCCTATATTCCCAGTCCCCGCATCTATCAAAGTCTGTCGTGGATGCCTGCCCCGATGGGGCGCTGGCAGCCGCGCGTGGGCGTGAACCATCGGTTTGTGGCCCGTCAGACGCGCTTCAATCCGGCCACCGACCTCATCCCTTTCACCCCCGAGGCCTATCATCTGCTGGGCTTTGAGGCCGGCGTGACCTATCGGTTGCCTCATGGTCAGAGCCTGCAGGCATCGGTGATGGGCGATAACGTGCTGAACAAAGAATACAAGGAATACACCAATCGCAGCCGATACTATGCCCACGACATGGGTCGTGACATCCGCTGCACGGTGACATGGAACTTTTAAATCTTATTATCAGGGATTCGAATCCCAATGATCTATACCGTTATCATTATTTATTAATACATTAAAATCATGAAAATCAAGACATTCAAAACAGTGGCCAGTATGGCCGTAGGTGTGTTGCTGTCTGTCGGTGCAGCTTCTTGCAGCCCCGAACCAGCAGTCAACGAGAAGGAAAACAAACTGCACGAAGACCCCGTGCGCGCCGTATTCACCCTGCAGGAAGGCACGCTTCAGGGCGAGGGTAAATTTGACAAGCAGCCCCGCGAGGCCGACTTCAAATCCAGCGGAGCAGCCGCACAGGTCATCGAATGGGAGACTACCCAGGCCGATGGCTGGCATGTGACCAGTGCCAACGACCGTTTCAAGGTGAAGAACACGCAGGACAACCCCAACGTGGTCTACTCGCTGAAGATGGAATACTATAATGCCAAGGGAGAGATGATGAACCATCAGTTCTTCGATTTGGGACAGGACAAAATCCATCAGCACTTCTTCTCTATGTATAAGGAGGTGGAATTCGGGGGCACCAAGGGCTCTGTGCGGGTATCAAACAAGGCCGATCTGCCCTACGACTACCGCTATGCCGACGAGCTCAACGGCAACTACATCGGCGAATCCAACCCGATGGGCTTTCAGGGCTTTATCCGATTTGTGAAGTCCGGCACGAAGTTCACGCTCTCTGTAGACCTGCTCCATGCCGCCGAGAGCAAGTTTGACGACGACGGCAAGGCCTCACCCTTCTACCTTCCGGCTAAGGTTCTACTCAGCACGGGCCTCTGGGACATCAACGTGAAGCTCCCCGTGGAGATCGACGGAGAGCCTGCGACCGAGCCCAGTGCCATGCTGCTGGCTGCCGACCAGGTGGAGATAGCCGGGTACGAAGGCCATCTTCACGGTCTCTATAGTTTCCATCAGAACCCCTCTGCCAAGGAGAATAATTATATGGGAAAGAACTATCGGCTGGTGTATCACATGAAGAATGGCCAGTGGGTAGCCGATGAAGCCAATGCCAAGATGGTGAGTCTTATCGGCTCGAAGAGTGGCGGCGGCGTGACAGCATTCAGCATCCGCTATTTCGACAAGGCCGGAAACGACATCACCGGCAAACTTGTGGAAGGCGGAGAAGACAATCATTTTCAGCATTTCTTCATCGCCAAGGACATCAAACCGGCCTACGGCGGGGTGAAAGAGTCTACCGACGAAAACGGCCCCGAGTTCCTGAGCTATCTCTATTGCGACACCAGCCCTTGGGACAAGACGCATAAATTCGACAACGCTACGTTCACGGGGGAGAAGAATCCGATAGGTGTGAAGGGTTATTTCACCTTCCCTCACTCCCACAAGACGTTCAATCTGGAGGTGTGTCTCATGCGCGCCAAGGAGTCGAAGATGGTCGGCGGCAAGGCCTCGCCGTTCTATGCGCCTACCGAAAAGCAACTCAAGGAGGAGGCATGGATGCCCACGATCACCATCCCGATGAACATTTACATGGATGCTATGGAGCTGGAGCTTGATGCCGACCTGCTGGTAGACGACATCAGCTCGCTGAGTACCGACGAGAAGACCTATTCAGAGAGCGACCGCAAGGCCCTCCATTCGTTCATGGAGGCGTTCGGAGTGAAGAGCTTCGAGACCGCCCTCGCCGAGTTCTATTGGAATCTTAACGGTGAGCGCAAGGAGGATAGCACGGGCTTCTGGTTCTAAATATTCTTTCCATTTTTTCTTTGTTAGGTGCTCTGTCGGCTTGTCGGCAGGGCACCGATTGTTTGATGGGGGAGGCGAGGAGGGGGCGAGAGGGAGGCGAGGATGCCCAGGGTGCCGATCCTTCCGGCGGTGCGGACATGCACGGGGCATGTCCCTACTGGTAGACTCGTATTGCCAAGGATTGGCTATGTAGGGACATGCCCCGTGCATGTCCTCCACTTTGATGGCTCCGCTGCAGGGTCTTTTACCCGAAAAACACGATATTTCACCTTGTAGATACCCCGTTTTGGTATAAAAATGGTAATTTTGTGACATCAAAAGAAACTGTAGATGAGAATATCGCAACCACTCAAAATCATAGCATTCGCAATCATCATGCAGGTGCTCGTGCCCTTTATGGCTTCGGCTCAGACGGCTCATCGCCCCACAAAGTCGTGGCAGGCGGGGGCGGTGGTCAGCGCGGAGCAGTTGAACTCTGCCCCGATAGAACGCTGGTTCACCTCCGAACCCATTCCCGCTGTGGTGTTTGCCCGCATGCGAGGCAAATCATACCCCGATGGTTGCACCGTGCCGCGGTCGAGCCTGCGCTATCTGCGGTTGCTCCATGTCGATGTCGATGGTAAGGTGCGCACGGGCGAAATGGTGTGCAACAAAGCCATTGCCGCCGACCTTATCAGCATCTTCCGCACACTCTACGAGCAGCGATACCCCATCCACAGCATCCGCCTCATCGACGATTTCGGTGCCGACGACGAGCGTTCGATGCGCGCCAACAACACGAGTTCGTTCTGTTTCCGACAGGTGAAAGGCTCGCGCAAGCTCTCGGCCCACGCCCGCGGCATGGCCGTCGACATCAATGCGCTCTACAATCCCTATTACCGCCGACTGAAAAACGGGCGCGAGGTGGTGCAGCCCGCCAACGCCCGCGCATACTGCAACCGCAGTCAGAAGTTCCCCTATAAGATTGAGCGGGGCGACCTGCTCCACCGCCTGTTCCTCCAGCATGGCTTCCGTTGGGGTGGCGCATGGCGCACGGTGAAAGACTATCAGCATTTTGAGAAATAGAAAACAATATATTGAGGCTGAGAGAGATTTATATCATTCTTCCCTTGAATGAAGCCTAACCCCTTTGAGAAAAGGTACCAATCGCGACGCGAAAAAGTACTAAAGACAATGTGAAAAGGTACTTATCGCAACACGATAAGTACCTTATTTCAAATGGTTCTCTATTGACGGAGAAACAATCTAACTACGGGGCTTTTCCCGAAAACGCATTTCCTATCTATTTCATCGGTAATTTTTCCCATATCCACACGATGAGAGCCAACTGCGCGAGCAGGATGGCGGGAACGCCATAACGGAATTTGAGGTGTTGGCTTTTGTGGCGGACTATGAAGATGGCGATAAGTGCGCCGATGCTTCCGCCTATAGCTGCCAGCGAGAGAAGGGTGGCCTCGGGGATGCGCCAGGCGTGCATCTTGGCCTTGATCTTATCGATGATGTAGACCGTCAGGGTGATGACGTTGATGGCCAAGAGATAGTAGAGGAGGATTTGCGGCATCATTTCTTAGGGTATCCGATGGGATGGTTGATGACCACAAGCTGGTTTTCGGTCAGTCCGAGGGCCGTATGGATGGCGTCGCGGTTCATGATGTGGCGTGGAACGGTGCCGAGTCCGAGAGCTGCAGCGGCCAGATTGATGTTCTGACTCACATAGGCGGCATCCTCACGACAGAATATTTTGGCATTCTCACTGTTGATACCGCCAAACTTGGAGGCATCACTCACGATGATCAGGAATAGGGGAGCGTCGGCCACACCAGCCTGACGGGCAGCGACATCCTTACGGATATCCTGCTTGGTGACGGCTTTCAGGGCATTGTCTTTGGGCAGATAGAGGCTCACGCCGTCCTTAGAAGCCACATAGACGGAGATGTCCTGGGCGTTGATGGCGGTAGGCGCGGTCATGCGTCCGTCGGGCCGGTTCACGCCCGTGGCAGCCCAAAGGAGCTGGCTGAGGGTCTCCATACTGATGTCCTGCGCGGTGAACGAGCGCACGGAATGGCGGTTTTGCAAGGCCTGAAAGAGCGTGGTGGAGATGTCTTTGCTAGGCTCCGGCAGTTTGACGAGGTCTTGCGACATGGCGCTCAAACCCATCATGAGGGCGAGCGAAAGTAGAAAAGTTTTCTTCATAGGGGTTTAGTGTTTGGTCCTTTTGCGCCGGGCGATGGTGGAAACCTGCTTCACCATTTCCATCCGCTCAAGGTAAATGGGGCGGTATTTGTCGATAATCTCCTGCAAAGACTTGCTTTTGCTGTCGAGATCGGCATACTCCTCGGAGTCGGTCTGGCCTTCCTTCTTCAGGTCAAGCATGCGTGAGAGGTATATTTTCTGTTGGTTTTCGGCAGCCTTCAGTTGTGCGCCGAGCCTCTGAAGGCTGTCGAGAAACTGCTGGGCGCGGTCGATATGATCTTCTGTCATGGTCTATTTGATGAGTTTAAGAACGGCTTTTTCCACCTCGCTGATGTCCTGTGTCGGCTCAAATCGGGCCACGACGTGCCCTTTCTGGTCTACCAGAAACTTGGTGAAATTCCATTTGATGTCGGATGATTGTGTATAGTTGGCATCACGCTTGCGCATCATTCGGTCCATGCCCTCGGCTTTCGGGCCGTTGCCAAAGCCTTGGAAACCTTGCCGTTTTTTCAGGAATGTGAATAGGGGAGAGGCCTCCGGACCGTTCACGTCGAGCTTGTCGAACTGAGGAAACTGTATGTTATAGGTGCCCGTGCAGAAGTTATGGATTTCCTCATAGGTGCCCGGGGCCTGACCGCCAAACTGGTTGCAGGGGAAGTCGAGGATGACAAAGCCGCGGTCGCGATACTTCTCATAGAGGGCTTCGAGTTCAGTATATTGTGGTGTGAAGCCGCAACGGGTGGCGGTGTTGACAATGAGCATCACCTTGCCCCGATATGCCCGCAGTGTCATTTCCTTGCCATCGGCATCCTTCACCTTCTGTTTGTAGATGCTGCTTTGTGCCGATGCTGTAGAAATCATGGCCCAGAGGGTCATGAGAAACAATATCTTCTTCATCTGTAGTCGTTTTTGTTGTTCTGAATATTGCAAAGTTAGGAATTATTTTGGTAACTTCGCATGGAAACGACGAAATAATCATGACGATATGACTTACTGGATACGGGCCTACAATCACAGGCAATACCGGGTGGCAGACTTCATCCGAGACCATGGCTTCATAGACTGGGGCATGACTCATCACTATGAGGTGGGCGACGTGGTGTTTCTCTATCTCACTGCGCCGGATAGCCGACTGACCTTCATGATGGAGGTGGAACAGGTGGATATGGACTGGCAAGAGACCGAGAAAGACAGCGAATACTATCTGTCTCAGGCCTATTATGATGCGTGGGTGGAGCGTCGGGAGGAGAGCCGCTACGTGCGGTTTCTGTTTCTCAAGGAGTTGCATTCTCCGGCCCTGGGGCTGGAACAGCTCCGCGAGCACGGCCTGTCGGGCGCACCACGGTCGCCAAGACGGCTGAGGCCGGAGACCGCGGCGTATGTGCTGGAGCATCTGGAGGAATGAGGTCGGACGGGTCTGACCAGTCCGACTGGTCGGAGAACTCAGACCCGTCAGACCTGTCAGACTGGTCCGATTCGTCTGAAATCCACCAAAAAATCCCCCGCTACCCATCGAGATGCGTAGCGGGGGATTTGTCGTTGTGATGCTCGGGGACATGCCCCGAGTCCCGGAGTGATAGGAAAGGTTAGTCCTCGTTGTTGTCTTCTTTTGCCTGCTCCTCACGGGTCTGCTGGTCGATGGCCTTGATTTTCTGGCGCACCAGCTCAGCATCGTCCTTGAGTTTCTGCACCTTGCGGTTCATTTCGTCAACAAGGCTGTTGCCCTTCTTGCTGGCGATGTTGAGGAAACCGAGGTTGTTTTCAAACGTGGTAATCTCCTGTTTGAGCTGTTCATAGCGGCGCATGAGACGGCCACGCTCGTTGTCTACGGCATCTTCGCCACGCTTGGCCACATTCTTCAGGTTAGACTTGAAGTTGTCTAAGCGACGGCGTGCCACCGAGACATGGAGGTCGGCATATATCTTGTCGAGCACATCGTGGTACTCCTTGTAAATCTTATCCTTGTCCTTGAAGGGCACATGTCCCACCTTATTATATTCGTCGACCAACTGCTGCACCTTCTCCTGGGCATCCTCGGCGGCGTTTTCGGCTATTTCCTTGAGTTTGGCAATGATGTCTCGCTTCTTGCTCAAGTTGTCGTGCTGCTCGTTGCGGGCACCGGCATGGGCGGCGTTGCGGGCCTCGAAGAAATGGTTGCAGGCTGTAAGGAAATCGTTCCAGAGCTGATCTCCGAGTTTCTTGGGCACTGTTCCGATGGTCTTCCATTCTTTCTGCAGGGCAATGAGTTTGTCGCTTGTCGACTTCCAATCGGTCGAATCGCTCAGCTCTTTGGCCTTCTCCACGAGCACTTTCTTCTTCTCTGCATTTGCTGAGAACTGCTCCTTCATGGTCTTGAAGAACTCTGCCTTGCGGCCAAAGAAGTCGTCACAGGTGGCGCGGAAACGCTCGAATATCTTCACATTCATCTTCTGGGGTGCAAAACCGATGGTCTTCCACTCCTGCTGCACGGCGATAATCTCCTTGGTGTGCTTCTCCCAGTCGCCAGCCCCCTTGTTTTCTTCCTTGGCGATGGCCTCGGCTTTCTCACAGAGAGCGGTCTTCCGCACGAGGTTGTCTTCCTCTTTGGCCCGCAGCTCCTCGAAGTGTTGCTGGTGTTTTTTGTTGATGACGGTGCTGGCAGCCTTGAATCGTGCCCATATCTGTTCACGCAGTTCCTTGGCCACCGGACCTATCTCGCGATACTGAGCATGAAGTTCCTGCAGCTGGTGGAAGGCGCTGATGACATCGGTTTCGGCATCGAGTTTCTCGGCTTCCTCACAGAGACGGGTCTTCATCTCTAAGTTTTTCTTGAAATCATACTCCCTGGCCTCACGGTTGAGATTGAGCAAATCGTAGAACTGCTCCACGTAAAGCTGGTAGTTGCGCCACACCTCGTTGGCCTTTTCTGCCGGCACGGCCTTGATATCCTTGAACTCCTGCTGGAGGGTTTTGAACTCGTTGAACGACTTGTTGGCTTCCTCGGGCGAGGTGGCCATGCCCTTGATTTTCTCGATAATCTCCAGTTTGCGCTTCAGGTTCTGCTCCTTTTCGGCCTCCTGCTCCTGGAAAACCTTGGCACGCTTCTCCTTGATGACCTGCATCTCGCGCTTGAACTGCTCTTCGGCCTCATCGGGCAATACCTGATACTTCTCGGGATCGCCACCGGCTTCGAGATATTCTTTCTGCCGTTGCTCACGCTCGGCAATGTGGAATCTGTAGAAAACGGATTTCAGCGAATCCACTTCCTCTTTGTTGGGGTTGTCTTCCGTGGCTGAGATTTCCTTGATGCGGTCGAGCACTTCCTGCTTTGAGGCATAGGTCTTGTGGGTCTCTTCCTCTTCTGTAGCCTTCTCCTCTTCTGCAGATTTGGGGGCTGTCTCTTCTACCTTCTCCTCTGTGGGGGTAGACACTTCTGCCTCGGCAGTTTCTTCGGCGATAGGCTCTGCCTGTCCGGAAGGTTCACTCTGTGTGTTCTGTACTTCAGAAGCAGCCGCAGCCACGTTCTGTTCGTCTTCTACCATTCCCTGTTGCAGGGCATTTTCTTGAGAGTCCATCATGTCACTATTTTAAGTTTATGATTCGGATTATCTATGACCATCAGCCCATAATCTGTCCTTGGGTACCAGCGATGGTGTGCATTTTTTATACTTATAAAGTGCAAACTTATATAAAAAAAACGTAAATGCCTAATAATTTTCAGTTTTTTTGATGACAGGATTTATAATAAGCGTTTGCGGCGTAATATCAACCAGCACAGTGCACTGACAAGAAATGAGATGACGAGGGCTATCGAAAATCCCCATTTGCTGCGCTCCATTCCGTTGATGAGGTTCATGCCATAGAGCGACGCGATGAACGTGGCCGACATCATGATGATGGTCACCGACGTGAGCGTACGCATCACGGTGTTCATGTTGTTGTTGATGATGCTGGAGTAAGTGTCCATCGTCGACTCCAGAATGTCGGAGTAGATGTTGGTCGTCTCGCGTGCCTGCGTCATCTCGATGTTGACGTCTTCGATGAGGTCGGCATCCAACTCGTCTACCTGCAGCTTGAATTTCAACTTCTGGAGCAGGTTCTCGTTGCCGCGGATGGAGGTGATGAAGTAGGTGAGCGAGTCTTGCAGGCGCGACAGTCCGATGAGGCTTTCGTTGTTCACCTCGTTGTCGAGATTGTGCTTGGCCTTCTCGATGAGTGCGCTGATCTGCTTCAACCGCTTCAGATACCACACGGCACTGGAGAGGAACAGGCGGAAAATCATGTCCACATAGTCGGTAAATCCCTCGCCGCGCTTCTGCTGGAAACTCACGAAATCGATCATCATGTTGGTCTCGTAGAAGCACACTGTGATGGTCACGTCGCGCTTGTGGATGATACCGAGGGGCACGGTGGAATAGGGCGTGCGGCTGCGAATCTCCTTCACATAGGGAATACGCAGGATGATGAGCATCCATCCGTCGTCGTACTCATAGCGGGCACGCTCGTCGGTATCGCTGATGTCACTGAAAAAATAGTCTGGGATATTAAATCTCTCTACCAGTTCGCGCTGGTCCTCGTCTGTGGGGCAAGTCACCTGAATCCAGCAGTTGGGCTGCCATTCGGGAATAGATTTCAGGCTCTTCTCAATGTTCCAATATGTTCTCATTGTAGCTAATCTCCTTGAATAAAAACTTGTGTGGGGATTAGCTCCTTGAGCTTAATCCTCACGCTAATACTCGTTGTTTTCCGCGTGATAATCGTCCATGTTTGAATTGAAAATTGGTTTGCGTCTGCAAAATTAGCAAAAATATACCGCAAAGCCAAATGTTCATCTCTGTTTTTTTGTCCTGATGGAGAATTGATGGATGCAAAGGTTGCCCCATCCCTGTCGGCTCTTCTCCTTTCCTGCCACACGAAGGGATTGCCGAAGATGGCGATGAAAAATGTTGAACAATTGGCATCATTCGGCCTCAGTTTTATCATGTGCGGAGCAATAGACGGAATTGATGCGAAAAAACGATGTTTTTGGATGACTTGATAATCAGCGGGTTGTAATTACTTTACATTTCGGCGTTTTGCGATTCGATAGTAATCGTCTTGCGATTAGTACCTAATCGTGGTGCGATTTGGTAGTATTCGTGATGCGAAAACGGCGTTTTAGTCATACAAAAAGGGCCAAAAGAGCGTGCTAAATAGTGGTTTTTGCATAAAAACGGGATGAAAATAGGGCGGTGAAGTCGGTATTAGGCCATGATGATGGGTATTTTTCATTTTTTAGAAGTGGCCGAAATGATAGTATTAATGCTGAAACAACTTGACAGGATATGACTCAGAGGACTTGGCGGGGAGTATCTTATTATGGTTGTTTCACCCCTTTGGAGCGTGACCGAGTTATGGCTTCGACTTGGAGTGGAGTATCTTATTATAGTTGTTTCACCACGGATGCCACGGATTTTTCGGATATTCCCAAGGGCCGACACCACCGATTTCACGAAGCCGCGAAGCGGCGAGGGATGGCACGGATGTCGTGTGGGCCATTCGGAGAGGGTGGGGTGGCAAGCAGAGTTGTAATTAATCGGTTCTTTTTTGGTCATGATTCCATCATTCTGGTATATCATCTGTGCTATCCCTCGCCGCTTCGCGGCTTCGTGAAATCGGTGGTGTAAGGACTACCCAACATCCGAAAAATCCGTGGCATCCGTGGTAAAACAACCTCCCGTTCCCCTTAATCCCATTGCTACTCCACCTCCCCCGTATGCCCCACACGACACCTGTGCTATCTATCGCCGTATCGCTTCTTAGAGTGAAATCGGTGGCGCTGGCCCTTGGGAACGTCTGAAAAATGTGGTATCCGTGGTAAAGACAGCACTCCGGAAAACAACATATCCACCCCGCCAAAGGACGGGATGGATATGAATTGTTGTTTGGAAAAACGGGGAATACGCCCGGTTATTTCTCAGGAATCTCTTCCAAGGTTTTCACAAGGAGCTTCCAGAACGGTTCGGCTGTGGCAATCTCGAAGCGTTCGGTGGCGGTGTGCGGACTGCGGATGGTGGGTCCCATGCTCACCACGTCCATGTGGGGGTACTTGCCGAGGATGATAGAACACTCTAATCCGGCGTGGTCTACCTGCACGATGGCCTCTTCGCCAATCTGTTCCTTATATATTTTCTGCACCAATCGGAGTATCTCGCTGTTGGGGTTGGGGTCCCATCCGCCGTAGCTTCCGGCAAACTCCACTTTCATGCCGGCCATGTTGAAGCAGCTCTGCAGCTGGGTAGCAATCACCTCCTTCATGTCCTCGCGGCTGGAACGGGCCAAAATCTTGATGGCTGCCTTGCCACCCTCGATGTCGATGATGGCGAGATTGCTCGAAGTCTCCACCACGTCGGGATAGGCCGGAATCATGCGCACCACGCCGTTGTGGCAGGCATAGATGGCATCCACGAGGTTGTCTTGTATCTCAACCGGTACCAGCGTTTCGGGCACGTCTACGTCTTCACAGAAAAGTTCGATGCCCGACTCGATGGTCTTATACTCGTCGATGAGGGCCATGCGATGCTCGTCGGCGAGCGCCTTCAGCGCCTCCACCTGGTCTTTGGCCAGGGCAAGCACCACCTCAGCCTTGAACGGGATGGCGTTGCGCATGTTGCCGCCGTGCCAGCTCACGAGTCGTGCGTCGAGCGTGGCGATGGCCTTGTTCACCAGACGCACCATCTCCTTGTTGGCGTTGCCACGTCCCTCGTGGATCTCCAGTCCCGAGTGGCCGCCGCGGAAACCCTTGAGTGTCACCTTTACGGCAGCTTCCTGGTCGTTCTCCACCTCCTGATATCCGAGCGTGGCGGTAACATCGATGCCGCCGGCAGAGCCGATGACAAACTTGCCCCAGGTCTCGGAGTCGAGGTTCAAGAGGATGTCGGCCTGCAGTTCGCCCTCGGGCAGTTCGTTGGCACCAAACATACCGGTCTCCTCATCGCGGGTGATGAGACCCTCGATGGGGCCGTGCTTCAGTGTCTTGTCCTCCATCACGCCCATGATAGCGGCCACGCCGATACCGTTGTCGGCACCGAGGGTGGTGTTGTTGGCATAGACCCATCCGTCGCGGATGACCGTCTCGATGGGGTCGGTCTCAAAGTTATGCTTGCTGTCGGGAGCCTTCTGGGGCACCATGTCCATGTGCGACTGCATCACGACAGTCTTTCTATTCTCATAGCCCGGAGTGGCCTTCTTGCGCATCACGATGTTCCCGGCGGGGTCCTTGAAGGCTTCCACGCCTACACGCTCGGCAAAGTCGAGAAGATACTGCTGTACTTTCTCCACATGACCCGATGGACGTGGAATCTGTGTCAGTGCGTAGAAATTGCGCCAGATAGCGGCGGGGCTTAGATTGATAATTTCGCTCATAATGGATTAAATTTAAAAGTTAAAGTATTGTCGTTATTGTTTCTTGCTCGTAAAATTGAGAGCCAGCCAGGCAAAGATGCCGAGAAGCACTACGAGCAAGGTTTGTATGCTGTGTACGATGAGTACGAAAAAGAGGGCATCGTTGGCAGCTACACCATAGAGCATGAGCATGGTCTTTACCGCGAAATGCCACGGGCCTGCACCGTTGGGCGTAGGCACGATGACGGCAATAGACCCTACGATAAAGGTAACCATCGCGCAGTCGAACCCCAGATGTGACGTGGCCTCGAAACAGAAAAACGTGAGGTAGTAATGGAGAAAATAACTGCCCCAGATGGCTAAGGTGTAGAACACGAAGAGAGGTACGTTGCGCACGTGTCTCACCGAGAGCACACCTTCTATCAATCCGTGGACCATGTCCCTCACCTTATTATATATAGAGAGATTGCGCACGAGGAAATAGGCCAGTATCAATACCGCAATGCCACAGACAGCTGTCACGATCCATCCTGTGGAAGAGAAGCCGGCGAGTATCTGATCGACGCGGGTGCCGGTCTTCTGAAAGAACTTGTCGAAGATGGTGAACTGCGAGAGCAGGGTCAGTCCAATGATGATGAGCACTAAGAGAGAGTCGATGGCGCGCTCGGTGACAACCGTTCCCAGCGATTTGGGGAATGCCACGTTGTCCCAACGCTTCAATACTCCGCAGCGGGCAAACTCGCCGATGCGTGGCACCAGAAGGCTGACTGCATAGGAGAGAAAGATGGAATTGACTGCCACCGATGCCCGCGTCTTCTCCCCGACAGGCTCCAGAGCCTGCTTCCAGCGCCATCCGCGGAAGGCCTGAGCCAGTATGCCGAAGGGGAAGGAGAGTATCATCCACCACCAGTTCATCTCATGGAACATCACCTGTTCGACGCGCTTGAAGTCGAAGTCGCGATACATCCAATAGAGGATGGCGCCGCCCAACAACAGTGACAGCGTGACCTTGAATATGTGGTTAATACTTTTTCTTGTTTCCATTTCGCTGATGGGGATAAGGCTTGCAAGTGCTTTAAGCATCTGCCGACGAGAGGATGAGCGTGCTCTGGTATCTGCACAGACAGTGCTACTCTCACTCCTTGGCGTATATCCTATGTGGCAGATGTGATGCCTATCATCTGCAAAGATAGTGTAAATCGATATAAATTCAAAGGAAAAGGACAATTTTTAAAAGGTTTTTTATATTGCTTCCCATTGCGGTTTTTATCTCTTGATGCAAGTCAAACCATTTGACTTTAATCAATAAAAGCAGGGTTATAGGCGTGTTTTTGTGCTTTTTGTTTGCGCACACAATATATTTGCCGTATCTTTGCAGTGTCTTAAGGAAAAAGATTGTTTTACAAGGTAACAGCCACAAAGGGTGGCTAAGGATAACAAAAAATTAGAGAAAGGAAAAAATTATGAGTATGATGACATTTATCACAATTGCAATCGTTGCTTTCGTAGGTGCTTCAGCATTAGCATTGACTATGGACAAGTTTGTTGAGGGTACCAAGTAACGACCCTGATTTGGAATAATTAAGTAAAAAATTACATATTAAAATAGGAAGGGCTGAGACCGACAGATGTTGGTTTCAGCCTTTTCTTTTGTGTGAAATGAGATAAAACTTTATATTGGTACAGCAATTGTGGTTTATTTTTCGTATTTTTGTGCCACAATCAAATGCACTCAGCATGAAGCAGGTTAAGCCGAAGAAGAATTTGGGTCAGCACTTCCTGACCGATCTCAATATAGCCAAGCGCATTGCCGACACGGTGGATGCGTGCCCCGATATCCCCGTGCTGGAGATCGGACCGGGCATGGGTGTGCTCACCCAATACCTTGTGGAGAAGCCCCGTGAGGTAAAGGCGGTAGAGATAGACAGTGAGAGTGTGGAGTATCTCCACGGCACTTTCCCACAGCTGAAAGACAATATTATTGGTGAGGATTTCCTCCGGATGGACCTCAACGACATCTTCGGCGGTCGGCCATTTGTGCTCACGGGCAACTATCCCTACGACATCTCGTCGCAGATATTCTTCAAGATGCTCGACTACAAAGACCTCATTCCCTGTTGCACGGGTATGATTCAGCGTGAGGTGGCGCAGCGCATGGCATCGGCACCCGGCACTAAGGCCTTCGGCATTCTGAGCGTGATGATTCAGGCTTGGTACGATGTGGAGTATCTGTTCACTGTAGACGAAGGTGTGTTCAACCCGCCGCCCAAGGTGAAAAGTGCCGTTATCCGCATGATGCGAAATAGTGTGACCGACCTCGGTTGCAGCGAATCGCTGTTCAAGCGGGTGGTGAAGGCGGTGTTCAATCAGCGTCGCAAGATGCTGCGCGTGTCGCTCCGGCAGCTCTTTTCCAAGGAAAACCTGCCCTCGGCAGAGTTTTTTGCCCAGGACATCATGACCCGACGCCCCGAACAACTCTCTATCGCCGAGTTCGTAGAACTGACGAATATGGTGGAGAAGGTGTTGAAGTGAAGGCGGTTGGTGATAGGTATTGGGCGATAAGATGTTAGTTGATAAGCGTTAGGCGGTAAGAAATGATGAAGAAAGAAGATCAATATGCTTTGTTGGTGGAGCAGGTGTCGGCGCTGATTCAGGGCGAAACCGATGAGACTGCCGTACTTTCCAACGTGAGCGCGGCATTGCACGACGCATTCCCCGAGCGTTTTTTCTGGGTGGGATTTTACCGTGTCTGTGGTGGCGAACTGCTTTTGGGCCCGTTCCAGGGGCCTGTAGCCTGCTATCATATTGGATTGGGAAAAGGAGTGTGTGGCACTTCCTGGCAACGCCGTGAGACCCTCATCGTACCCGATGTGGAACAGTTTCCGGGTCACATCGCATGCAGTAGCTTGTCGCGTTCGGAGATTGTGGTGCCCATCTTCGGGGCCGATGGAGAAGTGAAAGGAGTCATCGACATCGATAGTCGGGACCTGAATGCCTTTGACAAAACCGACCAAAACTATTTGGAAAAGATAGCTGCTGTGGTGGCCCGACAACTCAATCTGTAGGGCGAGGAGGTCAGAAAACTGATGTAAAGGAATTTTTCGGGCAAAAGATTGCGCCATCGGAAAAATCTTTTTAAATTTGTAAGCAAGATTATTAATACTGTAAATATATGATAGACGTTAAGCAAACATTGAAGAACGCCGAAGAGAAGATGCTCAAAGGCGCTAAGTTTTTGGAGGAAGAACTGGCTCGTATCCGTGCCGGCAGAGCCAATGTGGCCATCCTCGACGGTGTTCGTGTCACCGCCTATGGACAGACGGTGCCTCTGAATCAGGTGGCCAACGTGTCGGTTGCCGATGCCCGTACCATCACCATCAGGCCATGGGACCGCAAGCAAATCCACGATGTTGAGAAGGGAATCATGGACAGCGACGTGGGCATCACGCCTGAAAACAATGGCGAAATGGTTATCCTTCACTTGCCTCAGCCCACTGAGGAGCGTCGTAAGGAACTGGTAAAGCAGTGCAACAAGATAGGCGAACAGGCTAAGGTTCAGGTGAGAAACATCCGCGCCGACTACAAGGAGAAACTGAAAAAAGCCATCAAGGACGGTCTCTCTGAGGACTTGGAGAAGGATGCCGAGGACGATTTGCAGAAGCTCCATGACAAGTATATCAAGGAGATTGATGCTACTTTGGCCAACAAGCAGAAAGAAATCATGACAGTTTAAGCAGTGCATAATGCATAATTCATAATGCATAATTGGCTTCGCGACGTTGTGCCGCATGGCTAATTATGCATTATGTGTTATTTGAAGCCTGTATGAGGATTGCTTGAATCTTGGCGTTTTATGGCTTCTCAACATTGTGCCGCACGGCTAATTATGCATTGTGAATTGTGAATTATGAATTAAATATGCGTGGAATAGTTATCAAAAACACGGGTTCGTGGTATTCTGTCAAGACAGATGAAGGGCCTGTCGTTGAAAGCAAAATCAAGGGAAACTTTCGTCTCAAGGGTATCCGCAGCACCAATCCAGTGGCTGTGGGTGACCGCGTTCAGATTGTAACCAACGCCGAGGGGACTGCTTTCATCACCGAAATAGAGGACCGAAAGAACTACATTATCCGTAAATCGCAGAACCTTTCCAAGCAAAGCCACATCCTTGCGGCTAATGTCGATCAGGCGTTTCTGATCGTAACCATCAACCATCCGCAAACATCCACCACATTTATCGACCGTTTTCTCGCTTCGGCCGAGGCTTATCGGGTGCCCGTAGTGCTCGTTTTCAACAAGACAGACCTATACGACGACGATGAGTTGCGGTATCAGAAGGCCCTCGTCAACCTCTATGAGACGGTGGGATACGAGTGTCATGAGATCTGCGCTTCGACTCCCGATGGACAGGTGGGGGAGTCTCTCGATGTGCTTCGACCGCTGATGCACGACAAGATTACGCTTCTGGCGGGCAACAGTGGGGTAGGGAAGTCGACGCTTCTCAATCATTTTATACCTCACGCTGAGGCTCGCGTGGCGGAGATTAGCGAAGCCCACGACACGGGAATGCATACCACCACCTTCTCGGAGATGATGGCATTGCCCGACGGCGGCTACCTCATCGACACCCCAGGCATTAAGGGTTTCGGTACGTTTGACATGGAACCAGAGGAGATAACGAGCTATTTCAAAGAGATATTCCATTTCTCCAAGGATTGTCGTTTCAATAATTGCACTCACACACACGAACCCGGTTGTGCGGTGTTGAAGGCCTTGGAAGACCACTATATCGCCCTTTCGCGCTACGAAAGCTACCTTGGCATGCTCAAGGATAAGGACGAAGGGAAGTACAGGGAGGGGTATTAAGCCTAATACAACGGCACAAGATCACACACATCAAGCCATCCCCAGCCTCTCCCCCTTGCCCCTCCCCCGAAGGGAGGGGAGTAAAA
>JAEAMQ010000077.1 GCA_016901395.1 Prevotella sp. | reverse complement strand
TCACGGCGATGGTAAGGAACGATTGCGAGTATCAGCCAGACCATCTCCTCGTGTCCTTGAGTGTTGAAATGTTAAATAAATAGTTAAATTCGAGAAAATAGGAGAAAAATAACATAGAAAGCAGATGGCACAGATAGCTCGCGCGGTGTTTGAAATTCCGCAGAGGTTACGCTGTTCGCTACACGATGAAATGCCGCCTGTAGACAACCCGTGCATGCACTCCCTCTATGAATACACAAAAAAACAGGTCCGGCGACTTGGCCACGACCTGTTACTGTTTTTCATTGTTCTCATCTGGTTAAACTGCGATACTCCTAAAAGTATCTCTCATTATTGTTTTTCATTGCTTTCATCTGTGGTTAATAACAACCATTGGATAGTATCATCGTTAATTAAAGACATAGTAACAGAATAACATTTTCACTACTACGAATTACACGAATTTCACGAATTCCATCACCGTTCATTCATTCGTGAAATTCGTGTAATTCGTAGTCTCAATTATTGTTTTCATTGTTCTCATCTGTGGTTAATAACATCATGCTATTAAACCAAAAATCTGCGCCGATGCGTTTATTCATCCCAGGCATCCCAGACAGACAGACCAGCCTTCTTCTTGGCTCCCGAGACCCCCGGCCCGCCGGTCAGTATGTCTTGCTGCGCCACCTCATTGAAACTTCCCTCTGCGCCAATGGATGCCCTGTCGATGGTTGACGCAAGCAGGATAGGCTCTGTTTTCACTACTACAAGTGTGGTGGAAGGTGCTATATATGTATTTTTCATCGTTTAACTCGTTTTTTTAGTGGATAATATGTTTTTTCCCGTTTATGATATAGATTCCGCGAGGCAGTCCATCAAGGTTTGTGGCATCTCTGCGCACGAGTTGCCCATTGATATTCATCACTCCGGAGAAGCGCCGCTCTGACAACCCCTGGTCTGCCACGACAGCCACGACGGCGGTCGTCTCCGTGCTGTCGATGCCCAAATCCATCGCCGGCTTGGCATTGGCGCCGTTGTCTCTGTTCATCAGCACACACGACGTGTAAGGAGTCCATGTGCCTCCCGCCGCGGCCACCCATTTGTAAAACCCGTTGGGCCATTGGCTCTCGTCGTCCAGAGAATAATAATAGTAGGAGTACTGCTGCAGCCCCCTGTCGGTGGTGTAGTTGCCGATAAAGGTGTATTCCACGCCGTCGGAGGCCGTGATCACCACCTTCTGGGCATTTAGGTTTTCCTGAGTCTCCGGCTGCTTGTCGATGCCCACGATGCTCACCCTGACACCTGTCCTCGTGCCCGAGTGGACAGAGGGATGGATCATGTAAGGATGGTGTGCCTTGGTCGAAGAGACGGGAGCCTTAAACTGCAACAGGATGGTCTTGCCACCGGTAGGCTCCGTAGTGATCTGTACACCGGAAAACTCCACTACCTCCACGGCCGCACCGTAGGCGCTCTTCAGCTGCTCGCTCGTCATGTCGAAGGGCAGACAGAGCGTGTACCACTTGTCTCTGACGCGCATGTCATCGGTATAGACGTTGCTCTCCAGACAGCCATCGACCAGCATGAAGTTTTTCCATCCGGCGTAGTCGCCCTTGGTGTTTTCGAAATAGTCAGAGTGTACCACCGGCAGCTTGTTGCCCTTGGTGTCGTAAATCCAGTGGTTGAGCTCCGGGTGTGAGCCATAGGGCGAACAGCGATACTTGTCGGTGCCAAGCACTTGGATGTAATCGTTGACATAGCACTTATAGGCTGCTGACACTACATGGAGCACCGTACGAGTCTGCATTCCGCTCTCGATGGTATAATCGGAGAGAGACCCCAGAGTCTGTCCGTCGGTGTAGTTTTTCAGATGGTACTGGTAGGCCACGTTGTCGGTGAAGGCTCCCTCAGCACACTTGGTCTTTGTGCCCATCACGTAGACATCGCTCAGGTTGTAGTTGTTTTCAAAGGTGGCGGTCTCTATCTGCTCCACGCTCTCGGGTATGGTGATCGATTTCAGCGAGGAGCATCCGGCAAATGCCTTTGTGCGGATGTATTTCAGCGTGTTGGGCAGCCGTATAGACTGCACTCCCGAATTGAGAAAGGCACCTGGCCCAATCTCCGTCACGCCCTCCGGAAGCACGATGTTGGCCAAGGCCGTGGTTCCGGTGAAAGCCTGTTCGCCGATGACGATAGAGGTCGACCCATACCTGAAGTCTACCGTTGTCAGGTTTGTGTCGCCCTGAAAGCAGAGGCTCCCCACCTGGATGGTTTCTCGGGCACCGATGGTGATTTTCCTCAAGGAGCTGGTGTGGAAGGCCTGGCTGCCCAAGGTCAGACAGATGGAGGCATTGTCTGGAATGATGACCTCCTCGATCTTGCTTTTCGAAGACTCCAGAAAGGTGTAGTCTGGGATAGAGGTTGTAGACTTCGGAAAGGTGATCTTGCGGAGTGACGTGAGAAACCCGAACTGGCGAAGGTAGCTCTGGTCGCCCACGTTGGCCTCTGAAAGGTCGAGCGTGGCCACCTTTGTGAAATGCTGGAAATTGCCAGAGTTCTCGCCACATAGCCGTGACACGTCTCCGCTGCTGAGCAGCGCATTGCCCACGGTGACAACCTTGATGCTCTTTGCCGTTGTCGTCACACCAGCCAAGACGCTTCCGCTCTTCAGCTTGGCGGCTGTGTCCCAGCCTGTAAACTCGGCATCGATGTCTCCCGCAGCAGAAACGGTCAGCACTACAGTGCCATCCGCAAGGGTGGAGACTGCCAGTTTCGCCTCGGCCGACAAGAAGATCATAAGACAAAACATGAATAAATAGATTCGTTTCATTACCTTAAAATTTCAATGATTGACATGATATTGGGTGATATTAGAAAATCCCGGACTTTTAAAAAACCGTGGCAAAATTAGCCGTATTCCACAAAAGGGCAGTTGCCCAAAGTGTGGAAGAAATTGTCTTTTCGTGACATCGTGTTGTCCATTTCTATGAATAATGGTCAAAATGCCTGTTTTTTGAAACGAATACAATATTTTCGTTTTTATAGATCATGATGGGGGCCACGTGCCGCCGCGCTCTCCTCGATGCCCCGTCGGCAGCCCATCATGCTTCTCAGATACACTCCGCTCCGAATGTATCTGCATGGTGCCTTCCCGCCCTTGTCTGTCTCACACGGATGTCTCTTCCGGGGATTCCTCCTGCTTACTTTTTCCGATAGGTATTTGCCGTGATGCCGGTGTGTCTCTTAAAGAATTTGCAAAAGGTGCTCAACGATTCAAATCCAAAGTCATAAGCGATGTTTTTCAGTGGTTTGTTGCTATAGGCGAGTTCGAGTTTGATGTTATGGATCAGTGCCCTGTCCAGCCATGTCTTGGCTGTCTCGCCCGTTTCCTCCTTGACGACCGTGCTCAGATAGTGGGGTGTCACACACAGCTGGGCGGCATAATATTCGAGTTTGGTCCTCTTCTTCGAATGTTCATAGGTCATCAGGGTGAAGAGAGCGGCCAGATGACTTTTTGATGAACTTTCCAGTTTCACGTCGCCGTTGGCATCGCGGTTATAGATGGTCTGGATAAAAAAGAACAGAGACGCAAACAAGCATTTGTAGATGTTGGAGTCTGGGTCTCTGACGATGGTCGTGAGATTTAAGATGATGGCGAGATAGTTGTGGAGTATCTGCTGTTCGTGCATCGTCACCGAGAGTTTCAGGGTCTGCGTGGCATTGCGGAAAATCAGGGGGCGCTGCACCCCCAGCACCGACCTGGCAAACTCCTCTGTGATGGCAAACCCCTGGACGACGGCATAGTCTTTCCGGCTGACAGCGTCTGTCACCGCTCCCCAGTTCATATAGATCAGGTCTCCGGCCTCGAGTCTGTATTCCTGCATGTTGACGACAGGACAGATGGAGCCCGACTTGATGATCAGCACTTTCAGACAGTGCATACGGTTAGGGGTGGCTTGCATAAAGTCGGAATTGCCCGAGAGTTTGGAGCCCAAAGTAATGATGAAGTTGCAATTGGCAACGACATGGTCTGCTGGTGTAATGTTATTGGACTGTACCGCCTGAGAGATGTCCTCAAAACTTACAAAACGCATAATCGGATTATTCAAGTCATTCTTTTTCATGATCGAGTTGGTAGGGACTTTAAAAGGTTTTGTTTTCTAACTAATCTTCTGGTACTAAAATTTACAAAAATAAGTGTTTATTTTTATAAAACAACACATGCGCGACAATATAAACTTGTCTTTTTTGTCCGAATAGTTGTCGATTTTTCCTCTCCGCCCGCTTTCCGCCCCACCCCACCTATTTCCCGCATGATTATGAAATAAGTGATGATAATGTTCGGAGTATCAAAAAAAAGATATATTTTTGCAAGGTAAAACACGGCGAACCACAAGGTCCACGCCTAACAGTCCTGATATGGCCCGTCTGTATAACAACCTAAAACATCAAATCCTCATCACCGTTTTGTCGCTGCTGCCGCTGCTCGGCGCAGGGGCATTGGAGCGCGTGGGCAATTTCGACGTGCCCACCTCCGATGAGCTCAGGTGTGTCACCTTCGACCACAAGGGCTACATGTGGATTGGCACCTCGTCTGGACTATTCCGGTATGACGGCTACCAGTTTCAGTCTTACCGCTCAAGCCTGACCACCCCCGGGCTGCTGACCAACAATTATATACAATGTATCGTGGCCGATGCCCACAACCAACTGTGGATCGGCACCGACGAGGGTGTGACGCGCATGAACGTGGAGACGGGGGCGATAGACCATTTCATGCCGCAGGGACACAACCAGCGCATCGTCTATGCCATCTACTGCTCGCGACGGGGCGACGTGTGGGCCGGCACCGACGGCGGACTGCTGCGGTTTAGTGCTGTGCGCCGCAGGTTTGAGCTGGTGGACCTCCGGCAATACAAGAAATACGGGGCCGACGGCAAACCCATCTCCTTAGACTTCCTCAACGTGAAATCGTGTGCCGAAGACCACGACGGCATGCTCTATTTCGGCACATGGGACCGCGGCGTGGTAAAGATGGACCCTGTGCGCCGGCGCATCACCCAGCTGCCATCGGTCAACAACAATGCCTACGCCCTCTGTTTCGACGACAAAGGCAACCTGTGGAGCGGCGGATGGGAACAAGGACTCAGCGTAGTGACACGCCACGGACTGGCCACCTCGCAGACACCACGCCGCGTGAAAGGCACCGAGACCGCACGCATCTACCGTATCGTATACGACAGCCTCTCACACTCGGTGGTCGTATGCTCACGAAACGCCATCTACCGATTTGGCAGCCACGAGGCCGACAAAGCCACACTCACTTCTGCCAACATCGTGTCGGGCAACCTTCACAACTACCTCAGCGACCTCGCCGTAAACGCACGCGGCGACATTGCAACCATCACGTTCAACAATGACCTGCTGATCTATTCGCCCACACCCTCACCGCTCACACTGTCGACCCTCAACGGATATGCGGGCAAGATCAACGCTCTCTACACCGACGACGGGCACCACTTCATGCTGGCATCGGGCAACTGGAAACTGCTCTTCTACGACATCAGGCAGGGCACCTATGCCAACAGCAATGCCATCATCGGCATATCGGAGCTTCCCCAGGACAACTGCAGCAGCATCGCACGCCGCGCCAACGGCGACCTGTGGATGGGGTTCTACTATTTCGGAGGACTCGTCATGCGACAGGGAACACCGGCACAGACCATCAACTTCCGCACGCTGCCACAGCTCTACCAAGAGGGCATGCTCTCGCTCCTCCCACGGCCCAACGGAGACATGTGGGTGGGCCAATGGACGAGCATCGCCTTGGTACACCCCGACAACAGCGGATTTACCATCGACCTGCGGAAATATTTCCCGGCATTCTACCGCGGACGCGTGGTGAACCTCAGCGAAGACCATGCAGGCCGTATATGGGCATGCGTCCACGAGTATGGCATCGTGCGCATTGACCGGTACCGGCGGGAGGCCGCAGACGCAGAAGTGACCATCATCGACCGCCGCCACAACCGCTATCCCTCGGCAGGAGCCATCGCCTGTATAGAGGACAACCGCCACCGCGTGTGGTCGGTGACCTCAGAGGGCGAGCTGGTGAGATGGGACGAGAAGCAGCAGCGATTTGTAGACGACCCACGCTACGCCCAGCTCAAGGAACACCGCATCTATGCCATCAACCAGGACAGGGAGGGCAACCTCTGGCTCGCCGCCCGCAACTATCTCATCCGTATGAGTGTGGCACCCGACGGCAGTCTGCAGGCACTCCGATTTTTCTCTCCACGCAACGGCGCCGGACTCAAACTTCAGGAGAATGCTACCTACCGGTGGGGCGACCAGCTGTATTTCGGCGGCGTGGGACAGGTGTTGCAGGTAGACACACGGGTGCTCAGCCAGCCGATACCCGCACGCCGCTCCCTGCTCTGCGTGACCAACCTCACCCTCAACGACCGACCCTTCCAGATGCTCGACAGCACCGACAGGGCTGCCATCAGCGATGTCAGTCCGGCCTATGCGCGCCACATCGTCATACCCCATCACATACGCCGCTTCGGCATCACCTTCTCTGCCCTATCCTTCAACGACAACGGCGAGACGCTCTATGCCTACTGGCTCGAAGGCTACAACCGCGACTGGGTGGTATGCGACAATGGCACCCACGAGGCACGTTTTGAAAACATGCCCTCGGGCACCTATCGCCTGCACCTGCGCTCCGTCGATGCCGACGGACAGTGGCAGGACATGCCCTATACCGTCGAGATACGCGTCATGCCACCCTGGTGGGCCGCCTGGTGGGCATGGCTCATCTATGCCGCCCTCGCAGCACTGGCCGTCTACGGGGTCACACGCTGGTACAAGGCCCGCCTCCGCACCCGAAACCGACTGGGCATAGCCCGCGTGTTTACCAACATCACCCACGAGCTGCTCACACCTATTGCCGTGATATCGGCCTCGGTGGATGCCGCCCGCGGACAACTGAGTGAGGAGAAATATGCCGTGATACACAACAACACCAACCGACTCACACGACTCATACGGCAGATACTCGAAGTAGACAAACTCAACACCGGCCGCGTGAGACTCCTCGTGAGTCAGGGAGACCTCACACGCTTTCTCGAAAAACAATACAACAACATGCGACCGCTCGCCGAGCAGAAACACATCAGGATG
Source organism: Prevotella sp. (assembly GCA_016901395.1). GTDB lineage: Bacteria > Bacteroidota > Bacteroidia > Bacteroidales > Bacteroidaceae > Prevotella. The sequence continues at coordinate 2,144 of JAEAMQ010000077.1, read as the reverse complement.
GACTTCACCGTGGAGGGCACACCCGAGGCTCCCACCTATTTTGACCCCGACAAGGTGGATAAAATGGTATACAACCTGCTGTCGAACGCCGTCAAATACACACCGGAGGGAGGCCACATCACGCTGGCCTGTCATTATCCGGATCAGGAGAGTGTCGCCATACGGGTGACCGATAACGGCATAGGCATTCCCGCTGCCAAACTCAAAAATCTCTACAGCCGATTTATGGACGGTGACTACCGCAAGATGGAGACCATGGGCACAGGCATCGGACTGTCTCTGACACGCGACCTCGTATTGCTCCACCACGGGCACATCGACTGCCAAAGCCTCATCGGACAGGGCACCACCTTCACCCTCACCCTGCCCACAGCACGGCAGGCCTACACCAAGGAAGAGGTGGAGGTCGACGAGCGCGAGCTGTCACGACGCATCGACACCGAGCAGATGGCCGTCAACACCGCCATCACACAGTCCACCGACCTGCAGGAGAGCACCGACGACAACCCGGAAAGCCGCGAATACACGGTGCTCGTGGTCGAAGACAACGTAGACCTGCTGCAGCTCATGAAGGAGATGTTGGGCCGCCACTACCACATCCTCACAGCCAAAGACGGACGACAGGCTCTGAACATCATCGCACGAAACGCCCTCGACCTCGTTGTGTCAGACGTGATGATGCCCGTCATGGATGGCATCGAGCTAACGCGGGCCATCAAGGGCAACGATGACTACGCCATGCTGCCCGTCATCCTGCTCACAGCAAAAGTGAGGAACGAGGACCGGAGAGAGGGCTATCAGGTCGGGGCCGACGACTATCTGGCTAAGCCTTTCGACATGGAGACCCTCAAGGTGCGCATCGACAACTTCATGGCCAACCGCGAACGGCTGCGACGTAAGTTCATGGCACAGACCGATTTCCGGCCCGAAGAGCAACATTACAGCGACCCCAACGTGCAGTTCATGGGGCGTGCGGTAGCCACCGTGAAGGAACATCTGGCCGATGCCGACTACGACCGCGAGCGTTTTGCCGCCGACATGTGTATGAGCAGCAGCCTGCTCTACAAGAAACTCACGGCACTGACCGGACAGAATGTGTCGGCCTTTGTCAACAGCATCAAGCTCAAGGAGGCCTGCGCCATCGCACGCCGAGAGCCTGACATTACGGTGAGCGACCTCTACGTGAGGTTGGGCTACAGCTCGCCCTCGTATTTCTCGCGGCTATTCAAGAAGGAGTTTGATATGACCTTCACCGAGTATATCGCACAACAGAAAGGGAATGAGAACGAGGACGAGAACGCATAAGCACCGCACCAACTCTCTCGCAGATGGCACAGATGACTCAGATGGGCTCGCGCGGTGTTCCTTACTCTCTCGCAGGTAGCGCAGATGATGCAGATTGGCTCGTGCGGTGATTTGTTATCTCGCAGAGGATGCAGATAGGCTCACGCAGTGTTTTTTTGAACAACGGGATTACTAAAATGAATCTTTAGAACAATGGATTTAAAGTAGATGAACCGGAAGCCATACGGCACATATTGATTTCGCAGAGGGCGGCCAGCGACCGGCGGATCGCACGGAAACCTGCCCACCCTGTTCTACCGCTTCTCGGATGAACACCCCCTGCTTTCCAAAGTTCCCCACAACCCATTATTGTTTTTCATTGTTCTCATCTGTGGTTAATAACAACTATTGGATAATATCATCGTCAATTAAAGACATAATAACATTTTTACTACTACGAATTACACTAATTTCACGAATTACATTACTGTTTATTCATTCGTGTAATTCGTGCAATTCGTAGTCTCAATCATTGTTTTCATTGTTCTCATCTGTGGTAAAAAATGGGTGGTAGGGATATTCTCGGATGACCTTGCGGAGTAAGGATGAGCGATATTCTGCGATAAACATTTCCCACCGCGCCAGCCATAGAAAAAGGTATTCTCCGGATATTCTGAGATGCCACGCAGTGGCGCGGAGGAAATTCTCTCGCAATAAACGCAATGAACGCAATTTTAATTTCTCGCAGATGACGCTCTAAGTTTGCAACATTAAAATAAAGAGGCTTAAATCTCTTTGATTACTAAGGTTGGCTCATTACCTTTGTTGTCAAAAGGAAGAACCAGCCTGCAGGGAAGGGA
>JAEAMQ010000076.1 GCA_016901395.1 Prevotella sp. | reverse complement strand
CAACCCATTATTGTTTTTCATTGTTCTCATCTGTGGTTAATAACAACTATCGAATAGTATCATCGTAAAATAAAGACATAGTAACATAATAACATTTTGACTACTACGAATTACATCACTGTTTATTCATTCGTGTCATTCGTGCAATTCGTAGTCTAATTATTGTTTTCATTGTTCTTATCTGTGGTTAAAAAAGGGGTGGCAGGGATATTCTCGGATGCCCTTGCGGAGCAAGGATGAGAGATTTTCTGCGATAAGCACTTCCCACCGCGCCAGCCATAGAAAAGATATTCTCCGGATATTCTGGGATGCCACGCAGTGGCGCGGAGGAAATTCTCTCGCAGATGGCGCAAATTGCTCAAATGGATAAAAAATAGGTATGTTATGATACCAACGCTCCGAGAAAATCAGTCTACCTTTGCATTGTAAAAACTACAAGACCGAGAGACTGCACCTCTATGATGAGGTAATTATATCATTTCTGACATTTATCTATTGTTGGGTAAAATCAACAGTAACCCTTCGCACAAGGCATGCCTTGGAAAGAAGGGTTTTCTGTTGCCCAGAATACAAGAGTTATCAAGTTAAGTTATCCCTACAGGCACTCCAGTCGTCCTTACTCCGCAGCTATCTACTGATAGGATCAGTTCTGCCGGAGGGGACGCTGGGCAGGTGCACTTTTTCCTGAAAAAGACACTCTCCCCTCGTCAGACGGAAAGAGGAAATTCATGATGAAAGATATTGAAAAACAGACAAAAAACAAGGGCGCAGAAGGCGAAAGCGCATGGCAAGGCGGGGAAATGGCGCAAAACGGCAGGTATGTCAACCTGCTGAAAACCAATATCTTGTATTATCCTTACAACTCCCGGTCTGGCGTTTACTATCGAATCGCACGACGATTAGTATCTAAAGGCATCGTGATTACCACCAGATGGCACGACAAACAGGCCTTATGACAGCGCAGAAAAGTCATAAAAAGGCCTCAAAAGCATGTCATCGCCCCATCCGCCACCCCATAATCGCACCCCAACTCCATCCTCAGACCATGAAAACGATGCTTTTTTTCTCTCACGTGAGAATAAATATCTCCACGTTTTTGATGAAAGAACCTGACATATTGATTTTAGGATTACCGTAGGTTAACCACAGATGGAAACAATAATGGGGACTACGAATTACACGAATGAATAAACGATGATGGAATTGGTAGTATTAACCACAGATGAGAACAATGAAAAACAATAATGAGACTACGAATGACACGAATGAATGAACGGTGATGGAATTGGTAGTATTAACCACAGATGAGAACAATGAAAAACAATAATGGGACTACGAATGACACGAATGAATGAACGATGATGGAATTGGTAGTATTAACCACAGATGAAAACAATGAAAAACAATAATGAGACTACGAATTGCACGAATTACACGAATGAATAAACGATGATGGAATTGGTAGTATTAACCACAGATGAGAACAATGAAAAACAATGATGAGACTACGAATTACACGAATTACACGAATGAATGAACGGTGATAGAATTCGTGAAATTCGTGTAATTCGTAGTAGTAAAAGTTGTTATCAACCACAGATGAGAACAATGAAAACAATAACAGGGCGGGTCTACAAGCGGCAGTCCATCGTGTAGCGAACAGCGTAACCTCTGCGAAATTTCAAACATCGCGCCAGCCAATCTGCGCCATCTGCGTCATCTGCGAGAGATTAAAGATTGCGTTTATTGCGAGAGAATTTCCTCCGCGCCACTGCGTGGCATCTCAGAATATCCGGAGAATATCTTTTCTATGGCTGGCGCGGTGGGAAGTGCTTATCGCAGAAAATCTCTTATCCTTGCTCCGCAAGGTTTATCTGAGAATATCTCCATTCTCCTTTTACCACAGGAGTATATTCCTGCAAGAGGGCTATGGTGTTGCGGACTTGCACGAGGCAAGTCCCTACATTGCTACAGAACTACCATCGTGTAGCGAACAGCGTAACCTCTGCGAAATTTCAAACATCGCGCCAGCTATCTGTGCCATCTGCGCCATCTGCGAGAGATTAAAGATTGCGTTTATTGCGTTTATTGCGAGAGAATAAATTGCGTTTATTGCGAGAGAACATTTCTCACGGAAATATCGGAAACAACGGAAACACGCTTCGCGTGAATAGAGCGTGAGAATAATTAGTGGAATTAGAGTGAAATTCGTAGTTGGGAGATTATCGTATGAGGTGAGCAGGTTTCCGTGCGATCCGCAGGCCGCTGGCGGCCCTCTGCGAAATCAAAATGTGCCGGATGGTTTCTGTTTCATCCGATAAATCCGTTGTTCAAAAAAAAAATAATGCGTTTCATAGCAAGGGAGAGATAAAAACGGTGTCACATGGTATCAAGCAAATACCCCCTCCCCGCTGTGAGGATGGGGGTGTGTGAAAAACTGGCGGCGGACCTACCCGCCGCTCATCCATTACTCGTCTGAAAACAGACTTTTGTGCTTGGCCATCGGCGACCAACCCGTGTCTGAATCCAGATCCACGATATTCGTCGCGATGGTTTGGCTGCCGGGCAGCGCATTTCCCGCGTAGTCTGAGGCGGCTGCATAGCTTGCTGCAGCGAGCATGGAACGCTCGGCAGAGACAAACACGGTCGTTGTCTCCGGCAACATATATATTCTTTTCATGTAACTGCTATCCTTTTTACTTAACCATATATTTTTTTCCGTTCACAATATAGATGCCGGCATCCAAGCCGCTCAGGTCTGTGGCATTGGCCTTGACCATGAGTCCTTGCAGGTTGTAGACATTGTGAGAGGATGTGGTGCGGTTTTGCTCCACTTGTATATCCTGTATGCCTGTGGCATCAGGTTCCAGATCGTCGGTAAAGCTACTCATGCCAAACGTCAGGGCCTTGGCGGCATTGACATCAGAGGGTCCCTGGATGTAAGCCATGAAGTTACCAGTGACGGTGTACGACGTGGTCCGTCGGCCGATGGTGTTGTTGGCCACCAACCAATAGGACACACCAGGCACTGTGGTGCTGGCTGCATAGAGCCCCTTCATGGTGTAGCCCGTGATGGTCTTGCTATCGTAGGTCTTCAGTGCAGCGTTGTCACTGCGCACACTCACACCCTTCATCGTAAATGAGGCGACGGTGGAGTGGTCGCTTGAGTCGGCAGGAGCATCCCAGTTGTTTGTCGGGAAGATGAAGCAGGGCTGTCCGGCAATGATGTACTGATAATAGTGGCGCTTGAACTTAATGGTATTGTTGGCCACATCGTCAAACTGCAGGATGGTGGTGCCCTCACCAAAGGTTTGTCTCACCTGTGCCTCGTTCATGCTGAAAGGCAGCACCAATGAGTTCCAGCGGTTTCTGGTCAGCGTGCGCGTGAAGGTCACGTTGGCATAGTCTGCAAACTTCTCGGTTCCGTCGCCATAGGCAATGGTAAGGTCCGTTGCAGTTGTCGATGCTGGAGAGAAGTAGAACCCTCTGAAGCCCAGCTTCGAGCCTTTGGCAAACAGGAAATAGGTCCGTCCGGCATATACATCAAACCAATAGCCATAAGCGCCCTTGGCACTTGGGGTGTAAGATTTGTCACTGCCAATCGTAAAGACCCCGGGATACTCATTGTTGAGTCCTGTTTCTTCTGCAGTCTGCGCCGAGCCGTTCTCATCAACCATATAGAGTGGCTTGGTTTCCTGTATGACGCAGACCAAGAGCCGGCCATTCTTCTTAGGCTCAAACTTATAGAAGGTTCCATGGCTGGGCACCTTGTAGTAGGAGTCTGTGGTAGAATAGGGTACTGTAGCCTCGTTGGTTGGATCTTGTCCGTTTCCTGCAGTATAATAGGGGAACTGAGTGTTGTAGTCCGAGTGAGCATCTGCAGGAGATATTGCCGCGCCGCTTGTCCAAGTGTCTGTGACACTCGCATTTGCGTATGTGCTGCTGTACGTATTTGCGTTATTAGCCAATACATCGCTCTGTCGGGAGTTGGCCTCAGAGAGCCATCCGCCGTAGGTCATGGTGATGTCGTCTACGCTGCGAACAATCTTACGGTTGTAAATCGCTTCGCCGTTTGCCACTGAATAAAAGTTGTTGGCGGTAGTCCTTGGAATAAACTCGAAGCCAAACAGTGGGCAGGCCCATCCCGTTATCTCTGTAGAATACAGATAATATCTATAGCCGGCCCGTACGTTGAAGGTAAACCAGGTGCGGAGGTTGTTGGAGGCGTCAGTGGATGTATACTTCTTATACACGTTGCCATCTTCCAGAACATATATAGATGTCAGATGGAAGTGGTTCATATACAATGTGATTTCTCCGTTTTGCGTTGGCTCCAATATGTAGTATGCGCCCGTGCGAGGCATGATGTTTTGGCTGCCCATGGTCACATTGGGTGCCGTCTGTGAGTTGGTTTGCCAAATATAGCCCATGGCATTGAACACGCCGGCGTTGGCTGTGTTTGTATTTATAGGTTGCACTTTGGAGTCAATAGAATCTTTTCCAAACCCTGTGCCATACGTGATGCCCACACTCGTGGCATTGTTGGTCGAGTTGGCTGCATGGGTTATGCCGTCAGGGACAGTGTTCTGCTGTAACACCTTATAAATCTGCATGTCGTTGTTGGTCGTCACCACAATGCTTGCTATGCGCAGGTCATTGCCGTTTGTGGCATCGTCGGTGATAACCACAGAGGTCTTCGCTCCCCACCAAGTGGTAGTGGAAGATGTGGCTTGGGGCTTAAATACGCATGTAGCGCTACTGTCTACGGTAATGGCATTAGTCAACACCGGAGCATAAGTCTTGGTGGTATCTGTATAATAGGTAATGGTGATTCGTCTGACTTTTTTGGCAGACGAAATCGTCAGCGTACCTCCCTTGACCATTTTCACATAGCCCGTCTGGGGAGTACTGGTAGCAGAGAATGTGACCGTAACATCGTTCACAGTCATGGTGTTGCTACTCCATTTTGTTGCCATGCTGAACGTGGTGGCCAAGCTTCGTGTGGCAATAGCTGCAACAAGCAATATGAGTGTAATAACCTTTTTCAATTCCAATCAATATTAGTGAGTTACCCCTTTTAAGGTATCAGAATACCTAACTTAATTTTTATATCTCTTTTGAATCGACTGCAAATTTATGAATTTGTTACAGATAAACAACAAAAAGAGGATAAAATATTCATGGTGTTATATATATTTAACTTTTATCCCGAATTGCTGGGGATAGATGGGCTCGCTCGGTGGTTTTAGAACAACGGATTTAGCGGATGAAACGGAATCCCTCCGGCACATTTTGATTGCGCAGAGGGCCGCCAGCGGCCGGCGGATCACACGGAAACCGGGCCACCTCATGATAATATCCCAACTACGAATTTCACTCTAATTCCACTAATTATTCTCACGCTATATTCACGCGAAGCGTGTTTCCGTTGTTTCCGATATTTCCGTGAGAAAAGTTCTCTCGCAATAAACGCAATGAACGCAATTTATTCTCTCGCAGATGACGCAGATGGCACTCTAAGTTTGCAACATGAAAATAAAGAGGTTTAAAACTCTTTGATTACTAAGGTTGGCTCATTACCTTTGTTGTCAAAAGGAAGAACCAGCCTGCAGGGAAGGGAAACTTTAGATTGCGCTGGGCTTCGAGCCCATCATCTGTTTCAGTCCTCCCTGCACAGT
>JAEAMQ010000006.1 GCA_016901395.1 Prevotella sp. | reverse complement strand
GCGGGAGAGTAGGTAGCCGCCTCCTTTCAAGCAGAGTCCCCGAGGATAGAGATATCTTCGGGGACTTTTTTGTGTCCTTGCGGGACGGCAGGGAGGGGGAAGGATGAACGGAAAGGGATGAAGAGAGGGGGAGAGGAGAGGGAGGAAAAGAGAGAGAGAAGGATGGACCGGCGTAGTACGCCGGCTTACGGAACGAGTAGAGGAGTAAAGGGAGAACAAATAAATGGGAGCAAGAATTGAGAATAGGGAAGGAGAGAGGCAATAAAATGGGGGATGATACGTTGAGTATTCATGCAATGGAATCGTTGGAAAAAATGGAATAATGGAACGATGAAGAGGGTGAGGGTATGGTTGCAGCGAGCGGGCTATACCCGAGGCTTTGGCGTGCAGTCGCCATGGGCATATCAACTAATCAGATATGTTATCAATGAGCATTATCCATATTATGCCTACGAGGAATTAGAAAGGACCTATCCACATGTGGAGGAGAGGAACAGGAGGCTTGCTTTGCTCTATTTCAGACTTGCCAACTATTGTCAGGCTAACGCTTGGGGAATAAGAACTGAACAGGAAAATCTGAAGATGGCTTATATACAGGCGGGATGTAAGAGTACGAATATTCTTTCATTAGGACAGGATGGCAGGATAGGGCGGCAACAATTTCATGTACTTTTAATATCTTTAAAGGAGGATGGGGAAAATATTTTGCCTTTATTTCTAAGGCAAGCCGATACCTCCTCTCTGTTGATTATTGAGGATATTCATTTCTCAAAACACACTCTAAGGGCATGGCGAAAGATACAAGAAAATCCACTTACTGGTATTAGTTTTGACTTGTATGATTGTGGTTTGGTATTCTTCAATCGGGGAATGTTTAAGCAGTCTTACAAGGTCAACTTTTGATGTTCCAGTGTCATTGTTGTTGCAAATGATAGAATAACGCTCAAAAATATGCTTTGTGGACTAAAAAAGACCTTAAAAGATTTGCAAATACAAAGAAATTGCTTATTTTTGCGCCACAAGAAACTTACAGATAAAAAAATAAAAGAGCTATGTATTGGACATTAGATTTGGCTTCGAAGCTGGAGGATGCTCCCTGGCCCGCAACAAAAGAAGAATTGATAGATTATGCTATACGTTCAGGTGCACCTGCAGAAGTATTGGAAAATTTGCAGGAGATAGAAGATGAGGGAGATGTGTATGAAAGCATCGAAGACATCTGGCCCGACTATCCCACCAAGGATGATTTCCTATGGAATGAGGATGAGTACTAAATATAAAGGTGTGATAAGCCGTTCTTGATTACAAAGGACGGCCTTTTTTATGCAATAAAATCTAAGATTACTACGTTATTTACACGTGTTGAGACGTTATTGGATTATCATATTGATGCTTTATGGTGTGTCTGCGACGGTTTGTGCGCAGTATGACCCTTCGTTCAGTCATTATTTTGACATGGAGACATCGTATAATCCTGCAGCTGCCGGCAAGCTGCCCAAAATCAACACAGCCTTTGCTTATGCAATGGATTTGGCCGGCTTTGAACACAATCCACAGACAGCTTTTGCATCGGGTGATATGCCGTTTTATGCCATGAAGACCTATCATGGCGTGGGTGTTCAGTTTATGAATGACAAGCTTGGACTCTTCACCCATCAGAAGTTAGCCTTGCAATATGCTTTAAAATTCAGTTTGTGGGAGGGGCAGATGAGTGTCGGTCTGCAGGTTGGTATGCTGAGTGAAAACTTTGATGGGACTAAATTAGATTTGAATGACAGTAGCGATCCCGCCTTCTCCACCTCACAACTTACCGGCAATGCTATCGACCTGGGTGCCGGACTCTATTACACTCATGGCAAATGGTATGTTGGAGCATCGTCCCAACATCTCACCTCACCCTTGGTCAATCTCGGTGAGACCAATGAATTGCAGATTGACCGAACTTATTATTTGACAGGAGGATACAATATTCAACTGCGAAACCCGTTTCTAAGCATAAAGCCTTCACTTCTGGTACGTAGTGATTTGGTGGCCTATCGTGCCGATATCACAGGGCGATTGGTCTACACCAATGAGGACAAGATGATGTATGGAGGCGTGAGTTACAGCCCCACCAATTCGGTTACCGTGCTGGTGGGAGGTAATTTTCACGGCATAACACTGGGTTACAGTTACGAGTTCTACACCTCTGCCATCAATCCCGGCAATGGTAGTCATGAGTTGTTCATCGGCTATCAGCACGATATCAACCTCGTGAAACGTGGTAAAAACCTCCATAAGAGTGTTAGAATTCTATAATGTAAGATACAATCAATCATTGATATGGAGGATAAGAAATATATATGAAGAAGAATATAATCATAGCTTTATGTCTGTTGTCTGTCATGACAACACTCTCCGGATGCTTCAGTGCCAAATCCGTCTCTGCCTCGGGAAAAGGTGGTGAGGTGGTCGGCGTGGGTGGAAAGACTTTCACCGAGCCTACACCTTATGGTATGGTACGCATCAACCGTGGTTACCTGAAAATGGGAATTCAGGACCAAGACAGTCTGTGGGGTAAGAAAACGCCTGTGAGAGACATCTCTGTGGATGGTTTCTGGATGGATGAGACCGAAATCACCAACTCGCAATACAAGCAGTTTGTAATGTGGGTTCGCGATAGCATCCTGCGCACCCGTTTGGCCGACCCCGCATATGGAGGTGACGAATCCTACATGATTACTGAGGATAAGAATGGGGATCCCGTCACACCCCATCTGGATTGGAACAAGCGGTTGCCCCGTAAGCCCAACGAGGATGAGCAGCGGGCTATCGAGAGTCTCTATGTCACCAATCCCGTGACCGGCGAGAAACTACTCGACTATAGCCAGATGAACTATAAGTATGAGGTCTATGACTATGTAACAGCTGCTCTTCGACGCAACCGCATCAATCCTGAGGAGCGCAATCTGAACACCGATGTCACTGTCGACCCCAACGAAACGGTAATGATCAGCAAGGATACGGCCTACATCGACGATAACGGAAGGATAGTGAACGAGACCATCAACCGGCCCTTGTCAGGTCCCTGGGACTTCCTCAATACTTATATTGTGAACATCTATCCCGACACCACGGCGTGGGTGAATGATTTCCAGAACTCGGAGAACGAAACCTATTTGCGCAACTATTTCTCCAATGCTGCCTACAACGATTATCCTGTGGTGGGCGTGACGTGGGAGCAGGCCAATGCTTTCTGCGCATGGCGCACTGACTATCTGCTCAAGGGTCTTGGCCCTGAGGCACGTTATATCCAGCGCTATCGACTGCCGACTGAGGCCGAATGGGAGTATGCCGCCCGTGGCAAAGACCAGTCGGAGTTCCCTTGGCAGAATCAGGATGTGGCCAACGGCAATGGCTGTTTCTATGCCAATTTCAAACCCGACCGCGGTAACTACACCAAGGATGGTAACCTTATCTCCAGCAAGGTGGCCAGCTATTCTCCCAACAGTAATGGCCTTTATGACATGGCGGGCAACGTGGCGGAGTGGACCAGCACCATCTATACAGAGGCCGGCGTAGATGCCATGAACGACCTCAACCCGCAGTTGAAATACAATGCGGCCAAGGAAGACCCCTACAAACTGAAGAAGAAGAGTGTGCGCGGTGGCTCATGGAAAGATCCCGAGAGTTATATCCGGTCGGCTTGGCGCACCTGGGAATATCAGAACCAGCCTCGTTCTTACATCGGCTTCCGTTGCGTACGCTCGCTGGCCAACTCCATTACAGGCAAACCTAAAAAGAAATAATCATCATGTCAGAATATAGCAAATACAATATTGTGTACCGTCTGCAGAAGTGGATGGACACCGTTGCCGGTCAGACCTTTCTCAACTATGCCTATAGTTGGGGTGCGTCTGTCGTGATTTTGGGTGCGCTTTTCAAACTCACCCACTTGGCCGGGGCCAACATCATGTTGTTTATCGGTATGGGTACCGAGGTGCTGGTGTTCTTCATTTCGGCATTCGACCGTCCTTTTGACAAGACTGCCGATGGCCGTGAGATTCCCACCCATGTGACTGAGGAGTACTTGGCCAGTGGTGTGGTGACTTATAGTAAGGGCGATGGGGCAGGGATGACAGGTCAGACTGATCAGGATAGTCGGACAATTCAGACTGGTCAGACAATTCAGACCGGTCCGACCAGTCAGACTAGTCCGATTACTCCCAGCACTCCGACCACCCTCGACGAGTCATCGGCTTCCCAGAACTTCGTGCCGCAGATGTCGGCAGAGGATGCTGCCGCACTCAATGAGGCACAGTCCAACTATGTCGATGAGTTGAAAAAACTGGTAGACACCCTGCAGAAAGTCAATGAACAGAGCACGCGTCTCACCCGCGACAGCGAGGAGATGGAGAACCTCAACCGCACGCTCACTGGCATCAGCAAGGTCTATGAGATGCAACTCAAGGGTGCCAGTCAGCAGATTGGAACCATCGATCAGATCAATGACCAGAGCCGTAAGATGGCCAAGCAGATTGAGCAACTCAATCAGATTTATGCCCGCATGATAGAGGCCATGACCGTCAACATGCACGTGGCGGCCCCTGGCCCTTCAACTTCACAAACTCCAACAGCCAATAGCTTGTAATCGTTTCCCGATAATGACTTGTCGTTGTCGGTATTATGAATTGGTTTTGAAAAAGAAAGAAAGTTAAATGGCAATCAAGAAAAGACCCGTCAGTCCACGCCAGAAGATGATCAACCTGATGTATATCGTCTTGTTGGCCATGCTTGCGCTGAACATCTCCACCGAGGTGCTCAACGGATTTGCTGTGGTGGAAGACGGACTGAGCCGCACTACAGCCAATGCTTCGACGGAGAATGAGGCCCTCTATGGTGATTTCAAGAATCAGATGGAGTCCAATCCGACGAAGGTCCGTGCTTGGTTCCAGAAAGCAACTGAGGTGAAGAACATGAGCGACTCGCTCTTCAACTTTGCTCAACAGCTCAAGGAAGCCATCGTCAAGGAAGCCGATGGGCCTGAAGGCGACGTGAAAAACATTAAGAGCAGCGACAACATTGATGCCGCAGGCACGGTGATGCTCGCCCCCATCACAGGCAAGGGGCAGAAACTTTACGATGCAATCAACTCCTATCGCAGTCGTATTCTCAATTATATCACCGATCCCGAGCAGCGCAAAATCATCAATAGCAGCCTCTCCACCGTCGTGCCCAAGCGTGCCAATACCTTGGGAAAGAACTGGCAGGAATACATGTTTGAGAACATGCCTGTGGCCGCTTCCATCACTCTTTTGTCCAAACTGCAGAACGACGTGCGCCACGCCGAGGGCGAGGTGCTGCACACCTTGGTCTCCAACATCGACCTCAAGGATATCCGTGTGAACAAGCTTTCGGCCTTTGTGGTGCCAGAGAAGACCACGCTCTATCCCGGCGAACGCTTCACGGCCAACATCGTTATGGCCGCCATCGATACCACTAAACAACCAGAAATCTATATCAATGGCAGCAGAGTGAATAGCTCGACAGGCCAGTATAGCTTTACTGCCGGTGGGGTGGGTGAACATCAGTTTGGTGGTTACATCCTCATGCGCAACGCCAATGGCGACGTGATGCGCCGCGATTTCCTGCAGAAATACAGCGTCATTCCTGTGCCCGGTGGTGCTACGGTGGCTGCCGATCTCATGAATGTGCTCTATGCCGGCTATCGCAACCCCATCAGCGTGAGTGTTCCGGGTGTTCCCCAGAATGCCGTGTCGCTGAGCATGGCGGGTGGAAGTCTCACATCGGTGGGTCCCGGCCGTTATGTGGCCATTCCTTCTGCTGTCGGTCGTGATGTCACCTTCCATGTCTCTGCACGCGACGGAGGTAAGGTGCGGTCATTTCCGCCGTTTACCTTCCGCGTAAGAAAGTTGCCCGACCCGACGGCTTACATCCCGATGGGCACCGACCGCTTCAAGGGCGGCAACCTCAACAAGGCTGGACTGATGAGTGCGTCGCAGCTGAATGCGGCCATCGACGATGGCATCCTCGACATCCAGTTCAGGGTGACGAGCTTCTCCGTGGTGTTCTACGACAATATGGGTAATGCCGTACAGATGGCATCTGCCGGCGACCGGTTCACCGACCGCATGGTGGAGCAGTTCCGCCGCCTGTCACATGGCCGACGGTTCTATATCACTGAGGTGAAGGCCGTGGGCCCCGATGGCATCAACCGAACACTGCCGGGAGCGATGGAGATAAAGGTGAGGTAACACCCCACCCCTCCCTCCCACAGGGGGAGGGGGATGCTGGATAAACAACAAGTTTGCAACTAAGAACATATAGAAAAATTCGTAAGATAGATGATGAAAAGAATCTTATTGATAATCATAATAGGTAGTTTGTGCCAGATGGTGACGGCGCAGCCGAAGGCCCGACGACAGCAACAACAGGCCGCCGCACAGAAGTCCAATCGTGACAACATGACCACACGTGCCCAGATATCGTTTCCCACCGAGGCTCCGATGAATGAGGATGTGGTGTGGAGGCGTGATGTGTATCGTGAGCTCAACCTCAACGACGATGCCAATGCCGGACTCTACTATCCTGTGGAGCCGCTCGGCACGCAGATGAACCTTTTCACTTATATGTTCAAACTCATCATGGCTGGGCCTAATCATGGCGGAATAGCGGCCTACTCCTACGACGTGAATACCGGCAACGAACGGTTTGACGAGTCGTTGCGCGTCAGTCCGCTTAAGTTTCTCGACGACTACCATATCTATTATGAGCGCACCGACCGTGGCGTGCACATCGACGACAGTGATATTCCGTCGAGTCAGGTCAAGGGCTACTTTGTCAAGGAGAGTGCTTACTATGATCAGGCCACCGCAACCTTCCATACCAAGGTGCAGGCTATCTGTCCTGTGATGTATCGTGAGGATGACTTCGGTGATGGTGTTACAAAGTATCCGCTGTTTTGGGTGCGCTACGACGACCTCGCACCGTTTCTCGCCAAGCAGACCATCATGACCAGCAATCTCAACAATGCGGCCACGATGAGCATCGACGACTATTTCACGGTGAACGCCTACAAGGGCAAAATCTATAAGACCACCAATATGCTTGGGCAGACTTTGGCACAGGTTGCTGGTGGCGACACGGTGAAACTCAGCAAGGAGCAGCAGCGCATTGAGCATGAGATTGCAAACTTCGAGAAGAGTATGTGGGGTAACCAGCAGCGGAAAGATTCGCTCGATTCCATTGCAAATCTTGATAAAAAGACTTTAAAGGCAGCGAAGAGGACACGACGCTCCGGAGACACAACCAAGAGCGTGAAAGTCAAAAATCGTCGCAGCACCACGTCGTCTGCGGCATCATCTGCACGCGTGACGGTTCGTCGCCAGCGTCATTAAACTATATAGAGCATCCAAAAAAGTATATCATTTCTAAATTTTATTTCATTAGAATTAATACCCAATCGTCATGAAAAAGTATTTATCTGTGATGCTGCTTGTTGCAGCGATGATGTTTGCCCAGCAGGCAGACGCCCAGTTGAAGTTTGGACTCAAAGGCGGTCTCAACGTCTCAAAGTTCAGCTTTAGTGAAAAAGTCTTCGACAGTAGCAACCGTGCCGGATGGTTTGTCGGCCCTTCTGCTAAGTTCACCCTGCCCATTGTGGGACTGAGTATGGATGCTTCGGCACTCTACAATCAGATTTCCTCTACTGTTCAGAATGTAGATGCCGCCTCTGGTGAAACGACTGTGAAGCAGCAAACCATTCAGGTTCCTGTTAATGTTCGTTATGGCTTTGGCTTGGGAAGCCTGGCCAGCGTATTTGTTTTTGCCGGTCCTCAGTTTGGTTTCAACGTAGGCGATGACACATTCAACTGGAAGAGCAGCTCCAGCTATGAGAACACTTTCCAGCTCAAGAAGTCACAGCTTAGCGTCAACGTGGGTGCAGGTGTGACCCTTAACACCCATCTGCAGCTGTCTGCCAACTACAATATTGCCTGTGGCAAGACGGGCGATGCTACCGTACTGGATGTGGTGAACAACACCGTAAGCACCATATCTGATGGTAGGGCAAATTCATGGCAGATAGCTCTTGCCTATTATTTCTAAGTATTCTCGTAAGTGCTACGGCCGGCATGCTTAATGCATGTCTCCGCAACACGACCACTTGTATCAGCATCGTCGGAACAATGTCCTGACGATGCTTTTTTGTTTATAAAAAAGCAGAGGATGAGCCTGACAATGTACGCTGTATTTTTTAGAATAAACAGACTCACCCTAACCCTCCCAAGGGAGGAAATCTCCGTGCGGCGTTATCCAGTCCCCTCAATCATTTATTTCATTGTTTTCGCCTGTATTTAGTGGGGTTGCAGACTACTGACAGAATGCCCTCAACAGTCTCTTTCAAGGACCATGTTCTGATTGTTTTGCGAATACTATCTAATCGCAAGACGAATACTATCTAATCGCGAGACGAATACTATCTAATCGCAAAACCCGTGAAATGGGGCCCCAACGACGTTAAGCAAATGTTAAATGTCAAGGTGACCTTTTGCCGTATCATTTCTTTTCATTTACTTTGCATATAGTCGCTATGAAATATGTAGAAGTCATATTACCCCTGCCTTTGGATGGAACGTTCACCTACGCGGTCTCCGATGAGATGGCCGCGCGGGTGGCGATGGGTGTGCGTGTGCTCGTGCCTCTGGGCAAGAGCAAGACCTATACGGCAATGTGCACCGGACCGGCCCACGACACTGTGGAGGGCCTCGATGCCGCTCGGGTGAAGATGGTGATAGCCGTGCTCGATGCCTCGCCCGTGTTGCTGCCCGTACAGATGAGACTGTGGCAATGGATGAGTGAATACTATATATCGCCCCTCGGCGATATCCTGAAGGCAGCGTTGCCGTCGGGCCTGAAGCGCGAGGAGGGCTACCGTCCGAAGACCGAGATGTGTGTCGGACTGTGCGAACCCTATCGCCAGGAGCGTGCACTGCATGTGGCTTTAGACACAATGGGAAGAGCTGTGAAGCAGCAGAAAGTGTTCCATTGTTTTCTCTCGCTCACCCATTGGGATTCCATCGAGGGCGACCGGCCGACGGCGGAGATTGTGGAAATCACCCGTGAGGAACTCATCAACGAGAGCCATTGCACGCTGGCCATCGTGAAATCGCTCGTCGACCGCAAGCTACTCTACACCTACGAACGGGAGGTGGGGCGGCTGAACAGCGGTGGCGACTATCATCCGGAGCTCATCAAGCCCCTCAGTCAGCCCCAGCAGGATGCCTACAACCAACTGCTCGTACAGCAGATGAAACGCAATGTAGTGTTGCTCCACGGCGTGACGTCGAGTGGCAAGACCGAACTCTACATACATCTTATAGCCAAAGCCCTCAGCGAACACAAGCAGGTGCTCTACCTGTTGCCCGAGATAGCCCTCACGGTGCAGATCACCTCGCGTCTGCAACGGGTGTTTGGCGACCGGCTGGGCATCTACCACAGCAAATACAGCGATGCCGAACGTGTGGAGATGTGGCAGAAACAACTTTCCGGACACCCCTACGACATCATCCTCGGGGCACGCTCGGCCGTGTTCCTGCCATTCCAAAATTTGGGACTGGTCATCATCGACGAGGAGCATGAAAGCTCGTTCAAGCAGCAGGACCCATCGCCCCGCTACCACGCCCGCAGTGCCGCCATCGTGCTGGCACAGATGGTAGGGGCGAAGACCGTGTTGGGCACGGCCACGCCCTCGATGGAAAGCTATTACAATGCACAGACAGGGAAGTACGGGTTGGTGGAGCTCAAGACCCGCTATCAGGGCATCGAACTGCCCGAGGTGAGGGTGGTCGACGTGAAGGATCTGCGCCGACGTAAGATGATGTCGGGCCCGTTCTCGCCCGCATTGCTGGCAGCCGTGCGTGAGGCTCTGGCCCAGGACAAGCAGGTTATCCTTTTTCAGAACCGCCGAGGATTTGCCCCCATGATCGAGTGCAAGGTGTGCGGATGGGTGCCTCGCTGCAAAAACTGCGACGTGTCGCTTACCTATCACAAGCGGCTCAACCTGCTCACCTGCCACTATTGCGGTTATACCTATCCCGTGCCGCAGGCCTGTCCCAACTGCGGCAACACCGACCTCACGGGGCGTGGCTATGGCACGGAGAAGATCGAAGACTATCTGCGTGACATCTTTCCCGAGGCGCGCGTGGCCCGCATGGACCTCGACACCACTCGCACGCGCAACGCTTACGAGCGTCTTATCGGCGATTTCAGTCGTGGCAAGACCAACGTGCTGGTTGGAACGCAGATGATCAGCAAGGGGCTCGACTTCGAACGGGTGGCCGTGGTGGGCATCCTCGATGCCGACTCGATGCTCAACTATCCCGATTTTCGGGCCTACGAACACGCGTTTATGATGATGAGTCAGGTGAGTGGACGGGCCGGTCGCAAGGGCAAACGGGGGCTGGTGATCCTCCAGACGAAGAGCGCCGACCTGCCCGTGGTGCAGCAAGTGGTGCACAACGACTTTGCGGGGTTCTATCAGGAGTTGATTGCCGAACGGCAGCTGTTCCGTTATCCGCCGTTCTTCCATCTGGTCTATGTTTTCCTGAAGCATAAGCAGGAAGCCACTGTCGAGGCGGCGGCCCAGGAGATGGGTGCCCTGTTGCGTCGGCAGTTTGGCGAGCGGGTGCTGGGGCCCGATAAGCCTGCGGTGGCGAGGGTGAAGGCCATGAGCATCCGCAAGATGGTCATCAAACTGGAAAATGGTATCAACCAGCGTGAGGTGAGGGCTTCGCTGCGGCGGGTACAGACGTTGATGACAGAGCAGCCGTGCTACAAGTCGCTGCTCATCTATTACGATGTAGACCCATTGTAGGGCGGGGTGGGGCGTGAGAGCCGGTGCGTGCGACTATGGATGCGGTGCAAACCCTTTTTAACCACGGTTGCCACGAATTTGACAGATGGTCTCCCGCCCTTTACCACCGATTTCACTGAGCCGCTCCACGGCTACGGATGGCACAGATGTGTTGTGTTCGATTCGGGTTGGGTGGCGTGCTGCTTTTTTCTTACCACGGATGCCACGAATTTGACAGATGGCCTCCCGCCCTTCACCACTGATTTCACTGAGCCGTTCCACGGCTACGGATAGCACAGATGTGTTGTGTTCCATTCGGAGTGGACGGCATGTAATATTGGGCGGAAATCATTCTTTCACAATTTTATTTTCCTACTCAAATGGTATGTCATCTGTGCTAACCGTAGCTGCGGAGCGGCTCAGTGAAATCGGTGGTGTGAGGCCTTTTTTGATATCTGTGACATCTGTGTCATCTGTGGTTAAAACACCTCAATAGTCCTGTTTGATGTATTCTGTTTTTACTTCAGGCCAATTTCCTTTTCTGAATAGCGTGTGTCAGATGGGAAGTTTAATGGATATCATAGAGTATTGATGGTGTTATTCGTCGTTTCTATGAACCGAACTCTCATTTCATAGACCTGCCCAGATACTACAAAGTAGCCCCCGAAAGCTGGAAATTAGACTTTCGGGGGCTTGCTCATGAAAGAGGTTCTGTCCCCAAACGGAATGGAGACAGATGCTATAAGATGGTATGGGATTTAAAAGTCAATATCGAGTCCTGCGCCAAACACATGGTTGGTGCGGGTGTAGTCGGCTTTATATTCGCCGCCAAGTGCTGTTTCACTGGTCTTTTCATGACCATATAGCGTACAGAAATAAGCAAGGTTGAGGTTCATCTTCTTGGTCAGATGGAGACACACGCCGGCTCCCACAGAGTTGGAACTGGCCACAAACGACTTGTCGTTCATATACTCTGAAGTGAGTCCGTAACTGGTGTTCTGCCATCCTGCGCTCACGGTGACGAGTTTGCTGGCATCATATTCCACGCCGGCGTTCACCTCTATCGTTCCGCGTTTGAGTTTTTCTTCACGGTGATTATATTGTTCGGCCTGTTTGTCCCAATAATAGTGGAAACCCACATTGACGCGCAAGGGGTCGATAGGATTGTATCCCACGCCGACGGTGAGCAGTGCGGGGATATCGCCGGGCACCTTCTTGCCGTCCTCATATTCGCCGATGGCCTCACTCAACTCGGTGTCGAACTTGGTCTTCAGTGCCTGCATCGTCCCAGCTACAGTGGATGTGCTCAGGATGGCTGTGGCGGTTTCTGTTGACACGCCGGCCTTGACAAAGGCAGCAACGAGGTTGGCTGGCAGGTTGCCGATACTCGGAGCCTGGTTCACCGACTTGTTTTTCAGACGGATACGTGTCTTGAACTCATACTTAGCGGCGAAGTTCCAGCGGCCGAGTTTGTAGTCAACGCCGAGGATAGGAGTAAAACCGATGCCGCTCTGGTCGCAGTTCAGCTCGATGTCGGCAGAGTTGGTCTTGGTGGGGTCGAGCATCTGATAGAGGGGCATATTGCCCACGGTGATGTCTCTCACGTAGCCATAGTAGTTGGTCAGGGCATACACTCCGCGCACGCCGGCAAAGACACTGAGGCTGGGATTGATCTTATAGGCGGCACCGAGAGACAGTCCGTAGTAGTACTGGCGGCCGCGCATGTAGCTGTTGAAGGAGTATTTGCCAGTAGAACCAAGGTAGGCATCGCTGCTGAACATCTTTTGTCCGGGCATGGCTACGGCATCAATGGTTTGGGCCAGCCCGCTCGCAGCGAGTGCAGTCTCGGAGACTATCTTCTCAAAGCTGCCCAGACCATCGTCGAAAGTACACTTGCCGCCACCGCCACCTACGGCAAAGTTGGACTGGAAAGAGAAGTTCTTCCAGTTGTAAGCAAACTGTATGGAGGGCAGTACGGGAGCAAATGCTTTGCCTTTGAAGGTGCGCTGTGTACTCGAGTTGTCGGCGTTGTTGGCAAACAGAGGATATTC
Organism: Prevotella sp.; assembly: GCA_016901395.1. GTDB lineage: Bacteria > Bacteroidota > Bacteroidia > Bacteroidales > Bacteroidaceae > Prevotella. The sequence goes on along the minus strand of JAEAMQ010000006.1, from coordinate 12,943 downwards.
ATTCTTGATGGTTCGGGTCTGAATGACGGTCTGCCAGTTCAGGGAGATGTGGGCACCCTGACCGAGAAATGCCACGCCGGCAGGGTTGGAGTAGACACCATCAATGCCGATAGCAGCATCGCGGGAGAAATTTCGGTTGAAAGCTATGTTCTGATTGGTGTTGGTGAGGAGACCGCCTGCAAAAACATGTTGTGCGGCAGTCATCGCTAAAGCCATAAAAGCTAAATTTAACTTCTTCATCTTAAAAACTTGAAAAAATATTGGCTGCAAAGGTAACATTACTGTTCTAAATGTCGTTTAAACGGTAGTTTTATTTAATCTATGTTAACTAAAGGCCTTTGCGATACTGCACAAATCGGCTGGTTTGTGCAGTATTTGCCCTCTTTTGAGACTTGATGAGGTCATGGAAAAGTATTTTTGGCGATTTATGGAACATTATTGTGGAAAGATGGAACAGAAAAACCTCCGTCACCTTTCTTATTATAGGTGACGGAGGTTTAGGGATGACCAGCCGATTGACGGGCTGTTCGTCGATGATTTATGGGTGGGATGGTCGACGGTTTACTTGTTGCTCGTGGGATATTGGATGCGAGTGTGATAGATAGCCTTGAGTCGATCGATAAGCACTTGTTTGGCCACAGAGATGTCATAGAACGTTATCTTGCACTCTTTGAAGCATCCTTCGGCCACGCGCTGGTCGATCAGATTGTTGACTAACGAGGTAATGTTTTCTTCGCTATACTCGTTCAGCGAGTGCGAAGCGGCCTCACAGGAGTCGGCCATCATCAGGATAGCCTGCTCTAAGGTATAGGGATTGGGGCCGGGGTAGGTGAAAAGCTCCTTGTCAACAATCTCGTCGGGGTGCTCGTTCTGGTAATTAATATAGAAATACTTGGCCAGACCTCGTCCGTGATGTGTGCGAATGAAGTCGCGGATGGCTACCGGAAGATTAGCTTCCTCGGCCAGTTTCACACCATTGGGTACGTGCTCAATAATGATTTTAGCACTTTCCTTGTCGGTCAGGTTGTCATGTGGGTTGATGCCTCCTTGTTGATTTTCAGTGAAAAACACCGGATTGATCATCTTTCCGATATCGTGATAGAGTGCTCCGGTACGCACAAGGGTGCTGTTGGCGCCTATCTTGTTTGCGATTTCCGATGCCAGATTTCCCACGGTGATGGAGTGCTGGAAGGTGCCAGGTGCCACTTCACTCAAGTTGCGGAGCAGTCCACGGTTGGTGTTCGATAGTTCTATGAGGGTAATTATCGAGATAAATCCGAAAGCTTTTTCAATGAGATACATCAGCGGGTAGGCCAATAAGAGGAGCACACCACAGATGAGGAAGTGGTAATACATGCTCGTGTCCATGTTGAATTCCTCACCGCTCTGCATGAGTTTGAGTGTGAAATAGGTGACGCCCATGGCCAGAAACACCATCAGTGCGGTCTTGAACACCTGTGAACGTGATGACATTTCGCGCAATGAATAGATGGCAACGAGTCCTGCCACGGTCTGGACGAAGATAAATTCAAACTGGTATCTCACCGCTGCTGCACAGATCAGCACCATGATGATGTGTGCGATGAATGCTGTCCGGGAGTCCATGAAGACCCTGACAAAGATGGGCAGGAAGGCAAAGGGGAGAATGTAGACGCTGAAACTGAAGTAGCTGTGCTCCATCATCAGCGACACTAAGATGGGGAATACCGTGATAAGCGTATAAACCATTGCGATGCTGCGTGGCTTGTTAAAATAGTCTTTACGAAACAAAGCGAGGTATACGGTGAAAGTAAGCACTAAGATAAAGACATAGAGCGTGTTGCCAATGAGCATGTTGGTGAGCTGAGTGTCTGATGCACTACGCCGTTCCATCTCTTTCTCCAGGGAGTGGAGCACGCGGTAATTGTAGTCGTTGACCATGTCGCCGACACTGATAATCTTCTGTCCGCTCATCACCATGCCGCTTGCCGGGGATATGCCGCTGAGCAGATCGTTCTTTGCAGTCTCCGACCTCTCACGGTCATAGATGAGGTTGGGCTCTATATAGTTGTTTAGGTTGAGCCGTTGAAGGGCCGTACGCTCGCCTGCAAGTGCTTCGTCATTGAGCAGTTGTTCGTAGGCAGACATCGTCGAAAAAACGCAGTTGATGAAGATACTCTCTACGTTTTTGCCAAAGATGACCCTCACCAGACTGGTTGTGTCGCCACTTGCAATGCTGTTGTAGTTGGGCGTTTCCATGATTCCTGCCTGGTAGAGACGGTGCAGGCGGTCGATGATTGTAGCCTCAAAGGAGGCAGGAAGGTTGGGCAGTCCTCCTGCGAAGTCTTTCTTGAACTTCTCGATATTGGCACCCTCGACGCGATGGTCATAATTGAAATAGGGTTGGAACTGGCTGAGCAGGGAGTCTTTTTCCTTGGCCAGTGCATCTTCGGTCTTGTAGATGGGGAAGTCGTATTTGGCAATGATGGTGCCATAATGCCACGGCTCTCCCACCTCGTAGGCAAACTGCTTACCCTCGTTGCGGGGCAAAAACCACACGATGAGGAAGGTTGTCAGCAGGACAAGGACGACGCGTGTCATGATGTTCCGCCAATGGCTTTCTTCCTTTTTGTTAATATGTTCGATTATGCTCATTACTGTTTCTGATAAAATGGATTACTCTGCGAAAATACTAAAAAATCACCGTATAATCGAAAAAATGTAGTAATTTTGCACAAAATAAGATTTTATAGCATGTCAGAAAGAAAAGTACGGGTGCGTTTTGCACCCAGTCCTACAGGTCCTTTGCACATTGGCGGCGTGCGCACCGCGCTTTTTAATTATCTTTTTGCTCGTCAGCACAATGGCGAATTTGTATTCCGTATTGAGGATACGGACTCCCATCGTTTTGTGCCTGGGGCAGAGGAGTACATTCTGGAGTCCTTTCGTTGGTTGGGCATCAAGTTTGACGAAGGAGTCAGTTTCGGCGGAAACCACGGGCCATATCGCCAGAGTGAGCGTCGCGACATCTATAAAACCTATGTCAAACAGTTATTGGATGCCGGCAAGGCTTACTACGCTTTCGACACTCCTGAGGAGTTGGAGCATAAGCGTGAAGCCGTGCAGAATTTCCAATACGATGCTTCTACCCGTATGCAGATGCGCAATTCACTGGTCATGGACCGTACGGAATGGGAGCAGTTGCTTGTGGAAGGTGCCCAGTATACGGTACGCTTTAAGGTTGAGCCGGGTCAGGAAATTCATGTCAACGACATGATTCGTGGTGATGTCTGTGTGAAAAGCGACATCCTCGATGACAAGGTGCTCTACAAAAGTGCCGACGAACTGCCCACCTATCATCTTGCCAACATTGTCGACGACCATCTGATGGAGATCACCCACGTTATCCGAGGCGAGGAGTGGCTGCCCAGCGCACCTCTCCATGTGTTGCTCTACGAGGCCTTCGGATGGCAGGATACCATGCCGAGTTTTGCCCATCTGCCCCTGCTGCTCAAGCCCGAGGGCAAGGGAAAGCTGTCCAAGCGCGACGGCGACAGGCTCGGTTTCCCCGTGTTCCCGCTGGAATGGCACGATCCCAAGAGCGACGAGGTCAGCTCAGGATACCGTGAGAGCGGATATTTTCCAGAGGCAGTGGTCAACTTCCTGGCTCTCTTGGGATGGAATCCCGGCACCGATCAGGAGCTGTTCAGCCTCGACGAGTTGGTCAAGGCTTTCGACATCGCCAAGTGTTCCAAGAGTGGAGCCAAGTTTGATTACCAGAAAGGCGCATGGTTCAACCATGAGTACATCCTGCGGAAGAGCGACGAAGAGATTGCCCGTGAGTTTGCACCGATTGTGGCGAACAATGGTGTCGACGAGTCGTTTGAGCGGGTGAAACATGTGGTTCACATGATGAAAGACCGCGTGAGCTTTGTCAAGGAACTGTGGCCCCTGTGCTCTTTCTTCTTCATCGCACCGACATCGTATGATGAGAAGACGGTGAAGAAACGCTGGAAAGACTATTCCGGTCAGCAGATGACGGAGCTTTACGACGTGCTCGAAGGCATCGACGATTTCTCTATAGAGGGTCAGGAGCCCATCGTGGAGAAGTGGGTCGAGGACAAGGGCTACAAACTCGGTGACATCATGAATGCTTTCCGACTTGCGTTGGTAGGTATAGGCAAGGGCCCCGGTATGTTCGACATCACTGCATTCCTCGGTAAGGAGGAGACACTCAGTCGCTTGAAGAAAGCCATAGAGGTGCTTTCTCCTGCACAATAACCCCGTTTTCGACTATAGGTTAAAGCATAAAGCATTGTTCCAACGCTGATAATATGTACCAAATCATCATTTACATTTATGCGTTCGGAGTGTGGGTGGCGAGCCTGTTCAGCAAGAAAGTGAAAAAGATGCGGAAAGGCGAGCACGATGCCTTCCGCGTTTTGCAGGAAAACGTTGACCCACAATCGAAGTATATCTGGTTTCATGCAGCCTCCTTGGGCGAGTTCGAGCAGGGCCGTCCACTGATGGAACGCATCCGCCAGGAGCATCCTGAATACAAGATTTTACTCACCTTCTTCTCGCCGTCGGGCTATGAAGTGCGGAAGAACTACGAGGGAGCAGACATCATCTGCTATCTCCCGTTGGACACCATCCGCAATGCACGCCGTTTCCTGCGTACAGTGCGGCCGGTCATGGCGTTGTTTATCAAATATGAGTTCTGGTATAACTACCTCCATATCATGAAGCATCGTGGCGTGCCCACCTATAGTGTGTCGAGCATTTTCCGTCCCGACCAGGTGTTTTTCAAATGGTATGCGCACCGTTATACGGAGGTACTTAAGTGCTTTACTCATTTCTTTGTGCAGAATGAGCAGAGCCAATCGCTGCTCCATTCCATTGGTCTCGACAACGTGACGATAACGGGCGACACCCGCTTCGACCGCGTGCTGCAGATCAAGGAGGCCAGCAAGCAGCTGCCGTTGGTAGCGTCTTTCGTGGGCGAAAATCATCCGAAAGTCTTTGTGGCCGGCTCATCGTGGCCGCCGGATGAGGATATTTTTATCCCCTATTTCAACTCACACCAGGACTGGAAACTCATCATCGCCCCGCATGTCATCGGCGAAGACCACCTGAAAGATATCCTCTCGAAGCTTCAGGGCCGTGTCGTGCGCTATTCGGAGGCCACCGAAGACAATGTGCGCGATGCCCAATGTCTCATCATCGACTGCTTCGGACTGCTGTCGAGCATCTACCATTATGGCACGGTTTCCTACGTAGGTGGCGGCTTCGGCGTAGGCATCCACAATGTGTTGGAGGCTGCCGTGTGGGATATTCCGGTGATTTTCGGTCCCAATAACCTGCATTTCCAGGAGGCACAGGGACTGAAGGCTGCCCAGGGCGGATTTGAAATCAAGAACTCTATGGAGTTCACCTCGCTCATGCACCGCTTCGACGATGATGCCGACTTCCTGCAATCGAGTGACGAGGCGGCCGGAAAGTTTGTGAAAAGTCGTGCCGGAGCCACCGAGAAGATACTCCAAAACATCCGGCAACTATAGGCTGAGGCCATATCATCATACGCAACAAGGGCGGACCCGAGGGTTCGCCCTTGTTGCGTTGATGTAGTTGGGGAAAGCTGCCGAGGGGCCGCTTCCCTTATTGATAAAACTCCCTGCTGTCAGCCCAGCACCTCCACGATGCGGTCGAGGGCCTGCTGCAGCACCGCACGCGGACAGGCCAGGTTGAGGCGCAGGTAGTTGCGGCCTGCCTTCTGGCCATAGAGTGTGCCACTGCTCACAAAGACCCTGCCCTCGTGGAGCAACTTCTCCGTGGCTTCGTCGGCGGTCATGCCGAGGGCCGCGATGTCCACCCAGGTCAGATATGTGCCTTCCAACTTGATGACCTCGGCCTTGGGCAGCCGTGCGGCAAAGTCCTGCTTCACTAATTGGTAGTTGTCCCAGAGATAGCGGTTGAGGTCGTCGAGCCACTCCTCGCTTTCGTTGTAGGCGGCCTTGAGCGCTACGGGGCCAAACGGATTGATATCGCACACCTCATAGATGTTAATCACGCGGTCGATGCGTCGGCGCATTTCCTCGTCGCTGCAGATGATGTTTGCTATCTGCAGTCCGGCCAGATTGAAATTCTTCGACGGCGAGTTGAAGGTGACACTGTTGTCGCGGTCAGCCTCGCTCACGGTGGCAAACGGCGTGAAGGTGTATCCCGGCATGACGAGTTCACAATGAATCTCGTCGCTGATGACACGCACATGGTGGCGCCGGCAAATCTCTCCCATGCGTTCTAACTCGGCGCGTGTCCACACACGTCCGGCGGGGTTATGGGGATTGCAGAGCAGGAACACCGTCACCTTCTCATCGGCACAGCGGGCCTCGAAATCGTCCCAGTCTACCACATAAGTGTCGCCCTTGCGCACGAGCTCGTTCTCTTCAATCTGGCATCCCTGGTTGCGGATGGAGGAGAAGAAGCAGTTGTAGACCGGTGTCTGTACCAGCACTTTCTCGCCTGGTAGCGTGAGGGCCTTGATGGTGCAGCTGATGGCGGGCACCACGCCGCTGGTATAGATCATCCATTCGCGCCGGATGGTCCAGCCATGACGACGCTCAAACCATGAGATGACAGCATCGTAGTAGCTGTCGTCCACCTGCGTATAACCGAAAATGCCGTGTTCCACGCGTTCGGCGAGGGCACGCTTGATGGCCGGGGCTACCTCAAAATCCATGTCGGCCACCCACAGGGGCAGCACGTCCTCGGCCACAGCGTCCCATTTGTAGGAGCCGGAATGTCGGCGATTGATAATCTTGTCAAAGTCTTGCATAGCGATATAGGGTTGATGGGGGATGAAAATTAGTGGGCCGTTGCGGGGCACAGCCCATGGATGGAGTTGGGCGTGGCCGCCCGTCAGGTCCTTGCCTGCGGCAGAGGGTCGTCCGTTCAGGCACGCTCCTCGATCACGCAGTCATGGCCTTTGGCAAACTCGTCATAGGTGATGGAGCCTACCTTGTCGGCCACAATCTTGCCGGAGATGGGGTTTTTGATGTTGGTGATGGCACCCTTGATGCTGGCATCGATGTTGGTGCAGTCCTCAAAGGCGCGGTCGCACTCCGCATCGAAGGTGCAGTCGATGAGCGTCACGTGGTCCATGTAGCACAGCGGTTGCTCGCCCGAGATATGGCAGCGCACGAGTTTGATGTTGGTGGAGTGCCATGCGAGATACTCGCCGTTGAGCTCAGAGTCGTAGACTGCCACGTTGTCACACTCCCAGAACGAGTCCTTGGTGGTGATTTTGGCGTTGTGCACCTCGACATTCTGGCAGTATTGGAACACATATTTTGCATCGCTCACCAGCCCGTCCACATAGATGTTCTTCGAGAACATGAAGGGATAGGTGCCATCGTGCAGTTCCACGTTCTTCAGTTTCAGTTCGTCCACCTTCCAGAAGGTCTCGTCGGCATCGTTTATTTTCACGTTCTCCAGTTCCAGACCTTTCATCTCGCGGAAAAACTTCGGGCCGTCGATCACCGAGTCACGCATCACCATGTCGTTGCTGTACCAGATGGCCGAGCGGCTGGCCGGTGCAAAATAGCAGTTGGTAATGACGCTGTGGTCTACATGCCACCAGGGATACTTGCCATAGAAGCGTGAGTTGTCACAATTGATATGCTCACAACACTTGATGCCAGATTCTCCGTCTACAATCTCAATATTCTCGAGGCTGACGTTCTTGATGCCGAAAAGGGGGCGCTCGCCTCCAAACTTCTTGTCTTTAATTAATTCCATTTTACTCTTAAAAATTCCGTCGTCGACGGACTACTAAATACCTATTATATATGTCATATCCCGAATGGGGAGTTTCTTCTGTTATGCGATTACAGCCTGATTGTCTTACGATGGGGTGCTAATCGTCATGCGATTCAGTATTAATCGCATAGCCCCCTCGTTGGGTGACCGTTTCCTGCCAGATGGAGCCGCAATCCTATGAGTATGGGGCAAAGATAGTGCCAAAACCCCAATTGCCCAAGAAAATGGTAGGGCAATCCGTAATTTTTATAAATTTTGAAGTAGGGGTTTATCATTGTGGCAGAGTTATATGGACAGAAAGCCCCGACAAGGGCATCAAAAAATAAAATGTTGAATTTAAAAATGATAAGACTATGAAAATCAAAGTTTTTGCACTATCTTTGTGCTTGGTAGCCGGTCTGGGCCAGACTCAAGCTACACCAAGCAGCAGATATTCATCCGACAAGCGCAGCGAGTTTCGCATCGGCTATAGCGACGGGCTCACCCTCGGCACAGCAAGCTTCTGGGGCATGGGCATCGGTGATGCCCTCACGGGTACAAAGCGTCAGGACCAAAAAGGCTCCGGTGTCATTGGCCTGGGCTATCGCTACAGCCTCAACCGCTTCCGCGTAGGCCTTGACCTTGGGTTTGCCTCTGTGTCGAGCAAGTACGACTATGCTGGCAGCAAGCAAAAAGACATCAAGGAGACACAGATTAATTTTATCGTGATGCCTGTGGCTGAGCTGACCTACTACAAGAAAGGTGTTGTGGAACTCTATGGTTCGGTGGCTGCCGGTATCGATCTGACCAACACCAAGGAGGAGGGGCTCACCGAGACAGGTAAGGCTCATGCCGACACCAAGGCCAGAAATGCCACAGACTTTGCCTTTCAGGTCAACCCGATAGCCGTGTGTGTGGGCAATGACCATATCGGTGGATTCCTCGAAGCCGGTGTGGGCACCAAGGGCTTCCTCACCGCAGGAGTCAGCCTGAAGTTCTAACTATCGCAAGAAAGCAAACCTCTCTCATGGAGACAACTCGTAAAATACAGTTCAAACAGGTGTTTGAGAAATATTATCCGGTGCTATGTCAGATAGCACACGGATATATTTCCGATCCCGATGACTGCGAGGACGTGGTGCAGGAACTCTTTGTGTCGGTATGGAATCGGGGCAAGGACACCCTGCCCGAGAACGAGTTGGCGGCCTATCTCAAGACGGCCGTGCGCAACAATTGCATCTCCCTGCTGCGACAGCGGCAACGCATGGAGACCGTGTCGATGGACGACAAGCCACTGGTGCTGGCCGACTCGCCTGCTGACGATGGTCCTGCCGCCGACTATGAAGTGCTGCTGGAGACCATCCTTGCAGCCATGCCGCCCAAGTGCAGGGATGTCTTTATGATGAGTAAGTTTCAGAAAATGAAATACAAAGAGATTGCAGAAGCCCTTCATATCTCTGAGAAAACAGTGGAAAATCATATCGGCAAGGCCTTCAAGATTATCCGGTCGTATGCCGCACAACATCCGGTGATGCTGCTCATCATCGCTTTGTCTCACCTCATGAATATAGGCTTATGAATACCCCCAATAACATAGACGAAATCCTGGCGCGCCATTTCTCCGGCGAGCCGCTGTCTGACGAGGCTCGGCAGGCACTCGAAGCTTATAAGGCTGACAACGAGGAGGAGTATCGCAAGGTGGAAACCATCCTCGAAAACATGCCCGATGAGGCTCCGTCGATGGACGTAGACACCGACCGTGCGTGGGAAAATGTGGAGGCTCGGTTGTCCCCGCCCGCAAGTCGTTCGCTCCTGCGCCGTCTCTATCCGGTGCTGGCCGTGGCCGCATCGCTGCTGCTCCTCGTGGGCATCGGACTCTGGGCCACACGTGTACTTGGTTCCGATGGCAGCGTGCGCTATGCCAACGACGGTTCACGCGATACCTCCATCGTGCTTCCCGACGGCTCGCGCATGGTGCTGTCGCCACTGGCTTCGGCTGAATATCGGGTCGAAAACGGCAATCGTCAGCGTCGTGTCGAACTGCAGGGAAAGGCATTTTTCGACGTGAACCATAACGGACAGGCTTTCCGAGTCGGTGCCGGCGACCTGCTTGTCGACGTGCTTGGCACCGCGTTTACGGTCGATGCCACCAACGACGACCACGGTCATGTCACCGTGAAGAGTGGTCGGGTGCAGGTGTCGACGGGGAAACAGACAATCGTTTTGGTGCAGGGCGAGCAGGTCAGCGTGGACAATGGTACCATCAGTCATAAGCAGAAGACGCAGCCCGAGGCCCTGAAGCCCCATTCTTTCCATTTCGACAATACGCTCATCGGTGATGCGGCGGCCGAGGTGGGCAAGGCGTTGGATGTGGAAATCGAAGTCGATGCCCGCATCGCGGCAGACAATCGGGTCACCACCCACATGGAAGTCACCACGCCGATGCAGGCTCTTCGTGAGTTTGCCCTGCTCTGCGGATGCCGCTACGACTCCATCTCGCCATTGAAATATAGGTTGAGGAGGTGAGAGATTTCGGAAGTTAGGAAGTTGTTTTGGGGAGTTTAGAAGTTAAAGAAGTTAAAGAAGTTAAGACAAATGTCTGTCTGGTGCTCCATCGATTGACAAGCTATTGTCTTCACTCCATAACTTCTTCACTCCTTCACTCCTTCACTTCTCCCCAATCATCCTCCAAATTGATGTCTTAACTCCTTTAACTTCTTAACTTCATAACTTCCAATCATCCCACCCCATCCCCCCAACAAATGTCTTAACTTCTTTCACTTCATAACTTCATAACTTCCCCATCCCCGTGCTCTCCCTCCTTCTCATCCTTTTCCTGCTACTCGCCACTATCCCGGCAGATGCCCAACACACTGTGGCAGAAGAAACCATCCATACGGAGGCTTCTTCTGCCACAGTGCGTACGTGGTTCTCGCGCATTGAGCGGGAGGGCAGGGTGGTGCTCTCTTACAATCCTGCACAACTCGATGTCGACCGTAAAGTGTATTGCCACGCCAGCGGCAACGTGTCGATTTCGCGTCTGCTGAGCATCATTCTGGCAGATTATTACTACCAAGTCATCCCGATGGAAGACCGCAAACTGCTCATCCAAATCAAAGGAGAGCGACTCTATGACCTCACCGGATGTGTCAGGGAGGCGGTGACCAACGAGCGTCTTCTGGGTGCCACGGTGATGGTAGTCGGTCCTTCTGGTCAGCGCAACTTTGCCATGACCGATCACAACGGGCTGTTCAATGTGGGCGTGATGCGTGGAGTGAGCAAGGTGACAGTGAGCTATGTGGGTTATGCTCCGCGTGAAGAGTGCTTTGCGGTGGATGGCAATCGCATGGTGAACATCAGTCTCACGCCTGTGCCTTTCGAGGTGCATCCGGTGCAGGTGAAACGTCGTAAGAGTATGGAAGAGATGGACGAGGTAGCCCCTTCCAATATGGTTTCGTTCAGCAATGCCGACCTTTTCTCCCAGATTCGCATTCTGCCGGGTGTCTCCTCGGCCTCGGCCAACATGGATTTCACGGTGGCAGGCGGTTCGACCGACGAGAACTTGTTTCTGCTGGAGGGCTTCCCGGTCTATAATCCCGGACACATCAACTCCATGCTTACACTCTTCAACGGCGATGCTCTCAAGAGTGTTTCGTTCTACAACAATTTTATTCCCACCCAGTATGAAGGACGGTTGTCGTCGGTGACCGACATCCGTCTGCGCGAAGGCAACAAGCAGGAGTTTACTAACACGCTGTCGCTTGACATGCCATCGGCCTCGGCGGTGTTTGAAGGCCCCATCGTAAAAAACAAACTCTCCTATTTGGTGGGTGGCCGTCATAGCTGGTTAGACTTCTTCGACAACCTTGTTTCCGAGGACAGCCGGATGAACCATACCTTCTGGGACACCAACGTGAAACTCTCTTACGACATTGATTCCGTGTCGTCGCTGAGTCTGTCAGCTTATAATTCGGTGGAAGACTTCCACGAACCTAATGATGAACCGGGCAAGTCGATGCTTCATTGGAACAATCAGCTCTATTCGCTCCACTACCAAACCGTCATCAGCAATAAGGTGAGGAATGCCAGCTCTATAGCCTATTCCGAGCATTCCATCCGTTCCAATGCAGAAGATTTCGTGTTTGACAGTGTAGGGATGGTGCGCAACCGCATACGCAGCCTGTATGTCAACACGGAGTTTACCTACGATCCCGGCAGTTTCTACACATTGCGGTGGGGACTCAAGGGGGCGATGGAGAAATATGGGTTGGCAGCTTTCGGCATGAATCTTGCCAACACCTTGGAACCTATCAGCCAGATCTCGCTGTTCTTCGACAACCGCGTGCGCATCACGCCATGGATGTATGCCCAGGTTGGTTTTAACTATGTGCGCTATGTTCCGCGCAATCATCGACGTTTTATCAGCATCCAGCCACGCCTTTCTCTCAAGGCATCGATAGGCGACAACGACCTCGTTTACACCAATATGTCACGCATGGAACAGTTTTTCCATCATGTGAATGTCTTTGATATTGCCACTCCGTTTGATTTCATTATGCCGAGCATCAACGGTTTTGTGCCCAGCCGCTCTACCCATTTCGAATTAGGATGGCGGCATTATACGGCCCGCGGCGTGCTTGAGCTCTCGTCCTATTATAAGCGTCGCACCAACGTGCTGGCCCTCCGGCCGGCTGCAAATATAGAAGACAGCGACTGGGGAAAATACCTCATGACGGGCCGTGGCGACAGCTATGGTGCCAGCCTATACTACTATGACAGTTGGCGGCGGTTCAGCTGGCAGTTCAGTTACACTCTCTCGCACAGCCGTGAGTGGTTTGATGCACTTCCCGAGCGAGGCAAGATGCCTGCCACCTATGACATCCCCCATGTGCTTAACGGTGCGTTGTCTTACTCCCTCGGTAAGTCGTCGATGGTTACCATCGGTGGCAACATGCACTCCGGCAAGATTATCTATGACTCGTGGGACGATGAGCAGGACTATGTTGACAACTTCCGCTCCAAGCGTGATCCCATGCGTTATCGTGTCGACGCGAGCTATTCCTATGGCAAACAGTTCAAGCATTCGAAGCTCTTGGTGCGCTTGGGACTCTACAATATCATGGGAAACCCATCCGAAGACGAGATGTTCTTCTTCTTCTCCGTGCGC
>JAEAMQ010000075.1 GCA_016901395.1 Prevotella sp. | reverse complement strand
ATAAGAAAAGTCCATTTCAAACTCATTATAGAGTAGAGAAATGAACTTTTCTTTGCTTTTATAGGAGTTCAACTTACAGATTATAAGTTATCAAGTTCCAAATTTGTATTTTGACACACCCTCTTTTGCGTTATGATCGATGATGAATATCAGCTACGATGGTTGGGCAAATGGAACTGGTATTCTTTGTCAAACACACTGCCCACCTTATTAATCTCAACAAAAGTAGTACCGCCACCTTCGCCAAAAGAGCCGGAGAGGTATGCTATCTTATCCTCAAGTCCCACATATTTTTTCATGCGCAACATGCGGATGGCAGCCTGAAACATGTAGTCGGGCGTAGCCAGATCCTTCTGATAGATAGGTATAACGCCATACGACAAATTGAGCCACCGTTGCGTTTTCTCCTTGTAGCAGATAGCCAAGATAGGCTTCGGACCACGGAATGCAGCAAGGTTGCGTGCGGTTTCGCCCGTCTCAGAGTCGGTAATGATACCAGCCACACCCAACTGTCGGGTAGCCTGGATGGCCGCATGGGCCAAAAACTCACGCTGTGTGCAGTTTTCGCCAAGCTGAACTTCGTCTTTCTCCACGAAGTTGGCACGGTCGCGTTCGGCCTGTTCGGCGATAGAAGCCATTGTCTCCACAGCCTCTATGGGATATTTTCCGGATGCAGTCTCACCACTGAGCATCAGTGCGTCGGTGTTGGAATAGATGGCATTGGCAATGTCGGTCACCTCGGCGCGGGTGGGACGAGGGTTGTTGATCATCGTGTGAAGCATCTGTGTGGCCACAATCACGGGTTTCTTCTTCTGCACACACTTCCGGATGATCATGCGCTGGATACCGGGTATCTGCTCGATGGGCACCTCTATGCCGAGGTCGCCACGGGCAATCATGATGCCATAACTCGCATCGATGATTTCGTCGATGTTGTCGACACCTTCCTGATTTTCAATCTTCGAGATGATTTTGATATCAGAATGGTGCTCGTCGAGGATGTCCTGCACGGCTTTCACATCTGCCGCCGAGCGCACAAAACTATGGGCAATGAAGTCGATATCTTCTTCGATGGCCAGCAAAATGTTGGCGCGGTCCTTGTCTGTCAGTGCCGGAAGATTGATATGCTCGCCCGGGACATTCACACTCTTGTGTGATCCGAGCACACCGTCATTGGTCACACGGGTATAGACCGTAGGGCCGACGATATCTGTAACCTCCATATCGAGGGCACCGTCATCAAAGAGGATGTTGTCGCCCACCTTCACATCGTTGGCTATATCAGGGAAGGAGAGGTTGATGATGTCGTGGCTTGTATCCATCTCCGGACGGCCGAAGATCTTCACCACATCGCCCGTCTTATATTCTATGGGCTCTTCTACAGCCGTGGTACGCACCTCGGGGCCTTTCGTGTCAATCAGAATACCGATATGAGGCGATACGGTTCTTACATTATTGATGATATTGCGGATGCCATCAGGAGTAGCGTGAGCCGTGTTCATACGAACCACATTCATTCCCGCAAAAAATAGTTTTCGCAGGAAATCAACCTCACATCGGCGGTCGCTGATGGAGCAGACGATCTTAGTTTGTTTCATAATGCTGGGATATTTTTTTCTTTTGCAAAGATACATGATTTTTTATAAATGATATGCGAATTATTTGTAAAAAGTAAAGGGGAATTCTAAAAACAAACAGGGCACGCAAAGGTTTACGTTTATTTAACATCAAATTGTGAATAAACCTATTGCGATATTTACTACCTTTGTAGAATATTTAAAAAATAATCTGATAAAGACTATAAAAATTTTTAAAACAAATCATGCAAGAACTTAAAGCACTCAACAAGCGCACGGCACCCAAAAGTGTCATGCCAGAGAGAATTATTCAGTTTGGTGAGGGTAATTTCCTCCGCGCCTTTGTAGATTGGATCATCTATAACATGAACCAGAAGACCGACTTCAACTCATCCGTAGTGGTCGTTCAGCCTATCGAGCGCGGCATGGCCGACTGGCTCAACGGCCAGGACTGCCTCTACCACGTGAACCTCCAAGGCAAGGAAAACGGCCAGGCTGTCAACACACTGACACGCATCGATGTCATCAGCCGCGCCCTGAACCCCTATTCTCAGAACCAGGCTTTCATGGCTTTGGCAGAGCAGCCGGAGATGCGTTTCATCATCTCCAACACCACTGAGGCCGGCATCACCTTTGACGACAGCTGCAAATTCAGCGACGCTCCTGCCTCAAGCTATCCCGGCAAGCTCGTACAGCTGCTGTTCCACCGCTACAAATACTTCGACGGCGACCCCACAAAGGGTATGATTCTGATGCCCTGCGAGCTGATTTTCCTCAACGGTCACCATCTGAAGGAGTGCATTTTCCAGTATATCGAGCTGTGGAAGCAGGACCTCGGGGCCGACTATGAGGGCTTCAAGGCATGGTTCACCGACCATTGCTACGTATGCGCCACATTGGTAGACCGCATCGTGCCGGGCTTCCCCCGCGACACCATCAACGAGATTCAGCAGAAGATCTGCTACAAAGACAACCTCGTGGTCAAGGCCGAGAGCTTCCATCTCTGGGTCATCGAAAAGGCCGAGAATATGACCGTGGAGCAGATGAAGGCAGAGTTCCCCGCAGACAAGGCCGGACTTCATGTGCTCATCACCGACAACGAGAAGCCCTATCACGCCCGCAAGGTGACACTGCTCAACGGTCCTCACACGGTGCTCTCGCCCGTGACATTCCTCAGCGGAGTCAACATCGTGCGCGATGCCTGCGAGCATCCCGTGCTGAGCAAGTACATCCATAAGGTGCAGTTCGACGAGCTGATGCAGACCCTCGACCTCCCCATGGAGGAGTTGCAGCAGTTTGCCTCCGACGTGCTGGAGCGTTTTGAAAACCCATTCGTAGACCATCAGGTGACGAGCATCATGCTCAACAGCTTCCCCAAATACGAAACCCGCGATCTGCCCGGCGTGAAGATTTATCTGGAGCGCAAGGGCGAACTGCCTCAGGGACTGGTGTTTGGTCTCGCTGCCATCATCACCTACTACAAGGGTGGCAAGCGTGAGGACGGCACCGCCATCGTGCCCAACGACGACCAGAAGATCATGGACAAGCTCGCAGAGCTTTGGGCCACCGGCGATACGCAGAAAGTGGCCGAGGGCGTGCTGGCCTTCGACTATATCTGGAAGGAAGATCTCAACAAGACCGTGCCCGGACTGACCGAGCTGGTGAAGAAAGACCTCGACCTCATAGCCGCCAAGGGCATGCTCGAAGCTGTGAAAACCATTCTGTAGAACGCTCCGCTTTGCACTGCCAGACAGTGGAAACCGGAAATCAACAACCCCCGTATGCCTTCTCATGGCATACGGGGGTTTTGTTTGTTGCACGGCAGAACAACGGAGAGCACTGCCGCAATGCTCCTCCAACCATTTCGCCAGACAAAGCAAGATGGGAAACATCCTGTCAGCAAAAAATCACAAAATACGTGTCCTGGCAATGGGATGAAATAGAAACGAGAATGCTATGTATAAGCCCTGAAAGGCCATTGAAAACGCATTAAAACCCCAATCCGAACCTCATAAGTACCTTTTCTCGACGCGATTAGTACCTAATCATGATGCGATTCGATACTAATCGTCAGGCCAAAAGATGGAAAATGGAGCACGATTAGATAGTAAACGCAAGACTTTTTGAAAACTTTCCGTCGACTTTTTCCATAGATTTATCACATCTTTCTCATTTTCAATCACTTCCCGAAAACTCTTATTTTGGAGCGATTTGCGCACACGGCAGTACCCATTTCAGAATATTCGAAACTCAGAGCGACATTTGTCCGAATATTTCGCAGGGTATATAGGAGCGTGTCATGAACAAAAAAGATGGCATCCATGGACTTTAGGGCGAGAGGATTTACAAACTGTCTACATACTCGCGGGCCATTTCCGCACAGCGTTCGCCATCCATTCCGGCCGAGACGATGCCGCCCGCATAGCCTGCTCCCTCACCGCAGGGGAAGAGTCCACGCAGCCGTACGTGCTGCAGGGTGTCGCGGTCGCGGAGGATGCGCACCGGACTCGACGTGCGGGTCTCGGTGGCAATCATCACGGCCTCATTGGTGAGGAAGCCGTGACTGCGCTTGCCAAACTCGCGGAAACCCTGTTGCAGGCGGGTGGTGATGAACTTTGGCATCCAGAAATGCAGCGGACTACTGATGAGGCCCGGCGCATAACTGCTCTTGGGCAGGTCAAAACTCAGTCGGTTGTTTACGAAATCGGCCATACGCTGGGCCGGTGCGGTCTGCTGTCGGTTGCCTTGCAGCCAGCAGTCGCGCTCCAGTTTTTCCTGCAGTCGCATCACGCAGAGATTGTCCAGTGGGCCGTCGGCTTTGTCCATCGCCTTGGTGCCGTCCTTCTCTATCTGCGCAATGTCTTCGGGATGGATTTCCACCACCATGCCGCTGTTGGACCATTTGGTGCCTCGGTTGGCCGGCGACATACCGTTGACCACAATCTGTTCGGGTCCGGTGGCGGCGGGAATGACAAATCCGCCGGGACACATACAAAACGAATACACGCCGCGCCCTTCGGCCTGCGCCACGTAGGAGTACTCTGCCGCGGGCAGATAGTCGCCGCGTCCCTGCCGGTTATGATACTGGATTTGGTCGATTAGCATCGACGGATGCTCCAGTCTCACACCCATCGCAATGCCCTTGGGCTCAATCTCTATCTTGGCTTCGTTGAAATAGCGGTATATATCTCTTGCACTATGTCCCGTGGCCAGAATCACCGGTCCGCGGTAAGTCTCCTCCGCCCCCGTGGCAAGGTTTACGGCTTCCACGCCTATGACCGTGTCGTGATCGGTGAGCAGCGAGGTCATTTTGGTCTGGAAATGCACCTCGCCGCCACTCTTCAGGATTTGCAAACGCATGTTTTCGATGACCCTCGGCAGCTTGTCGGTGCCGATATGCGGGTGGGCGTCGGCAAGGATGGCGGTCGAAGCACCGTGCTGACAAAACACGTTGAGTATCTTGTCCACATTGCCACGCTTCTTGCTTCGGGTGTAAAGCTTGCCGTCGCTGTATGCGCCCGCACCGCCTTCGCCAAAGCAATAGTTGCTCTCGGGGTCCACCTGCTGCGTCTTGGTGATGTTGGCAAGGTCTATCTTGCGCTCGCGCACGTCCTTTCCGCGCTCCAATACGATGGGGCGCAGACCGAGTTCGATGAGCCTCAGCGACGCAAAGAGACCACCGGGACCTTCGCCCACCACCACTACCTGGGGCCGTCCGCTCACATCGGGATAGTGGGTCGGCACGTAGGCATCGTCCTGCGGCACCTCGTTGATATAGACTCTCACGGTGAGATTGACGAAGATGGTGCGCTGTCGGGCATCGATACTCCTGCGGAGCACCCTCACCTGATGGATGGTGCGGGCGTCGATGCCCTTGTCCTTGGCAATATATTGAGCAATATTCTCAGTGCTATGGGCCACCTGCGGCACCACGCGAATCTGAAATTCCTGTATCATAATGCAATTTGTAGTTATTTCATTGCAAAATTAATCAAATTATCACATAAATCGTTGGACGTAAGAATAAATCTTAGTATTTTTGCAATCAAGTTTTGTCACAGCCCTGTTTGTCTCAGGGGTGGCATGACATGATTTAAACATCAGTCCAATGAAAGTATTAAAGTTTGGCGGAACATCAGTAGGTTCCGTGAAGAGTATTCTTAGTTTAAAACGCATAGCAGAGAGCGAGGCACGTCGCCAGCCGATTGTAGTTGTCGTCAGTGCTCTTGGTGGAATAACCGATCAGCTTCTCTCTACCTCCCAGTTGGCAGTAGCAGGCAACGAAAGTTGGAAAACGTCCTATGAGGAAATGGTGGACCGTCACCACAAACTCATCGACACCATCATCAACGATCCTCACGACCGTGAGCACCTATTTAATAAGGTGGATGCCCTGTTTGAACAGCTTCACTCCATTTATTTTGGTGTATTCCTCATTCATGACCTGAGCAAGAAGACCCAGGATGCTATCGTGAGCTATGGCGAGCGACTGAGTTCCAACATCGTTTCGGTGCTCATCCGTGGGTCGAAGTGGTTTGATTCGCGCGAGTTCATCAAGACAGAATATGCCAACGGCAAGAACACGCTCGACAGCGAGCTGACCAATAAGTTGGTGAAGGATGCCTTCAGCGACCTGCCGCGGGTGTCGTTGGTGCCCGGTTTCATATCCTCCGACCGCGATACGGGCGAGATTACCAATCTCGGACGGGGTGGATCAGACTATACGGCTGCCATCATCGCGGCCGCCCTCGATGCCGATGCCTTGGAAATCTGGACCGACGTGGATGGGTTTATGACGGCCGACCCCAAGGTGATCAAGGCCGCATACACCATCGACGAACTGAGTTATGTAGAGGCTATGGAGCTGAGTAACTTCGGAGCGAAGGTCATCTACCCTCCGACGATCTACCCTGTCTGCATCAAAAATATTCCCATTCGGGTCAGAAACACTTTCAATCCCGATGGTCCCGGCACGATTATCAAGAACAAAGTAGAGAACGACCGTAAGGCCATCAAGGGTATTTCGAGCATCAAGGGCACGACATTGATTACCGTTTCGGGTCTCTCGATGGTGGGAGTCATCGGCGTGAACCGCCGCATCTTCACCGCCTTGGCCAATCACGGCATCAGCGTTTTCCTCGTTTCGCAGGCCTCTTCGGAAAATTCCACGTCTATCGGCGTGCGTGATGAGGATGCCGACAACGCCATTCAGGTGTTAAATCACGAGTTTGAGACAGAGATAGAAGACGGTGCCATGTTCCCCATGCATGCCGAAAGCAACCTTGCCACCATCGCTATCGTGGGCGAAAACATGAAGCATACACCCGGAATCGCTGGTAAACTCTTCGGCACGCTGGGACGAAGCGGTATCTCTGTCATAGCTTGTGCACAGGGAGCATCAGAGACCAACATCTCGTTTGTGATTGAATCGCAGTATCTTCGCAAATCGCTCAACGTGCTCCACGACTCATTCTTCCTCTCCGAATACAATGTTTTGAACCTGTTTATCTGCGGAATCGGTACCGTTGGCGGTAAGTTGATTGAGCAGATCAGGTCGCAATATGAGGAGTTGAAGGAGCATTCACGGCTGAAACTCAACGTGGTGGGCATCGCAAGTTCCAAGAATGCCATCTTCTCCCGCGACGGAGTGGACCTCGACAACTACCGCGAGCTGCTCAAATCATCAGAGCCAAGCACGCCCGAAAAGCTGCGCGACAGCATTCTGGAGATGAATATCTTCAACTCTGTATTTGTCGATTGCACCGCCTCCAAGGACATCGCGGCTCTCTATCAGTCGTTTCTCAACAGCAACATCAGTGTCGTTGCGGCCAACAAGATTGCCGCAAGTTCCAAATATGAGAACTACGCCCGACTCAAAGAGACCGCTCTCCGACGTGGCGTGAAGTTCCTTTTTGAAACCAATGTGGGTGCCGGGCTGCCGATAATCGGCACCATCAACGACCTGCGCAACTCCGGCGACCGCATCCTGAAGATTGAGGCCGTGCTGAGTGGAACGCTCAACTTCATCTTCAATGAGATTTCGGCCGACGTGCCTTTCTCCGAAACGGTGCACCGTGCCAAGCAGCAAGGTTACTCCGAACCAGACCCACGCATCGACCTGAGCGGTATCGACGTAATCAGAAAACTCGTGATTCTCACCCGCGAGGCAGGCTATCGGGTGGAGCAGGAGGACGTGGAACGCTCGCTGTTTGTGCCCGACGACTACTTCCAAGGGTCGGTAGACGACTTCTGGAAGCGTCTGCCCGAGCTTGATGCCGACTTCGAAACTCAGCGCAAAAAGCTCGAAGCCGACGGCAAGCGATGGCGTTTTGTGGCAACAATGGAGGGTGGGAAGACCAACGTGGCACTCAAAGCCGTGGACAGCAGTCACCCGTTCTACAGTCTGGAAGGCAGCAACAACATCATCCTCCTGACCACCGAGCGTTACAAGGAATACCCCATGCAGATCCAAGGCTATGGCGCCGGTGCCAGCGTGACGGCCGCAGGTGTGTTTGCCAACATCATGAGTATTGCCAACATCTAATGTCTTACCCGCTCCCTCCTTGTGAGAGAACATTATCAGGAAACAATGAAACACATTATTATATTAGGAGATGGCATGGCCGACCATGCTGTGGAGAGATTAGGCGGAAAGACTTTGCTGCAATATGCAGATACGCCTTACATGGACTTGCTGGCCCGCAAGGGTCGCACAGGACGGCTGATGACCATTCCCGAAGGCTTCCATCCAGGCTCGGAAGTGGCCAACACATCTATCCTCGGCTATGACCTCAACAAGGTTTACGAGGGTCGCGGCCCGCTGGAAGCAGCCAGCATAGGTTACGAAATGCAGCCCGAGGACTTCGCCCTGCGCTGCAACTTCATCACCCTGCAGGACGGAAACATCCTCACCCACAATGGCGGAAACCTCGAAACCGACAATGGCGACATGCTCATCAAATACTTAGACGAGCATCTGGGCAACGAGCAGGTGCATTTTATCACCGGTATCCAGTATCGTCATCTGCTCGTTATCAAGAACGCAAGCAAGCACATCGTGTGTGCTCCGCCCCACGACCATCCCAACGAGGCATGGCGACCGCTGCTCGTGAAGAGCGAGCCGGGATGGGAAAACAAGCGCGAACCCATTGTCGGACTTGACGGAACGCCGACCGGCGAGATGCGCATGACAGGCCAGGAGACGGCCGATCTGCTCAACGACCTTATCCTGAAGTCGCAGGATTTGCTCGCTGCCCACCTGTTTAATCAGCAGAAAGTGCTCAAGGGCGAGCGTCCGGCTAACAGCATCTGGCCGTGGGGCGGTGGCTACCGACCCGACATGCAGACCCTCATGCAGCTCTATCCACAGGTGAAAACAGGGTCGGTCATCTCCGCCGTGGACCTCATCAGAGGCATCGGACACTATGCCGGCCTCGACATCATCAAGGTTCCGGGAGCCACCGGACTCGCCAACACCAACTATGAAGGCAAGGCTCAGGCTGCCATCGAGGCATTGAGACAGCAGGATTTTGTCTATCTTCACCTCGAAGCGAGCGATGAAGCCGGTCACGACGGAGACCTGGAGCTGAAGCTCCGCACCATAGAATATCTCGACCACCGCATCGTGGAGCCTATCTACAACGAGGTGAAGCAGTGGGACGAGCCTGTGTGCATCGCCATATTGCCCGACCATCCCACTCCCGTGGAGATACGCACCCACGTCTCCGAGCCTGTCCCCTTCATCTTCTGGTATAAGGGAATTGAGCCCGACGAGGTGCAGCAATACGACGAAATCTCTTGTGTGACAGGCGAATACGGCCTGCTTCATCTCAATGAATTTATGGAATCCTTTATGAAAATAGACTGAAAATGAAATACTATTCTACCCAACATCAGGCCGCCGACGCTACCCTGCGCGAGGCTGTGGAGCGTGGACTTGCGCCCGACCGTGGCCTTTACATGCCCGAAAACATCCAGAAGCTGCCCGCAGCATTCTTTGATCATATCGACGAAATGTCGTTTCAGGAGATGGCTTTCGAAGTGGCGAAGGCGTTTTTTGGCGAGGATGTCGACGAGGCCTCACTCCGACACATCGTCTACGACACGCTGGCCTTCGACACGCCCGTGGTGAATGTGGACGGCAACATCAACGCTCTGGAACTGTTCCACGGCCCCACGCTGGCCTTCAAAGACGTCGGCGCACGCTTCATGGCGCGCTTGTTGCAGTATTTCATCAAACAAGATGCGTTGGCCAATGAGCAGGTCAACGTGCTCGTGGCTACCTCGGGCGACACCGGTTCGGCCGTGGCCAACGGCTTCCTCGGTGTCGACGGCATCCACGTCTACGTGCTTTATCCCAAGGGTAAGGTGAGCAAGATACAGGAAAGTCAGTTTACTACGCTCGGCCGCAACATCACCGCCATCGAGGTAGACGGCGTGTTCGACGACTGCCAGACCTTGGTGAAGAACGCTTTTATGGACGCGGAGCTGAACGCTCACATGAAACTCACGTCGGCCAACTCCATCAACGTGGCACGATTCCTGCCGCAAGCGTTCTACTATTTCAACGCATTCGCCCAACTGAAGAAAGCCGGGAAGCTCACCTTTGATGCCGATGGCAAGAGCAACATGGTGGTTTGCGTGCCGAGTGGCAACTTCGGCAACATCACCGCCGGACTCTTTGCCATGCGCATGGGACTTCCTGTGAAGCACTTCATTGCGGCCAACAACGCCAATGACATCTTCTATAACTATCTCCAGACGGGAGAATACCATCCGATGCCGAGCAAACAGACCCTTGCCAACGCAATGGACGTGGGCGACCCGAGCAATTTTGCACGCATCCTCGCGCTCTATGACAACAGCTGGGAGGCTATCAAGGCCAACATCAGCGGTGCCACTTATCCCGACCCGAGCATCCGACAGACGATGAAAGCCTGCCATGAGGCCACGGGATATGTGCTCGATCCGCATGGTGCCTGTGGCTATCAGGCCCTGAAGGAGCAGCTTGCCCAGGACGAGGTGGGTGTGTTCCTCGAAACGGCTCACCCCGCCAAGTTCAAGGAGAAGGTAGACGACATCATCGGAGCCGACATCGATATCCCCGAGCGTTTGCAGGATTTCATGCGCGGCACGAAGCAAAGCGTCGAACTGCCCAACGACTTCGGCACGTTCAAGCATTATCTTATGAAGCAATAAGACAACGGGATTCGTCCCCATCTTCATTTTCAACCCAATATCAATCCACATGGCCACCCTGTACAACATAGACTGTTGGCGGGGTGGCCTGATGGTTTCAGGCACCTCTTGCCAACCATATTCCCGCATTCAAAATATTCAACAAAAACGAGGTTGAATATTTTTCTTATAAGCCACTATACGTTATCGACTCACGATTAGTATCGAACCGCAAGACGATTACTATCGAATCGCATCGCGTTTACTATCGAATCGCAAGACGATTAGGCCCTTATCGTCACACAACAAAAATGGACTTTGTAACAGATTGATAATCAAAGTGTTATAAATTAGGATAAAATCTTATTTCATTTCACTTTGACAAAAACCTGTTTCATTATTAATTTTTACATTCTCAACCTTATTTTTTTTCACAAAACATACACGATATCAAAAAAAATAAGTAAGTTTGCAATTATAATAACCGAGTGAACACCATCATTACCACATCAAGTCTATGAATAAACGTACCTGTCTTTATGAGCGCCACGAACAGCTGGGCGCTACCATTCAGCCTTTTGGGGGCTTTGACATGCCCATTCTCTACAGTTCTATCATCGACGAGCACAACGCCGTGCGCCAGCATTGCGGTGTCTTCGACGTGTCCCACATGGGCGAAGTGGTAGTCACAGGCCGTGATGCCGAGCGCTATGTAAACCATATTTTCACCAACGACGTGACCGATGCCCCACTCCATCAGATTTACTACGGCATGATGCTCTATCCAGACGGAGGCACCGTGGACGACCTGTTGGTTTACAAAATGGGTGAGCAGGAGTTTTTCATTGTCATCAATGCCGCCAACATCGACAAGGATGTGGCATGGATGACCGAGCAGGCCAAGGAGTTCTATGTGAAGGTGGACAACCGTTCCGACTACTATGCACAGCTTGCCGTGCAAGGCCCCGAGGCCGAGCAGGTGATGGAGGAAGTGCTGGGATTGCCCTGCAAAGAGCTTGTTTTCTACACCGCCAAGACGCTTCCCGTGAATGGCGAGGAGGTAATCGTGAGCCGCACGGGATATACCGGCGAGGACGGTTTTGAGATATACGGCTCGCATGAGTTCATCGTGGCCCAGTGGGACAAGCTCTTGGCCAGTGGCCGCGTGAAACCCTGCGGACTCGGCTGCCGCGACACGCTGCGCTTTGAGGTGGGTCTTCCGCTCTACGGCGACGAGTTGTCGGAGACCATTTCGCCCGTGATGGCTGGTCTGGGAATATTTTGCAAACTCGACAAACCGGAGTTTATCGGCAAGGAAGCCCTCGTGAAGCAGAAGGCTGAGGGCGTGGCACGCAAGTTGCGTGGCATCGAGATCGAGGACCGTGCCGTGCCGCGCCATGGCTATGTGGTGCTGAAAGACGGCAAGGAAGTGGGCGAGGTGACCACCGGTTACCGCCTCATCTCGGTCGAGAAGAGCTGTGCCGTGGCCTTGGTGGATGCCGACATCCAGCTCGGCGACAAGGTGGAGATTCAGATTAGAAAGAAGTTTTTCCCCGGCACCGTGGTCAAAAAGAAATTCTACGAGAAACATTATAAGAAATAAATATCAACTAAAACCATAAGATTATGACCTACTTTAGTGAGTCTCACGAGTATGTTCGTGTAGAGGGTGAGTTTGGATACATTGGCATTACCGACTATGCCCAGAAAGAGTTGGGCAACATTGTATATGTGGATATGCCCGACGTGGACGATGAGATCGAGGCCGGCGACGACTTCGGAGCAGTGGAAAGCGTGAAGGCTGCCAGCGACCTCACGTCGCCGGTGAGCGGTACAGTGGTGGAGGTGAACGACGCTTTGGAAGACCATCCCGAACTGATCAACCAGGATGCCAATGCCAACTGGATTGTGAAACTGAAACTCTCTGACCCCAGCGAGTTAGACGCGCTGATGAGTGAGGAGACTTATCTCGAATCCATTAAGTAACAGACCCACAGACAGCTTATGTTTAAGTATTTCCCACACACTGCCGATGATATCCGCCACATGCTGGATGTGATCGGCATGAAGTCATTGGAGGAACTCTATGCTGATGTTCCCCAGAGCGTGCGCCTGCAGGGAGACTACGACATTCCCGATGCTCAGAGTGAGCTGGAAATCCGTAGACTCTTTGCCAGACTGGGCGCGGAGAACCAGCAGAAAGTTTGTTTCGCCGGAGCCGGAGTCTATGATCACTACATCCCTTCGGCCGTTCCGCAGATCTGTAGCCGCTCGGAGTTTCTCACAAGTTATACGCCTTATCAGGCCGAGATATCCCAGGGCACGCTGCATTACATCTTTGAATATCAGACGATGATGGCCCGTCTCACGGGCATGGAGGTGTCCAACGCATCGATGTACGACGGTTCGACTGCCACGGCAGAGGCCATGATGATGGCCGTGGCATCGGTGAGGAAGTCGGATAAGGTGCTGGTGTCTGAGACACTCGACCCGAAAGTGCTGGAGGTGATGCGTACTTATGCCCATTTCCAAGGCACCGAGATACAGCTTATTCCGCAGAGCAACGGTGCGACCGACTTCTCCAAACTTCCCCAACTGCTCGCGCAGGGAGGGGTGGCAGGTGTCGTTGTGCAGCAGCCCAACTACTACGGCATCGTCGAAGACTTCACGGGCGTGGCCGAGATGTGTCACGGTCAGAAGGCGTTGATGATTGTCAATGCCATCGCCGCCGACCTTGCCCTGCTCAAATCGCCGGGCGAATGGGGTGCCGATATTGCCGTGGGCGAGGCCCAGAGCCTTGGGTTGCCGATGGCATGGGGCGGTCCTTATCTTGGCTATATGTGTACTTCGGAGAAACACATGCGCAAGATGCCGGGACGAATTGTGGGCCAGACGGTCGACGAGAAGGGTCAGCGGGTGTTTGCCCTGACGCTTCAAGCGCGCGAACAGCATATCCGTCGAGAGAAGGCTACATCGAATATCTGCTCCAACGAGAGCCTCATGGCCCTGTGGGTGACCATCTATATGTCGCTCATGGGCAAGCAGGGATTGCGCGATGCCGCCCAGATGGGGTGCGACGGAGCGCATTATCTGCAGGCCGAACTGCTGAAGACGGGTCGCTTCCACGAGGCATTCCCGGGTAGGGAGTTCCTCAATGAGTTCTGCGTGAAGTATGATGGCGACCTCGATGCGTTGCAACAGACATGGCTCGAACATGGTTTCCTCGGTGGCATCAAGGTGTCTTCCGACACGCTGATGCTTGCCGTGACCGAGCAACGGAGCAAGGACGAGATTGACCAATTAGTGGCTTTGGCCAAATAAGAAAGGAGAAATACGATGAACAATCAATTATATTCCAACCTCATATTTGAGTTGAGCCGCCCCGGACGCATGGGCAGCAGTCTGCCAAAGAACGATTTTCCGCGTCACGAGATGCCTGTTTCCCTCCTTCGGGAGCATGCCGCCGAACTGCCGGAATGCGACGAACCCACTGTTGTGAGGCATTATACCAACCACAGTGGCAACAACTTCGGTGTGGACAACGGCTTCTATCCGCTCGGTTCCTGTACCATGAAGTACAACCCGAAAATAAACGACGAGATAGCCGGAATGCGTGATTTCCAGAACATTCACCCGCTCCAGCCCGAGTCTACGGTCCAAGGGTCGCTCACAGTGACGACGATGTTGCGCAAGATTTTGGCCAATCTCACGGGCATGGACGACTTCACGCTGAAGCCATGTGCCGGTGCACACGGTGAGTTGACGGGTCTGATGATCATCCGTTCGTACCACGAGAGTCGGCAAGACACCAAGCGTACCAAGGTGATTGTGCCCGATTCGGCCCACGGCACCAATCCTGCCTCGGCCGCAGTATGCGGACTTGAGGTGGTCGAAGTGAAGAGCAAGGACGACGGAACGGTAGACCTCGAAGACCTCGCCACCAAACTTGACGACACCGTTGCGGCCATGATGATGACCAATCCCAACACGTTGGGACTCTTTGAGCATGACATTGTAAGAATCGTTGAGATGGTTCACCGCTGCGGTGGACTCATGTATTACGACGGAGCCAACCTCAATCCGCTGCTCGGCGTGTGCCGACCGGGTGACATGGGCTTTGATGTGGTGCATGTAAACCTGCACAAAACCTTCTCGACTCCGCACGGAGGCGGTGGTCCCGGCAGTGGTCCGGTGGGTGTTCGCGGCCCGTTGAGCCAGTTCTTCCCAACGGTAAATCCCTACCACGGCAACTTTCTCGTAGAGCTGCGCGCACTGGTTTATATCCTGACTTTGGGTCGGGAGAACATCAAACAGGTGGGTCCGCTGGCCACGTTGAATGCCACTTATATCAAGGAAAGGCTCAAAGACCTCTACGAACTGCCCATCACGGCATTGTCAAAGCATGAGTTTGTGTTCAACGGATTGGCCGATAAGTCGACCGGTGTGACCACAATGGATGTGGCGAAACGCCTGTTGGACTTCGGATTTCACGCTCCGACCATCTATTTCCCGTTGCTTTTCCACGAGGCTATGATGATTGAGCCGACCGAAAACGAGAGTCTGGAGACCATCGACGCCTTCATTTCGGTGATGCGTCAGATTGCACAGGAAGCCCAGGAACAGCCGGAACAGGTGAAGTCGGCACCTCACAACACGCCCATCAAACGTGTCGACGACGTGCTGGCAGCCCGTCAGCCCATCCTGAAATTCCCTGAATCATCAACCGAAATGGTATGAAAACAGACCTGATTATCATCGGCAGCGGTCCCGGAGGCTACGAGACCGCCGCCTATGCAGCCAAGAACGGGCTGCAGGTAACGATTGTGGAGGAGAAGTTTGCGGGCGGAACCTGCCTCAACTGCGGCTGTATCCCGACCAAAGCACTGGTGCACGATGCCGAGGAAGCAGTGGGAAAGCCCGACGGAGCGGCCCGTTTCGCGGCAGCCATCGAGCGCAAGAACGCCATCGTAGCCCAGTTGCGGCAGGGTGTTGAGATGCTGATGGGACAGCCGGGCATACAGTTTGTCCACGGTCATGGGGCGTTGAAGGATGCCCATACCGTCGTGGTGGGTGACGAAGAACTCACGGCCGACAACATCATCATTGCCACAGGCTCCACCGCCAAGCTACCTCCCGTTCCCGGACTCGGTGCCGACGGCGGTGAAATCAGCCCATCGGTGGTGACCTCCGAGCAACTTCTCGACCGCACAACCCTGCCTTCCAGCCTCTGCATCATTGGCGCAGGGGTTATCGGAATGGAAATGGCCTCGGTGCTTTCGTCCTTTGGAACAGAGGTCACCGTGGTAGAATTTTTCAAGGAATGTCTGCCGCCGATGGACTCAGAGATATCGCGCCGACTGCGCAAACTGATGGAGAAGCAGGGCGTGAAGTTCCATCTGGGATGCGCCGTGCAGCGTGTCGAGGGTCAGAAGGTGGTCTTCTCCAATCTCAAGAACAACAAGGAGGAGACGGTAGAAGCCGATACTGTACTCGTGGCAACGGGCCGACAGCCTCGCGTGAACGGCCTGAACCTCGAAGCGGTGGGCGTGAAGACCGACCGAAAAGGCATTGCCACCGACGACAACCTGATGACTTCGGTGCCCAATGTCTATGCCATCGGCGACGTAAACGGCCGTCAGATGCTGGCCCATGCAGCCACTTTCCAAGGCTATCGGGTAGTGAACCACATCCTTGGAAAGCCCGACAACATCCGCCTCGACATCATGCCGTCGGCCATTTTCACCCGACCCGAAGCCGCTTCGGTAGGACTTACCGAGGACATCTGCAAGGAACAGGGCATTGAATACACCACGCAGAAGGCCATCTATCGTGCCAACGGCCGTGCCCAGGCGATGGAACAGACCGAGGGTTTGGTCAAACTCATCTTTGATGCCCATGACAAAATCATTGGCTGTCATGCCTATGGTGCCGACGCTTCGGCAATGGTGCAGGAGGTGGCGGCACTGATGAACCTCGACATTACACGCCAACGACTGGCCGACATCATCCACATTCACCCCACATTGAGCGAAATTCTGCTCGACGCGGTGAAGCATTGAGCCTGCCCAGACGGTTTGATGGCACAGCCATCGACCGTCTGAGCTATACTTATCCCTACACAGCACACCGGCCAAAACGATGGTCCGGTGTGTTGTTTTCACAATAAACACGCCAGAAAGAGCCATAAAACAAAATATCTTCGTACCTTTGCACCGTCAAAGAATAGTATGTTATGTGGTTAATTTTAGCCTTCCTATCAGCCACGCTGTTAGGATTTTATGATTCGTTCAAGAAGAAATCGCTTTCAGGAAACGCCGTCATCCCGGTATTGTTGCTCAACACCTTTTTCTCCTCCCTTATCTTCCTGCCGTTGATAATTCTCTCATCCACCACATCGTTGCTCGATGGAAGCATCTTCCATGTGGCCTCGGGCGGATGGGAAATGCACAAGTATATCATACTCAAAAGCCTCATCGTATTGTTGAGTTGGATATTCAGTTACTTCGGCATGAAGCATCTGCCCCTCACCATCGTGGGTCCTATCAATGCCACACGACCCGTAATGGTGCTCGTCGGTGCCATGATGGTCTATGGCGAGACCCTCAACGGCTGGCAGTGGACGGGCGTATTGCTGGCCGTGATGTCGTTTTTCATGCTCAGTCGGTCGAGCAAACAGGAGGGCATCAACTTCCTCAGCAACCGCTGGATATGGTTCATCGTCTTGGCTGCCGTACTCGGAGCCGTCAGCGGACTGTATGACAAATACCTCATGGCGCCTCCCGAGAACGGCGGAATCGGTATCGACCACATGGCCGTGCAGTCGTGGTACAACATCTATCAGATGTTTATGATGCTTGCCATCCTATTTATAGTATGGTGGCCCACGCGCAAATCCCACACCCCTTTCCACTGGGACTGGACCATCATCGGCATCAGCGTCTTCCTCTGTGCCGCCGATTTCGTCTATTTCTACGCCCTCAGCCTGCCGGGAGCCATGATTTCCATTGTGTCGATGGTACGCCGGGGCAGTGTCATTGTGAGTTTCCTCTTTGGAGCATGGTTTTTCCATGAGCACAACCTCAAGTCCAAAGCCATCGACCTGGCCCTCGTCCTGCTTGGCATGGTGTTCCTTTATATAGGCAGTAAATAAAATTAATGATAGTTTTTGGACTATTATTTTGCAAATTGAAACTAAAATAGTAACTTTGTATCAGATTTGTAATTTAAGGACATTAGTATAACAGATTGATTTCATAAGGTATGGCACGCAACATATTCAAAGGTTTAGGCATAGCCCTGATAACCCCTTTTACCCCCGAGGGAAACGTTGATTATCAGGCTCTCAAAAGACTTGTGGAGTACCAGTTAGAGAATGGAGCTGATTTCCTCTGCATTCTCGCGACCACTGCCGAGGCTCCATGCCTGACACAAGAAGAGCGGGACAAGATCACGACGCTTATCAAAGACATAGTGCGTGGGCGCATTCCTATCCTGAAATACTGTGGTGGAAACAACACCGCAGCCGTCGTTGAGGAAATCAAAAACACCGATTGGAGCGGAATAGATGGCATCCTGAGCATCTGTCCTTATTATAACAAGCCATCGCAGGAAGGACTCTACCAGCATTTCAAAGCCATCGCCGAGGCCAGCCCCCTGCCCATCGTGCTCTACAATGTACCCGGCAGAACCGGCATCAACATGAAGTCAGCGACCACCGTAAGACTCGCCACCGACTTCCCAAACATCGTTGCTGTCAAGGAGGCATCGGGCAGTTTGGAGCAGGTAGACGAGATTATCAAGAACAAACCGGCTCATTTTGATGTCATCAGCGGTGACGATGCGCTCACCTTCTCGATGGTGGCGAGCGGTGCCGCAGGTGTCATTTCGGTGATTGGCAATGCACTGCCCAAGCAGTTCTCGCGCATGATCCGTCTGGAATTTAATGGCGAATACGAGCCGGCCCGTAAGATACACCACAAGCTCACGGAGCTTTACAGCCTGCTGTTTGTTGATGGAAACCCCGCCGGCGTGAAGGCTTTGCTCAACGATATGGGCTTCATCGAAAACTGCCTGCGTCTACCCTTGGTGCCCTCCAAGATTGAGACCAAGCAGAAGATGGCCGAAATCCTCAAGGAACTGGCGTTCTAAGTTCCAGCCTTCCGGCCCTCATCACAGACTATAAAAGCCACGCTTCCATGTGTTTCAAAGAGACATGGAAGCGTGGTTTTTATCGTTTTTATAAACCATTCATAATCAATCATTTACAGATGAGACACAAATGCCCTCACGATTAGTATCTA
This sequence comes from Prevotella sp., assembly GCA_016901395.1. Taxonomy (GTDB): domain Bacteria; phylum Bacteroidota; class Bacteroidia; order Bacteroidales; family Bacteroidaceae; genus Prevotella. Next base: position 226 of record JAEAMQ010000075.1, on the reverse strand, counting down.
ATCGCGTTGCGATTAGTACCTAATCATGACGCGAATACTATCGAATCGCAAGACGATTAGGTACTAATCTCAAAACGATTATGATGAGAGCCAAGAAAAGAGGGTGTGTCAAAATACAAATCCACCTTTCTAAATCTTACAGTTTGAAACTACCTCTATAAGAAAAGTCCATTTCAAACTCATTATAGAGTAGAGAAATGAACTTTTCTTTGCTTTTATAGGAGTT
>JAEAMQ010000074.1 GCA_016901395.1 Prevotella sp. | reverse complement strand
ATGTTTGAGAAAATTAATTTACATAGTCTCTTTGAGAGGGCAGAGAAGCTGGTTAAGCCAAGTGATCAAAGTGTCATCGAAACTAGCCTTTTTGATAACCCTCAATTTTTTACCGGACACTAGTGGCCTATCAATTAAACTGCATCATACCCCTTCGTGCTGTTGTCACGAAGAATATCCCGCAGGTTCAGTTCCTTGTATTCACCACCCTGATGAGCTGTTGGGTCCGGATGATGCGGCTGGTCTTCCTCATAATGAAAACCCTTATAGTTCAACTCTCCGATAGCCCACAACACGAGAGCCACAACGAGAAATGCAACGAATGCAATGGCAATGTTCATCATAAATGATTGTATTTGTTTTAAATTATGTTGCAAAGTTACTTATTTTTCAGCAAAAAGGAAATTTTAAAAGGATTAATTTGTAAGTTTGCAATAGAAGTAATCAACATCAAACCAACAACTATGGGAAGTTTTTTAGAAAATATCCTTAAGAGTGACCTTGCCCAACGGCTCCTCGGCCTGGCCGGCGAGAAGATGGAAGACGGCACCTTGGAGGAAGTGCTCAACACCGTTGGTGGCGAAGACCGCAACTTAGGGTCGCTGGCCACAGGTGTCATCAACGTGATCAGTCTTGCCAAAAACGCCCTTCATCCTAACGAATAAACCCTCAAGCACATGGACAAGATAGTAGCAATCGTAAGGCTGATGGCCAAGACCGGACTGTTTTTCGCCAACGCCGATGGCAATTATGCGGCCAGCGAAAACCGATATTTAGACAAATTCATTGCCAACATCGAGGGTGTGGGCGACCTGGAAGACGAGCTCCGCGAGGAAATCAAGCAGTCGCTGAACCAGAAATTCACCTTGGACGAGGTTGTCGACGACACCCGCGAACTGCTCAACGGCTTTTCCGCCACGGAGCAGAAAGCCATTCTCCACGCCCTTCACAGCTTCATTTCCGATGTCATCCGTGCCGACGAAAAGCTCCATCCCTTGGAGAAAGAGAACTTCAAGGCTTGGGAAAAAGCGTTTGAAATGAACTAAAACACTGTTTTTTGGCACAACACTTGCAGGGTCAACACTGTGTGCCCACCACACCTCTCCCCACTCTATATTATTATATAATATGGTGGTGAGAGGAAAAATCTGTTGTAATATTGCTCTGTGGACGACCGAAACGACCACCGACAACTCTGACAACGCACCCCACAGGGACGACAATTAGAGCAAAATGATGCCTCTCAAACAATCAGAACATAACAAAGAAATATGGCAAAAATAGGAAAATGGATAGGAGGATTCTTAGGGTTTATCGTCACGGGTAGTCCCCTCGGGGCCTTGGCCGGCTATGCCTTGGGGTCTCTTTTCGACTCAAACTTCGACGATGTGAGCATCGGCGGAGGCGGAAATTTCGGTGCAAACAACGGCTATCGAGATGGCTACGGCAACCAGCAGTACGGTTATCAGCAGTCCAACAGCTATGAAGGCCAACGCAACGCGTTCCGCTTCTCGCTCCTGGTTTTGGCCAGCTATATCATCAATGCCGACGGACGCATTATGCATTCGGAGATGAACCTCGTGAGACAATGGCTCCGGGCCAATTTCGGCGAGGCTGCCGTGAGCGATGGCGAGCAGGTGCTGCGCAAGTTGTTTGAGCAGCAAAAGAACCTCGGACGTGACGAATACCGCAGTGCGGTGATGAGCAGTTGCCAACAAATCCGCCAGAATATGTCTTATGAGCAGCGTCTCCAGCTCCTCAATTTCTTGGTGATGATTGCCCAGGCCGACGGTGCCGTGGTCAATGCCGAGGTGTCCGCACTCATGGAATGCGCCATCAATCTGGGTCTCAGCGAGCAGGATGTCAACTCCATGCTCAACCTGCGCGATGCCGGCACCAGCCTCGATGCAGCCTATCGCGTGCTGGGTGTCAGTCCGCAGGCCTCCGACAAGGAGGTGAAAGCTGCCTATCGTAAACTCGCTCTGCAGCACCATCCCGACCGCGTGTCCACATTAGGAGAGGACGTTCGCAAGGCCGCAGAGAAGAAATTTCAGGAAATCAACGCCGCCAAGGAGACCATTTGGAAGGCGAGAGGCCTGTAGAGGCTTTGCCGCAAGGAGCAATTTTGTGTTAGTTTCTCGCATTAAATGGGGCGCAGAGGGCAATTCTGCAAGGATAGATAAGGATTATATTTCATTTGCTCTGTAGGGCCATGCCCCGTGCATGGCCGCACCGCCGAATGGAAAAACCATGTTGTTGAATGCCATATTACGCTGTCAATGGCCATCCAGCGGTGTGGGCATGCCTGAATAATCTCGTTTTAATAAATATCCAATTATTTTCGTGTGGCCATCCGGCAGTGCGGGCATTCACGGGGAATGCCCCTACTGGCAGAATGGAAATTCAGAGGTATTCCACATTGCCCCCATTCATCCCCTCCCTCCAAATATCAACGAAAAAAGCCATACTCCATCGTTCGTAATGATGGAATATGGCTTTTGTTTTATACGTCTTTGACGACCGGCCGTACTCGACTTATGCGTCTGCCTCAGGAACTTCGTCCTCAGTCTTCTTCGTACGGCGCACTGTGCGCTTGCGCTTAGGCTTCTCCTCGGCCACTACCTCGGTCTTCACACCGGCCAGTTCGGGGTCGATCAGGATTCTTCCGCAATACTCACACACGATAATCTTCTTGTGCATCTTGATATCCAGCTGTCGCTGTGGCGGAATTTTGTTGAAGCAACCACCGCAGGCGTCACGCTGCACATACACGATACCCAGTCCGTTGCGTGCTCCCTTGCGGATGCGCTTGAAGCTGGCGAGCAGTCGCGGCTCAATCTTCGTCTCCAGTTCCTTAGCCTCTTCCTTGAGTCTGTCCTCCTCCTCACGCGTTTCCTGCATGATTTCGGCCAACTCGTTGCGCTTGTGCTCCAGGTCCTGCTGACGCTCGTTAATCACGTCCTGCGTCTTGTTGAAATCCTCCTTGCGCTCTGCCACCTTCACGGTAGCCTCCTTGATCTTCTTGTTGCAAAGTTCAATCTCCAGGCTCTGGAACTCGATTTCCTTGCTCAGCGTGTCATATTCGCGGTTGTTTCTCACCTCTTCGAGTTGAGCCTTATAGCGCTCCACACTCTGCTGTGCAGCGTCAATCTCGTTGCGTTTCTGAGCAATGGCCGACTGGAAATCGTTGATATCACCCTCGATCTTGTTCAGTCGGGTGTTCAGTCCCTCGATTTCGTCTTCCAAATCCTGCACTTCAAGAGGTAACTCGCCACGCAGGGCACGCTTCTCGTCGATGGCCGACAAGGTGGTCTGCAGTTGGTAAAGCGTAGACAGCTTCTCCTCAACCGACAGGTCCATAGGATCTTTCTTTGTCATAATAGTATCTGTTTTTTTGAAACTTACAAGTAAATAATGGGGTTGGTGTTCACCTTGGTCAGGTGGCACTTCACGCCGGGGCATCGTGTCTCTATCACCTCGCGCAGCACCTCATTAGTGTATTGTTCGCTCTGGTAATGGCCGATGACAGCAATCTGTATCTCCTGGTCGTGACCGAAATAGTCGTGATAGTGCATCTCGCCCGTCACAAAAGCGTCGGCTTTCTCTGCCACGGCATCGTTGAGCAGGAACGACCCCGCACCGCCACAGATGGCCACCGAGCGGATTTCGCGCCTTAGCAGTTGGTTGGCCATCACGCATTCCACGCCAAACTCGCGTTTGAGCATGAGGATAAAGTCGTCGGCAGCCATCGCCGTAAGGAAATAACCTATCACGCCCTCACCTCCTTCGACTATAGCCGGCACGGCATGTCCGGGTGTCGACGGCACCTCTACACGTTGCAGTTTGCCGAAGAAACGCAGCCTCTCCAGCCCCATCTTCTCCGCAATCTTATAGTTCACCCCGCCACGCGCACTGTCCAGATTGGTGTGCATCGCCATGATGGTCACATGGTTCTCAATGGCTTTCATCACCGTGCGTTGCACTTCGTTCTCGCCGGTGATGCGCGACAGTTTGTGGAAGATGAGCGGATGGTGGGCCACCACGAGGTTACAGCCGAGCGACAGGGCCTCGTCTATGATTTTTTCGGTCACGTCAAGACACAACAATGCCCCTGAGACTTCCGCTTCTGTTAATCCAATCTGCAAGCCGGCATTATCGAAGTCAGCCTGCAGGGGCAGAGGCGCGAATTGTTCAAGGGCATTCACCACTTCTATTATTTTCACGCTATAATACGTTTTAGAGTACAAAGTTAATAAAAATAAAGAGGATTGGAGCGGTGGAGGAAGGATATTTAGTGAGATTTAACATACATCATCTCTCCCTAACCATTCCCCACGGGGGAGGTGACAGCCATGCGGCGTTATCCTGCAACGTTTTTGGGGAGATGAGCATCCTATTTGCAGGGGCATTCCCCGTGAATGCCCGCAACGACAATGTGGATGGATTAACTCTAAACAATATAGTTTTCAAGGGCTAAGCAGAAACGAACATAGGGTGGCAAAGATATTCTCGGATAACCTTGCGGAGCAAGGAGGAAGGATATTTTGCGATGAGCATTTCACAGCGCGAAAGCTAATGAAGAAAGATATTCTCCGGATATTCTGAGATGCCATGCAGTGGCGCGAAGGGAAGTCTCTCGCAATAAACGCAATGAACGCAATTCTTTAATTTCTCGCAGATGACGCTCTAAGTTTGCAACATTAAAATAAAGAGGCTTAAATCTCTTTGATTACTAAGGTTGGCTCATTACCTTTGTTGTCAAAAGGAAGAACCAGCCTGCAGGGAAGGGA
>JAEAMQ010000073.1 GCA_016901395.1 Prevotella sp. | reverse complement strand
GGGGGAGAGGCAGGAACAACTGGAGGAGAAGGCTTGTAAGGTTTCTTTTTACAGCAATTATTTGCGGGTATTTACATTTTAGTGGCAGTTGTTAACAAATTGTACGTTGTTTGGAGACATCTTGTAACCTATGTTTTTAGAAGTTTCTTTAACTTTGCGTCGATTATTGTTCCGTGAAGATACCTAATCTATCAGAACATATATACACAATCTATCAAATATAACAAAATATCAATAAACCAAAAAACATGTAACTATGGGAAAAACATTTCTAAAGAATTGCAAGTCGTTAGCGCTTTGCAAGATTGCCCTCATAGCATTTTTGCTATTCCCGGCAATGAATGTTCTTCAAGCTGGTACCATGAATGCCAAGACTGTCACCGGTACGGTAGTGTCTGCAATGGACAACGAACCGCTTGTAGGTGTCAGTGTACAGGTGTTGGGAACCCAGCGGGGGGCAGTCACTAACCTTGACGGCCAATATTCTATTGAGGTCAATGACAACCAGACCTTAGTCTTCTCCTATGTGGGATTTGCAACGCAACGCATCCGTGTGGGGGGCCAGAGCGTCATCAACGTGAGCCTGTTGGAAGACAATCAGAGCCTCGACGATGTCGTGGTGATAGGTTATGGTGTGCAGAAGAAGAAACTCGTGACCGGTGCAACGACACAGGTCAAGGGTGACGATATAGCCCGACTGAACACTACCAGCCCTCTACAGGCCATGCAGGGACAGACTCCGGGTGTGAGCATCCAGTCGGAGTCGGGTCAGCCCGGTTCCGATATGAAGGTGGTGATCCGTGGTCTGGGTACCATCGGAAATTCCGGTCCGCTCTACCTGATAGATGGTGTGGGAGGCGATATCTCTACGGTCAATCCCGCCGATATAGAGAGTATCGACGTGCTCAAGGATGCTGCCTCGGCCGCTATCTATGGTGCGCAGGCTGCCAACGGTGTGGTATTGGTGACTACCAAGCACGGTCGAGAAGGCAAACCGCAGGTGTCGTTCGACGGCTATGTGGGTTGGCAGTCGGTTGCCCGCAAAGCTAACATGCTCAATGCGCAGCAATATATGGAAATCATGAATGAGCAGAGCGTGAACAGTGGCAATGGTGCCATAGACTGGAGCAAATATACCACCATCACCGATGCTAATGGAAACTACTATGATACTAACTGGATGGATGCCATGTTCAAAGACAATGCCAAGACGCAGAGCTACAATTTCGGTATCTCTGGTGGTGGCAAGGCTGCCACATACGCATTGAGTCTGGGCTATATTGACCAGGAAGGTATTGTGGGTGGCAAGGACGTGAGCAACTACAAACGCTATAACGTGCGCTTGAACAGCGACCAGAACATTGCCAAATTCTTGAAAATCGGTGAGATGATTGGCATGGTTTACAAGAACACTCACGGTATTCTTGTGGGCAATCAGTACAACAACTCTCTCCGCGGAGCCTTTGCCGCCGTGCCTCTGATACCGGTTTATGGTGACAATAGCTACGATGTACCTTATTATGACACCTCCTCCAATGATTATTGGAAGGAACAGGGCAACCCCTATGGTGGCATGATGATCAAGAATCAGAACGAGAACCGGGCGGTAAACTTCACCGGAAACATCTACGCAGAGCTGGAACCGATCAAGAATCTGAAGTTCCGCACACAGCTCGGAACGGTTTACAGCACCAGCGAATACCGCAGTTTTAGCCCGATGTACAAGCTCTCTCCCTATGATTTCAATGAGACCAAGACCAGCGTTAGCCAGTCTATGGGCCACGGTTTGCTCATGACCTGGACCAATACGCTGAGCTATGGCTGGAACGTTGGTGAACATGCGTTCAACGCTTTGGTAGGTATGGAGAGCTCTCGCTATGAGGGAACATCGCTCTATGCGGCCAACGGCTATCTCAAGGATGGCTACGATAACTGGAAATATGCTTATCTGACCAACGCAACAGGTAGCAGCACCGACGACGGAATGTCCATCAGCGGCGCTCCCCACAATGATTCTCGCACGGTTTCCTATTTCGGTCGTCTCGGCTGGAACTGGAAAGAGACCTATATGATCAATGCCACCTTGCGTGCCGACGGTAGCTCCAAGTTTGCCCGCGGACATCGTTTTGGCTACTTCCCCTCTGTCAGCGCAGGCTGGACCGTAACCAACGAACCGTTTATGAAAGGCTCGGCCTCGTGGCTCGACTTCCTGAAACTCCGTGCAAGCTGGGGTCAGGTGGGTAATCAGAATATCTCCGATTATCAGTATCTCGCCCCCATCACCTCGACCAATACCCATTATAACTTCGGTACCGGACTCGGTGCGAGTGCCCAGAGCAGCAACTGGGGAGCCTATCCCAGCCGTCTTTCCAACCCCGACTTGACTTGGGAGACCTCGGAGCAGACCAACCTCGGACTCGATGCACGCCTTATCCGCAACCACCTCGGCATCAATTTCGACTGGTATTGGAAGACCACCAAGGATTGGTTGGTACAGGCTCCGGTGCTCAACACCGCCGGAACGGGTGCACCTATTATTAATGGTGGTGATGTGAAAAACTACGGATTGGAGCTTAATCTCAACTGGAACGACAACATAGGAAAGGATTTCCGCTATCAGATTGGGGCCAATATGGCCTACAACCACAATGAGGTGGGCAATATTCCGACCGAGGATGGCATCATCCACGGACAGACCAACATGCTCTATGACAACAGCGAGGAGTTCTATCGTGCACAGAATGGTCATGCCATTGGCTATTTCTGGGGTTACAAGACGGCCGGAATCTTCCAGAACGAACAGGAGATAGCCGACTGGATAGCTGCCGGAAACGGTGTGCTTCAAGGTGCCAGCGTCATGCCGGGCGATGTGAAATACTATGACATCAACCACGACGGCTCCATCGATGAGAATGATAAGGTGGACCTCGGCAACGGTATTCCCGATGTGACCTTCGGTTTCAACGTGGCCCTGTTCTACAAGAACTTCGACTTCTCCGTAACGGCCAATGGTGCCGCCGGACAGCAGATTGTGCAGAGTTACCGCAATCATGCCAACACAAAGGCCAATTACACCACGGCCATTCTCGACCGATGGACCGGCGAAGGCACTTCCAACTTCATGCCTCGCGTGACCGAGACCAATGTGAACTGGCAGTTCTCCGACCTCTATATCCACGACGGCGACTACCTGCGCATATCCAACATTACACTGGGTTACGACTTTGCCAAGCTCCTCAGAATGAGCTTCGTGTCGCAGGCCCGTCTCTATTTCCAGGTTCAGAATGCGTTTACTTTCACCAAATACGACGGCATGGATCCCGAAATTGGTTATGGTACCGACTCCTGGGTGTCGGGTGTAGACGTGGGTTACTATCCCCGTCCTCGCACATTCCTCGTGGGTGTAAACCTGAAGTTCTAAGCGAAGCAACAATCTAAGAATTTTTAAGATTATGGAAATGAAGAAAATCAATATATTATTTGCCGGGATGCTAATGGTGAGTGGCAGCTTGACGACTTCCTGCTCAGAAAGCTTCCTTGATGTGGAAAGTAAGACAGAGTCGAATACCGAGACTTTCTACAAGACCGAGAGCGACGCTTGGCGCGCACTTATCGGCTGTTATGCCGGATGGCGTGAGACCACTTCGTCGGGCACCATACCCATTGTGATGTCTTCCATCATGCAGTCTGACGAGTGTTTGGCTGGCGCAGGAGTAAACGATGCCCACAACTTTGATGCTGTGGATCAGTTTGACCAGAGCAAGGCTCCGTCTTATACCAACCTTTGGGAGAACGATTGGAAGACCTATTATGTGGCCATCGACCGCTGCAATGAGTTGCTTACGCGCGAAGACCAGATAGCCTGGAAAGACCAGACGCTACGACGTCAGTACATCGGCGAGGCGCATGCGCTGCGTGCTTTGTGCTATTTCGATATGGTCAGGATGTTTGAAAATATCCCCTTGCTTACTGTTCCGAGTTCCGAGAATGTGACGCAGGCTGATCCGGATGATGTCTACGACCTTATTTTTGCTGACTTGAAATATGCCGCCGACAGCATTCCCGCCGACGCATATCCTAAGGCCAATGCCGCCAGCAACGACGGACACATCACTGCTTACGGTGCCAAGGGCATCCTTGCACGTGCCTACCTTTATTATACGGGACGTTTCGGCAAGGAGCCTGCGAGTTGCACCAAGGCCGAGGCACTCGCTGCTTGTGAGGACATTATCAAGAGTGGAGAGTTCGCACTCATCCCTCTCTTCAAGAATTTGTGGCCCGCTTCGTCGAGCAATGCGCTTGAGGCTGCCGCCAATGGCACCTACGAGGAGTGGCTGGCCAACTCTACCTATGCCGGTCCGGGCAACAAGGAGTTTGTCATTTCGATGAAATGTAACTACACTCAGGACTATAACGGTAACAACGACGGTAACCGTTGGCTCATCAATCTGGGCATCCGCGGCATCCAGTCCATCGATTGTTCCCCCTATGGATATGGTTGGGGCATCTGTACCGTTAACCCATCATTGTACTCGGCCTATGGCGACGGTGACCAGCGACGTGACGCAACCATCATCGATATTGCTGGCGAGGGCATCGATCAGAAGACGGATTTTGCTAAAAACTGTATTGGTGACCAGCGCGAATATACCGGTTATTATGTGAAGAAGTACACACCGATGGCCACAACAGACTGCACTCCTCTTCCCATTCTGTGGGGAGCGCCGGGCGATGCCATGACAAGTCAGTGGCAGGATGTGATCATTTTGCGCTACTCCGACGTGCTGCTCATGGCCGCAGAGTTGGGAAGTAGTCAGGCCCAGACATACTTTAATATGGTACGTCAGCGTGCTTACACCGACGCAGACGGTAAGTTGAACAGCAAATATACAGAGCTTACAGTCAGCAAGGACAACATCATGAAGGAGCGTCGACTGGAGTTTGCCTTCGAGGGAATCAGGTATTATGACCTGCTCCGACAGGGCATCGACGTGGCTGCCAATGCCATTGCCGGCACCATTCAGGTCACCAACGGCGGACAGGCGGGCTCTGTGACGACCACTGCGGACAATATCAAGTCCAAGAATGGTCTTTGCCAGATACCCAACAACCAGATTACCCTCTCCAACAACGTGCTCAAGCAGAATGCCGGATGGTAAAACGATGGTCAAACCAATATAAAATTCAGTAGTATGAAAATCAAGAAATTATTATATAGCTTGGCTTCGGCACTGATGTTGCTGGGCTTGGCAGCCTGCTCTCCCGACAGTTTCGACTTGGGAGACAAGGATGTAACGTCGGCCGATCTGGTAGAAGGCGCAGCCTTTACGATTACGCACGACAGCAATAATCCCAATATTGTCTACCTCAAGAGCCTTATGTCCGACCGTTATCAGGTGTGTTGGGTGCATCCGCAGGGGCGTTCTCTCGACAGCGAAGTGGAACTTGACATGCCCTTCCCCGGTACATACGAGGTGCAGTTTGGCGTGGAAACCCGTGGCGGTGTGGTCTACAGTGAGCCTGTACAGTTTACTATCGACAACTTCTATGCAGGTTTTGTAGACAACGAACTGTACACCATGCTCACCGGTGGAGTAGGGAAGTCGAAGACATGGATACCCGACAACGGCAGCTACGGGCTGGCATCCGGAGACCTTTCGTATGCCGACCCGTCTACACCGGCATCGCTAAACAACTTCACGCCCAACTGGGAGCCGTCCGGAAACTATACCGACGATACTGGAAACTTCAGCAAGAGCACTATGACTTTTGACTTGATCAATGGTGCCCACATCAAGACGACGACCGTTGCGCCTGATGGAACATCGACCAACGACGAAGGAACCTACCTCATCGACACCGACAACGCCCAGATTACGCTTACTGATTGCCAGCTATTGCACTCTCCAAACTTCGACAAAGCGGAAGACGACGCAGGCTGGAAGAACAATATCCGCATCATCGCGCTGTCTGAAAACCAGTTGCGTCTCTGTGTTCTGCGTAACCCACAGACCTCTGGAGAGGGTGAGTGGTGGCTCTGTTTCAACTTCGTTTCCAAGGATTTCGCCGACAATTATGAGGCACCCGAGGTAGAGGTCTATCCCACGATGGCCGACAACTGGAAGGACTACGTGATGCCGAAGAATGACAAAATCATCACCTACAAGCTCACAGGCTTTGACTGGTACAACAAGGATGGTTCGGCCAAGAACGTTACCGGCGTGACCGCCAACAACAATTTGGAGGACATGACCATCAAGATGAACAGTGGAAACTACACTTACGAGCTGACCGATTTTGACTCCAAGACCCACAGCGGCACCTTCACCGTGACCGATGATGGTGTCTATACTTTCACCCCGGCATTGTCCGAGCTGAACCTTTCGTCCGATGGACGCGCTGTGTTCAAGTGCAACGATGACGGCACCATGCGCATTCTCGGCTTTGATGAGGCCAGCAACTGCGACCCGCAGACCGGTGCTCTGAGTTCCATTGTATGGGGAAGCAAGGAGTTTGACGACCAAGGCAAGTTCTATCAGTATATGGGTTACAAGTTTGAAGTGGTTCGCGCGGGTGCCGTGAAGACCTATTCTGCCCTGCTTCACTTCTTCGATGTCAATTGGGCAACGCAGACCAGTGACCCGGTTTATATTACTGACGGAGTGGATGCAGACTATACCTTCACGCTCTCTCAGCCCAACTCCTCACCTTATGGTATCTATCTTGATGTGGTGAAGATACTGGAAGATCACCCCAACTGCGACATTGTAATCAAGGATATCAAGGTCGACGGACAGTCTGTCGCCTTTGATGATGCAACCATTGACCGCGGAGCCGGTGACGACGGTCCCAATGCCGCCCGCCGATATATCCTTAATCCGTGGGGAGCTACGGCCGGTGACGCATCAAAATATGCCTTTACCTCGACCATCGTTGTGACAGTTAGCGTGAAGATGGACAACGGAACACCGTTTATCGCCGCTGCTGCCAAGGCTTCAAAAGCTAAGAGAATGCGTAGATAGAAGTGGTGGTTAGCCTGACAAATCACTGTCAGGCTAACGCCAAACAACAAAACTTAAACAATGGAAACTATGAAATTGAGATATTTATCAGGCATCATGCTATTGGCCGCAGGCGTCACTTTCACCGCCTGCACCGACGATGAGGATAACTATTCGGTGTCGTCCACCCCGATTGTGACTACCATCACCACCGGCGATGCCATCGTGACGGCCGTCAGTGCAGATATTGCCAATGGCATTGTACAGGACTTGAGCAAGGCCAACGCATCGTCTTACGAAGTCGGCGTGGTCTACAGCACCTCGTCAGATCCCACCAAGGGAGGGACGAGAACCGCCGGAACTTACAACAATGACACCGTGAGCACCATGCTGACCGGCCTCAACACCGGCACGACCTACTACTATGCCACCTATGTCTGCCTGCAAAACCGTGTGTATCAATATGGTGATGTGAAGACGTTTACGGCCACCAACGCCACCGCCACCAATGGCGACGCAACGGATGTGAGCTATACGAAGGCCACGCTCAATGCCACTTTCGATGGTCTCAACGGCCTCGGCACGGTGGAAACAGGCTTCAAGGTGGGACTCGTCAACGACGCAGAGAAACTCATGGACGGTCCCAACTACGAAGTAGGACAGGTGAAGGGATTGCTTCCGGGCACCACCTATTACTATGTTCCCTTTGCGAAGGTGGGCGATGGTTATGTTCTGGGCAAGGTGAACAGCTTCACCACGCAGACCCAGACGATGGAGTATGTGGATCTCGGACTCAGTGTTCTCTGGGCCAAATACAATCTCGGAGCTGAGGAAGAGCAGGGCGTGGGAACGCTCTTTGGGTATGGCGACCGCACGGGCGAGAACTATTCCAAGGACCTCAACGACTATTCGGCCGAAGATATAGCTAATACCGAGTTCGACATTACCAACGGCGTGAGCATCGACGGCGAGTCGCCCATGTTGAGTGCGATGCCTACGCTCGACCAGGTAAAGGAGTTGATCAACAAGACCACCAAGAAGATGGAGACCATCGACGGTGTTCAGGGCATTCGTTTCACGGCTGCCAACGGCAACTCTATCTTCCTGCCTTACACCGGATACCGCAATGGAACAGAGACCGTCGACGACGGCAAGGGCTTCTATTGGACCGGTACGGTGAGTCCGGTGAACAACAGTTATGCCAACACGCTGACCTTCGATGCCAATGGTGTGGTGAAGAACGGCAACTCGCTGCGCAACTATGGTCTTGCCCTGCGCACCATCCGTCCTTACGCCGAGCTTAAACCCAACGGCACAGGAGCACTCGCTGTGGGCGATCTCGAAAGCAATGGACGCATCCGTATCGAGATTTACAACGAATATGGAAGCACCAAGGGCAACTCGGTCATCGATCCCTCGTCTGTCAAGTTCAGCAAGAACATGGTTGTGACATTCAAGATTTCGGGTCTCGACAACAACTATAAGGACGGCGCCGCCAAGAGCAACATCGCCGGACTGGAGTATGCCGATGCCTCATGGGATCCCTCACGCTGGTCAGGTTTCAGCGGTGAGAAGTATGATGCCAACGTCACCGGCGATGGCACCTACACTGTATGGATGGAGACTGGAGGCGCACAGGCCGAGGGAGCAGTGGTGTTCTGCGTGGACATCAACAATCTGGCCAACGACCTTGCCGACCCATCGAAGGTACAGGTAGAACTCCAGAGCATCAAGCTTGATGCCGATGTCGAGCAGGTGGTGAACCAAAACATTGTCAATTTCAACAACAAGGATGGCAATGGCACCGACGGACGCATCGAAATCTACAACGAATACAGCACCTCCGGAGTTGCTGCAAACGGCTATTACAACAGTCTGCTGCACTTCACCGGCAACCAAATCGTAAGCTTCACCATCAGTGGCATCGACGGCAACCTCAAGGACGGCGCATCAAAGAGCTATCGCACCGAGCTGAGCTATGCTGACCAAGACTGGAGTCCGTCTTACTGGGGTGGCAATGCCTTTGGCCGTGCCACGGTGACGGGCGACGGCACCTACGAGGTTTTCGCCTCGCTCAATGGCGAATGCGTGGGTGCAGTGGTCTGGACCATAGAACTTTACGACCTGTGGAAGGATCTCGTCGATCCCACCAAAGTGTCGGTTAAGATCAATAGCGTCACAACTCCTTGTAAAAACTAATATAGGTTTAATGATAAGTTAGTTTAGAGGGTATGGGGTTCAGCGGAATCCTATATCCTCCTTATGGTTTAAAAAAGAATTTATGAACAAAACATTTCTTTCTCTCTGCCTTGCTGCTGCGGTATGCACCGGGCACGCTCAGGATAATCCGCGCATACAGACCCTCGACCTCTCGGCCAAGGAGCTGGCCCATTATATGGCTCCCGGCTGGAACCTTGGCAACACATTGGAGGCAGGAAACAGTGCTAATATCTTTACGAATAATGGCGGAACTGCTACCGAGACCTTGTGGCAGTCGACCAAGACCACGCAGGATATCATCAACCTGGTGAAGGCCAACGGCTTCAAGAGCGTGCGCATTCCCACGGCATGGGTGATGGGCCATCTCACCGACCGTGCCACCATGACCATTGATCCACTTTGGCTGGCACGGGTAAAAGAGGTTGTAGACTATTGCATCAATGCCAATCTCTATGTGGTGCTCAATGACCATTGGGATGGTGGCTGGATAGAATACGACGGGTTTACCACCGGAGTGGATGTCAGCGCCAAGAAGGAGCAGCTGCGACTGCTGTGGACAAACATTGCCACTGCATTCAGTGAGTATGACGAGCGCCTTATCTTCGCTGGGATGAATGAGCCTGGAGTGGGAGGGGCAAGTCCCGAAGCATCGGGTGGTCTGATGTTCGACCAGTATACTGACAACGACAAACTCATTGACTTTGTGACCCGTCTGCAGGAATATGAGCAGGTGTTTATCGATGCTGTGAGGGCTACGGGCGGCAACAATGCCCGTCGTGTGCTGGTGGTGCAGGGCCCTAATACCAATATCGGACAGACCAATAAATACTATGATGTGACCAAGCTGACAGACTCTGCCACAGACCGCCTGATGGTTGAAATACATCATTATGATCCTTATCAGTTTTGTGGTATGACCGAAGATGCCTCGTGGGGCAAGGTGTGGTATTACTGGTATGGCCATTCACCGGCACGCGCGTCGAGCGATCGCATTGCTCCCGACGCACAGCGCACGGCCATCCAGACAAATATGAACAGCCTGAAGTCCAATTTCGTGGATAAGGGTTTCCCTGTTATCGTGGGTGAATATGGCTGCAATCATAAAACTTTGGCTACCACTGTGGGTACACAGGCTAACCACGATGAGAGCGTGAAGTTCTGGTATCAGTTCTCCACGGAATATGCCTACGAAGCCGGGCTTATACCTTTTGCGTGGGATACCAATAATCTTGGCCGGCCCAATATGACAATATTTAACCGTAATGGACTTAGTGTCAATGACCAAACAATCTATGATGGTGTTTTCGCTGGAGATCAGGCAGGCCGTGCTGCTTTCAATGCCATATACCCCGAACCCTCAACGACTAATGGAGTGACGGTTAGAGCGGTGGACGATCAGACGGCAGAAAAGGTTTATGACCTTGGCTGCAGGGTTGTTGCTACCGGAGTGAAAGATTTCAGTCGTTTGAAACTTAAGAAAGGTATCTATATTTTCAAGGGCAAGAAATACGTTGTTAATTAACCGTTTCTATATATGACAACAAAGGCGTTGTCAACATTGTTATTGTTTATTTTTGATTAACAAGTCACCGCGGGCAATCTTAGGAAGGTTCTATAGATTTCCTGCGGTGCTTTTTTTGATTTACAAAAAATACCCAATGAAAAAAATGTATAATGGGCTTGATGAGCACGTGTTTTCTAAAAACGAGACCCTTTCGTCAGAAATACGGCCCTAAATGGCGTTTTTGCATTGTGTTGATAATCAGCTTCTTGTAAAAACTTTACATATTGTCTTCGTGCGATTAGATAGTATTCGTCTTGCCATTACTATCTAATCGCATGACGAATACTATCTTATTGCACGACGATAGAGGCCTTATTATGGTGCTATTTCCCCATGTTTTTGTACAAATGTCTCCATAATCTGCCAAAAATAGCCATTAAAATGTATGTAAACAAGATGCAGAAGGCGAATATGCCTTGATTTTGGGGATAGATGGAGATTATCCTTACATTTTATAATTACGAATTTATTTAACATCATTGAGACTTACACTCCCCTTTCACATAATGCTGGATGTGTTATAAAAGTGTGCTGAATACGTTTGTAGAATAGTTTGCTTTTTCTCATGTTTTGTTGTAAAAACCATCATAAAGTTTGGTTGTTTCCTGTCGATTTGCTATATTTGTAGGTGAAATAAAAAACAAAACTACAGTAATTGTCCTATTCACTACCCATGAAGCCTAACCTTATTCGGTGTCTATTGGCATTGATTTTTAACATCGTTACAATCGCAGCGTATGCTTTCCCGTCTGACATTGAATTTCAGAATCTGCGCTCGGTGAGTGGCTTGTCTAACAGTCAAGTCAATGATATTTATCGTGATTCCAAAGGATACCTTTGGTTTGCCACCCAGTCGGGTTTAAATCGTTTTGACGGTTACAATTTTAAAGTGTTTTATTTTGATAATGTCAAGCCTAACTCCCTCCCCAATAATTATGTTGATGGCATACAGGAAGACCGCGAGGGATACCTCTGGATACATACCAGTGTTGGTTACTGCATCTACAATCCGACCACAGAAACATTTGAGAAAGATCCTCAACCCTATTTTCATCAGTATGGAGTGTATGGCTATCCCGACCGACTGCTGATAGATGAGCATAAGAATTTTTGGATTTCAGTACCTGGAAAAGGTTTTTATTTTTTAGATACCAAGCGCAGGAAGGCCAAGCTTTTTGCCACTTCCAAGAAGAATCCGCAGATGGTGGTGTCAAGTTTTGCCAATCGCGGAAATCAGACTATTGTGTGTTTCAATACAGGTCTGATGTTGGCCATAGATGTCAAGACACTTCAAATTGTATGGAGAGATTCCTACTTGAGCATGTTGCACAAGAATGCGACGGAAGGTTTCGTCACCTTTATCGACAAATATGGCAGTTATTGGGTTGCTACCAATGGTGTTACCAGTGTCTATTGCTCTTCTCAAAAAAAATGGTATGATTCGGCCAATGTTTTCCTGAAAAGTCTGGGCTATCATCTTCCCTTCACCGAGACGTTGCTTGTCAAGGATATTATTGACGACCGCGGCAATGGCTTATGGATAGCCACCGACCATTACGGATTGCTCCGTCTGGATCACGGAACCAAACAGGTAAATCAGTATACTTACAACCGCAATATTCCTACATCGGTTCCCAATAATACCATACAAAGCCTGTTTCTGGACAAAAACGGAGCATTGTGGATAGGATGTTACAAGAATGGTATATCCTATTATTCCCCATCACAGTCAAGATTTCGTACGATTCCGGTAGGCGATATCTGCACGATAACCGAAGATCGTAGTGGGGTGTTGTGGTGTGGGACCGACGACAATGGCATCATGGCTTACGACCCGAAAACCGACGTCGCCACAAACTATAGTAGTGCCGAGATCCAATTAGGCTCTAATGTGGTGGTGAGTTCCATGACGGCACGAGACGGCTCGTTGTGGTTTGGGGCATTCAATGGTGGATTGACCCATTATCAGAAGGGTCGTTGGACGAGCTATCGGGCTGATGGACGCAGTGGTCTGCTCAATGACAACGTGTGGAGCCTTTGCGAACTGCCTGACGGAAGGGTGGCGGTAGGTACGCTTGGGGCCGGCTTGCAGATTCTCAACCCTAAGAATGGAACGTTTACCAACTATTCTGTAGAAAAAAACAAGTTGGGCTCAAACTATATCAATTCCATTGTGGTAGGCAAGGACGGCCGGCTTATCATTGGTCATGCTGTCAACTATTCGGTGTTGGATCTGAAGACGGGCAAGGTAGAAAACTTTAAAGGCAACCGTAGCGGGCAGCCCTTCCTCAGCCCGCAGATCAATCAGATCTATGAAGACTCACGTGGAATCATCTGGATGGCAACGGCCTCGGGGATGAATGCCTATGATCCCAAGACCGACCAGTTGGCTATTCTTGACTGGCAAGTAGGGATTACCGGTGCTGTGGGATGTTCGGTCATAGAAGACCATTTCCACAACATGTGGCTGGTCAGCGACCACGGTGTCGCACGGGTAGTGGTGCAGTGGAACAAAACTCAGTGGGAATTTTTTACCAACAGTTATAACAGCCTTGACGGATTGCAGAGCCGGCAATTTAATTATCGGGCCATTACGCTGACCCATAATGGTTTGATAGTCGTTGGGGGACAGGATGGTCTGAACATCATTACTCCCGTCAAACCCGTATATGTGCGAAACTATGCACGGGTGCTGTTCTCGGGTTTGGTGCTGTTTGACCATCCGCTCAGCGTGGGTGAGGAGTATGACAGGCATGTTGTGTTGAAACAGAGCATGGATGCAAGTAGGAAACTTCATCTGAAATATCGGGAAAATGCGTTTACCATCCAGCTGGCATCCAGCGAGGTAAGTATGCCAGAGAAATCACGTTTCATGTATCGCATGAAAGGTTTGTCGGATAAATGGTACTTTACCACAGAAAATCAGAACGGGGTGACGTTTACCAACATGTCGCCGGGAAAATATGTTTTAGAGGCCCGTGTGGTGACTCGTTACGGTGTGATCAGTGAAGAGACGAGCCAATTGAATATCACTATTGATCCGCCGTTTTATCTCTCCGTATGGGCTTTCCTGCTCTATGCAGGACTTGTTGCCGCGGCAATCTGGTATATTCGCCTGGTTGTCAAGCGACGTCAGCGTACACAGTTGCAGATGCAACAGATCAGAATGGAAGCCGAAAGGGCACGTGAGATAGACGAGATGAAACTCACATTCTTCACCAATGTGAGTCATGAGCTGCGCACCCCGCTCATGCTGATTATCTCGCCGCTGGCTTCTATGCTCCAGAAAGAGACCGACAGCACCAAACACCGTCATCTTGAATTGATTTATCGCAATGCCCAGCGACTGTTGGATATGGTGACACAAATCCTCGATTTCCGTAAGATAGACAAAAATGCGGAGGCCCTTCACCTTATGACAGGAGACATCGTGGGCTATATCCGTAACATCACCAACACCGTTAAAGCCTTAGGAGGGAAAAACATCAAGATATCTTTCCATTCTCCATTGGAATGTCTGATGATGGCTTTTGATGCCGATAAAGTGCGCAAGATGGTGGATAATATCCTTTCCAATGCGATGAAGTTTACTCCCGAGGGAGGAAAAATAGATGTAACGGTATTGGTTCGTAATGAAAACGGAGGCTCGGGAAGTGGGGAAAAATATGTGGATATCAGGATTGCGGACAACGGAGCTGGCATCAGCGATGAAGACAAGCCACATGTCTTCGAGCGTTTTTATCAGGCTAATAATCACAAGAACAGCCCCTATGGAGGCACAGGGGTAGGGTTGAATCTTGTGCAAAGCTTTGCCCGTCTGCATGATGGTGACGTTACTGTGGCAGACAATATGGGTGGAGGTACGGTCTTTACTATCACCTTGCCTGTCCGTCAGGATGCGACTTTGGCTTCGCTTGAACAGAGAGGTGATGCTGTACATGCGTTTACAACGCCCTCACTGACCATTGGCGATACTCCCGAAACAGAAGATGGTGAAAGCAGCAAACACGACAAAGCAAAATACGAAGTGCTGCTCGTCGACGACAGCGAAGACTTCATCGAGTTTATGACAGGTGAGCTGGCCGAACGTTTTAAGGTCAGAACAGCCAATAATGGTAAGGAAGCCCTTGACCGTATCGGCGAACACAGACCAGACATCATCCTTTGCGACGTGATGATGCCGGTGATGGATGGTAATGAGTTGTGTCGCAGGGTGAAGGAAAACAAAGAGACCGCCACCATTCCTTTTATCCTTCTGACGGCGCGCTTAGCCCAGGAACATCAGGTGGAAGGGCTGCAAAGCGGAGCCGATGACTACATCACGAAACCTTTTAATCTCGACATGCTCTATCTCCGCATGGAGAATCTTATCAAGTGGCACCATTCGGTACCGCAGGATACGCAGGGAAAACTCCAGCCGGAACTCAAACCTCTGGTCATCACTTCGCTTGATGAACAGCTCATCATGAAAGCCACGGCGTATGTCGACGATAACATCTCCGACAGCTCCATCACCGTGGAGACGATGGCGCAGGTGTTGGGTATGAGTCGTGTGCAACTTTATAAGAAGATGCTGTCCATCACCGGCAGCACTCCTTCGGAATTTATGCGACAGATCAGGATGCGCAGAGCCGAACAGTTGTTGCGTGAAAGCCAGTATTCGGTGAGCGAGGTGGCCTATAAGGTGGGCTTTAATATTCCCCGATATTTCACCAAATATTTCAAGGAAATGTATGGTGTGAATCCTTCACAATATAAAAATCAGTCGACAAACGGTGAAGAAACGTGAGATATTAACATTTTGCCTATTCTTTAGTAACATTTTGTATCGATGATAATGAGGGCTGTTCAAGGCAGTCCTCATTTGTTTTTCGTATCTTTGCAGGGTGACTAAAAACCCTATAAACGATATGAAGACTTTCAAGAATTTGATGACTATTGCCTGTTTGTGTGTGGCACTTGGACTTCAAGCAGAAGACTATACAGTGAGCGCAAACTATATTACCATCCCTGTAAAATCTCCCAATGCGAAGGGAGCGAAAATGGTGAGACTGCAAATCATCAATAATAATATTGTGCGAGTACAATCCACACCGGAGGCTGACTTCCCTGCAAAAAACAGTTTGATTATAGTGTCTCAGCCATCATTTTCCGGTTTCAAGGTGAGCCAAAACGGTGATGAGGTGATGGTGAAAACGGATCGGGTGCAGGCTGTAGTCAATGCCCGGGATGGACGTGTCAGATTCTTGGATGCTACGGGAAAGACCGCTTTCCTGAACGAAACAGCTCAGAACGGCAAAACGTTTAAGCGTTTCCGCGTGCCCGACAGGGAGATTGGTGCCGACAGTCGGGTTACCGAACAACAGCGGATGGGATGGACGTGGAACGCCACGTTCGACTCGCCTGCCGATGAAGCGTTCTATGGTTTGGGCCAGCATCAGAGCGAAGAACTCAACATGAAAGGCAAAAACGAGGACCTGTTCCAATATAACACCAAGATCAGCGTGCCGTTTGTGGTATCCAACAAGGGCTACGGACTGCTGTGGGACAGCTATTCTTACTGCAGGTTTGGCAACCCCGACGACTACCTTCAGCTCAACCACGCCTTTACATTATATAATAAGGACGGAGTGGAAGGGTCGCTGACAGGCACCTATACCGACAAAGACGGGCAGACATTGACCCGTGAGGAAGACAGCCTTTACTTCGAAAACTCCGAGACTATCGTCAACCTGCCCAAGGGTTTCAAGCTCAATGGTGCCCACGTGACTTACGAGGGTTATGTTCAGGCGGATGCAGACCATCTCTATCGGTTTATCCTTTATTATGCCGGATATACCAAAGTGTATATCGATGGTGAGGAGGTGGTTCCCGAACGATGGCGCACAGCGTGGAACCCCAACTCCTATAAGTTCACCCATTTGCTCAAAGGCGGCAGCAAACACAAGCTACTTGTCGACTGGTATCCCGACGGAGACGTGAGCTATTGCGGTCTTAGGGCAGCGGCTCCACGCAGTGAAGATCAACAAAACCAACTGAACATCTGGAGCGAAATGGCCCAGGACATGGACTATTACTTCATTGCGGGAGCAGACATGGACCAGATTATCTCCGGCTATCGCACCCTGACGGGTAAGGCTCAGGTCATGCCGAAGTGGGTGATGGGCTTCTGGCAGAGTCGTGAGCGATACAAGACCTCCCACGATATTGTCTCCACGATGAAATATTTCCGTGACCATCACATCCCCGTGGACAACATTGTGCAGGACTGGAACTACTGGGCCGACGATGCCTGGGGCAGTCATGTGTATGAGCCATCGCGCTATCCCGACCCGCAAGCCATGCTCGACAGTGTGCATGCGATGAACGGACGGTTCATGATTTCGGTGTGGCCGAAGTTTTATATGACCACCAAGAACTACAAAGAACTCGATGCTCACGGATGGATGTACCATCAGGCGGTGAAGGACAGCATCCGAGACTGGGTGGGGCCGGGCTACATCGGCTCGTTCTATGATGCCTATTCAGACGGCGCGCGCAAGATGTTCTGGCGACAGATGGATGAAAATCTCTACTCTAAATATAAGTTTGGTGTTGATGCCTGGTGGATGGATGCCTCCGAACCGAATGTAAGAGACTGCACTCCGATGTGGTATCGCAAGGCTCTTTCCGGCTCAACCGCACTTGGCACCAGTACTGAATACTTCAACGCTTACTCCATTGTCAATGCGGATGCGATATACAATGGGCAGCGCCAAGTGAACCCCAACCAGCGTGTATTCCTGCTCACCCGCAGTGGCTTTGCAGGCGAACAGCGTTACAGCACAGCCTCGTGGAGTGGGGATATCGGTACCCGCTGGGAAGACATGCGGGCACAGATGACCGCCGGCATGAACTTCTCGCTCTCGGGAATACCTTTCTGGGGTATGGATATTGGTGGCTTCTGTGTGGAAAACCGTTATGTCAAGGCACAGCAGTTGTATGACAGTACAGGTGTGGAAAACGAGGATTTGAAGGAGTGGCGCGAGCTGCAGACACGTTGGAACCAGTTTGGAACTTTCGTACCCTTGTATCGCACCCACGGCCAATGGCCCGCACGTGAGGTGTGGAACATTGCTCCTGAGGCTCATCCGGCCTACCAAAGCATCCTCTATTATGACCGTCTGCGCTATCGGTTGATGCCTTATCTCTACAGTTTGGCAGGTGCTGCCCACTTCAACGACTATACCCTCATGCGGGCATTGGTGATGGATTTCAATGGCGATAACAAGGTCTATGACGTCAAGGACCAGTGGATGTTTGGTCCCTCGCTCATGGCTTGTCCTGTGGGTTATTACCAATCGAGGAGCCGTGAGGTCTATTTGCCCAAACAGCGCGGGTGGTATGATTTCTATACAAATGCCTATCATCAGGGCGGGCAGACCATTACCGTGGATGCTCCCTATACTCAAATCCCCGTCTTTGTGCCCGAAGGTGCCATCATTCCCTTTGGTCCGGAGATGGAATGGAGTGACCAAAAGCCTGCCGACAACATCATTCTCTATGTCTATGCGGGACATGATGGTGAGCTGACGCTCTATGAAGACGAGGGCACCAACTACAATTACGAGAAAGGTCAGTATGCCACTATTCGTTTGAAATATGACGATGCCCGTAAGACTTTGACCATTGCCAACCGTGAAGGCAGTTTCCCCGGTATGCTCAAGAGCCGTAAGTTCACGGTGGTTTATCGTCAGAAGGGTCAGCAGACGAGTGGGTTCTCTCTGGAAAACCCACAAGGTCGCACTGTCACCTATAAGGGAAAACAATTGAACGTCAAACTCTAAACACCGTCATTCGCGATGCGTCATCTTCCCCGACATATCTTTACAGCCTTTAATCTGCGCTTGCTGACCTTGGCATGGCTATGCCTTGGTCTCGGCGGAACGTCCCTTTCCGCGTCGGCCCGCACCCGAACGTTGTTCGACAAAGGCTGGTTGTTCTGCTTGGGCGATGCAAAGGAGATGGCCCAACCTTCGTTTGACGATGCCGGTTGGCGTCTGCTCGACCTGCCACACGACTGGGCCATCGAGGGCGATTTCTCTGTAAGCAACCCCAGTGGGGCTGGCGGGGGAGCGTTGCCTGGTGGTATCGGTTGGTATCGCAAGCATTTCACGATTGACAAATCCGCCTCAAAGCAACATTATTTCATGGCTTTCGACGGCATCTATATGAACTCCACGGTCTATGTCAACGGCCGCGAGGTGGGTCATCGACCCTATGGTTACAGCAGCATGGAGTATGATATCACATCCTATCTGAACTCCGGCGACAATGTTGTAGCCGTCAAAGTGGATAACAGCGACCAGCCTAACTCCCGTTGGTACAGTGGTTGCGGCATCTATAGACATGTTTGGCTTACCACGACCAGTCCACTTCATATTACCCATTGGGGCACACATGTGGTCACGACCGGTAAGGGTGATTTGACCGTCAATGTGGAATGTGTCGATGAAAGTGGGCAAAACCGTCGACCCCAAATCCGTCATACGGTCTACGATGGGCAGGGCAGGGTAGTGGCCCGGGCCATGAGCACCAAGACTTCGCAACGTCTGAAGGTGAGAAATCCGCAGTTGTGGGACTTCCGCCATCCCCATATTTATACCGTTAAGAGCGAACTTCTCGTCAAGGGTAAGCCTGTGGACGAGGTCAGTACGACCACCGGCTTCCGCGATTTCCGATTTGATACCACTGGCTTCTGGCTCAATGGCCGCAACGTGAAGATCAATGGCGTGTGTGATCATCATGACCTTGGCTGTCTGGGTGCGGCGTTCAACGAGGACGCCATGCACCGTAAACTCGTTAGGTTGAAGGCGATGGGCGTCAATGCCCTGCGCTGTACCCACAATCCGCCGGCCCCCGAGGTACTCAATATGTGTGACACAATGGGCATCATGGTGATTGACGAGAGTTTTGATATGTGGCGAAGGAAGAAGACCAAGAATGATTATGCCCGCTTCTTTGATGAGTGGCACGAGCGCGACTTGACTGATATGGTGTTGCGCGACCGCAACCATCCCTCCGTCATGATGTGGAGCATTGGCAACGAAGTGCTTGAACAGTGGTCGAGTGCCGATGCCGACGAGTTGACCTTGGAGCAGGCCAACCTCATCCTTAACGCCGGACACCAGGTGGAAAAGAGTGAGAATATCCATCCCAACTCTATTCTCACGCAGCACTTGGCCAATATCGTGAGACAATGGGACAGTACCCGACCCATCACGGCGGGATGCAATGAGCCTGACCCCAACAACTATTTGTTCAAAAGCGGGGCCATCGACCTCATCGGGTTCAACTATCATCATCAGTGGATCAAGGATGTGCCGAAGAACTTTCCCGGTAAGCCTTTCTATGTCTCCGAGAGCGTGTCCGCCTTACAGACCCGTGGATATTATCCGCAACAAGGCGATACTATCCTAATGATGCCGGAACGATGGGACAAGTCTTATACTGACCCCACGATGATGTGCTCGGCTTATGATAACCAGCATGTGCCTTGGGGCTGCACACATGAGCAAGCATGGAATGCCGTGAAACACACGCCTTATTGCTTCGGACAGTTCATCTGGACCGGCTACGACTATCTGGGCGAACCCACGCCCTACGGTTTTCCGGCCCGCAGTTCCTATTTTGGTGTCATCGATCTGGCTGGTTTCCCCAAGGATGTGTATTACATGTATCAGAGCGAATGGACCGATACGCCCGTGCTTCACCTCTTTCCCCACTGGAATTGGATGCCGGGACAGACGGTCGACATGTGGTGCTACTACAATCAGGCCGATGAGGTGGAACTGTTTGTCAATGGTAAGAGTCAGGGCATTCGCCGCAAAACTGAGCCAGGCCCCGAGTCGGAGCGTTATGCTTTGCCTCTTAAAACAGACAGCATGGCCACCGAGTTTCATGTAAACTGGCGCGTAAAATTCGAGCCGGGAGAGGTGAAAGTGGTGGCGAGGAAGAACGGACGGGAGGTCGGTTCGAAGACCATCCGCACGGCTGGTGCGCCCGACCACATCCGATTGACAGTGGATTATGACGGACGTGACAATGACAATCTTTCACAACAAGACTGTAGAGACTTAGTGTTTGTCAATGCAGAAGTTGTTGACAGTGAAGGAAACCTCTGCCCGAATGCTGAAAACGAGATATATTTTAAAGTCTCTGGAGGACGGATTGAGGGCGTAGACAATGGCAGTCAGTTCTCCATGGAGCGGTTCAAGTCCAATCATCGCAAAGCCTTTTTCGGTAAGTGTATGATAGTGCTCAGCCCAAATGATGCCGGAAATTTAGAATTGTTGGCTGAGGGGATAGGCTTGAAACCTGCTCATATCAATCTTAACAGCCAGAATAAATGATATCGAACACTCAAAAAAATGTTATAAAATAAATAAACGTAATTTGCTTGTGAAAGTAGATGTAATGGGATGCAACAGTTACAATCGCACTTCTACATTTGTTTTTAGAAGTAATTTGGTAGGACTATTAGTGTAAGATGACATCCTGTTAAACGTTTGCGGACTTCCAGAAAAAAATGTCTTTTTTGTACATTGATAACCAACGACATTTATATGGAAGTCCGCATTTTTTTTATTTTGTCGTGCAAAGCATACAGACTTGGATAGCTCATAACCTCAGTATGAGATGGTGGGGAAATGGGAATTGGGCGTGATATTTGGGGGATGAACACCTCGTCGTTTCGGGATTGGGCATCAATCGCGAGACGGTGAGATATTCATCGTGAAAGCCTTTGGGCATATTAGCCCAGAGAAAATATACAGGAGATGGGCGAAGGACTATTGCTGCTGGATAAATTCTTCGGCTCTTCGCAGGTCGTCGGGGGTGTCAATACCGATGGTTTCGACATCGGTGAGTCCCACCTTGATGCGGTAGCCGTTTTCCAACCAACGCAGCTGCTCCAAGCTCTCGGCCATTTCGAGTGAAGACTGGGGCAGTTGGGTGATTTCTGCCAGCACCTCACGCCGATAGGCATAGATGCCCAAGTGTTTCAAGAAAGGGTAGTGCTTCATCCATTCGAGGTGGTCTTTACCACGGACGAACGGGATAACCGAGCGTGAGAAATAGAGCGCAAAGCCCCGCTTGTCGGTCACGATCTTGGGTGAATTGGGGTTGTCTACTCCCTGCATGTCTGAAAAAGGTTTGCCGATGGTGGCAATCTGCGTCTGCGGATCGTCGAACAATTGGCACACAGTCTGAATTTGTGAGGTGTGGATAAATGGCTCATCACCTTGAATATTCACCACCACGTCTGCGTCTGATTGTATGGTTGTCACGGCCTCTTGAATGCGGTCGGTGCCGCTCTTATGGTCTGTACGGGTCATGACAGCCTTGCCGCCAAATTGTCTTACGGCCTGATAGATGCGCTCGTCGTCGGTGGCGACCCATGTATCGGCTATCAGACCACTGACCTTCTCATAGACATGTCTGATGACAGGTTTGCCCGATAATAAAGCAAGTGGTTTGCCAGGAAAACGAGTTGAGGCAAAGCGTGCGGGGATAATAGCGATAATTTTCATATCCGGATATATTTAAACAGACACAAAAGTACAAAAATATCAACAACAGTGGCTATTTAATAATGTTAAATTGTTACTTTCTTGTTTTAAAAACACGGTGTATACAGAGTTATTTCAATTATTATTATTATCTTTGACAACCAAATTACGTTAAAATCCGGAATTGTGAAAAATGAAATAATCTTTGCTTTGATGCTTATGTTTTCTGTTACCCTGCAGGCTCAGAAAATTACACTCGGCTCCTGTCCTGTAGAGGAAATGGGAGTGAAGGGGGTGTATAAAGGGCAAATGGTGTCTGGAAAACCTCAAGGGAAAGGCAACATCCTTTTTGATAATGGTAATACCTACGAAGGTGATTTTATAAAAGGTAAGCGTCAGGGATATGGAATTTATACGTTTGCCGATGGTGAAAAGTATGAAGGTCAATGGTTGTTGAATCAACAACACGGTCAGGGTACATACTATTTTAATAATAACAACAAGTATGTTGGGCTTTGGTTTCGCGACTATCAGCAGGGCCATGGTATCATGTATTATTTCAACGGGGATAAGTACGACGGTGACTGGTATCGCGACATGCGTCAGGGCAAGGGTAAATACTCCTATGCCAACGGCGCCTACTACGAAGGTTATTGGAAGGAAGACAAGAAGGAGGGTAAAGGATTTTTCGATTGGGGCGACGGCACAACCTACGAGGGCGAATGGATTAACAACCAGCGTTCGGGCTATGGAGTGAACAAATATGCTGACGGCGATGTCTATAAAGGACAATGGAAAGACGATATTCAGCAAGGAAGAGGTATTTATCTCTTTCAGAATGGTGACCGTTACGAGGGTGACTATGAGCAGGGGGAGCGTACAGGAGAGGGCATTTTCAAGTATGCGAATGGTGACCGCTATACCGGTCACTTCTCAGAAGGAGCGCGTGACGGTATCGGAACCTTTGTCTGGACCAATGGCGACAAATACGAGGGAGCTTGGAAGAATGAGCTTCAGAATGGTCGTGGCAAGCTGACCAAACAAAACGGTGACGTGTTTGACGGCAATTTCGTGAATGGAAAAATTGAGGGTGAGGTCATCATCCATTATGCTGATGGCACACGTTTCAAGGGAACGTATAAGAATGGCATGCGCAACGGTAAGGCCATCGAGGAGTATAAGGACGGCAAACGGTTTGAAGGCATGTATCTCAATGACATACGTGATGGCAGGTTTGTGGAGAAAGACCGCAATGGACAGGTAACATCTACCGGCCATTATGAGAGTGGGCGTCGTTTTAATGATAACTAATTTAACTAAAAAATATTATAATTATGATTATTGACAAATTGGAGAATTTGGAGAACTATGTTGCTCTGAACCCACTTTTTGCAGAGGTTGTCAACTTCCTGAAGAACAACAAATGGGACGATGTGGAAGATGGCAAGCATTTGATCAAGGGTAATGATGTGTTTGTCAACGTGATGCATCTGAAAGGAAAGACACAGGAGGAGGCTGCTATGGAGTATCATCGCAAGATGATTGACATCCAAGTGCCCATCAGTGACGATGAGGTGTTTGGCTATATTCCGCAGGCTGACCTGCCCGCCATGGAATATGTGGAAGAGAAAGATATGGCTAAACTGGGTGGAGTAGCATCGCAGACCTATGTGAAAGTGAAGAAAGGACAGTTTGTTATCTTCTTCCCGCAGGACGGACATGCTCCCGGTATCTACGACAAGGGCGAGCTTAGAAAAGCCATTTTCAAGGTAAAAGCCTGACCAAACTAATCATCAACCATTGGAAAATCTGAGAACTATGGAAAAAAGAGTGATGAAGAGCGTTTCTCGTTCCAAGAGAAATGTAACACCAAGGAATCAACATATTGGTGTGGTGGCTCATGATTCCTATTTAGAGCCATTTGAAGATGCCATACGTGGACGGCATGAACATGCGGTCTGGAAAGTTGGCCAATTGACGGATAATGGCAAGATGACTCTGTCTGAATTTGCCAATGGTTATGAATATTTTGGTCTGCACAAGACCTCTCGCGGCGGATGGGTGTTCAGGGAATGGGCACCCAACGCCACGGATATCTACTTGGTGGGCGACTTCAACGATTGGAAGGAGAACGAGAAATACCGCTGTACCCGCCTGAAGGAGTCGGGCAATTGGGAACTTCGGCTTCCCTCCAAGGCCATGAAGCATGGTGACCTATTCAAAATTCATGTGAAATGGAACGGGGGAGAGGGCGAACGTATCCCTGCCTGGGCCCAGAGGGTAGTGCAAGACAGCACTACCAAGATATTCTCTGCGCAGGTATGGGCACCAGAAGAGGCTTATACGTGGAAGAAAAAGGCATTCCGCCCGAAGAAAGATCCGCTGCTGATTTATGAGTGCCACATTGGTATGGCACAAGATGCAGAAAAGGTGGGCACCTACACGGAGTTCAAAGACAACGTGCTACCTCGCATTGCCAAGGACGGATACAACTGCATTCAGGTGATGGCCATTCAGGAACATCCTTACTATGGCAGCTTCGGCTATCATGTCAGTTCATTTTTTGCTCCCTCGAGTAGGTTTGGCACGCCCGAGGAACTCAAGGCCTTGATAGATGCTGCTCATGGCATGGGTATCGCTGTGATTATGGATATCGTGCACTCTCATGCAGTGAAAAACGAAGTGGAAGGCCTTGGCAATCTTGCCGGAGACCCCAATCAGTTCTTCTATCCAGGCGACCGACATGAGCATCCGGCCTGGGACAGCCTCTGTTTCGACTATGGCAAGGACAAGGTGATGCACTTCCTGCTGAGCAATTGCAAGTATTGGATGGAGGAATACCATTTCGATGGCTTCCGCTTCGATGGCGTGACATCGATGCTTTACTACAGTCACGGACTTGGAGAAGCCTTCACGACCTATCAAGACTATTTCAATGGTCATCAGGACGACAATGCCATCTGCTACCTCACGCTGGCCAACAAGCTCATTCATGAAATCAATCCCTACGCCATAACCATTGCCGAGGAGGTGAGTGGCATGCCTGGGTTGGCCGCTAAGTTTGAAGATGGTGGTTATGGGTTCAATTATAGGTTGGCCATGAATATCCCAGACTATTGGATCAAGACCATCAAAGAGCAGAAGGACGAGAATTGGAAGCCGAGCAGTATCTTCTGGGAAATCAAGAACCGCAGGGCCGACGAGCAGACTATCTCGTATTGTGAGAGCCATGATCAGGCGCTGGTGGGTGATAAGACCATCATCTTCCGACTCATAGATGCTGATATGTACTGGCACTTTAAGAAGGGGGACGAGAACGGAACAGTGCACCGAGGCATTGCTCTGCACAAGATGATCAGGCTCGCTACGGTCGCTGCCATGAACGGAGGTTACCTTAATTTTATGGGCAACGAATTCGGACACCCCGAGTGGATAGACTTTCCGAGAGAAGGAAACGGATGGAGTCATAAGTATGCCCGCCGCCAATGGAATCTTGTCGACAATCCTGAGCTTGACTATCACTACCTTGGCGACTTTGACAGAGCGATGTTGGAAACCGTAAAAAGCGAGAAAAAGTTCAACGAAACGCCTGTGCAGGAAATATGGCACAACGATGGTGACCAGGTGCTCGCATTCATGCGCGGCAGTCTCGTCTTTGTCTTCAACTTCTCGCCGACACGTTCTTACACGGATTATGGGTTCTTGGTTCCGGCTGGCGCATACCAGGTGGTGCTTAATTCTGATGCATGTGACTTCGGTGGAAATGGTTTGGCCGATGACAGTGTGTGTCATTTCACAAATCCGGATCCACTTTATGAGAAAGACAATAAGGGATGGCTCAAACTTTATATCCCTGCCCGTTCTGCTGTAGTTTTACGTCTTCAATAAACAATCTTATCCAAACAGAGTATTTCCAATGGTGTACAATATGAAGAATGGCACATTATCCGTCCGCGTGATATGTGTCGTTCTTTTCTTAGTTTTTACGTTTCTTTATCTCTTTGATTACCAGGCCGACATCCTGGCAGTAACCCAGCATGTGTTGTCAAAAGGGCAGACGCATTATGATCGTACCATTGGAGCATTTTTGATTACGTTCATGCTGTGGTTGGTTCAGATAGCAGTCTATGCCTCGACCAAACTCAACAGCTATTTCCATGCCCTGACTTATATGCCTTCTCTGCTGTTGCTTGGCATCCTCACAGATATAACTCCTCATCTCGAACATGAGAGCTATCTCGGCAATTGGCTGTGGATTTTTCCCTTGTTAATGGTTTGTTTTGCAGGATTGGCATGGTTTGGCCGACAGTTTGAAAGTATTCACATGCAGGACAAGGGACCGGTCCTTATCAAATTGCTGTGGGTCAATCTCCTGACGATGGTGGTGCTGATGCTCATGACGTGTGGCATTGGGTGTTCCGGCAAGGAATTTCATTATCGCATGAAGATGGAGAGTGCGTTGCTGGCCCACCATCCGGAGCAGGCCATTTCACTGGGTATTACCGAACAGAAGACCGATAGCAGTCTCACTTTCCTGAGAATATGGAGCTTGTCTAAGACGCATCAACTGGGTGAGGTCCTTTTTGAGTATCCTTTGGTGGGTGGCTCTGATGCGATGTTGCCCAATGGCACATCGGTCAAATTGATGATGGTTCCGGAGAAAAACCTATATAAAGATCTTGGTGTGGTATTTACCAAGAAGCTTCGTCCAAAGGAATATTTAGAGAAACTCCATGAAAACCGATGGGCTACACCGCTGTCTCACGACTGGCTGCTCTGTGCCTATTTGCTCGACGGAGACCTGGATCATTTTGTCGAGACGTTGCCCCGATACTACAAAATCACTTCTTCTCTGCCCAAACACTACAAGGAAGCACTCATACTCTATACTCATCTGAAGAACCAACCGAAGCTGGTCTATCATGACGAAGTAATGGATGCAGACTATGAAGACTATCAGGATTTGCGCCGCAAGAATAGAAATCCTCAACTCCAGTACTCTGTTTTGCATGACAGCTACGGCAAGACCTATTGGTTTTACTATCACAACCTGAAACGCTAACGAACTTAATAAAACCAACAGGCCCACCCTAATCCTTCATGAAAAAAGGTTTAGGGTGGGCCTGTTGGACTCTACCGGCTGTTACTTCATGGGGTATTGTCTCAGCGCACTCAGCAGTTCGGTGTTCTCACCTTTGGTTCCAATCGTTACGCGCAGGCAGTTGTTGCAGAGCTGCACACGTGTACGGTTGCGCACGATGATGCCTCTTTCCACTAAATAATTATAGATGGCCTGTGCATCACTCACCTTTGCCAAGAAGAAGTTGGCATCCGAGGGATATACTTGCTCGCAAAGTGGCAACTCGTTGAAGGCATTCATCAGCCGACCACGCTCCTGCAACAGCAGTGTGACCCACTTCTCCACGTCCTCACGACTCTGCAAAGCCTCCAACGCCTGACGCTGGGTGAGCAGGTTGATGTTGTAGGGATATTTCACCTTGTTGAACAGATCGATGATTTCTTCGCTGGCAAATGCCATGCCCAGACGGATGGCAGCGCATCCCCATGCCTTGCTCATCGTGTTGAGAACAATCATGTTGGGGTATTCCTGAAGTTTCGTTCGGAACACCTCCGCCGATGAAAAATCGCTGTAAGCCTCGTCCACCACCACTATGCCATCAAATCCATTCAGGAGTTTCTCCATCTCTTTCTGCTGAAGATTGTTGCCCGAAGGATTGTTGGGTGAGCACACCCAGATAGCCTTGGTGTGCTTGTCGCAGGCGGCGAGAAGCTTCTGTGCATCCATCTGATAGTGGTCGTCGAGCAACACCGGACGGTATTCCACGTCGTTGATGTCTGCGCAAACCTTATACATGCCGTATGTAGGCTCAATGGCTACTACATTATCCTGTTTGGGATTGCAAAACACCCGATAGACCAAGTCGATGGCTTCGTCGGATCCATTGCCCAAGAAGATGTTCTTGGCCGACACCTGTTTCACCTTGGCCAGTTCTGCTTTCAACTCCTGTTGCAGCGGGTCGGGATAACGGTTGAAGGGTTTGTTATATGGATTTTCGTTCGCATCAAGAAACACATGGGCCTCGTGTCCGCTGTATTCATTGCGTGCGGAGCTGTAAGGTGCCAGTTTCCAGATATTCGGACGAACTAATTCTTGCAGTGTTCTCATTATAGTTTACTTCTCTTTATTCATCTGATTGACTCTTAAGCGCATGGCATTGGCATGTGCTTCGAGCTGTTCGTTTTCGGCCATGCATACCACGGCTGGACCTATACTCCTGATGCCTTGTTCCGAAAGATGCTGGAAAGTCACTTTGCGGCAATAGCTGTCGAGGTTCACCCCGTTGTATGCCAATGCATATTGATGGGTCGGCAGGGTGTGGTTGGTGCCGCTGGCATAGTCTCCCGCGCTCTCACAAGCCCACTGCCCGAGGAACACGCTACCTGCGTTGATCACCTTCTCGGCTAACGATTGGTAATTGGCC
The DNA here is from genome assembly GCA_016901395.1 of Prevotella sp. Lineage (GTDB taxonomy): Bacteria > Bacteroidota > Bacteroidia > Bacteroidales > Bacteroidaceae > Prevotella. The sequence goes on along the minus strand of JAEAMQ010000073.1, from coordinate 998 downwards.
GTAGACAGAATGAGATGTTCGGGTGCATAGAGATTGCTTAAATCCATGGCCTCGTCATCATCGTGTACGAGTACCAGTTTGGAGTTTTCCAAGGCCTTTGTTGCAATATCCTTACGTGGAAGACGTTCCAGCTGTCGTGCCACCTCCTCTTGCACTTTGTCTAATGTGTCCTCAGACGTAGAGATGAGCAGCACCTGCGAGTCGATGCCGTGTTCTGCCTGTGAGAGCAGGTCGGCTGCCACAAACTCGGCATTGCTTGTCTCATCGGCCACCACACACACCTCACTCGGTCCGGCAGGCATGTCGATAGCCACATCGTGCAGGCTCACCTGTTGTTTGGCTGCCATGACATACTGGTTGCCTGGACCAAAAATCTTGTAGACCTTGGGCACCGATTCCGTGCCATAGGCCATGGCACCGATGGCCTGAACACCGCCGGCCTTGAAAATCTTGCTCACTCCAGCAATCCTTGCAGCGGCAAGAATGGCAGGATTTACCTTGCCTTGTCGATCGGGAGGAGTACAAAGTATGATCTCCTCGCAGCCGGCAATCTTGGCTGGCGTGGCCAGCATCAGCACGGTGGAGAATAGGGGTGCCGTGCCGCCGGGGATATAGAGCCCTACCTTTTGAATAGCCAGGCTCTTCTGCCAGCATACCACACCTGCAGCCGTCTCTATCTGTTTCGGCTCAAAATGCTGTGCCGCATGAAACGCATGAATGTTGTGATGAGCCAGGTGGAGGGCCTCTTTCAGTTCATCAGAGATGAGCGTCATGGCCTCGTCTATTTCCTGTTCGGTCACTGCGAGCTGGTTCAATTTCACATGGTCGAACTGCTCTTCATAGCGCTTCACGGCCTCGTCGCCACACGCTTTTACGTCGTTGAGGACACCCTGTACGGTAGCGTTGAGCTGAGAAACGTCGAGATGGGGCCGCTCCACAATGGAGGCCCACTCGGTTTGCTGAGGATTTCTTATGATTTTCATACTTTATTCTGGGGG
>JAEAMQ010000072.1 GCA_016901395.1 Prevotella sp. | reverse complement strand
ACTGCAAGCTCAAAAGCTTTAGAGCGGAATTTAGAGGGGTTAATGATCTTAGTTTTTATCTATACAGGGTCAAGCAATTATTTGCATAATACAAAGTGTTAAAAACACAGGAATATTAAGTGAGCCGTCATGCCACGTTACGGAGAGGTTGTGGCTCTGCGAGAGTTTTATTTTTGCTTTGTATCAGGCGGTTGTCCATTTGTTGGCACGGTGTTTGTAATTTGTATAAATGATATAAGAAAGGAAAATAAAGTATGACAACAGACAGACAGATCGTCAAGACCGTGAAGGGCCGGCGTGCCCAGGACGGTGCCGGCGTGAGCTTAGTGCGCGTGCTTGGCAATGAGACCATATATGATTTTGACCCGATTCTCATGCTCGACTCGTTCGATTCGACCAACCCCGAGGATTTCTCGGCCGGTTTTCCCACCCATCCACACCGTGGTATCGAAATCGTGACATTTCTTGCTGAGGGCAGTGTGCGTCATAAGGACAACCTTGGCCATGAGGCTGTCGTGGGCGATGGCGGTGCCCAATGGCTGACCGCTGGTTCGGGCGCATTCCATTCGGAGTATATGTCGGCCACCGACCGACTGCTCGGTGTGCAGCTCTGGCTCAATCTGCCGAGGAAGGACAAGATGTGTCCGCCGGCTTATCACAGCATCGAAAGCCATGATATACAGGAGTTCCCCTTCGACGGCGGGCGGTTGCGTCTCATCTGCGGCGAATATCGTGGGCATCGGGGTTATCAGGGCAAATACCTACCCTTGGACTACTATGACATCATCCTCGACCCCCATGCCACCTTGACAATAGACACCGCGTCTGAGGCATCGGTCATGGCATTTATGTTGCAGGGAAAGGCTGTGATAGGAGGTGACAGGGTCGAGGAGAAGACGGCTGTGAAACTTGGCGACGGCGACCGGCTCACGATAAGCGCCGCTGACCACGGGGCAGAGGTGTTGGTGATGATCTCGCGCAAACTCGATGAACCCGTAGCATGGTATGGTCCTATCGTGATGAACACCATGGGAGAAATCAAGACGGCTGTGCGTGAACTCAACGAAGGCACGTTTCTCAAGTCGAAAACCAACTATCGGGAGTAGCCCGACGACTTGCCCTTCGGACGCGCTTGCCGTCTATGGGGCTAAAGAAGGCAGGCGGCAGAAGGGTGACAGACCCTTGTTGCCGCAGATGGTAAGTAATCGGTGTGTCGTGTTTCATCCCATCTGAAATATGTTGACATTATGATATCCTTCTATACTGAATGTATAAAAGTATATCTATTCGGAAAATAAGACGACAAAAAAGGTATATCGCCTCCATATTTAATATAATGGCGGTATCCTTACCTGTCATGACAGGTCTCATCTGTTTGTCTTCTATTTATAGATTTTATCCCACTATACAACTACACGATAAGGTAACTCCGTGTAATTGTATAGCTTTTGATTTTTTTCGTATCTGAAAATGCGTTTGTATTTTCAATATGTCATTATTTATGTTCTATTTTACACTTATGTTGGATAAATGCAAGTAAAAATATGTTAATAGCTTGTTTTTGTCGTAAGAAATACTTAAATTTATACACAATTAACTTAATCTACATAAATACAAACATGAAAAAGATTTATGATTATCCTCAATTGGGTGATTAATAATTTTGATATTTTCTCAATATTCATTATCTTTGCAACGATTATCAAAACCTCGTCAAGATGAAACTGATAGAATTTTCAAAACGTTTCCCCGATGAAGCTTCTTGCGAAGAGTATCTCAAGAATCATCGGGAAAAAGTTGGTGTTGTCTGTAAGCGCTGCGGTGGTCATCAACAAATCTGGGATAAGTATAATAAATGTTGGATTTGCAAGAAGTGCGGTCACAAGACGACGTTAACGGCTGATACCGTAATGCATAACAGTAAATTACCATTAATGTATTGGTTCACTGCCATACACCTGCTGACCTCCACGCGGAAAACGTTCTCGGCCCTTGAAATGCAGCGCCAGTTGGGTCATAAGCGTTATCAGCCAATTTGGGAGATGATGCATAAACTACGGTCGGTAATGGGGCAGCGCGATACCACATATCAATTGTCCGAGAGTATTGAGCTTGACGAAGCCTTCTTTTCCACGGAAAATTCAGACGAGACAAAGAAACAGGAAAAGCGGAAGGCAGGCGCAGGAAGTCAGCGCAAGTCAAAAGTTCTGGTAATGATAGAAAGTAAAGCAGTTCCTGAGAATAAACAGAAGAAAGGAAAGAAAGATCGCAAGTCAGGTCATATAAAAATGAAGGTCGTTCCTGATGTACAGGCCTGTACCGTTACCGAAGTCTCAAAGGTCGCAGTTGCAGCGGATTCCAGAATAATCACGGATGACTCCAGATCTCATACGAAACTCAAAGGTTATTTTAAAGAGGTATATCCCATAAAGACCCTTCCTGAGCAGGCATCGAAAATACTGCCGTGGGTTCACACTGCCATATCGAATGCAAAGTCACTTTTGCTTGATATGTATCATGGCATCAAAGACGAGTTCCTTCAGAGTTATCTGGATGAATTCTGCTGGAAGTTCAACCGAAGATCATTTGGTGACAGACTTTTTGACAGGCTAGTTGTTGCGGCTGTGTCCTATAGACCGGTGTTTCAGCACAGAACCTATGATTGAAGAAAATCACTCAGTTGAGGATAATTATAAAAAGATTTTACTACTCGGACATTTTGATGCATTTTACCCCAAGGGAATGTTGTAATCAATACCAGATCCGATCTAAGACTGAACAGCACATCTGAAACTGTTATTAAGAATGGTTTCGAATGCAAAAAAGATACTACATTTATTATTAAATAGATTTATAATACATTCTTTGCTTAAAAGTAAGGGATGGACTTTCTAAACGATGAAACACAATAAAGAACTTGATTTCTTCAGAGCTATTCTGATAGGTTTAGTTATACTTATTCATATAGTTAATTTTGGCAACATATATCCATCCATAAAGAGCTCTATATTAGCCTTTATAATGCCTGCTTTCTTAGTGATAACAGGTTATTTGGTGAATATAGATAAATCAATTAAAGCTTTTGCCAACTATATATTGCAGATATGGCTACCCTATATGATTTTTGTAATAGGATATGCTGTGTTGTCTTTATATTTGCCGGTACGTGACGGCATAGAAGTTTTTAACATACCTACTATTCTTGATATTCTTTTTGTTAAGTCCATAGGTCCATATTGGTTTTTTCATGCCATGATTGTGTGTGGTATCTTATACTATGCCACATTCCATATTTTGCATAAATTTGATGTTACTGCGAAATATTCTTTTTTTGCTTCTGCACTTATTCTCGTCTCAATGTTTACGCCTTTCTTATGTATCAAAACGGCAACTTACTATTTTATAGGAGTAGGGATAAGGGTATATGCAGGAGATTTTTCGCGGGTGTATAAGAAAAGTTTGTGGCCAATAGTTCCTTTTGTATTCTTGATTACCCAACCTACTTTTCAAGATTGGGGTGCAATCTCAATCTTGGTCTGTGTATTTTCTTTCTTATGCTTCGCCTCTTATTTCCATTCTTTTTTAAAAGGGCGGGTTAAGGTTGTAGTAGAATATATAGGAAGAAACACTTTGCCTATCTATATTTTCCACCCAATATTTACAATGTTGTCAAAGTTTATATTACCTTTCTTCAGATTTGAACCATCGGGAGTTTTACATTCTTCCTTTACGGTTTTGATTTGTATTGTAGGAAGTATCTGTATTGGTAAATTCATGGATTGGTCTCATCTCTCCTGCCTGTTGGGACGAAGGAGAGTTTTGAGATGACCTGTTATTTATAAATAGCTGGTGACCGTGGAGCAGGAAGAAACGCAGAGAGTGCTCTTCCGCCTGCCTGCTGTATGTGCAAAGCGGCAAAACCTATGCACAGGCGGTGGGGACAAGTGTATAGGAGGTCAGGGGAGGCTGGCGGACTCCGCTTTTGCCTTTCAAACGGGTGGGTGTGTGCTGGGTATTCGGATGGAGCATGGCACCGATAGCCCCGTGCGTGCTCTTATGGCATAACAATCCTTCCATTGGGCAGGTGCTCTCCTTTGGGCTTCCTTGAAAGAAGTTGACAAATTGCGTCGTGGTTTTAGCGTATTTCAAAATGATAATCCCAAGGCGCGAAATACGGAGAAAATGAGGACGTTTGGGAGTGGTTGATATTCAGGAGGTTATGTCTGTGAAGTGGTTTTCGTTGTGCAATCTGCCGCTCTTTTTACCCTTTTTCGTCTCTTTTGGCCTTGCCAAAAGGGTATAATCGGCTTGCGATTAGTACCCAAACGTGATGCGATTGCTATCTAATCGCAAGGCGATGACTATCTAATCGCACCATCGCTCTTCTTTTCCCTTATTCCTGTTGGCCGTTGGTGGCTTTTTCGTTGTTTTGTAAGTCTATCTGGGGAAACTACAAATCGCTATTTTATGGTTATTTTTCTTGACACTGCCAAAAGGGTTTGACAGGGTGTGGGGGGGCTGGCATAGGTGGGTGGACCCTCTGCGCGCGCGGTGTAAGGGTGTCTGTGGGGCGTGCTGGCTGGGTCTCCCTGCCCTTGCTCTTTAGCCGAGATTGGAATATTCTTTGGTAATGGTGTATGGGGTAGGAGGGTATTCGTAGAGGGCGAAGCGGGGCTCGGTCTGTCCGTCGGTGTATTGCCAGATGGATTCGTATTCCGCTGGATTTTCGCCCATGGCTGCTATCTGCCGCAGATAGTCTGCGACAGACTTGTTTTCCTGAATATAGACCACGGGCATCCGGCTGATTACCGGACTGTGGCGGCGTGTGTGGTCGTGGTCGAAGGCGAGTATCCTTCGCCCGTCTGGCAGTATGCCGGCCAGTCCGAAGGTCATGCTTTTGCCTACTCCGGGGAGGTTGATGACGCTTCTGTCGGTGGCGAGGAAGGGCACGCCCTGCTGTCGCTCGATGGTCCTGATGTATTTCTCAGGTGTTTTTCTGCCGTCTATGAGTGCTGCAATCAGGTGGTCGTGTCTGTTGTGCAGCCTTCCGATGGCTTTTTCCTCCAGCCGTTCCTGCATCAGCCGGCTGTTGGGGGTGAAGACCGTGTGGTTTTCTTCAAACCCTTTTACCATGAATGTGTAGTAGCAGAGCACCCCGATCTGGTTTAACACCTGTCTCAGCCGTGCGGTGTGTCCGCGTCTTGATGCTGCAACGGTGTAGACCAGCTGATTGGTGACGGTCCATCCTGCCTCATGAAGTTTTCTGACGGCCTGGCACAGTTCAGGCGTAACCTCCAAGGGTGTCTGGATATGGGTTTGTATGAAAAACTGGCTGATGCCTATTTTTTCGGCTTTCTTTTTGAAGTTGCGAAGTATGGTTATGAGTTCGTCGTCTATGCGCATGGGTAGGTAGACGGGCAGGCGTGTGCCCAGCCGGATGCGTTGTATCTCGGCATATTTCCCGCCGTCGGGACGGTGCAGGTTGTCCTCGTGTTTGTGTCTGGCCATCTGATATACAGCGTCGAGGATGTGGTTCAGGCTGCTGTTGCGGCTCATCAGAGCGTCTCCGCCGGTGATAAGGATGTCGCGCAGCTGCTTGTCTTCCCTGAAATACTGCATCAGGCGGTGGAGCTTATGGTCCCAGGTCTCCTTGGGCTTGAGGTTTTCGAGGTCGAAGTTGAACCTGCCGCTTTGGAAGTCGTACAGCCGTTGGCAGGAGGCGCAGAGCCCGCCGCAGGCCCTTCCCATGGTGTCGGGAATGAGGATGGCCACTTCGGGATAGCGTCGGTGGATGTTGTTGCCCTCGGGCAGCAGCCATCCCGCGGCATTGGGCTTGCCGTTTTCGATGATGTCTTCTCGCTCCCATGCCTTGATCTGGCCGAAGGTTTCGACAAGAGGGCGCGAGTAGAAGACATAGGAACGCAGGGAGGCATCGTCAAATTGCTGGCCGGAGAGATCTATGAGAGACAGGTAATAGGGGGTGACAAAGACCGGAATGCCTTTGGCGTGGGCCTCCCGATAGATGGTTTTCATCTCTTCGGACATGGTGTCGCCCATCAGGCGGTTGAGCTCTCTCAGGCTGCGGGCGGCCATGGCAAGGTGGAACCGGTGGTCGTTCCACCAGCTTTCCACCATCGCTCTTTTTTCCTGTGGTGAGGCATGGGGCGGGAAGACATATCGGCTCTTGTCAGAATGATGGGTTTCTATGCGGGTGATGAGTCGGTCGATGATCTGCTGCTTGGTGGCGGCCCTGATGGCGACCATCCGGGGAGTGATGCCCGACTCCCATCTTTTCATCCATTTCAATACCAGCTTGCGGTCGGGCTGGTCGGGGTAGGGGGCCGACAGCCTCTCAAATTGCTTGTAAACGTCTAAGTAGAAATCAGCAGAGACCGTTTGGTCTTGAGGAATACCCTTGAGGAAATTCCACAGGAGGGTGATAGTGCGTAGCGTCAGTGTCTGTTCGGAAGAGGCTTCCAAGATGGTGTGCTGGTCATGCTCTATGAGCCTTCTGATATTGTTTTCTGCCGGAGACAGGGAGGCGTTGCCGACGAGATGGAGATGCAGACTCAATTGCTGTTTGAAGTCATGGGCATTGTGACAGCTGAGGGCTAACTGACATAGGGTGGGTAAACGTGTTTCGAACATGATCTTGACATCTTCTGATGTGAGTGTCATTTTCTTTTGTTTCATACGCATCGACGGTTTTATCGTTATCAATTTGTGATTTCAGCATGTGGAATGTGCTATCCTTGCAGGTAGTCATCCGTTGGGAGTGGTGGTCAATTTACGGTTGCAAAATAAGTGAGCAAACCATAAATCCGGTTCATTCAAGTGTTAACAAAGATACGAAAATAATCTGGAAGGTAGATATTTCGTGTATATTTTTAAACTAAAATGATGTTAAACCCTTTAATGACCGACTGGCGTTGCGACGGCCGTTGGTGGGAGTCTGGCATTCTGTGACGTGATATAAGGGGGGGGGGCTGGGAATGCCTACTGCGACCGGTGTTCAGCTGATGGGAGATGAGACTTTGGCCGTTGGCCTCTTCTTTTCGGTTCAACGTGTGTGTGGGGGTGGGCCTGTCGTCTGTCGCACGCAGGTGCCGACTGACATTCTGGAGCCGGAAATCAGGTCAAAGTGTGGCAGGACTGCTGTCTATAACCCATCATAAGATAAAAAAAAGGCTGTGAATCAAGGATTGTCTTTGTGGAAGATTCAGTGTCGGAACATCGGTGGTCCGTATGAAATCTGCCGCGTGACAGGCCTTGGTCACAGCCTTTTCGCGTTTTAATAGTTGATGTTGTCTTACGACTTTCTGCGTTTATTTCTTACCCAACGACCTGAGCCACTTCAGCGGTTTGCGGATCATCGACTTCAGACCCGATTCCTTCGGAGCTTCGGCGGTGGCGGCAGCCATGTTCTTACGCTGCTGGCGCGGTCCACGTTTCTTGTCGTTGCGGCGGTTTTTGTCCCAGCGGTTGTCGTCGTTGCGACGCTTGTTGCCGTCGTTGTCGCGACGCTGGCGGTTGTTTTTCCTCCGGTTGTTGTTTGACGTGCCCTCTGCGGCGGAGCTGCCCTGCGTGGCGGCTGCGGTCTGCTCGCCCTGCTGTTGGGCATTGTCGCGACGCTGACGGTTGTTCTTCCGGCGGTTGTTGTCGCGGCGCTCGTTGTTGCGCGGCTGCTCGCTCTGGCTCTTCTGGCTGTCCTGTGGGGTGGTGGCGGCATCGTTCTGGCCCTCGTTGCGGGGCTTGGAGGCGTTGTCGTCGCGACGCTGACGGTTGTTGCGCGGATTGGCCTCGTCGCGGCCGTGAGCATGCTGCTTGGCCTTCTTGTGGGCTGTCTCGTCGCGGTTTTGGCGGCGACGGCTCTTGGCCGACGTCTTGCGCGGGTTCTTCGAAGTGTTGTATTCGGGACCCTCGCCACAGCCCTCGGGCAGCGGATTTTTCTCAATGTCCTTGTCGAGGAACTTCTCGATCTGGCGGAAGGCATACATGTCGTCCTCGTTGACGAGCGTGATGGCCACGCCGTCGCGGTCGGCACGTGCCGTACGGCCGATGCGGTGCACATAGTCCTCGGTGTCGCGGGGCACGTCATAGTTGATGACCATCGCGATGTCGTCGATGTCGATGCCACGCGCCACGATGTCGGTGGCCACGAGAACGTCTATCTGTCCGCTCTTGAAACGGAACATGATGTCGTCTCTCTGGGTCTGGTCGAGGTCGGAATGCATCTCGCCGCTGTTGATTTTCAGCTGTGTAAGGGCCTGGTTGATCTGCTTCACTTTCTGCTTCGAACCCGAGAAGATGATGACGCGCTGCAGGTTTCCGGCCTTGAAGATGTCTTTGATGATCTCGAGTTTCTGCGTGGTGTAGCAGATATAAGCACTCTGCTTGATCTTCTCGGCGGGCTTGCTCACGGCAAGTTTCACCTCGACGGGATTCTTCAGCAGGTTTTGCGCCATCTTCTCAATGTCCTTGGGCATGGTGGCCGAGAACATGATGGTCTGGCAAGTCTTGGGCAGATAGGACGCTATCTTCATGATGTCGTCGGAGAAACCCATGTCGAGCATGCGGTCGGCTTCATCGAGTACGAAGAAGCTCACGCGGCTCAGGTCGATGTTGCCCATACTGATGTGGGAGATGAGACGGCCCGGAGTGGCGATGATCACGTCGGCACCCATGCGCATACTCTTCATTTCCTGGTCGTAGCGGTTGCCGTCGTTGCCGCCGTAGACAGCCACGCTCGACACGCCTTCAAGATAGTAGGAGAAGCCTTGCATGGCCTGGTCTATCTGCTGCGCGAGCTCGCGGGTGGGCGACATGATGACGCAGTTGACGGCATCCTTGGGGTATCCGCCGTCGTCGATCATTGAGAGGATGGGTAGCAGATAGGCCGCCGTCTTGCCGGTGCCGGTCTGTGCCACTCCCATGAGGTCGTGTCCCTTGAGGATTTCGGGAATACAATTCTCCTGAACGGGCGTGCACTCCTCGAAATTCATGTCGTAGAGCGAGTCGAGAATGTTATCATTTAAATCTAATTCTTCAAATTTCATGTTTCTTTTCTTTTGTGTAATGTGGCGATACGACATCTGTTTTGCCTGCGCCGGAGTGGGCATCGTGACGGTTCGCCGTTGGCTTTAATGTTTCTTTTGTCTCTAATCGTTGGCCATGTGGGGCTGGGGTGAGGGTCGTGAGCGGGCTTAATTGGGTGCGTTGCGATAGCATACGAAGGCGATGATGGCAAACAGCAGGTTGGGCATCCATGCTGCCAGCATCGGCGGGAAGCCGGCATTGATGGCAAACGTGGCCGACACCGTTTGCAGCATGATATAGGCAAAGCTCAGCGCGAGACCTATGCCGAGGTAGAGTCCCATGCCGCCCTTGCGCTTGCGCGACGACAGCGACGCGCCGATGATGGTGAGGATGAAGGCGGCAAACGATGAGGCGATGCGCTTGTGATACTCCACCTGATACTGCACCACATTGCCCGAGCCTCGGTCTATCTGCTTGGAGATGTAGTCCTTCAGCTCCGGCGAGGTGAAGGTCTCCTGCTGACCCTTGGAATAGACGAGGTCGGTGGGCTCCATCATGATGATGGAATCTTTCTCCGAACCGCTGGTGATGTGCTCGCGAAGACCCTGGAGTTGGCGCACCTTCCAGTTGCGCAGGCGCCAGTGATACTTCGTGTCGGAGATGGTGTCATACTGCACCTCCATGGCCGTGAGGTGCGACACGAGCTTCTTGTCCTTGAAACTGTCGAGGCAGAAACCATATCCCTTCTTCAGGTTGTTGTCGTAATGCTGGATGTAGGCGATGACACCGCGACCCACTTGCAGCTGCACATTCTCGGCCGACGTGTTCTTCTTCTTGTTCTTATACATCGTCTCGAAGTTCTGCCGGATGACCGTTCCGTGAGGAATGACATAGGCGGAGAGGTAGTAGGACAGTCCTGCGATGAGCATACACGATATCATGTAGGGTCTGAGCAGGCGCTTGAACGAGATGCCCGTGGCCAGCATCGCGATGATTTCGGAGTTTCCCGCCAGTTTCGAAGTGAAGAAAATCACGGCGATAAACACGAACAACGCGCTGAAGAGATTGGTGAAATACGGGATGAAGTTGGCGTAATAGTCGAAGACAATGGCCCTGAGGGGCGCATGATACTGTGTAAATCGCGCCAGGTTCTCATTCACGTCGAAGACAATCGAGATGGAGATGATGAGAAAAATGGAGAAGATATATGTCCCAATAAACTTCCGGATGATATACCAGTCGATGCGTTTGATATATCGGAAGGGATTGAGATATTTGAGGAAGAAGAGTTTCTTCGCCAACCATCTGAACACCTTCTGCGTGCGTCGGGTGTGTTGCCCTATCCACTGGAAGATGCGTCGGAGCCAGGAGAAACGCCGGTCGAGCCAGCGTCTCAGTTTATATATCCTGACGTGTTTGCGAAGTTTGTGATAGCTTTTCATTGAAGATAATGCTTAATCGTCGTGCGCACGATACCTAATCGTTGGCCATTTCTGGCTTGAATATTAGCTTTTTCATGCGCGACGGCCTAATTGGTCGATGACCGATGCTTTCCATTGCACGAAGTCGCCCTGCTCGATGTGCTGGCGTGCATCGGTCACCAGCCGGAGGTAGAAGGCGAGATTGTGGATGCTGGCTATCTGCATGGCGAGCAGTTCGCCGGCTTTGAACAGGTGGTGGAGATAGGCTTTGGTGTAGATGCGGTCCACATCGCAGCCGTCGATGTCTATCGGAGAGAAGTCGTCCTCCCACTTCTTGTTCCTCATGTTCATCGTGCCCTGATAGCTGAAGAGCATCGCGTTGCGGCCGTTGCGGGTGGGCATCACGCAGTCGAACATATCCACACCACGCTCGATGGCCTCCAATATGTTCTGCGGCGTGCCCACACCCATGAGGTATCGGGGCTTGTCCTTGGGCAGAATTTCATTCACCACCTCGATCATCTCATACATCACCTCGGTCGGTTCGCCCACGGCCAGACCGCCGATGGCATTGCCGTCGGCTCCCTTGTCGGCCACATATTTGGCCGCTTCCTGCCGGAGGTCCTTGTAGGTGCAGCCTTGCACGATGGGGAACAGGCTCTGCCGGTAGCCGTAGAGCGGCTCAGTCTCGGCAAAACGCTGGCAGCACCGGTCGAGCCATCGCTGCGTGAGCTGCAACGACTGCTTGGCATACTGGTAGTCGCTCTGCCCCGGCGGACACTCGTCGAAGGCCATCATGATGTCGGCTCCGATGATGCGCTCGGTGTCCATCACGTTTTCCGGCGTGAAGAAATGCCTGGAACCGTCGATGTGCGACCTAAACTCGCAACCCTCCTCGCGCAGTTTGCGGATGCCCGTGAGGGAGAAAACCTGGAAGCCTCCGCTATCGGTCAGGATGGGACGCTCCCATCCGTTGAAGCCGTGGAGACCGCCGGCCTTGCGCAAGATGTCAAGTCCCGGACGGAGATAGAGATGATAGGTGTTGCCCAGAATGATCTGTGCTTTCACCTGTTCGCGCAGTTCGGCGAAGTGGACACCCTTCACACTGCCACAGGTTCCTACCGGCATGAAGATCGGAGTCTTGATTTGGCCGTGGTCTGTGGTAATGAGTCCGGTGCGCGCATCGCTGCAGGCGTCAGTATGTTGCAATTCGAATGTCATGTTGAAAGCGTGTTGCTGCGGTGGGGTTATGCTCCGGGGTTGTCTACTTTCAGCTCGGGAGTCTCGCGGACGGTGAGGTCTACGGGATGGTCCACAATCTCATCGGTGAGGGCAAAGTTCCATACATCCTGCACATTCTCCACGTAATGGAACTCCACTCCGGTGCGGTATTTCTCGGGGATTTCCTCGATATCCTTGCGGTTGTCGCGGCACATGAGGATGTCGGTGATACCGGCACGCTTGGCGGCGAGTATCTTCTCCTTGATGCCGCCCACCGGAAGCACCTTGCCACGGAGCGTGATTTCGCCTGTCATGGCGGTGTTCTTGCGCACCTTGCGCTGCGTAATGGCCGACGCAATCGACGTGGCGATGGTGATGCCCGCCGACGGACCGTCCTTCGGTGTGGCTCCTTCGGGCACATGGATATGGATGTTCCAGTTGTCAAAAATGCGTGAGTCGACGTTGAGCGTCTCACTGTGGGCCTTGACGTATTGCAGGGCAATGATGGCGCTTTCCTTCATCACGTCGCCGAGATTACCCGTCAACGTGAGTTTGCCGGCCTTGCCTTTGGACAGCGAAGTCTCGATAAACAGTATCTCACCGCCCACGCTTGTCCACGCCAGTCCGGTCACCACGCCGGCATAATCGTTGCCCTGATAGATGTCGCGATAGAATGGCGGCTTGCCCAGCAGGCCTTCGATCTCCGACGGATTGATGGTCGTCGCGGGCAGTTCGCCCTCCAAAGCCTTGCGGAAAGCGAGCTTGCGCAGGGCTTTGTTGATTTGTTTTTCGAGTTGTCTCACGCCACTCTCACGGGTGTATTGCTCTATGATCTTCTCCAGAGCCTGCTTGGTAAACTTCAGCTTCGGGTCGTTTTTGTCGAGTCCGGTGTTGGCCAACTCACGCGGAACGAGATGGCGTTTGGCAATCTCTATCTTCTCCTCGGTGATGTATCCCGACACCTCGATGATCTCCATACGGTCGAGCAGCGGGCGCGGAATGGTGTTGAGGTCGTTGGCCGTGGCAATAAACAGGGTCTTGGAGAGGTCGTAGTCCACGTCGAGGAAATTGTCGTGGAAGGCCGAGTTCTGCTCGGGGTCGAGCACTTCGAGCAGTGCCGACGACGGGTCGCCGTTGATGGTGTTCTGCGTCACCTTGTCGATCTCGTCGAGAATAAACACGGGATTGGATGAGCCGGCTTTCTGAATGCTCTTGATGATGCGTCCCGGCATGGCACCTACGTAGGTGCGGCGGTGTCCGCGTATCTCGCTCTCGTCGTGGAGTCCGCCCAGCGACATGCGCACATACTTGCGCTTCATGGCCGAGGCGATGCTCTTGCCGAGCGACGTCTTGCCCACTCCCGGAGGACCGTAGAGGCAGATGATGGGCGATTTCAGGTCGCCACGCAACTGCAATACGGCCAGATATTCGAGGATGCGCTCCTTCACTTTCTCCATGCCGTAGTGGTCCTGATCGAGCACCCGCTTGGCGCGCTTGAGGTCGAGGCTGTCTTGTGTGAAGTGTCCCCACGGCAGAGCGGTCATCTGTTGCAGATAGTTGAGCTGCACGCTGTATTCCGGACTCTGCGGATTGAACATGTCAAGCTTGTCCAACTCCTTGTAAAAGGTCTTGGCAATCTCCTCGGGCCACTTCATCTTCTTGGCCTTCTCCTGCAGCTCAGCCTTCTCGGGCGACCCTTCGTTGCCCCCGAGTTCCTCCTTGATATTCTTCATCTGCTGCTGCAGGAAATACTCCTTCTGCTGCTCGTCAAGGTCCTCACGCGTCTTCTGGTGTATCTGGTTTTTCAACTGCTGCAGCTGAATTTCACGGTTTTCAATCTTCAACAGTTCGATGATACGCTCCTTGAGGTTGTTGTATTCGAGCAGTTTGATCTTGTCTTTCACCGACAGCGGCAGGTTGGTGCACACAAAATTGGTGAACATGATGGGGTTGGTGAGGTTCTTGATGGTCATCAGAATGTCATCGGGAATCTCGTCGCTGCTCTTGATCAGCTCCTCGGTCGAGGAGCGCAGGTCGTCGATGAGGGTCTTGAACTCAGAGTCGTCGTCGGCCGGCATCTCGTCGGGGGCGGGGTCTACGATGCCTTTGTAGAAAGGCTTCACGCTCGTGATGGTCTTCAGCCGGCACTTGCCCATAGACTGGAAGATAGCCGTCACGTTGTCGGGCGTGGGCATCTCTATGACGCGCACCAGCCGGGCATATACGCCATACTCATAGAGTTCGTTGCCGGCGGGGGTGTCGACATCAGAGTTGCGCTGGCAGAAGATGGCGCAGATATTGTCTTTTGAGTTCTTACTAAGTTTCTTGGCTAAGTTCATACTTGCCTTACGCCCTATGAGAATCGGAACCAATACTCCGGGAAAAAGAACCATGTTGCGGGTGGCAAGTACGGGAATCTCTTCAGGTGCCTCGGTGTTCAACAGGGCGGTGATATCGCCTTCGAAGTCGGCAAACATCTGAATCGATGTATTCTGTTTTTTACTCATTGTTGGATTCTGAAACAGTTTTTGATGTGTAAAACAACTTTTGCGGGGGTGTCGTGTTTGTATTATCGTGCAAAGGTACGAATAATATCGCATATAAGAGGTGGATTAATCTATAAAAAATGTTGGTTTGCGGCTGTCTTGGCAAAATATATGTGGGCGGACTGCGTTAAAACCCATGATGACAGATGGATTTTCCTTTCAGCAGTTCACTCTCCGCCACGACCGTTGTGCCATGAAAGTCGGCACCGACGGGGTGCTCGTCGGCGCGTGGGCCCACGGCGGCCGGCGTGTGCTCGACATCGGTACAGGCAGCGGTCTCATCGCCCTGATGATGGCGCAGCGTTTTCCCGCGGCGCAGGTCGAGGGTGTGGAGCTGGACGCGGCGGCTGCGGCGCAGGCTCGGGACAATGTGACGGTGTCGCCGTTCGCCTCCCGTGTGGCGGTGTTTCACACGCCTTTCCAGCAGTTTATGCCCTCGGCATTCTACGATGCCATCGTGTCCAACCCTCCGTTTTTCCTCAGCGGACCGACGGGCAACGACCTTCCGCGCACCGCCGCACGCCATGCGCAGACGGCATTTTTCCACGATTTCTTCGCCTTTGCCCGCTGCTGGCTCACGCCGGAGGGTGAGGTGAGCCTCATCGTGCCGTGGGATGCGGCGGAGGCTGTGGCCGCCGAAGCCTACCTGCGTGGCCTTTTCCTCACGCGTCGGGTGTCGGTGCGCACGAAGACAGGCAAGCCGTTGGAGCGCGCGCTGCTGGCCTTCGGGCGGAGGAGACAGGGGTGGCCGGAGATGGGTGAGGTGTGTCTGCTCGACGACAGCGGCCGCCGCGGCCCCTGGTATCGCCAGCTCACCGCCGCCTTCTACCTCGACGAGTAGGACAGATAGACCGTTTTTTTTTAGACAAAAAGACATAAAGACATGGCTGCGCAGTGTTTTTTTTTAGACAGAATTGGGCGTTTTTTTAGACAGAACTACATAAAAAACATATAGCTGCGCGGTGTTTTTTTAGACATAGTAACATAATAACAACAGGCTGCGCAGCAGGATTTTTAGACAGAAAGACAGAAAATCATATTGCTGCGCAAAGTTTTTGTTATATAAACAACATCGCGAAGCTATATGTTTTTTATGTTGTTCTGTCTAAAAAAAACATCGCGCAGCCTATTGTTATTATGTTACTATGTCTAAAAATACACGATGAAAGAATTTGATAATATGTCCTCAAAAAGCAGGAATATTCATAACCGCATGTCCTATCGACAGAAATACGCAAAAAACGGTCTGTCTGTAAACCGCTATATGTCAACAACTTGTGAAATATTGACAAATCATGGTCTTGCGATTAGGTAGTATTCGCAAGACGATTAGGTGCTAATCGCGATGCGAAAACGCCCTTATCATGATGCGAAAACGCCCTGTTAGACACCATGAAAAAGCAAAAAATGCGTGAAAAAGGAGAAAAATCAATCGTTTTTCGTGTTTTTCATCCCAGATAAATCGAATGTTATCGCAAGACAACCCCCTTTTCGCCTCCCGATGAATGTACTTGGAAGTGCTTGAAAATGATGAATAATATTGACAAAAAGGGCGGAATGTAAGCCGGTCAGGATAATCAGATGCCAGGCAATCTGCGCTCTATTTTCTTCTGGATGAGTTTGGTCAGTGCGATGCCGCGCAGCGTGTGGCGCGCGATGCCCTGACGGATATCGTTGATCTCATTGAACAGTTCGGCGGCCGCCGTCTGTATGGCGTTGGGCTGGCGCAGACTCTTGTCACCCTCGGGATTGACGATGATGCGGATGCCCTTCTCCTCCAAGTGGATGTCTATGTCCTCGCCCGACTCCACCGGGTCGCCGTCATAATGGATCACGCCGGGCTGCGAACGGTGGATATGCAGGTGCTTGGTCTGGAAAGTCTTGATTTTCGAGCTTTTGTCGAGCGTCTTGCTGAACATGTCGATGGCAATCTGTGGGGCCTCCAGCACGTCGAACGGCTCCATGATAATCACATCCATCAGTCCGTCGCTCATCGACGCCTGCGGTGCGATGTAGGCGTTGTTGCCATATTGCGACGCATTGGCGCAGGAGATGAGAAAGGCCTTATACTTCGTGGTGTCGCCCTCGGTGGAAATCTCGTAGGTCTCCGGCTTATACCTCACACCCTCCTCCAGCACCTTCTGGATATAGGTGATGGCCCCGCGCTTGCCCGTCTCGGCAAACTTCTGACTGACGAATGCGTCGAAGCCCATGCCGCAGGTGCAGAAAAACGGGTAGTCGTTGATGACACCGTAGTCCAGCTCATGGATTTCGCACCGGTTGATGATCTCGATGCTTTTGCGGATGTTCAGGGGGAGCAGCAGGTGGCGGGCCAGTCCGTTGCCCGACCCCGAGGGGATGATGCCGAGGGCTGTCTGTGTGTGGATCAGTGAGCGTGCCACCTCGTTGACGGTGCCGTCGCCGCCGATGGCCACCACGATATCTGTGCCTGCGTCGGCAGCATTTTTGGCTATAAGGGTAGCATGACCAGCATATTCCGTATTTTTGATTTCATAATCGAAGATGCTGTTGTCGAGATACTTTTCTATTTTCTCGGGTATTTGGTCCTTCGCCGCCGTTCCAGAAATAGGGTTGATGATAAAAAGTACTTTCTTCTTCATGCTACGAACATTTCATGTCGCAAAATTACTGAATTTCTATTGATAAATGATTTTATTTGTTTGCATTTTTTGTTTATTTGATGATTTCTCTGTTTTTTCGCTCTGTTATAAGTTATTTTTTGTATCTTTGCAGCCTAATTTATAACATTGTAGACAGATCTACACCTATTATTAAAATGGGACAGTTACAAGAAAAGTACAAAAATTACCGCATACCGCAGCATTATATGGAGGTAGGCGTATACCCCTATTTTAGAGAAATCACAAGCAAGCAAGGGCCGGAAGTAACCATGGCCGGTCATCAGGTTCTGATGTTCGGTAGTAATGCCTACACGGGCTTGACCGGCGACGACCGCATCATCGAGGCTGCCAAGAAGGCTTTGGACAAATATGGCTCAGGCTGCGCCGGCAGTAGATTCCTCAACGGAACGCTCGACCTCCACGTACAACTGGAGAAAGAGCTTGCTGCTTTTGAGCATAAGGACGATGCTTTGTGCTTTTCCACCGGCTTTACAGTAAACTCTGGTGTCATCCCCTCTATCGTCGGACGTGGCGACTACGTGATTTGCGACGACCGCGACCATGCTTCTATCGTGGACGGAAGGCGACTGAGCTTCGCCACCCAGCTCCATTACAAGCACAACGACATGGAAGACCTGGAGCGTGTGCTGCAGAAACTGCCTAAGGAAGCTATCAAGCTGATTGTGGTCGACGGCGTGTTTTCGATGGAAGGCGATCTCTGCAAACTGCCCGAGATTGTGGAACTCAAGCACAAATACAACTGCTCCATCATGGTCGACGAGGCTCACGGACTGGGCGTTTTCGGCGAACAGGGACGTGGCGTGTGCCACCATTTCGGACTGCAGGACGAGGTAGACCTCATCATGGGTACCTTCTCCAAGAGTCTGGCCTCCATCGGCGGATTTATTGCAGGTGATGCAGATACCATCAACTTCCTGCGTCACACCAGCCGCACCTATATCTTCTCGGCCAGTGACACCCCCGCTGCCACCGCCGCCGCACTCGAAGCGCTGCACATCATACAGAACGAACCCGAGCGCATTCAGCATCTCTGGGACGTGACCAACTATGCCCTCAGCCGTTTCCGCGAGGAGGGTTTTGAGATTGGTGAGACCGAAAGCCCCATCATCCCGCTCTATGTGCGTGACATCGACAAGACATTCCTCGTGACCAAGCTGGCCTTCGATGCCGGCGTATTCATCAATCCGGTGATACCACCTGCCTGTGCGCCGCAGGACACCTTGGTGCGTTTTGCACTCATGGCCTCCCACACGCAGGAGCATGTAGAGCGAGGGGTGGAGATTTTGAAGAAGATTTTCAAGGAGCAGGGCATTATCAAGTAATCGCTCTCCCTGTCAACATAAAACGCATTCCATGTCAGTCATGGAATGCGTTTTTCGTTTCATCCGTACAGATGTCTTTCAAAAGATTGTGACTCTGCAGGGCATTATCCTGTGCAGTCACATGCAACAGTCGGTCAGAGACGGCTGTCTACTCATTGGTGTAGAGCCAAACCACTGCAATGATAATAGCTATGGCTATGATGCAACCTAAGATAAACAACACTCGGGAGAATATCTTCTTGTTTCTGTTGACGCGTAGCTGATGTTCTTTGAAACGGTCAGAACTACTTCTGTAGTGATGATGATGGTGATGATGATGACTGTGCTTGTTTTCTTCTTCCATGTTTAGACATTGTTTATATATGTTACAAAGGTAATAAAATGCAAACTCTTTAAGGGATAGTTTTACTTAATTTAACTATTGGAGTGGTTAATTACTTGAATGGCAATCATACACTGCATGGTAATGCGTCTATGAAAAGTCTGCTGTCGGGGCTGTTTTCCCAGCTTCATCTCTCAGCGATCCCCATCGGCAAGATAGCCTGTGACTGGCGCAAGACAATGCCTGTGCTCGACTTCCACTCTGCTTTTTTACCCTGAAACCTTTGGAAACAAGGGGGAAAAAGGCTATATTTGCAACATGGGGTGGTTCTCCTTCTTAGTCCATCCCACTATCCACCTATAAATAAAATATCATGATGATGAGACGAATACTGTTTTTCCTACTGTTGATGATGGCGCTGCCCAGTCCGTACGAAGGGCGTGCGCAGGACCGTCGGGTGTATGACAAAGTGGAACAGATGCCGCAGTTTCCGGGTGGCGAGGCGGCACTGTGGCGCTACATCGAATCACACATGGTGAAGTCAGAATATATCTGCGACGGTCTGCCCGGCTATATTGTGCTGGGGTTTATCGTAGAGCGCGATGGCTCGCAAAGCGATTTCAAGGTGTTGAAGAAGCTGGATCCGGTGTTGGACAAGGCTGCCCTCGATATCGCGCGACGCATGCCGAAGTGGATTCCCGCCATGCATAAAGGCAAAACCGTGAGATGTCGTTATAGCTTTCCGATACGTTTCCGTGCTGAGAGTACCCTGGTGAATGCGTCGTCCAGATTGCTCCGTCCTATCGAACAGTCCCTTTCAGTCCATCATAATGATACCATCAACTTGTCAATCAATCCTATGACTTCCCAAGAAAAGCTACCCGCGCTGACCGATTTCTCCCTCCGGTTGTTTGAAAAACTGCGCCATGACAAGGGCGGCGACATCGTTTGCTCGCCCTTTGGCGTTGCCGCACTCTTCCGGATGCTGCAGGACGGTGCTGCGGGCAACGTAGAACGGGAGTTGGGGCACGTGCTGGGCGTGACCGCCGAAGATATCAGCGACCTCACCCTCGATGCCGCCCGCCCGCTGAACAGCAGGGAGGGGCAAGATGAATACCGTGCCCGTGCCATCGACCAAAGCCCCGTGTTGAGCATCGCCAACTTCCTGGCCGTCAACCAGGCGCACCCCATTCTTCCGGCTTATGCAGAGCTGTCGTCGCGCCGTTACCTCGCGGAGGTGAGGTCGATGCCATTCGATGATGACGGCGTTCGGCAAATCAACGAATGGACAAGCAACCACACGCAGGGCATGATTCCGCAGTTGTTGTCGCAGCTCGACACCCAGTCGGCTTTGTGTGCGGTCAATGCCGTGTATTTCAAAGGGTCGTGGCAGGAGGCGTTTGAGGCCCGACTGACCCGGCAAGCACGTTTCAACAAGGCCGCGGGAGATACGCTCAAGGTGGCGATGATGAGTGACAAACGGACGGTGGACTATGGCGAAAACGAGGTGTTTCAGATTGTTTCGCTGCCTTACCGCCTGCGGATGAGCAGTGAGTCGGAGATGAAACGGTTCTCGATGCTGGTCGTGTTGCCCAAGTCGGGACATAGCATCGACGAGGCGATGGCGGCCCTGCAGTCGGCCCGTCTCGGTGGTGTGAGAGGTCAGCTGGAGCCCACGCGGGTCCACCTGAAATTGCCCAAGATAGATTGTGCCATGAATTTTGACGTGCTGCAGACGCTCAAAGCGCTGGGCGTGGACCATCTCGACGATGAGTCGGTCAACAATTTCCCCGGCATCTCCAAGGAACCGTTGTATGTGAGCAAGAGCCGTCAGAAAGCCCGCATCACCGTCAACGAGGAGGGCACAGAGGGTGCAGCAGCCACCTACGCGGAGATGACCATCGGAAGTTTACCCGTCGAAGAGCCTCAGCCCATCCCGTTCTTTGCCGACCATCCCTTTGTCTATCTCGTGGTAAACGACGATACCAACACCATTTTCTTTATCGGACAATATACCGGGGAGCAAGGCTCGCCCGAATGATTTTGGCCTCGGAGTGGTGCAGAATAGGTGGCGTGGGCCTCTGGCCGCAGGCTGCTGATACCCCGAAAAAGGGCTGCGGACGAGGCCTCAGGGGTTTGACATAGGTCAAAGAATGGCATGCTTTCACCTTTTTTTATAGGATTGGATGGTGATAATACACTAAAGTCGGTTATCTTTGCCACCATATTCAAGTAAAAAGATTGTAAGCACTATGGACAAGTTAGTAACAATGAATGCTCAGGCCGAGCTGCAAACCAGCAGCCGACTGGAAAAGATTCTTGGCGATCGACGTGCCATATTGGCCCAGAAAGAAGACAAGAAAGCATAAACAAAAGAGAGGGTGTGTCAAAATACAAATCCACCTTTCTAAATCTTACAGTTTGAAACAAACTCTATAAGAAAAGTCCATTTCAAACTCATTATAGAGTAGAGAAATGAACTTTTCTTTGCTTTTATAGGAGTTCAACTTACAGATTATAAGTTATCAAGTTCCAAATTTGTATTTTGACATACCCTCATCTTTTTTATTTGTGGGCATCAGCAGTGGGATTGCTTTTTCAGCATGTCGCTATATATAGAGGTGTATCTCATTGTCTCCGCACCCTTATTGCGATGTCAGAGTATAGCATGTTATAGGATAGAGGATTGCCGGTTGAGGACTTGTTGAATCATTGAACTTGAACTAACAAGACGGACGTGAATAGGGGAGGGATGCACTGGTGTTGGCGGATAGCGCGTAATAATATTCTCAAACAATAGTTAATTATTATTAATGTTTTGTTTTTGGGTCTTTTTTATTTTCTTTTAAGTAGGTGTTTTGAGGGAAACTTTGTACCTTTGCACCCCGAAACGGGTGTATTGTATGCGTACCTTTTAATGGATATGGTATGCATTGACTCGTAAAGCATTGATTATAAACAAAATAAATATATAAATTAAAAAAGTTAAATTATGCCTACTATTCAACAGTTAGTACGTAAAGGCAGAAGCGTTCTTGCAGAACAGAGCAAGTCACCCGCTTTGGACGGATGTCCTCAGCGTCGTGGTGTTTGTGTTCGTGTCTACACCACAACGCCTAAGAAGCCTAATTCGGCAATGCGTAAGGTTGCCCGTGTTCGTTTGACCAACCAGAAGGAAGTGAACTCCTATATTCCGGGAGAGGGCCACAACCTTCAGGAGCACTCTATCGTTTTGGTACGTGGCGGTCGTGTGAAGGACCTCCCTGGTGTGCGCTATCACATCGTTCGCGGTACACTTGATACCGCTGGTGTGGCCAACCGTACGCAGCGTCGTTCCAAGTATGGTGCAAAGCGTCCAAAGGCTAAGAAGTAAGAAATCAATGCTTAGAGCCGAGGGCCGCAAGCAAGTGCTTGTGGCCAAGGGCTCGAAGCTTTCAAGACAATCCATTTATTTTTAGTTTTGCTGGAGAAGTTAAAACAGGTTGAGTAAATGCTCAGGTGTGAGCGTTGAAGAACATCAGATGACAGCCCCAAGCAGAATTTATTTTATTACAAAATGAGAAAAGCAAAACCAAAGAAGCGCGTGATCCTGCCGGATCCGGTTTTCGGTGACCAGAAGGTCTCTAAGTTCGTGAACCACTTGATGTATGATGGTAAGAAAAATACCTCATACGAAATTTTCTACAAGGCACTTGACATTGTGAAGTCTAAGTCTGAGAAAGAGGAGAAGTCTCCCCTTGAGATTTGGAAGCAGGCCCTCGACAACATCACTCCGCTGGTGGAGGTGAAGAGCCGTCGTATCGGTGGTGCCACATTCCAGGTACCTACTGAAATCCGTGCAGACCGCAAGGAGAGTGTGTCTATGAAGAATATGATTGCCTTCGCCCGCAAGCGTGGTGGCAAGAGCATGGCTGACAAGCTGGCTGCAGAAATCATGGATGCTTACAACAATCAGGGTGGCGCGTTCAAGCGTAAGGAGGATATGCACCGTATGGCTGAGGCTAACCGTGCTTTCGCTCACTTCAGATTCTAATTAAGACACATTAAAGGATAATAACACAATGGCAAATCGCGATTTACAGCTGACTCGCAACATCGGTATTATGGCTCACATTGATGCCGGTAAGACTACGACATCTGAGCGTATCCTGTTCTATACAGGTAAGACTCATAAGATTGGTGAGGTACATGATGGTGCGGCCACAATGGACTGGATGGCTCAGGAGCAGGAGCGTGGTATTACAATTACTTCTGCTGCAACCACCTGTAACTGGAACTGGAACGGCAAGTCGTTCAAGATCAACTTGATCGATACTCCGGGACACGTTGACTTCACTGCCGAGGTAGAGCGCTCTCTGCGTGTGCTCGACGGTGCTGTGGCTACTTATTCTGCCGCTGACGGTGTTCAGCCTCAGAGTGAGACCGTATGGCGTCAGGCTGACAAATATAATGTACCCCGCGTAGGATATGTGAACAAGATGGACCGCTCTGGTGCTGACTTCTTCGAGACTGTACAGCAGATGAAGGATGTGCTGGGTGCCAATCCTGTGGCTATCCAGATTCCTATCGGTGCCGAGGAGAACTTCAAGGGTGTGGTAGACCTCATCAAGATGAAGGCTATCATGTGGCACGATGAGACGATGGGTGCTGAATATGACGTAGAGGAAATCCCTGCCAACCTCGCTGAAGAGGCTGATGAGTGGCGCGAGAAACTTCTCGAAGCTGCTGCCAACTTCGACGATGAGTTGATGGAGAAGTATCTTGAGGCTCCTGAGACCATCACAGAGATGGAGCTGATTCTTGCTATCCGCAAGGGTTGTGTTTCTATGGAGTGCTGCCCTGTGCTGCTCGGTTCTTCTTATAAGAACAAGGGTGTGCAGCCGTTGCTCGACTATATCTGCGCTTTCCTTCCCTCTCCCGTTGACACACCTGCCATCGTGGGTACCAACCCCGACACTGAGGTTGAGGAAGACCGTAAGCCGGATGAGAACGAACCTACCTCTGCTCTCGCATTCAAGATTGCTACCGACCCGTTCATGGGCCGACTGGTATATTTCCGTGTATATTCTGGTAAGGTTGTTGCCGGTTCTTACGTGTACAATCCCCGTTCGGGCAAGCGTGAGCGCATCAGCCGTCTGTTCCAGATGAACTCTCATCAGGAAATCCCTATGGAGAGCATCGATGCCGGTGATATCGGCGCAGGTGTAGGCTTCAAGGATATCCGCACCGGTGATACTCTCTGTGACGAGAATAGCCCCATCGTGCTGGAGTCTATGAGCTTCCCCGATACTGTGATTTCTATCGCTGTAGAGCCAAAGAGCCAGGCAGACGTTGCCAAGTTGGACAATGGTCTTGCCAAACTCGCTGAGGAAGACCCGACCTTCACCGTTCATACCGATGAGCAGAGTGGCCAGACCATTATCTCGGGTATGGGTGAGCTCCACCTCGACATCATCATCGACCGTCTGAAGCGTGAATTCAAGGTAGAGTGTAACCAGGGTAAGCCGCAGGTGAACTACAAGGAGGCTATCACCAAGACTGTAGAGAACTGGCGTGAGGTTTACAAGAAGCAGAGTGGTGGTCGTGGTAAGTTTGCCGACATCATCGTTAACATTGGTCCGAAGGATGAGGACTACAAGGAAGGCGATCTGCAGTTTGTCAACGAGGTGAAGGGCGGTAACGTGCCTAAGGAGTTCATCCCTGCTGTAGAGAAGGGATTCAAGGATTGCCTCAAGGCTGGTGTGCTCGGTGGATTCCCGATGACTGACATGAAGGTTACCCTCGTAGACGGTAGCTTCCACCCGGTAGACTCTGACCAAATTTCGTTTGAGCTTGCTGCCCACGCAGCCTTCAAGAACGTTTGCCAGAAGGCAGGCCCCGTTCTCATGGAGCCTATCATGAAGGTAGAGGTTGTTACTCCGGAGGAGAACATGGGTGACGTGATCGGCGACTTGAACAAGCGTCGTGGTATGGTACAGGGCATGGACGAGGCTCGTAGCGGTGCACGCATCGTGAAGGCTATGGTTCCGCTGTCAGAGATGTTCGGTTATGTAACCGCTCTGCGTACCATCACTTCTGGTCGTGCTACAAGTTCTATGGAGTATGATCACCATGCACCGCTGTCTCAGTCGCTGGCTGATCAGGTGCTGGAGGAATTGAAGAAGTAAAAAAGATGTTGGAAAGGTGCTGCTTAGCGAACGACTCTTAAGCAGCATACCTTCCAACTTTTATACTATAAACGAATAAATTAAAGTAAAAACATGAGTCAGAAAATTCGTATCAAGCTGAAGAGCTACGACCACCAGTTGGTTGACAAGTCAGCAGAGCAGATTGTAAAGGCTGTGAAGGCCACAGGAGCTATTGTTAGCGGTCCTATTCCATTGCCTACACACAAGCGCATTTACACCGTGAACCGTTCAACATTCGTGAACAAGAAGGCCCGCGAGCAGTTCCAGCTCTCAGACTACAAGCGTCTCATCGACATCTACAGTGCAACAGGTAAGACTGTTGACTCTCTGATGAAACTCGAGTTGCCTTCAGGTGTAGAGGTTGAGATTAAGGTATAGTAATGACGAATTTGGAATTACAAATTACAATTACCATTATTTAGCAAAAGAATTTTATATTTATAATAAACATTTATTGAAATGCCAGGATTAATTGGAAGAAAAATCGGAATGACATCCGTTTTCAGTGCCGACGGTAAGAATGTACCGTGCACTGTTATCGAAGCTGGTCCTTGTGTTGTTACCCAGGTAAAGACCGTTGAGAAAGACGGTTACAAAGCCGTACAGTTAGGTTATGGCGAGGCTAAGGAGAAGAGAACCAACAAGCCTATGGCTGGAATCTTCAAGAAAGCCGGTACAACACCAAAGAAGCACTTGGCCGAGTTCAAGTTTAACGAGGATTACAACCTCGGCGACACCATCACAGTTGAGCTGTTTGCCGATGCCGAATTCGTTGACGTGGTCGGAACATCCAAGGGTAAAGGATTCCAGGGAGTTGTAAAACGCCACGGTTTCGGTGGTGTAGGTCAGGCTACACACGGTCAGGATGACCGCGCCCGCAAGCCGGGTTCCATCGGTGCCTGTTCTTATCCTGCAAAGGTCTTCAAAGGCATGCGCATGGGTGGCCAGATGGGAGGTGACAGAGTGACAACTCAGAACCTCAAGGTATTAAAGGTAATTCCGGAGCAGAACCTGCTCATCGTAAAGGGTTCTTTCGCCGGTTGCAATGGTTCAACTGTTTTAATTGAGAAGTAATGGAAGTTAGCGTTTTGAATATCAACGGTCAGGAGACCGGAAGAAAGGTAACTCTGAATGATGCTATCTTTGGAATTGAGCCTAACGATCACGTTCTCTATCTGGATGTAAAGCAGTATCTTGCAGATCAGCGTCAGGGTACCGCCAAGTCTCGTGAAAGAAGTGAGCACAGAGGTTCTACTCGTAAGCTGGGTCGCCAGAAAGGTGGTGGCGGTGCACGTCGCGGTGACATCAACTCACCTGTACTCGTAGGTGGTGGTCGCGTGTTCGGTCCGAAACCTCGTGATTATGGATTTAAGCTGAACAAGAAAGTAAAGGTTCTTGCCCGTAAGTCTGCCCTGTCTTACAAGGCACAGGAGAATGCCATTATTGTGGTCGAAGACTTCACAATGGATGCTCCGAAGACTAAAGATTTCGTAAATATTGCTAAAAATCTTAAAGTCGAGGGTAAGAAGACACTTGTTGTTTTGCCAGAAGTAAATAAAAACGTATATTTGTCCGCTCGTAACATTCAGAAGGCTGAGGTTATGACAGCAAATGCAATCAATTCTTACAAAGTTTTGAATGCAGATGTGCTTGTCGTAGCCGAAAGTTCGTTGAAGACCATCGACAGCATCTTAAATAAGTAATTAGAGGAGAATTAGAATTATGGCATTTATCATCAAACCCCTGGTCACTGAGAAGATGACCAAGATTACAGACAAGCAGCAGAACCGTTACGGCTTTGTTGTACGCCCAGAGGCTAACAAGCTCCAGATTAAGAAAGAGGTCGAGGGTCTGTATCATGTTACAGTAGTAGATGTGAACACGGCAAGATATGCTGGCAAGCGTTCCAGCCGCTATACCAAGGCTGGTCTTGTGAAAGGCCAGAAGCCCGCGTTCAAGAAGGCTATCGTCACCTTGAAAGATGGTGAGACAATTGATTTTTACAGCAATATAGATTAAAAAATGGCAGTACGTAAATTCAGCCCGGTTACTCCGGGACAAAGACACAAAGTTATTGGCACGTTCGAGGAGATTACTGCATCCGTGCCAGAGAAGTCTCTCGTTTACGGTAAGCGTTCTACCGGTGGTCGAAACAACACTGGTAAGATGACCGTTCGCTACATCGGCGGCGGTCATAAGAAGAAGTATCGTTTCATCGACTTCAAGCGAGAGAAAGATGGTGTTCCTGCTGTAGTAAAGACAATCGAGTACGATCCTAACCGTTCGGCTCGTATTGCCTTGTTGTACTATGCAGATGGTGAGAAACGTTACATTATTGCTCCTAACGGACTGAAGGTAGGCGCAACACTGATGTCGGGTGCTGAGGCAGCTCCCGAGGTTGGTAATGCCCTTCCGCTGGCCAACATCCCTGTTGGTACCGTGATTCACAACATTGAGTTGCGTCCGGGTCAGGGTGCTCTGCTCGTTCGTTCGGCTGGTAACTTTGCTCAGTTAACTTCGCGTGATGGCGCTTACTGCGTGATCAAGCTTCCTTCAGGTGAGACTCGTCTGATTCTCTCTACTTGTAAGGCTACTGTAGGTAGTGTAGGTAACTCTGACCACGGTCTGGAGCGTTCAGGTAAGGCTGGCCGTTCTCGTTGGTTGGGTCGTCGCCCTCACAACCGTGGTGTTGTTATGAACCCTGTTGATCACCCCATGGGTGGTGGTGAAGGACGTCAGTCTGGTGGACACCCACGTTCACGCAAGGGCTTGTATGCAAAGGGTCTCAAGACTCGTGCACCCAAGAAGCTTTCAAACAAGTATATCATTGAAAAAGCTAACAAGAAGTAATTAAGTTAATCAGAGCAAATTATGAGTCGTTCACTTAAAAAAGGTCCATATATCAACGTATCACTCGAGAAGAAAATTCTCGCTATGAACGAGAGTGGAAAGAAGAGTGTCGTGAAGACCTGGGCCAGAGCATCAATGATTTCCCCCGACTTCGTGGGTCACACTGTTGCAGTTCATAACGGAAATAAATTTATCCCTGTTTACATTACTGAGAACATGGTAGGCCACAAGCTTGGCGAGTTCTCTCCGACACGTCGTTTCGGTGGTCACTCCGGTAACAACAAGAAGTAAAAGGGACAAACCATTTTAAACAAGTAAAATTAATAATGGGAGCAAGAAAACATATCGCGGCTGAAAAGTTGAAAGAAGCCCGCAAGAATCTGTACTTCGCCAAGCTCAACGGCGTTCCCTCTTCACCACGTAAGATGCGCTACGTTGTAGACATGATTCGTGGCTTGGAGGTTAACCGCGCACTCGGAGTACTGAAGTTCTCTAAGAAGCAGGCTGCTGCTGATGTAGAGAAGCTGCTGCGCTCAGCCATCGCTAACTGGGAAACCAAGAACGAGCGCAAGGCAGAGGATGGTGAACTCTTTGTAAGCAAGGTCTTCGTAGATGAAGGCGTCACCATGAAACGTATGAGACCGGCACCTCAGGGCCGTGGTTACAGAATTCGTAAGCGTTCTAACCACGTGACATTGTTTGTTGATGCCAAAACTAACGACGAAAAATAATTAATAGAATGGGACAGAAAGTTAATCCAATAAGCAACCGACTGGGTATTATCCGTGGTTGGGATTCAAATTGGTTTGGTGGCAAGAGCTTCGGTGACAACCTCGTTGAGGACCAGAAAATCCGTAAGTATCTGAACAAGCGTCTGGAGAAGGCCAGCGTTTCTCGTATTGTCATCGAGCGTACTTTGAAACTGGTTACCATCACTATTTGCACTGCCCGTCCGGGTATCGTCATTGGTAAAGGTGGTCAAGACGTAGACAAACTGAAGGAAGAGTTGAAGAAGCTTTACAACAAAGATATCCAGATCAATATCTTTGAGGTGAAGAAGCCTGAACTCGATGCCGCTATTGTCGGTAAGAACATTGCCAGTCAGATTGAGCACATGATGGCTTATCGTCGTGCCATTAAGATGGCTGTTCAGAATACCATGCGTGCTGGTGCCGAAGGTATTAAGATTCAGATTACCGGTCGTCTGAACGGAGCCGAGATGGCCCGTAAGGAAATGTACAAGGAGGGACGTACTCCTCTGCATACATTCCGTGCAGACATCGACTATTGCCAGACTGAGGCTCTCACTAAGGTGGGTTTGCTCGGTATCAAGGTTTGGATTTGCCGTGGCGAGGTTTACGGAAAGCGTGACCTGGCTCCTAACTTCTCTCAGGAGAAGCAGAGTGGCAATCGTAACAGTGGTCGTCAGAACCGCGGTGGTCGTAGAAGAAGTAATAACCGATAAAAGAAGAAGCTACTATGTTACAGCCAAAAAGAGTAAAATATAGAAGACCGCAAGATGGACGTGGCAATAAAGGCAACGCCCACAGAGGTACACAGCTGGCTTTCGGTTCCTTTGGCATCAAGACCCTTGAAGCTAAATGGCTCGACAGCCGACAGATTGAAGCAGCTCGTGTTGCTGTCAATCGTTATATGAACCGTGAAGGTCAGGTATGGATCCGTATCTTCCCGGATAAGCCAATCACTCGCAAGCCTGCAGATGTCCGAATGGGTAAAGGAAAAGGTGATCCCGCAGGATGGGTTGCACCGGTTACCCCGGGTCGCATCCTCTTTGAAGTAGAAGGTGTAAGTTTTGACGTGGCAAAGGAGGCTCTCCGTCTCGCCGCTCAGAAACTGCCTGTAAAAACAAAGTTTGTTGTAAGACGTGATTACGATAAAAACGCTTAATTATGAAGATTAATGAATTAAAACAACTCGCCGACAAGGACTTGCGCGAGAAGCTGGAGCAAACAGAGGAAGCTCTGAACAATATGAAGCTCAACCATCAGGTTACTCCGCTTGAGAATCCGATGCAGATTAAAGCTGTTCGTCGTGATGTCGCACGTATGAAGACCGAACTTCGTCAGAGAGAACTTGTTAAGTAATAATGGCCCAGATGGAAACAAGAAATTTAAGAAAAGTAAGACAGGGTGTCGTTATCAGCGACAAGATGGACAAAACCATCGTTATTGCAGCTAAGTTCAAGGAGATGCACCCTATTTATGGTAAGTTTGTCCAGAAGACAAAGAAATACCATGCTCATGACGAGAAAAATGAGGCTCACGTAGGTGATACTGTGCAGATCATGGAGACTCGCCCTCTGTCTCGTACGAAGAGATGGAGATTAGTACAAATCGTAGAAAAAGCTAAGTAATTATGATACAGGCATTATCTAAACTTACAGTATGTGATAACAGCGGCGCACGTGAGGCAATGTGCATCCGAGTACTTGGTGGTACCGGCCGTCGTTATGCAAGTGTCGGTGACGTGATTGTGGTTTCAGTCAAGAACGTTATTCCGTCAAGTGATTTGAAGAAGGGTGCAGTATCTAAGGCTTTGGTTGTACGTACCAAGAAGGAAATCCGTCGTCAGGATGGTTCTTACATCCGTTTCGATGACAACGCCTGTGTGTTGCTCAACAACGCCGGTGAACTTCGCGGAAGCCGTATCTTTGGCCCCGTAGCTCGTGAGCTGCGTGCTGTCAACATGAAAGTCGTTTCTTTGGCACCTGAGGTTCTTTAATTAAAAAACATTTAGAGTAATGAATAAGTTACATATTAAGAAAGACGATACCGTTATTGTACTTGCCGGTGCTGACAAGGGCAAAAGCGGAAAGGTGCTCAAGGTGATTGTTGATGACTATCGCGCCATTGTTGAAGGTGTCAACATGGTTTCTAAGAGCACAAAGCCTTCAGCCAAGAATCCTCAGGGAGGCATCGTGAAGCAGGAGGCTCCTATTCACATCTCAAATTTGAGTCTTATCGATCCGAAGAGTGGCAAGGCTACCCGCATCGCTATCAAGCGTGAGGGCAAGAAGGTTACACGTATCGCTAAAAAGTCAGGGGAGGAGATTAAATAATGGATACAGCACAGTTAAAGAAACAGTATAAGGAAGAGATTGCTCCTGCTTTGCAGAAGCAGTTCAACTATTCTTCAGCAATGCAGACTCCTGTCTTGAAGAAGATTATCATCAATCAGGGTCTCGGTGACGCTACACAGGACAAGAAGATCGTTGATGTTGCCATCAATGAGATTTCTGCCATCACCGGTCAGAAGGCTGTAGCCACTTATTCCAGAAAGGACATCGCCAACTTCAAACTTCGTAAGAAGATGCCTATCGGCGTGATGGTTACTCTGCGTCGTGAGCGCATGTACGAGTTCCTGGAGAAGTTGGTTCGTGTTGCCCTGCCCCGTATTCGTGACTTCAAAGGCGTGAACAGCAAGTTCGATGGTCGTGGTAACTATACCCTCGGTATCACCGAGCAGATCATCTTCCCTGAGATTAACATCGACCAGATTGACCGCATCCAGGGTATGAACATCACTTTCGTAACAACAGCTAAGACCGATGAGGAGGGTTATGCTCTTCTGAAAGCTTTCGGCCTTCCATTCAAGAACGCTAAAAACGATTAAGAGATATGGCAAAAGAATCAATGAAAGCTCGCGAGGTAAAACGTGCAAAACTCGTTGCTCGTTACGCTGAGAAGCGCGCAGCTCTGAAGAAGGTTATCGCTACGGCAGAAGATCCTGCAGAAGCATACGAGGCTGCTCGTAAGCTTCAGGCTATTCCCAAGAATGCTAACCCTATTCGTCTGCATAACCGCTGCAAGATTACCGGACGTCCAAAGGGATATATCCGTCAGTTCGGTATCTCTCGTATCCAGTTCCGTGAGATGGCCTCTCAGGGTCTTATTCCTGGAGTGAAGAAAGCAAGCTGGTAAAGCATTCTCGGTGTGGAATTGAGTTTGTTGGCACGTGGGACTGCCGACATACTCGACTCTCATCTCTGAAAAGATTTTTTAATATTGTCGGGGTAGTCCCGATTAATTAAACATTTATATTTTATGACAGATCCAATAGCAGATTATCTGACAAGACTCAGAAACGCAATCATGGCTCATCACCGTGTTGTGGAGGTTCCTGCGTCTAACTTGAAGAAATCTATTACTAAGATTCTCTTCGAGAAGGGTTACATCCTGAACTACAAGTTCGTTGAGGATGGTCCTCAGGGTACTATCAAGGTTGCTTTGAAGTACGATCCTGTAACAAAACAAAACGCTATCAAGAGTTTGAAGCGTGTGTCTACACCAGGTCTTCGTTTGTACACTGGTTACAAAGACATGCCGAGAGTAATTAACGGACTGGGTATTGCAATCTTATCCACGTCTCAAGGTGTAATGACTAACAAGGAAGCTGTCGATCTGAAGATTGGCGGTGAGGTTCTTTGCTACGTTTATTAATTGGAGGTTTTAATATGTCAAGAATAGGAAAATTACCAATTAGCATTCCAGCTGGAGTTACCGTTAACTACGACGAGAAGAATAGTGTGGTTTCTGTAAAAGGTCCCAAGGGTGAACTTTCTCAGGACATCGATCCTTCTATCAAACTTGTGATGAATGACGGTCAGGTTACTCTGGAAATTGATGAAAACAGTTCTGTAGACTACAAGCAGAAGCAGGCTTTCCACGGTCTATATCGTTCATTGGTCAACAACATGGTTGTTGGTGTGAGCGAGGGCTACACTAAGCTTTTGGAGCTTGTCGGTGTTGGTTATCGTGTTTCCAATACAGGCAATCTTCTTGAACTTTCACTTGGATATACTCACCCCATCTACTTGGAATTGCCCAAGGAGGTCATCGTAGAGACCAAGTCTGAAAGAAATCAGAATCCTCTCATTAAGCTTGAGAGTGCTGACAAGCAGCTGCTTGGACTCATTTGTGCTAAAATTCGTTCTTTCCGCAAGCCTGAGCCTTATAAGGGTAAGGGTATCCTGTTTAAGGGCGAGGTCATCCGCAGAAAGTCTGGTAAGACAGCTGCAGCGAAGTAATTTTAATTAGGATTTACGATTATGACAACAAAGAAAGTAGAAAGACGAATTAAGATAAAGTTCCGCATTCGTAAGAATGTAAATGGAACAGCTGAGCGCCCACGTCTCAGTGTATTCCGCTCGAACAAGCAGATTTATGCTCAGGTTATCAACGACCTTGAGGGTAAGACATTGGCTTCTGCTTCTTCACTTGGTTTGGAGAAGCTTCCTAAGATTCAGCAGGCTGAAAAGGTTGGTGAACTTGTAGCCGAGAAGGCAAAGGCAGCAGGTGTGGAGTCTGTGGTATTCGACCGTAATGGCTATCTCTATCATGGTCGCGTACAGGCTCTCGCAGATGCAGCTCGTAAGGGTGGTCTCAAATTTTAAACAATTATGGCAATGAATAAAGTAAAAGTAAATAGTGACGCTGAATTAAAGGATCGCTTGGTTGCTATCAACCGTGTAACTAAGGTTACTAAGGGAGGTCGCACCTTCACATTCGCTGCCATCGTTGTTGTCGGTGATGGCAAGGGTGTAATCGGCTATGGTTTAGGTAAGGCCGGTGAGGTTACTGCTGCTATCGCCAAAGGTACCGAGGCTGCAAAGAAGAACCTGTTTAAGGTTCCTGTACTGAAAGGTACTGTACCTCACGAGGTAGAAGTTAAGTATGGTGGTGCTCAGGTTCTCCTGAAGCCTGCCGCAACGGGTACTGGTCTGAAGGCCGGAGGTGCTATGCGTGCAGTGCTTGTGAGTGCGGGTATTACCGATGTGATCGCAAAGTCTAAGGGCTCCTCCAATGCTCATAACCTTGTAAAGGCTACCATTGAGGCTCTTTCTATGATGCGTGATGCATATCAGATTGCTGGTGACCGTGGTGTATCCATGGAAAAAGTATTTAACGGTTAATTAGGAGATTATAACAATGGCAACAATTAAAGTCAAGCAGATTAAGAGCCGTATCGGTGCTCCTGTAGATCAGAAGAAAACGCTTCTCTCTCTGGGACTTCACAAGATTTCTCAGGTTGTTGAGGTTGAGGATACTCCTAGCATCCAGGGAATGATTCGTAAAGTTCATCATCTGGTTGAAGTAGTTAAGTAATAATATTTTAAATTCAGACGTAATCATGAAATTAAATAATTTGAAGCCAGCAGAGGGTTCTACTCATTCTCGTCGTCGCATCGGTCGTGGTCCAGGTTCCGGTCTGGGCGGTACGTCTACCCGCGGACACAAGGGTGCCAAGGCTCGTTCTGGCTATAAGAGAAAGATTGGTTTCGAAGGTGGTCAGATGCCTTTGCAGCGTCGTATTCCGAAGAGCGGTTTCAAGAATATCAATCATAAGGAATACCTTGCAGTTAACCTCTCTGTTCTTCAGAAATTAGCCGATGAGAAGTCTCTTACCAAGATTGGAATAGCAGAGCTTGTCGCAGCTGGTCTCACCAATGGTAAGGATCTGGTAAAGATTCTTGGCAACGGTGAACTGAAGGCTAAGCTGGAAGTTGAAGCAAATGCATTCTCAAAATCTGCCGAAGAGGCTATCAAGGCTGTTGGTGGTAACACAACAATAATCTAACAATGAAAAAGTTTATTGAGACACTAAAGAACTGTTGGAAAGTGGAGGATCTGCGTCAGCGACTCCTCGTCACTTTCCTGTTTACGGCTATCTACCGTTTTGGATCATTCGTAGTTCTGCCGGGTATCGACCCGGCCAAACTTGACCAACTCCAGTCGCAAACCAAAGGTGGCTTGATGTCACTGCTGGACATGTTCTCTGGTGGAGCATTTTCCAATGCGTCTATCTTCGCACTTGGAATCATGCCTTATATCTCAGCCTCTATTGTTATGCAGCTGCTTGCTGTCGCTGTACCTTATTTCCAGAAGATGCAGCGTGAAGGTGAGAGCGGCCACAAGAAAATACAATGGTATACTCGAGTCCTGACAGTAGCTATCCTGCTGTTTCAGGCTCCGAGTTACCTTATCAACCTGAAGATGCAGGCAAGCTCTGCGCTCGCCAGCGGCATCTCCTGGAGTGTATTTATGATTCCGGCCACTATTATCCTTGCAGCAGGCAGTATGTTCATCCTATGGTTGGGTGAGCGCATTACAGACAAGGGTGTTGGAAATGGTATCTCACTCATCATTATGCTTGGTATCATCGCCCGCTTACCTCGTGCTTTCTTTCAGGAGGTAAGTTCAAGATTTACTGCTATCTCTGGTGGTGGATTGGTGATGTTTATCGTGGAGATTTTGATTCTCTATGCTGTGATTTGTGCATCTATCCTGCTCGTACAGGGAACAAGGAAGGTGCCTGTTCAGTATGCCAAGCGTCTTGTCGGTAACAAGCAGTATGGTGGTGCTCGCCAGTATATTCCTCTTAAGCTTTTCGCTGCTAATGTGATGCCTATCATCTTTGCTCAGGCATTGATGTTCATTCCTTTGGCAATCGTACAGTATCAGAGTGAGGGAGCTTCTTGGTGGGTTCGCGACATGATGAACAACCGTAGTCTGCTCTACAACGTAGTATATGTTATCCTGATAGTTGCCTTCACCTATTTCTATACTGCCATCACGTTGAACCCAACACAGATGGCAGAGGATATGAAGCGTAACAATGGTTTCATTCCCGGGGTTAAGCCTGGCCATGATACTGCAGAGTATATTGACACCGTAATGTCACGTATCACTCTTCCTGGGTCACTGTTTATTGCGTTCATCGCTGTTATGCCGGCTCTTGCAGGTCTTTTAGATGTACAAGATGCCTTCTCACAGTTCTTTGGAGGTACTTCTCTATTGATTTCTGTAGGAGTTGTCATCGATACGCTCCAGCAGATTGAGAGTTACTTGTTGATGCGTCATTATGATGGCTTGCTCAACTCTGGACATACGCGTAACTCGGGAACTGTAAGCGCTTATTAATTTTGTCTTTTGGAATGAAGATATTTCTGAAGACAGAAGATGAAATCAACCTCATGCGCAAGGCCAACCAACTTGTTGGTGCGACACTTGCCGAAGTAGGAAGACATATCAGACCAGGTGTATCGACCCTCCAGTTGGATCATATCGCAGAGGAGTTTATCCGTGATCATGGTGCTATACCAACGTTCAAGGATTTCCCCAATCCATATGGAGGGCCTTTTCCGGGCTCTATCTGTACATCGGTAAACCAAGTAGTAGTGCATGGTATACCTGATGAACAGACCATCTTAAAAGAAGGCGACATCATTTCTGTAGATTGTGGTGCACTTCTCGATGGATACAATGGTGATAGTTGTTATACCTTTTGTGTGGGCGAGGTAAGTCAAGAAGTCAAGCATCTTCTCAAGACTACCAAGGAAAGTCTTTACAAGGGCATAGAACAGGCCATGCCGGGAAAGCATGTTGGTGATATTGGAGCAGCAATACAGGATTATTGCGAATCCTTTGGATATGGCATCGTACGGGAATTGACTGGTCATGGAATAGGACGGGAGATGCACGAGGATCCTGCCATTCCCAATTATGGTTCACGAGGCAATGGTGTCATGCTCAAAGCGGGTATGTGTATTGCCATCGAACCCATGATTACTTTAGGAGAACGAAGTATATGGATGTTGCCTGACAAATGGAGCATTGTTACACGCGACAATAAGCCGGCAGCCCATTTCGAACACACCATTGCAATCCGCAAAGGGAAAGCTGAGATTTTATCAACGTTTGAAGAAATAGAACATCAAGAAGGAGAAATTTATTAATTATGTCAAAACAGTCTGCAATTGAACAGGATGGTACAGTTATAGAGAACCTCTCAAACGCCATGTTCCGCGTAGAGCTTGAGAATGGTGTTCAGATCATTGCCAATATTTCTGGCAAGATGCGTCTGCACTATATCAAGATTCTGCCCGGCGACAAGGTCAAAGTAGCTATGAGTCCTTATGACCTTACCAAAGGTAGAATAGAATTCCGATACAAATAAACAATTACTAAGATATCTTTTAGATATGAAGACAAGAGCATCATTAAAAAAGCGTACAGCTGACTGCAAGATCGTTCGTCGTAAGGGTCGTCTGTTCGTCATCAACAAGAAGAACCCTAAGTTCAAACTGCGTCAGGGTTAATGTTAAAAATATGCAAATGACTCAAATTGCGCGTTTTAATTTGTATCTTTGCATACTTTTTATCAAAAACAACATTTAATTTTTATTAAATTATTTATTTTATCAACAAATGGCAATAAGAATTGTTGGAGTAGATTTGCCCCAGAATAAGCGTGGCGAAATCGCATTGACTTATATTTATGGTATAGGTCGAAGTAGTTCAGCAAAGATATTGGATAAAGCCGGCGTGAGCCGTGACCTGAAGGTCAGTGAATGGTCTGACGACCAGGCTGCTAAGATCCGTGAAATTATCGGTGCTGGATTCAAAGTAGAAGGTGATCTCCGCTCTGAGATCCAAATGAATATCAAGCGCCTCATGGATATTGGCTGCTATCGTGGTGTACGTCATCGTAATGGTCTTCCGGTTCGCGGTCAGAGTACTAAGAATAATGCTCGTACCCGTAAGGGAAAGAAGAAGACTGTTGCTAACAAGAAGAAGGCTACTAAGTAATTTATAGGAGGAAATTAATTATGGCAAAAACAAAAGCAACATCCAAGAAGAGAAATGTAAGAATTGATGCTATCGGACAGCTTCATGTTCACAGCTCATTCAATAATATCATTGTATCACTCGCTAACAGCGAGGGCCAGGTGATTTCATGGTCTTCAGCTGGTAAGATGGGATTCCGTGGTTCTAAGAAGAACACTCCTTATGCTGCCCAGATGGCTGCAGAGGATTGTGCAAAGGTGGCCTATGGTCTTGGCCTGCGTAAGGTTAAGGCATACGTCAAGGGTCCTGGTAATGGTCGTGAGAGTGCCATCCGTGCCGTGCATGGTGCTGGAATCGAGGTAACCGAAATCGTAGACGTTACACCGCTGCCACACAATGGCTGTCGTCCTCCGAAGCGTCGTCGTGTGTAATAGTGAGTAATAATATACAATTGATTAAAAGCATTTAATAAAATTATGGCAAGATATATAGGTCCTAAATCTAGAATAGCACGCCGTTTTGGTGAGCCCATCTTCGGTGCAGATAAGGTACTGGCAAAGCGTAATTTTCCTCCAGGGCAGCACGGTAACGACCGTCGTCGCAAGCAGTCTGAGTATGGTACTCAGCTCGCTGAGAAGCAGAAGGCAAAATATACATATGGTGTATTAGAACGTCAGTTCCGTAATCTCTTTGAGAAAGCTGCTAAGAGTGGTGGTATCACCGGTGAGGTGCTTCTTCAGCTCCTCGAAAGTCGTTTGGACAACGTTGTGTTCCGTCTTGGTATTGCTCCTACACGTGCAGCTGCCCGTCAGTTGGTTGGCCACAAGCACATCACAGTTGATGGTCAGGTTGTAAACATTCCTTCTTATTCTATTAAGGCTGGTCAGGTTATTGGTGTTCGTGAGAAATCAAAGTCGCTTGAAGTAGTAGATGCTGCTCTCGCTGGTTTCAACCACAGCAAATATCCTTGGCTTGAATG
This sequence comes from Prevotella sp., assembly GCA_016901395.1. Taxonomy (GTDB): domain Bacteria; phylum Bacteroidota; class Bacteroidia; order Bacteroidales; family Bacteroidaceae; genus Prevotella. Next base: position 2,262 of record JAEAMQ010000072.1, on the reverse strand, counting down.
GGATGAGCACACAAAGAGTGGTAAGTTCTTGCACACTCCCGAGCGTGAGGATATCCCCGAGAATATTAAGGAACAGTTAATCGTTGAGTTGTACTCTAAACAATAAATCATTAAATTAATGGCGATATTAGCATTTCAAAAACCTGATAAAGTTGTGATGCTGGAGGCTAACGAGAGTTTCGGAAAATTCGAATTTTCTCCTCTTGAGCCTGGCTTTGGTGTTACCATTGGTAATGCCTTACGTCGCATCCTCCTTTCATCACTGGAGGGCTATGCTATTAATACCGTTCGTATCAGCGGTGTTGAGCATGAATTCTCTTCAGTTCCTGGTGTGAAGGAAGATGTTACCAACATCATTTTGAATCTCAAGCAAGTTCGATTCAAACAAGTAGTAGAAGAATTCGAGAACGAGAAAGTTAGTATCACCGTAGAGAATTCCACAGAATTCAAAGCTGGTGATATCGGTAAGTATCTGACTGGATTTGAAGTGTTAAACCCTGATTTGGTGATTTGTCATTTAGACTCCAAGGCTTCTATGCAGATTGATCTTACAATCAACAAGGGACGTGGATATGTTCCTGCTGAGGAAAATCGTCAGTTCTGCACAGATGTCAATGTACTTCCCATCGATTCTATCTACACCCCAATCCGCAATGTGAAATACAGTGTGGAGCCTACTCGTGTCGAGCAGAAGACCGACTACGATAAGCTCTCCATCGAAGTCACTACGGATGGTTCCATTCATCCTAAGGATGCTCTCAACGAGGCTGCTAAAATCCTCATCTATCACTTCATGCTGTTCTCAGACGAGAAGATTACTCTCGAAAATCCTGAGCAGGATGGCAATCAGGAGTTTGATGAAGAGGTATTGCACATGCGTCAATTGCTGAAGACGAAGTTGCTCGACCTGAATCTCAGTGTTCGTGCGCTCAACTGTCTGAAGGCTGCCGACGTAGAGACACTTGGTGATCTCGTACAGTACAACAAGACAGATCTCTTGAAGTTCCGCAACTTTGGTAAGAAATCGCTCTCAGAGCTTGATGATTTGCTCGAGAGTCTGAATCTTTCGTTTGGAACCGATATTTCAAAGTACAAATTGGATAAGGAATAATAGGTGATAGTGTTAAGTGATAATCCTGCTTACGCTTATTCACACATATCCTTCCACAACAAGTAAAAAACAAAAATGAGACACAATAAAAAATTCAACCATCTGGGCCGTACTGCATCTCATCGTGCTAGCATGCTTTCAAACATGGCTACTAGCTTGATCATGCACAAAAGAATCACTACGACCCTCGCAAAGGCCAAGGCTCTGAAAAAATATGTAGAGCCCCTGATTACTCGCTCTAAGAGTGATACCACAACAAGCCGTCGTGTAGTGTTCCGCTACCTGCAGGATAAGTATGCAGTGAAGGAACTCTTTGGGGAAGTAGCAGCTAAGGTTGCTGATCGTCCCGGAGGTTACACCCGAGTTATTAAGTTGGGTACCCGTCAGGGTGACGCTGCAGAGATTGCTTTCATTGAGTTGGTAGACTTTGATGAGAACATGGCTAAGGCTCCTAAGGCTGAGAAGAAGACTCGTCGTAGTCGTCGCTCTACCAAGAAGGAAACTGCAGAGGCTGTAGAGGCTGTTGCAGAAACTGTAGAGGAAGCTCCCAAGGCAGAAGCTGCAGAGATCGAGGCTGAAAAGGCTGAATAATCAGAGTTTAATTATTCTCTATATGTTGAGGACATGTCATGATTGGCATGTCCTCTTTTTATTTTTCCAGCATGTGAAATATTCCCCCTTGATTGCTGGCCCATACTGATCCTTGATAGAGAGAATGATACTGTCCGGATAATGTGGTGGAATGACGAGGTATAATCTTTTTAGATTATTCGGGGTCACTCATTCGGATATTAGGAAGCAAGCTGAGCCCCTTATCCCAAGGAAATCTGTGGGCATGATCATCCAAGAGCTATTCTGAGGGAGTGCAGGTTCAAAAGAAAACTGATGAGGGACATCGCTTCATATTATCCTCTACTTTGTATATGTCAAGAAAAGTTCACTGTCAGACGGTTTACGTTTTCCCTTCTTTTAGCACAGACTGCTGTTTGAACGACTCGTAATTTCAGTTACAAGAGCTGACTTATGGCTCATATAATATTCTTGTGTTTTTAACATAATTATCTTGAATAGTTTGTTTATCTTTGTATCATGAATAAACCATCCTCCATAGACTACAAAGATGTGCTGTCGCTCTTTCTTCCCCAAGGGCT
>JAEAMQ010000071.1 GCA_016901395.1 Prevotella sp. | reverse complement strand
ACTGCAAGCTCAAAAGCTTTAGAGCGGAATTTAGAGGGGTTAATGATCTTAGTTTTTATCTATACAGGGTCAAGCAATTATTTGCATAATACAAAGTGTTAAAAACACAGGAATATTAAGTGAGCCTTTATTTCTCGGCGGCATATTTCTCGCGGATATGCTCCTCATATTCGGCCAACTCGCGTTCGCCAATGTGGGCCAACCCATAGTGTTCATCGTGCTGACTGAAGTCGAGTCCCACCCGTTCGCTGGCCAACGACACCCGCATGGGTAGCAGTTTGTCGATGAGCCAGTAGCCGAGATAGCTCATACCGAAGGTGTAGACTATGACGATGGGCACGGCCAGAAGATGATAGAGGAAGATGACCACACCCTGCCATGTGCCCGAGATGAGCCCTTCCTGGATGAAGATACCCGTCATGACGGTGCCGAAGATACCGCCCGTGCCATGCGTGGGGAACACGTCGAGGGCGTCGTCGAGCCTCGACTGGCTGCGCCAATATACCGCGATGTTGCAGATGACGGTGATGACGAAGGCGATAAAGATGGTCTGTCCCACGGTGACATAGCCTGCCGACGGCGTGCAAGCCACCAGTCCGACCACGCATCCCACGGCAGCGCCCATCGCCGAAGGCTTGCGTCCACGCAGGCAGTCGAAGAAAATCCAGGTCATCATGGCCGTGGCCGAGGCAGTAGTGGTATTGAGAAACGCCTTCACTGCCATGCCGTCGGCGTGGAGCGAACTGCCTGCGTTGAACCCGAACCAGCCCAGCCAGAGCATGGCGGCACCGAGAAGCACAAACGGAATGTTGGCCGGCTCAGCGTTTTTGGTGGCTGTGACGCGTCGGCCGAGGAAGAGAGCACCGGCCAACGCCGCCACACCCGAGGAGGCATGCACCACGATTCCACCGGCGAAGTCGACCACGCCCCACTTGAGGAACAGTCCGTCGGGATGCCAGGTCATGTGGGCCAGCGGGCAATAGATGACCACAAAGAACCACATCATGAAGAACATATAGGCCGAGAAACGCACGCGCTCGGCAAACGAACCCGTGATGAGCGAGGGCGTGATGATGGCAAATTTCATCTGGAACAGGGCGTAGAGGGCCAGTGGAATGGTGGCTCCGCCCACGAGTTTGCCCGTGGCAGTGGTGAACGTATCGGCCCCCACATGCTGGAACATAAGAAAGGTGGTGGGGTCGCCGATGACTCCTCCGATATCGTTGCCGAAGCAGAGGCTGAAGCCGAACACCACCCAGAGCACGGTGATGACTCCCATAGCTATGAAACTCTGGAGCATGGTGGAGATAACATTCTTTGCCCCGACCATGCCGCCATAGAAGAACGACAGGCCCGGTGTCATCATCAACACGAAGATAGTGGCCGTAATCATCCACGCCACATCGGCTCCGCTGATTTTCGAAAAATCACACTGGAATGACGGTTCCTTCACAAAAAGACCCGCAATGGCTATCACGACCATTGCTGCCATCAAGAAAATCCAACGCCTTTTGAGTTTCATAAGCAATCCTCTCTTAAATATTTTTATTACCTGAACATTTTTTCGTGGCGCAAAAGTAATCAATATGTCACAAAATAAAAATATTTATTCGCAAAAGGATTTATTAAATTTAATTATAATAACAATTTGGATACATAACAACAATTCATCTATCACATTGAAAGCACTACACAAACAAATGGCTTCAAATTGAAATCTATCCTTGGAAACTGTAACACACATGTCAGGAGACCGCCTTTCTTATGCCGTAGCGAGATCTTCACGACCCTGTCATGCCTTTGAAACGACAGCATTTTCCTGTCAAAGAATTGTCACATGCATGCAGTGGCATTGCAACCTCTGCAATCTAATTTTGCACCTGAAAAATCAACGTATGAAGGTAACTATATCCATGTTTATATATTGTCTGTGCAGCCTGACGAGTCTCCACGCCCAGCAGACGCAGGTCAGCAAGCTGGCCATTCTATCCGATGTCCATGTTATGGCTCCCGAACTGTTGCCACAACCTGGCAAGGCTTTCGACAAATACATCAATGCCGACCGCAAGATGCTCGCGGAGTCTGTAGAATTGCTTGACTCTGCTGTAGCAGAAGTGCTGCGAAGTGGCGCACAGGTGGTACTCATGCCCGGCGATCTGACTAAAGACGGAGAATATGTATCTCACCGGCTGTTGAGAGAGCACTGCCTAAAAACACTGGAGAAACAGGGTATCCGCGTATTTGTAATTCCCGGAAATCATGATATAAACAATCCGCATGCTTCTGTCTACCAAGGCGACACCGCCATTCGCACCCGCTCCGTGAGCCCTGCAGAGTTTGCGGAGATTTACCACAATTTTGGATACGGAGAGGCGATTGCCCGCGATGATCACTCTCTGTCTTATGTGGTGCAACTCGATCCACACACCCGGTTACTTGCGCTCGATGCGTGTCGGTACGAAGACAACGACTTCGGCAAAAACACCTGCGTGACAGGCGGTAGACTGAAAAAGACAACCATGGAGTTTATCCGTCAGCAGATGGAAGATGCCAAAAGGCACAACTGCAAGGTGCTGACCATGATGCATCACGGCCTTGTGGCCCATTGGTCTTTGCAGCCAAAGATTATGGGCGACTATCTCATTGACGACTGGAAGCGCAATGCCAGGAAGCTGGCGCGTCTGGGTATACGGTTTGTCTTCACCGGACACTTCCATGCCCAAGACATTGCTACGCTAAAGGCAGGCAAGCATCTCATCAGTGATATAGAAACCGGCTCCACCGTGAGCTACCCACATGCTTTCCGCATCGTAGAACTTGACGGCGGCACATTCAAGGTGAGCACAAGAAAAATCAGGCAGTTGGGCACTGTCACTGGTGGTGTCACAGCCTTGGAACAGCGTTCGGCCAATTATGCCAAATCGGCCATCGAGACCCTGACAGACCAGATGATGGTTAAGAAAGTGCCCTTGGAGCCCCGCCAGGAAGCCGCCCAAGTGCTGGGGCAGGCTTATCTCATGCATCTGGCCGGCGACGAAAGGCCCTCGGCGGCATATTGGACCCGACTACGCGCCGCGACCAAAAAGCTGCGACGTTACAGTTGGAAATACAGTCTTCTGCTACACTATGTAGCCAAGAGCCTCATCCATGATCACAGCGCGGACAATGAGACGACACTCAGTTGGTAGCATGCCGACCAATACCCGAGAATAAAACTCTGACAGGACCTAAAGCAACCCTCCAAGCATAATTCAATTACATAAAAACACAACATGAAGAAAAACTATTGCAGTCTTCTGCTGACGGTGACCATATTCTCCGCCGTAGCCATCCCTACAACAGCAGACGAAGTACCCGGCAATTCCGCTCCAGTAGAGAAAATCGTCAATGGTATGATAACAGGACGCGTGACCGACGACACCGGCAGGTCGCTTCCTGGGGTCAACATTCTCGACAAAGCCACCGGCCAACGGTCGGTGACCAACGAAGAGGGCATGTTCAGCATCGCCACATCAACCGATAACGATCTCGCCTTCTCTTACATTGGCTACTTCACTACCACCATGAAAGCAGGAAAGATGCCTTCGAACATCGTGATGCGCGAAGACCTGAAGACCTTGGGCGAAGTGGTTGTCACCACCCAGAAGAAATCCCAAAGCTCCATTGATGTTCCCATTGCACTCAGTGCAATCTCCGGCGCAACCCTTGGAAAACTCAATCTGCAGCAGTTTGATGAAGTGGCACAGTTTACTCCCGGTGTCGAGATACAGATACAAAGTCCCAACAATCCCGGCTACGTTATCCGAGGTGTTACCTCAGACGACGGTGCCGCCTACTCCCAGCCGCGCGTTTCACTGTTTCAAGACGGCGTGTCTATCTCACGTTCAAGAGCATCTGTGGTCGAACTTTTCGACCTTGAACGTGTGGAGGTGGCCAAAGGACCTCAAGGCACCCTCTTTGGCAGAGGCGCGGAAATCGGTGGCATCAGCGTGGTGCGAAACAAGCCCATCAACGCCTTCACCGGCGAGATTACCGCCAATTACGGATCATACAACCAGCGCCATGTCTCCGGATTTCTCAACACACCGGTCGTTAACGGCAAACTGGCCAATCGTTTCGCCTTCGACTACGATGCCCACGACGGGTTTATACGTAATCTTGCGGGCGGCCGACTCAACGGCAAGAGCGCTCTGGCTTTCAGGAACTCCACCCGATGGTGGATAAATGACCGCTCGTCGATGACCCTCATCCTCGATTACCAACACGACGGATACCCCGGAACATCGTTCCACACGGGCAACGCACTCTATGGCAATGCCGACTACAACTCACCGGCAAACCTTGAGGCGGGCAAAGACCTTTACATCAAACGCGACGTTGGTGGCGGCACGTTGCTTATAGACCACACCTTCAACGACCAATGGAAACTGTCATCGATAACAGGACTACGCGCCTTCCGTTCAGACGAACGCTTTGACGCTGATGGCACATGGCTACCGTTGCTTTTATGCCAAGAGAAAGCCAAAGGCATTCAGGCCAGTCAGGAACTCCGCCTTAACTATGACGACCGTCATCGTTTCTCTGGATTTGCAGGTGCCAGTTATTTCTTCGAAGACTCCAGACAGGAAGTCTATGCCCGCACCGATATGACCTATCTCTACCCCTTGATGATACAGCCCAGGATGAAAAGCCAGTTTGAAGGACTTATCGAACAGGTGCAACCATTGCTCTCACAAGGGTTGCCAGCCGCCATGCAGCCCATGGTGGGCACAATGCTCAACCAGCTTATGGCGCAATGGTTTCCCGACATAACACCCGTAGATGCCCAAGGCAATGTTGCCCAGACCACACGCACCCCCAATATCTATGGCGACCTAAAGAGTGCGCTGGCCATGGTTGGCATGGACCTCGACGCGGTGCTGACCAGCCTCGGCGATCAAGGCACTACGTTGCTCTATACCCTCAAAGGGCTGTCAGACCAGAACCTGCCTCCTGCATACGACGAGCAAGGCACCAATTATGGCACGAACCAAGCTGCCGAAATCTTTGCTGACGGTACCTTCAAACTCACCAAGAGCCTCTCTTTCACCTTAGGTCTGCGCGGATCTTACGAACACCAAGAGTCTGGATACTCATCGACGACCGTGCCAAGTCTTTTCGGTTCCATCCTCTTCAGTCCCACCACCAATGGGCAGAAGGTGGTAGCCTCCGACGATTATTTCTCATGGGTGGGGCGCGCTGCACTGAGTTATAACGTGGCCCGCAACAACTTCTACATCAGTGTATCGCGTGGCAGACGGCCGGGAGTCATCTATTACAACAATTCTCCCGAAGACCTCTCTACTCTGAAGCCTGAAATCATCTACAGTTATGAGGCAGGTGCCAAAGGGTCACTGCTACAGGGGCGCCTCAACTATGACCTGAGTTTCTATTATTACGACTGGTATCACTTCCAGACATCACGTTTCGACAGCCAACAGAGCAAATACATCGCCGATGATGCGGGCCGGGCCCACTCCCTCGGCGCAGAGGTCGCCCTCAGCTATACCATTCTTCCAGGGTTCAATGTTTTCGGCAATTATGCTTACATTGACGGTAAGTTCAATGACACCGACGAGGACGGCGTTGCTCAGGAGTATGCCGGACACCGCTTCAGACTTACGCCTAAGCATAGTTTTTCGGTCGGCTTAGACCTCAGCCTGCCTCTCAATGCGAAGTCTGGAATATTCTTCAGACCTACTTATTCCTACAAGTCGAAAGTGTTTTTTGAAGACAGCAATGAGCCCGAACTCGTCCAGGATGGCTATGGACTTTGCAATTTCGTGGCAGGATACCGCATCCAGCCCGCCCGCACCTACTATGAGTTCAGTCTTTTTGGTAAAAACATCTTTGACAAGAAATACATCATCGATGCCGGCAATTCCGGTCGTCAGATCGGTTTCCCCACCTTTGTTGGTGGCACACGCTCTGTCATTGGTGTGCAAATGAAAGTAGGATTCTAATCTTTACCTTCCGTATCATCGGTTCTACCCTAACAAGTGCAGGCAGGAATCCCATCGCTCCATGCGACGATTCCCGCCTGCACTTAATCTATACGGTCTGTTCTTGCCATGGTGGGTCAAAGCGGAAAGCACAGCCACACTAACCTAATCAACCTCGGGTCAAAAGTCCGTCCCCCGACTACAGAGAGGGTATATTGTCGCCCTTTTCATGTGTTTTATCCTCCAACCTCTGTCTTTTCTTAAGAAATCATCATAAACAAGGATTGCAGGGAAACATAAAATTCACTAATTTTGCAACCGGAAATGAATATTGACCAAATGACAGACAAACACTTGACCGTGAGGTTTTTGATGGGCATGATGCTCACCACCGTACCAGCCCTCTCCCGGGCATTAGAGACAGACAGCATCTACCCACACCAAAATCTTGACGAAGTGGTTGTCACCCGATATAAAATCAACCGCCACAACCTCACCCCGGTGTCGGTTTCTACCATTGGAAAAGCACAAATTCAGGCGCAGCAAGTGACCGACATCTCCGACATGTCGGCCTTGATGCCCAACTTTTTCATCCCGGAATATGGATCACGGCAGACCACCCCCATCGCCATCCGCGGCGTAATGTCGAAGGTGAAGGGCACCGCCGTGGGCTTTTATGTGGATGGTGTGCCCCATTTCGAGACTTCGGCGTTCAATGCCGACCTGCTCGACGTGACGGCCATCGAGGTATATCGCGGTCCGCAGGGCACGCTCTACGGACGCAACACCATCGGCGGCGTGATCAATGTCTATACCCACACGCCCTTCGACTATCAGGGCACGAAGGTGAAAATAGGCTATGGCAACTATAACAATATGGTGGCACAGTTCTCCAACTACACCCGTCTCTCTCAGACATTCGGACTGAATGTGGGGGGCTATTACGAGCACAACGACGGTTATTTCAAGAATACTTTTCTTGGCAAAAAGGCCGATAGGCTCAACGCCGCCGGCGGGAAGTTGGGCTTTTACTATAACCCCACCGACCGCTGGAAGTTGCGCCTGACCACCCAACTCGACTACACCAACCAGGGAGGATACCCCTATGCGCCCTACGACACGGAGAAACAGCAGCTCTCCGACATCGCCTACAACCGCGAATGTGGCTACATCCGCACCATCTCCACCACCGGACTCATGGCCCACTATGCCGGCAACGGGTTCAGCCTGAACAGTCAGACCACCTTCCAACATATCCACGACAACCAGAGTCTGGACCAGGACTTCACCAGCGCAGATCTTTATTTTGTGACCAACGGCGTGACACAGAACACGTGGAACGAGGAGATTGTGCTCAAATCGGAGACCGACGGCCGCTTCCAGTGGGTGGCTGGGGTGAACGGTTTCATCCAGTCGGCCAACCAAGACCAAGCCACGAGCTACTTCACCAAAGGCTACATCCAGCCCGCCCACTACGAGACACCCACGCAGGGAGCAGCCGCCTTTGCGCAGGGTTCATATAATATATGGAGGGGTTTGTCGGCCACGGTCGGACTGCGGTTGGACTATGAGCACAGCAAGATACGCTATTCGCGCGAGATGATTACCATTTCCGACGGCACGCAGAAGCATCTCAAGGACTTCTCATCGTCGCTCCACTTCCTCCAGCTCATCCCGAAATTCGGACTGCAATATCTCTTCGACGACCGCAATCAGGTGTATGCCAACGTGACGCGCGGATACAAGGCGGGAGCGTTCAACCAGAGTTTCACCACCGATGACGAGCGCAGCTACGACCCCGAGTACAACTGGAACTACGAAATCGGTACCAAACTCTCTACGCGCAACGGCCGGTTTGGTGGCGAACTGACGCTGTTTTACATCGATTGGCGCAATCAGCAGATCAGCCATACGGTGCCTTCGGTGGGCAATGTGATCGACAATGCCGGCCATTCCGACAGCAAGGGCGTGGAGCTCTCGCTCATGGCGCGCCCGCTCAACGACCTGATCCTCACGGCAAACTATGGTTATACTTACGCCCGCTTCCTCGATTACCAGAAGAATGAGACCACCAACTATGCCGGGAAGATGCTTCCCTTAGTGCCGCGCCACACGATGGACATTGGCGGACAATACACCTTCCATCCGCGACGGGGCATCGACGCCATCCGGCTGAGTGCCGACGTGCAGGGCGTGGGCAAGCTCTATTGGAACGAGGACAACGCGCAGGTGCAGCCGTTCTATGCGCTGCTCAATGCCAAGGCGGCTTTCCAGAAGGGCATCGTCACCGTGGAACTGTGGGGAAAGAACCTCACCTCGACCAACTATCTGAGCTATTACTTCGTCTCCTCGGGCAAATACGCGCAGAAAGGCAAGCCCCTGACCTTCGGCGCGAATGTCATCCTGGACCTCTAACCCAACGATTTTGCACATGGACATCATCCAGAAATACAACGTATCCGTACCCCGATATACCAGCTATCCACCGGCCAACTATTTTGAGCCGATGGATAGCGCGCGTTATATGGAGGCTATCGACGAGTCGAACCATGTGGGGAATCAGAAGATTTCGTTCTATCTCCACCTGCCGTTCTGCCGTCATCTCTGCCACTATTGTGGCTGCAACTCCTACCTCATGCCCCGCACGGGCGATGCCGCCGACCGTTATGTCAAGGCGTTGCACGAGGAGATAGACCTCGTGGCGGCCCATTTGGACCGGCATCGGCCCATCTCCCAGATCCACTATGGGGGCGGAAGCCCCACCGCCATGCCCGTCAGCGTGCTGCGCGAACTCAACGAGCACATGCTTTCCTTGTTTCCCACCATCGACCGTCCGGAGATCGCCATCGAGTGTCACCCGGGGTATCTCACCCTCGAAGACTGGCAACAGCTCACCGAGAGCCATTTCAACCGGTTCTCCATCGGTGTGCAGGACATGGACGAACGGGTGTTGAAGGCGGTGAACCGCACGCCGTCGCTGTTGCCGTTGCAGCAGATTGTAGACCTGCTCCACGCCGCGGGGGCCACGGTGAACATGGATTTGCTCTTTGGATTGCCCCTCCAGACGGCCGACTCCTTTGCCCAGAGCATCCGCCGTGCCATCGACATCCGACCCGAACGATTAGTAACCTTCAGTTACGGTCACGTGCCTTGGGTGTTCAAGCGGCAGCAGATTTTGGAGAAAATCGGGCTCCCCGCCACCGACGAGAAACAACGTATGTTTGACGAGGCCAGTCGTCTGCTCCATGAAGCGGGCTATCAGAGCATCGGCCTCGACCACTTCGTATTGCCCGAGGACGAACTTTTCACCGCCCTGAACGACGGTCAACTCTACCGCAACTTCCAGGGATACTGCACCCGTCGCACCACGGGGCAGGTCTATGCCTTCGGTGCAACGGGCATCAGTCAGCTCGACACGTTCTACGCCCAGAACACCAAGGACATTGAGGCCTATATCAATGACACGGCCGCCGGTCGCCTGTCTACGGCCAAGGGCTACCGTCTCACACCACCGCAACGCGTCTGCAAGGAGGTCATCGAGCGCCTCATGTGCAACTATCGCATCTCCTGGACCGAACTTTCCGATACGCTCGGCATCAGCAGGGAGACGCTCTTTGAGGCCATCCACTACGACCCGGCACAGCTGCAGGAGATGGCCAGCGACGGCATCATCACCCTGAGCGACGACGGCATCGGTATGACCGACCTCGGACACCCGTTTGTCCGCAATGTTGCCGCGGCCTTGGACCCCTTGATGCAGCACACTGACAAGCAGTTTTCCAAACCGATTTAATCTCTCAAAAGATATGACTCAACGCGACACCATCGTGATTGGAGCCGGCATCACCGGCCTCACCACTGCCTTCCAGCTGCGCCGACGCCAGGTCGACGTGGAGGTATTGGAGTGCCAGAACCGCGTGGGCGGACAGATACACACCTTCAACATCAACGGCTTCACCTTCGAAAGTGGTCCCAATACGGGCGTGGTGAAACACCCCGAAGTGGCCGAACTGTTCGAGCAACTGGGCGACAAGTGCGAGTTGGAAACGGCTTTGGCTTCGAGCAAACGACGCCTGATCTGGAAGGGCAACCGCTTCCACGACCTGCCGTCGTCACTCCCCACAGCCCTCGCCACTCCGCTGTTCACATGGAAAGACAAGCTCCGCATCCTCGGAGAACCGTGGCGCAAGCGTGGCACCGACCCCAACGAGACGGTCGGAAGTCTGGCCGAGCGACGGCTGGGAAAGTCGTATGTAGACTACGCCGTGGACCCGTTCCTCTCGGGTGTCTACGCCAGCGACCCCTATCTGCTGCCCACCCGCTTGGCCTTGCCCAAGCTCTACCAGCTGGAACAGGACTACGGTTCGTTTATCCGTGGCTCCATCGCCAAGGCGCGTCAGCTCAAAACTGAGCGCGACCGCAAGGCCACGAAGGCGGTGTTCTCGGCCCGAGGCGGTTTTAACCGACTCGTTGATGCTCTGGCCGAGGCCATCGGCGATGACCGTATCACCACTTCGGCCCGCCACATCCGCATCATCCCCGAGGGCGGCGGATGGCTGGTAAGCTATGAGAAGGATGGCAAGCCGCACGAGGTTCGTGCCCGACGGGTGGTCACCACCTGTGGTGCCTACTCGCTGCCCGACCTTCTTCCGTTCATTGATCGTACTGTGATGACCGACCTGAGCAACCTCTATTATGTGCCGGTGGTGCAGATTGGCGTGGGCATCAGCGACACCCGCCACCACGATTGGCCCGCTTTTGGTGGACTGGTACCGTCGCGTGAGCAGCGCGACGTGCTCGGAATCCTCTTCCCTTCGTCTTGTTTCGCGCAGCGTGCACCCGAGGGCGGCATTGCACTGGCCTATTTCATGGGTGGCACGCGCCATCCCGAGATGGTGAAGATGAGCGATGAGGAACTCACCGGTATCGTCAATCGCACGCTCGTCGACATGCTGAAATATCCCGCCGGAACGCATCCCGACACCCTCCGCATATTCAGACACGAGCGCGCCATACCCCAGTATGAGGTGAGCACCGACCGTCGTCTGGCGGCCATTGACAGGTTGCGCGAACTGCATCCCACCCTCACCATCGCCGGAAACCTGCGCGACGGCATCGGCATCGGCGACCGCATCAAGCAGGGCTTCGACGTTGCCAGCAATGAAAAATATTGAGGCTGCTCTCCGACTGATTGGACTTTTCAGACGGGTCGGACCGGTCAGACCCGTCCGACCCGTCGGGTTAGCCTGAAAGCCAGCCTCTCCTCCCACCATCCCCCCAACTCCACCACCCATGTCTTTCAACAAATTTCACGAGTTTTCACAGCTTGCCAGCCATCGCAAGGCCGACCTTTTCACCTTCTTCTGCCTCTACATCGCGCAGTCGTTGCCCATGACTTTCTTTGCCACAGCACTGCAGGTCACCATGCGGCAAGCCTCTTTCTCGTTGTCGGCCATAGCCCTGACACAGCTCATCAAACTGCCATGGATCGTGAAATTCCTATGGGCACCACTCGTAGACCGCAGCTGCACCACCCTCAAGGGGTTCCGACGCTGCATCTTTCTGAGCGAGGGCATCTATGCGTTGCTCATCCTTGTCATCGGCTACTTGGACCTTTTGTCCAATTTCACCGTTATCATCACCCTCATCATCCTCTCTTTTGTGGCCTCGGCCACGCAGGACATCGCCACCGATGCCTTGGCCGTGTTGTCGTTTCGGCGTGAGGAAAAGAGCATGGTCAACAGCATACAGTCGTTGGGTAGCTTCAGCGCGACGCTCATCGGTAGTGGCATTTTGCTTGCCCTGTTGCAGCATTACGGTTGGCATCGTGTGCTGCCCTTCCTCGCCATATTTGTCATTCTGGCCATCATCCCTCTGATGCGCAACCGCCGACTCACCATCGAGGCACTGCCACACACCCGTCAAGTGCGCCTCACCGACTCGTTCTCCTTCCTCGGCCAACGCCAAAACTGGCGGCAAATCGGCTTTCTGCTGCTCTACTATGCGGGCATCATCAGTGTACTTTCGATGGTGCGCCCGTGGATGGTAGACCTCGGTTATTCGATGAAAGAGATTGGACTGCTCAGCGGTGTCATCGGTTCGCTGGCCGCTTGCGTAGCCACCCTCGTCAGCGGACAACTCATCTTTGCCCTCGGCCGATGGCGGGCACGTCAGCTGTTCGCCCTGCTTTCGCTCATCACCTGCCTCTACTTTGTATTGTTGGGCAATCTTCACCCGGCCCTGTGGCATATCGTGGTGGGCATCGTGCTGCTCTGGAGTTGCTACGGACTCTCCACGGTGGTGGTCTATACCACGTCGATGGACATTGTGCGCCCGGGCTTGGAGGGCACCGATTTCACCACCCAGACCGTCATCACCCACCTCAGCGGCATCATCTTCTCGGTCATTGCCGGCCATGTGGCGCAGCATTTCGGCTACTCGCTGTTCTTCATTTTCGCCACCCTTCTGGCCTTGTGCAGTCTGGTCTATATCGTTGTGGTTTTCCGAAAAAAGCCCTGAGATTTGTTCGTTTTATTCTGAATAAAACGTGTTCAAAATTTTATCGAAATAGAAATCCGCATCCATTCCTTTGGCTTCCAAATGAGTGGAAATAGCGATAAAACAGTCATCTTCAGACGATGGAATACCCATCGTGTGACGATTCCATAGTAATCGCATCACGATTAGTATCTATTCGCATCGCGATTCGATAGTAATCGTCGTGCGAAAATGGTGCTTTCGCAACCCCATTTTACCTTTTTTCCCGTCTTTTCAAGCCGTTTTCCCATGCGATTAGATACTTAACGCGAGGCCAAAAACGGCCAATATTTCACAAACCCCTCATTATCAACCGATTAGTACAGAGCTTATTTTCGGCGTATTTCGGCCCGCCTGTCTTTTATTTTGAAATACGCCCGTCCTGAAAAGGCTTTCTTCAAGATTTTTCATCAGCATTAAATTTATATGGAGTAGGAAAGTCAATCCTAAGCAAGCAGGCTCATATAATATTCTTGTGTTTTTAACATAATTATCTTGAATAGTTTGTTTATCTTTGTATCATGAATAAACCATCCTCCATAGACTACAAAGATG
>JAEAMQ010000070.1 GCA_016901395.1 Prevotella sp. | reverse complement strand
GTGGGGTGGTAGCAGCCCACTATCCCCCGCTACCGTCCTGAAAACCATCCTTTCGTCTCCCCTTTACTACGTTATCGCAATGAGAATACTACCTTATCGTCTCCCCTTTACTACGTTATCGCAACGCGAATACTACCTTATCGTCTCCCCTTTACTATGTAATCGCAACACGAATACTACCTTATCACCCCCTCCCCACTCTCTTTTTACGCAAAAACCCCAACACCCTATTAATTACTACGTAATTAATTAGTATCATCCACATGATGGAAACCGTCTGTCAACAAATCAGAACAACCTACCAATTTGTCGCAATCCTTTCAAAACGATGACAACATAAACCTTACTAAAATGTCGCAGTTACTTATAAAAACCTTATTTTCAATATCTTATCATTTATCAAATATCGGGCATCCTCTCCTCCATTCCAATACACACAACCCTATCATATAGCACAAAACAGCACATATTGTAAACTATAAATCAAAAACAAGAAAACACTTTCCCTATCTGTCGCAGCCATATTCCCTATCTGTCGGCAATCTTATAAACAGGCTCCCTTTATGTCGGCAACACCTTACTATTTTGTCGTTAGCACCTTACTAATTTGTCGCACCATCTTACTAATTTGTCGCCGATACGGCTTGTAACTCTCTGTATAACAACCATATACAGCTTCCTACTAATATCAATGAACTAAAGACATTTATAAAGATATACTATCTTCATGAAATTTTCATTTTCTTTCTTTCTCTCTCTTTGATTTATCCATATAGACAAACACATACATTAATATATAAAAACATATAAAACCTTATGTATATAGGTTTAAACATATAAATATATAAAAGTATAAACAAATAATTAAAGACATATATTTATATATCTTCATTTATTTATCTTTCTGTATTTCTTTTGTATTTAAGGTTTTTTACTCTGGCCGGCCCTTCTGTTTCGGCTATTTCTTCTGTATTTCCCCTTTTATTTAGCCTTTACCCGTATTTGTTCATTTATTTAGTTATCTATATAAACAAATATTTAACTAATAATTCTTTTATATAAGAAAATATTTATTTTACTATATTATAATATACGTATTTAAATAATTACGTATGGATATATTTAAACATTCTTTTATTTAATTAATTGGTTATTTAAATATATGGATGTCGAAATAAATGTATATATGAAAAGTTTAATATATGGATATATAAACAAATAACTATTTCTCTGTTCATTTATATGTTTGCATTTCCTGTTTTTGTCTCTTCTGCACCCCTGTCCCGTATATAAGTATTTAAATATATAAAAGTATATTATTTTATAATTGATTGATATTCATTGGGTAATCCGTGTAAGAGGCCCCGTGCGTGTTTCATAGAGTACTCGTCTGTTTATCTATATAAATAAATAAAAATATCTATACCTTTGTGTCTAAATATGTAGAAATATGATAGTATAAATATATAAAAGTATTAAAATATGTAGAAATGAAAATATTTGTAAACAAAGGAATTAATATATAAACAAATAAACAAACGAATAATTAAATACTTAAATAATTAAATCTTTAAATAAACTAAAATATCTTTGCATGAATAAATGAAAATGCCTATATTTGCAAATAGATTTATTTAAATATATAAAGATCACATGAAAAATCGAAAGATCATATTTGCCAACCAGAAAGGTGGAGTGGGGAAGTCTACCCTGTGCATTCTATTTGCCAACTATCTGGCATGGAAAAAGCAGGATGTGTGCATCATTGACACCGACCTCCAGAAGACCATCTCCATGCAGCGCAAGAAGGATGCAGAGATATACGAGGGCGCGGAGGAGCCTTATACGGTGCAGGATTTCGACGTACAAGACCCCGACACCATGCAGCAGCTGATGGACTCGGCATCGGAGACCGAAGGATTTGTGCTGTTCGACTCTCCCGGTAACGTGTCGGAGGATGGTCTGGTGCCGATGTTCACCTCGGCCGACTTCATCGTCTGCCCCTACGAGTATGAGGAGAAGACGCTCGACTCCACGGGTATGTTTGTTCAGGTGGTCAATGCGTTGCGACAGGCCACGCCGGAGATGCAGGCCAAGCTGTTCTTTGTGCCCAACCGCATCGACGTGCGTATCGGTACGGCCGACGAGCTGAAAATGTGGAAACAGACCGACGCCATCTTCAAGCAGCTGGGTTCGGTCACACCGCGCATCACCGCCCGTGCGGCGCTGAAGCGTATCAACACGTTTGAGATTAGCGCTCCGCAGCGTGATGCTGTGAAGCCGGCTTTCGATTTCATGATCCGCAGAATGAAGGAGTAGGGTGGGGGAGCGCGTGGGGCGTCGATGACAGACGTAGCGCCCTTCTCACCGCACTACACCTTATTATATATAGGTTGTGGCGGGCCGTAAATTCAGAATGCGGCCCCTGATGCCAGACGTCGTGAGGCACACAGCCGCTGGGAGGATGAGAAAACTCCATGTATAAAGAAATGATTATCTGAAAATATAAACAAATAAAGAATTAAATATATAAAAATATAAACCTATGGCTAAAAAGAAGACGCGCGTACTGCTTCCTGGAGGCATTCAGGGACTGGTACATGATTTACAGAATGGGACATCAAACTACGCACAGAAACCTATCGTAGACGATCAGCCGGTCATAGACGACGAAGAATCGGAGGTTGCAAACAAAAGACCGGAAACGGAGGTGACAGACCAGCAGGCCGATGTGCAGGGCGCTGGAAAACAGACAGATACGTCGTCTCCATCGGTGGACGAATCGGCTTCGTCATCTGCTCAACCGACTGCAACGGCGACAAAAAGGGAGGATGTTGCGATGGAGGTGACACCCGTAGAGGCTCCTGCCGCCACTGTTGCCGTGACACCTGCCGAACCGCAGGCGACAGAGCCCGACGAGGCCCACGGACGTGGTCGTCGGCCGAAGGAGAACACGATGAAGGAGTATCACATCGTGAAGGATGACTCGGTAGACAGCTGGGAGCTGTTCATCGACATGGCGCAGCAGTATAAGACGGGTGGCGGCAAACTTGCCACAATCTATATCGATGAGTCGCTGAAGAGTGTCCTCGACCGCATGAAGTATGCGGGCACGGAGAAACTCTCCACCTCTGCCATCCTCTCGTCGATCGTAGCACGGTTTATCTACGACCACGAGGACGATATCAAGAAGGTGCTCTTCAGCGGTAACCTGCTGTAAGCGGCAGGGACTGTCTCAGACATGGCGCGAGCTTTTCTGTGGTTTTCTTACGCAGATGGGCTCGCGCCATGTTTTTTAGAACAGCGATTTAACACTAAGTTCTCTCGCCATAAACGCAATGAACGCAATCTTTAATCTCTCGCAGATAGCAGATGGCGCAAATAGCTCGCGCGATGTTCTGAAATTCCGCAGAGGTTACGCTATTCGCTACACGATGGTAGGTCTTTAGCAATGTAGGGACTTGCCCCGTGCAAGTCCGCAACACCATAGCCCTCTTGCAGGTATATCCCCCTGTGATAAAAGGAGAATGGAGATATTCTCAGATAAACCTTGCGGAGCAAGGCAGAAAGATATTGTGCGATAAGCACTTCCCACCGCGCCAGCCATAGAAAAAAGATATTCTCCAGATATTCTGAGATGCCACGCAGTGGCGCGGAGGAAAATCTCTCGCAATAAACGCAATGAACGCAATCTTTAATTTCTCGCAGATGGCAGATGGGTCTCACGCGGCGAATTATTGGGGAACTACGAATTTAGTGTGATGATTTTTTTGAACAACGGATTTAACAGATGAAACGGAAACCATCCGCTAAATTCGTTGATCTAAAATCACCGCGCGAGCTAATCTGTGCCATCTGCGTCATCTGCGAGAGATTAAAGATTGCGTTCATTGCGTTTATGGCGAGAGAAAACCATCTTGCGACCCATTTTGAAAAAAATGTATATATTGCAAGGCAATCATGCTCAGGTCTGCAGAAAAACGACTATATTTGCAAAGAGACGGGACGCGAAGGCGACCGCCGCGACAAATCATCGAAATCTTTTAGCACTCATCTGCCTATGTCTGACTACGGTTTTACGATTAATAAATTCTTCTATTTCTTCAAACGCGCCATCTGGGCGAAGGGCAACGTGGGGTTTAGGGAGAACCCGCTGGTATATCTCGCCCAACGGCTTTATATGGTGTTTCAGGGACTGTTTGTGGAAAACCACTGGGGCTATGCCGCGCAGCTCACGTTTAACACGATGATGGCTATCATACCCGTGTTTGCTGTCATCTTCGCCGTGGGGCGCGGCTTCGGCTTCGAAGACTATATCGCCGAGTGGTGTCGCCAAGTGTTTGTGAGTCAGCCCCAGGTGGGCGAGGCCATCCTCACGCTGTCGAAATCGTATATCGGATACACCCATACGGGTGTGGTGATCGGTATCTCGCTGGTGTTTATGCTCTATAGCGGTATCTCGCTGTTCAACAATATCGAGGATGTGTTCAACGGTATCTGGGCGGTGAAGAAGGAGCGGAGCTTCACCAATGCCATCATCGACTACGTGTCGATCGTGTTTCTCGTGCCACTGGCTATCATCCTGTTCTCCGGTCTGAGTGTGTTTTTCTATTCCATCCTCGGCCGTCTGCCCGACTTCCAGGTGCTCACGCCGATGTTCAAGGCCCTCATCCGTTTCTTGGTGCCGCTGGCGGTGCTCACGCTGTTTTTCACGTTGTTGTATGCTTTTCTGCCCAACACGAAGGTGCGGCTGTCGATGGTGTGGTTTCCGGCGATGCTCGCTGGCCTCTGCATCATCGGGCTGCAGACGGTGTATGTGCATTTTCAGGTGTTGTTTACGAGTTACAGTGTCATCTATGGCTCGCTGGCCGCACTGCCGCTGCTGATGCTCTGGATGCAGTTGTCGTGGTTTATCTGCATCGGTTTTGCGGAGTTAGGACGTGCCAATCAGGAGCTGGCCGACGGCCATCTGGGTGAGGATCGTCGCGACAGCATCATGGAGAAGGTGCGAAAGAGTGGGGTGGTGCTCAGCCTGTTGTGTCGCCGCCAGCGTCAGGGCAGTGGGCCGGCGCTCACGCGCGATTTGCTTCAGCAGACCCACTACAGCTATGCGCAGCTCATGCGCAGCCTCGGCATCCTTATCGAGGCGAGGCTGGTGGCACGCACACAGAAGGAGGACGGCACGGAGGTCTACACACTCAACCGCGACGGTAGTATGCTGGGTACGGGAGAGATGGTGAGGGCTGTCCTCGGACGTAAGTCGCCGCAGCGTGACGACGACCCCGCCCTGCGTATCTCGGCGGCCGCCGAGCGACAAATAGAGGATATGATGGAGGAGTTTCTCAAGACACTCGATAATATAAAACTGGTGGAGCTTACATAATAACAAGGTATACAGGGTATCTTTTTAAAGACAGAGTAACATAATAACATGTTTTGCAGGAGATTAACGTTTATGACGCAGGTGTCATGAAGTTGCTGTCAAAGAAAATGGGCGACGAAAAATTATCTTGCCTTCAGTGACTATTTAGGGAGCATCCTCTGCATTATGGATGAGAATAGAACGAAAGAATTTTGTTACTTTGTCACTCTGTCTACCCGACCCCCGCAGCAATTTGTTATTATGTTACTATGTCTTTAAAAATATACCCTGTATATCTCGTTATGATGTTACTTTGTCTAAAACGAGCTACTCTGTCTTTTCCAATACAAGCAGGAACAGGTTGCCGACATTCTGTTTGGTGATGACATGCTGTCCGGCGGTCAGGGCATCGATGGTATAGGTGCTGGCGGTGCCGACAGTTTTCGTGCCATCGAGTTTGAAGCTCACGGTCTCTGTGTCGCCGAAGACGAGCGTGAGGCGCATCGTCTCGGTGGTAGTGAATGTGATGCTCGTCGTCGACTCCATCTTCAGACAGGTGGAGTAGGTCGTGCCGTTGTAGGTCGCCGTACCTTTGGAGTCGGAGCCGTTGCCGACCACGGTGAACAGCGATGACGAGGGCGTGCCGCTCTTGTCGAAGCTGCATATCACCGCATCCTCCACGGTGGGCTGGGTGGTCTGCGTGGTGTCGGTGGGCACGGTGCTGGTGGTGTCGCTGCCCGATGTGGTGCCTGTGCCGGTGTAGGCATCGAGCAGGGCCGCGAGAGCAGTGTTCACCCCATAGTCGGTATCGTCCACAGTGTTGTCGAAAGTATACTGCAGGTCGCCGTGGTTCAGTCGTCCTGCCCCGTAATAGCCTGTCACCTTCGCCGGCACGTCCTCGGCGGCATCGGGTGTGTAGGTATACATCAGCGTGGCATCGGTGTCGAAGTTGTTATAGGCTGTTGCGCCCGACAGCGTCACCACCGTCTGTGGCACTTCGTCTGTGCGGCTCGCCGTCTCGTAGCAGTCGAAACTTGTGGCGCTCTGTGCCCAGGTGATGGGCTGGTAATAGGCCGACGAGGCTGTCTCGGCATAGATGTTGCCGTAGGCCTTGATCATGCCCCCCGTCTCGCCCGAGAAGGTGCCTGTGCCCTTGGCATCGGTGCCCTGCAGAGAGATGAGCAGCGGGTTGTGGGTGTGGCGGAAATAGTTGTTCTCGGCAAAGACGCTCGACCCCGTGGTGGCCCCGATGCCGTATTTCGACACACCGTCAAAATAGTTGTTCCACAGGTGTACCGACATCGTCCGCACGCGGGCATGGCGTGAGTCGCTGTGGTCAAACCAGTTGTGGTGATAGGTGATGTAGTTGGGTCCTGTCTCGCTCGTCATGCCACACATCGACGACTTGCCTGTGTCCCAGAAATGGCAATAGGACACGGTGACAAATTTCGAGTCCGACTTCACGTCGATGGCACCGTCGCCCTTGGCATGGTCGCCCGAGCCTGCCACGCCATAGAACACGTCGATGTTGTGCACCCAGATATGGCTGTTGTCGGTGTCGAGCGAGATGCCGTCGTCCATCTGCCGCAGGATGCCGAGGTTGCGAAACTCCACGCTCTTGGCATTGCGCACGAGAAATCCGAAGCCTTTCACCGCAGCATCCTCGCCGATGCCCTCGATGGTGATGTTCAGCTCGCTGTCGGCCGCGCGTCCTTTCACCTGAATACCCTCGGCACTGCTGCCGAAATAGTCGACATCGTCGGCCTGCAGCAGTCCGATGATACGCACGGCGAGCGGCTCCGTCACGTTGCCTTTCTGATAGGCATTGATGATAGCCTGCACACCTGTGAACGTGCCCGAGGAGAGTTCTGCCGTGACGGTCTTCGCCGTCTGTGCCGACACATAGATAACCTTTGCGCCGGTCTTCAGCGTGCCGTCGTCCTGATAGGCACCCACGCCCTGATAGTCTTTGTGGGCAAAGCCCTGCCGGTCGTAGGCCGTTACGGTGAGCGAGCCTGTCTCCGAGGCCTGCGCCGTCTGCTCCTCACCGTCGATCACTGGCACCACGCGCAGTCTGTAGCTGCCCGGTGCCAGCCCCACCACGTCGGCCCGGCCATAGCTCGGATAGAGCCTCACCAGCTCGCTGTCGATGCGTGTCCAGTCGGTCATCGTGCCGCCCTGCACATACACATTATACGATGCGCCGTCCTGCAGCGTCCACTCCACGAAGGCCGACTCCTGCCAGCCCTGTGCCTGCAGGATGCTGCTCTGTTTCTGAAAGGCGATGACGCTCACGTCGCCCTGATACACCACTGCGGTGCCGCCCGTGGGGTTCACCGTCACCGTCTGTCCGTCGAAATCGATGCTCTCCACGGCCTGCGTCTCATAGCTCTCCGTCTTGCCGTTTTGCAAGAGGAGGTTCACCTTGTTCTGTGCCACGGCCACCTGCGCCGCGAGCACCATACCTACCATAATATATAAGTGTTTCATTTCCTGCTGAATTTAATGATTTTGTCGCCTGCCTTCACGATGTACACGCCTTTGTGGAGTGTGGTTGTCGAGATTGTGAGTGTCTCGTCCGATGCGGTGGTCTGCATCATGCGTCGCCCCGAAGCATCGTAGATCGTCACCCGTTCGCCCCGCGAGAGTCCGCCGAGCGTGAGTTCGTCGCCCACGAGCTGCGCCGTGGCAAAGGTCTGCACGCGGTCGATGCGAGTCGTCGCGGGTAGCGTGATGGCCACTGTAGACATGTCGGCCGTCTCTGTGCCGTCGGTGAAGTGGAGGATGACGTTGTCGCCGTCGAAGGTGATCTGTGTCAGCGTGCGCGTGGCCTGTTGCCCGTTCACGGTCAGCACCGCGTCGGTCAACTGTGCCGCGGCGGGTCCGCCAAGCATAGCCGCGATAATCAGCGGAAATAAATGTTTGTGAGTCATGATAGTGTTGTTTTTAGGATATTATTTTAGTTGTGTGATTACAAAGCCTTGCTACGAGGCCTCTTCAAGTTTGTTTTCTACAAAGATAGCTTTTTCTTCTTAACCTTGGCCGCTTTGGTATGAAACTTTAACGTTTTTCATCCCATTGGCCACGAGGATACGGGTCTCTCTTTCAAAGTTTTTTCCAAGACACCGATAGTCTTAGCCCCGACTTTTCCTCTATTAACGGCCGACATGATGTTATTTTCAGCTCGATATTCTTAATCACTGGATTGCATTATAACTCGTTTTTTTAACAACGGATTGTATTATAACTCGTTTTTTCAACACTAGATTGTATTATAACTCTTTTTTTAACAACGGATTAAACGGATTTATCTGAACCCTCCGGCACATTTTGATTTCACCGAGGGCCTCCAGCGGCCTGCGGATTGAACGGAAACCTGCACACCCTCTACACAATTTCATAGAGGTTTAGGTTGGTGAAGGATACCATATATCATCAGCTGAGAACCTCATGGTAGAATAAGGTGGGCAGGTTTCCGTTCAATCCGCAGGCCGCTGGAGGCCCTCGGTGAAATCAAAATGTGCCGGAGGGTTCAGTTAAATCTGTTTAATCCGTTGTAAAAAAAATATCGATATGTATTATCAAGGAGTAATATCTCAAAATAATCGAGATGTTTAATCAAGGCAACGGTTTAAAAATTATCGTCTGAAGGTCTTGAAAAAAACGTCCTCGCAGATTTAACAGAAAGCCAATCGTGGGCAGGTTTCCGTTCAATCCGCAGGCCGCTGGCGGGCCTCGGTGAAATCAAAATGTGCCGGAGGGTTCAGTTAAATCTGTTTAATCCGTTGTAAAAAAAATATCGAGATGTATTTAAAGGCTGTGTTTTATAAGATATCGTGTGAAGAACTAAAAACGGCCTCACTGCCATGAAGGGCAGCAAGGCCGGTGGAAGTATAATATAAATCGTTGTCAGCAGCCGGAGCCGTCGATGCGGCAGGTGGGCGCACCATCAGCGGTGGGGTCGGCACTCAGCCCCACATCCTCGGGCGAGAGCGTCACCGTGCCGTCCTCGAGCAGGAAGCAGGGAATGCCGGCATAGCCCATCTTGCGGGCCTCGTCGAACACGGGACTGTTGTCGCGCAGGCGCAGAAAAGCCTTGAGATTGCGTACGTGGTCGCCGATGTCGATCACCTCAAAACGGTCGTCGCCCGCCACCTGCCGTTCCACGGCCTGGCAGTCGGGGCACGATTTCATGCCATAAATCTTGATCATAGTCGTTCCTCCCGTGGTTTAGTGGTTGCAAACCTTGGTGATGTCCACCGTAAACCCGCCGTCGGGCGTACGCATGAATTTGCCGCGGCCGTCGAGGAAGTCGACGATTTCCTCAGCGTTCATGCCCTCGGCCGAGCAGGTGTGAAAGGTCTCCTGCGGTCCGAATTTCTCTACTACGGCCTTCACGAGGTCGCTCTTGGTGTGATATGTGTTGCCCTCCATCATGTGGAGGATGTCGTGTCCGTGTGTCATAATCTTATTGTTTTTAAATGATTTAACGACCACAAAGTTACTCGTTTTGTCGCGCTGCGAAGATAACAAATGTGCCCCCCGCCCTAAGATTTAACTTCTTTTATACCATCGACGGAGGGATGGGTGACGCATTATCAGGCCACACATCCTCGTCAGCAAAGCGCTCATTTACCTTTACAAAGCCGTTATCGTCTTGGTAGATGAGGGGGTAATCGCTTTTAGATGCTGTCTACCTTGGTTATTATTTTTTCCATGATATTAATCATTTCTTCTGGGGTACAGTCGGTGTACTCTGTTGCATCATTAACTTTGATTGAATAATGTCCATCTGTTCCCTGCCATTCAACAAAGTATTTATGATTATCTTTCTCTAAATGAAAAGCGTGTTCATATTCACCCTTCGAGTCATATAGTTTATACTGCTTTTCATCAATCTTGTTATTTCTGCAAATGTTACGAAGATATACAAGGATTGGGTCAAAGCAATGACTATCACGTGTCTTGCGCTGAGCCAATATCGCATGACTACTTTGGCTGTATATACGTTTGTTCCATGCTTCTTCAAGGATTGTGGGAATTTTGACAATGCATTGAATCCATGAAGCAGAGTCTGCTTTTTTGTCAGCAATCAATTCTTCAAGAAAATCTTTCGCCGGCAATGTCGGATAAGAGTTCATCCAAAGGTCAATCAGCGCTTTGATGTTAGTGCCGTAGGTGTGTCCCTCTTTTGTATGTTCACGCATATAACGCTTGAAACTATTATCACGATCCTTGTTATATTGAAAGAGACGATTGCTTTCTTCCCAACAGTTAGGGACAAAAACAAGCATAGCCGTATAATAGGTTAAATAATTTTCTTTGATAAAATCAAGTAACTCAAGAAGTTTAGTGCTATAATCTTTGAACGCCTCCAACTTATTGTCTGACCAATTTAAAAGGCAACGGATTTGCCCCCAGAGATAAGGATGTTGCTCTGCGGTATCAAAGCAAGCTTCCCACTGCATTGTATTGTTCAAAATTAAAGAAGCTTTGAGTCTTTCTTCTGCCAAAGATTGATTGTCAAGTCTTTGATAAGTCATGTCAGAAGATGCCAAGAACTTCTTGACTGCATAATTGTCTTCTTCGATATTCAACCCTTGTTCAGAAACAAAAGCGACCAAATCTGCTGCCATTTGTTTCAAGCTCATAGTAGCCTCCTTAGAGAATTGTATTTTGTCAATTCGCTGATTGTTATTATCATTAAGGAGAATGTTGCGAGCGGCCCTTACCCATGATTCAAGGTTTTTAATCCAACAGGTATGACTTGCTTTATCAAAATACCAAGGTAATAACTCTTTTTCTGTTTTTCTTGTCTTACCTGCTGGAAATGCTCTAAGGAATAACAACATGGCATAGAAAGTCAACTCCACGTCATTAGACACCTTCGTCTCTAAAAAAGAATCAAACAAGGTGCGTTCATCTTTGTCAATATGGCTAATTTCTGGCAAAAGATTTGAAATCTCATAGTAGATGTCGTTGCTGTCTTTGTATATTAAGGAGTTGACATCAGCTATCAGTTGCTTAAAGTTGAGTGTCAATTTTGAATTTGGAACTACAACATGGTTTTCATCGCTCCTTAGTTCAGTTAGACTATCATTGTAAGCAAATAGGAGATTATCAATCATTGGATCTTCCAAATTGTATGCAGCTTCCGCGAGCCCTTCGGTAATCTTCTCTTGCTCGAATAATTGCATAGTAATAAGTCGCAGTAATAGCTTTTTGAACTGAAGTTCGGATAACTTTGCTGCTTTCAATCTAACTTTCTTACGCTCATCAATATCAACAGACGCTGTATCGACAATGGTCTGACGAGCATATTTATGCCAAAACAAATCGTTCCAGGCACCGTCCATCAAAGTGCGCCACATTTCTTCATCTGATTCTGATGCGAGATGGTTCCCTTGTTCATTTGTTTCTTTTTGCTGAATCTGGAGTTCCTCCTCAAGTGTTGATTTCAGTTTATCGAAATCTGACAATTGTTTGCCTCGGGCATTCATCTTGATGAAAAGTTCATTCGATAAACCAAACTCTCCTAAATTTAGGAGATTAAAGGTAATATGCTCAAGATTTTGACGATAATCTTCCAAGTCTTTCCCCCAGTCCTTTTCCATCTCACTATAGATGGCATCAATCATGACAAGCATAGAAAGAATGGTTGGGTCATACTTCCATTCCCACTTAAACCAGTCTCTGCCCTTTATAATTATAGAGGGAGTTGATGTCTTGGCTTTAGCTTCTATAACAAACTGAATAGCATCATGTTGAACCAGTTCATCACAAAATTCATCTGATGTATTACGTGTTTCGTAAGTAAAGAGTGAATGTTTTTTTTCACCTGACACACTCAATTCTACCCCCATCATCCAATGAAGAAGGAATAGTGTAGTCAAACGTTGCTGGCCATCAAGAGGCTCGAAGGCATTATTCTGATTACTACCATAAACAAAGTCGAGTTCGGTAGAAGGGCGTTTACCCTTTACCACCAACATAAGAGTATGGACGAAAACTTTGCGGATTTCATCAACATGCTGACTCTTTCTTCCTTGGGCATAGTCGCGTTGAATTTTTGGAATGCGAAGTTTCCCTTGTTTCAAAAGATCATTAAAACTATATTTCTTCAAGTTATCGCTCATGACAGTTCCTCCTTTTCTTCCACAATTACAGAATCAAAAATTGGATCAACCGCTTCGTGAATAGCATTCATGTAGCCCTTACGGTCAGTGCTGTTCCATCGCATATTATCCAGATAAGATGATTCATTATCACTATCGGTAAAATATTTCAAGAACAGATTACGTGTACACAATGGAATAAAGCGATCCCCCTTTCGGTCATATTTTACAATACAGTATCGTTTGTATGCGAATGGAGCATCTTTATATTCACGGTTCGTGGCACTGTCAAGCAGAGTAAGATTGCTGAGATAATCTTTCTTCTTGGTTGTTAAATCAACTTCAGAATCATTCTCTCCAGACTCTGCTGAATAGAATTTGTTTATATTCTGATAGAAAGCTTTATACTTGTCAACATTAACCTTTGTCCGCTCAGTAAACTCATCAATATGTGCTTGGCATTCTTTTGCGAGCTCCTTAGCACGGTCGTTATGTTCCATACCAAGAACAAACTTAACATTCCTGAGCCAGCGCATACGGTCATCATATTCCTGCAATGTAGCTTCATTCTGCGAATCCACATGCTCAACATCCCAGTTTTCTTTTTTGTATTTATCAAATGCGAATCGTACATTTTGTCCCTTGCGGCAACACTCAACATTAAAGAGTAGCAGCACGCGGGGCACATACTCTGACTTGTACTCAAACTCATCAATGGCATCCTTCTTGATAAACTTGTTATCTTGCTTGAATCGCTCCATCATTTTTTTGCGAAGAGATACCTTTGTATCTTCTATAGTCCACTCTTCTGTAGGCTTTAATAGTTTGCGCACTCGTTTTTCATTCTCCAAATGATTGTATATCTGCAAAGGCGTGAAGCCTATAGCTACAAGATAACCAACATAATGATAATACAAGTTGTCTTCATACCATGCCACGAGTCGATCAAAGGTTTTTCTTACTTGTTTCCATGCATCTTGCATGTTATGTATGTCATTTGACCAATCACTGACAAACTGTTCGTCGGTCTTATTCCTTTCTTGGTCACGACAAAAATCATACAGTTTTTGAAACTCTCGATAAGAATAATCTGCATCCTTTTCTTCGTCACAGCATGTGACAAAATCGAACAACACGTCTATACGTGTCTGTGTTCCACGGTTATCATCACTGATGAAATACCAGAAATTGTCATCTTGAAATTTGCGTTCCATTTCGTTCCATTCCATAGACAACTGTTCTGCAGGTAGCTTATCTCCCTTCGCTCGAAGATCATAATCCATTATGAATAGTGCCTTGATGAGTTCAGAACTGGTTAAGGAAATCTTACCCTTATTAAGTCGGTTGAAGATATTGATGCTGACAAGGTCTTCACTGTCTTCATCAACGGCATACCAAATAATCTTTACCTGGCGTTTCTGATTGTAGAGCAAAGAACCCGTGAAGTTATTGAGATTCTGTTTATTTTTTGTTTGTTCTTTGAACCAGTCATCAATTACTCTTTTTGCCTCTGAGAGATAATAGCTGTCAATATTGTCGGCTGCATTAGGATCGTCGAAATCTAACTGAGGACGATTAGTGTAAGTCATATTGTAAAGAGAGGGCTGATACATTTCACGTTCATCTTCACCTAGACGTTTTATGAGCCTTTTCAATAGTAGAAGCATTGTGGTCAGACGCTGTTGCCCGTCAAGCACCTCATAAGCATCGTCGTATTTGCAAGCCTTGACGACAACAGGCTGTAGGAAATAGCTATCACTTTTTACGTTATCGTCATTGGCAAATTGCTTGATGTCCTCAAGCAAATCCGTCACTTGTTTCTCTTCCCAACGATAACCACGTTGAAAAGATGGTATCACAAAATGATGTTTCCCATCCAATAATTCCGCTATGGGCATTGGAGCAAAGTTCTTATCGAAAATTATATTCTCTGCCATGTCATTGTAAATAAATCGTTTATAAAAACGTTTTCAATTACCTTACTAATTCCTTTGGTGAAACACCGAGCAAGTCCGCAACTTTGAAGATAATGGCGAGGTTAGGTTGTTTGCGGTTGCAAACATAGGCATTGGTGATACTGAAACTCATACCTAACTCTTTGGCGAGCCATGTTTGGGTGATGCCTCGCTTCTTCAAATGCTCCTTGATAAGGTTGCAATGCTCATTCTTCTGTCCCATCAGATAATTATTTATCTTAAAATTGACCATAAAGTTATGAACTTATAATGAATAAAACGAAGAAAAACGGGGCTTTAACGCAACGAATTTTTTTTAGGGCAAGAAGAAAATCTATTAAACAATCACTGATGATTGGAAAACAACATGCTTTTGCCTGAAACTATCCACTATTTGAATATGTATTGGGGTTATCTGTGAACGGTCTAATACAATGCCCAGAAAGAATTCATAAATCAGTGATGTATCCCAAGGATTTTCGTTTAACGTAACTATTCAGCGGTAATCGGTATATACAGGATACGTCACTTCATCAAGCCTCAAATAAGGCTTGAATCGCATGATATGGAGTTTTGTTGTGCTTCTTGGCGGTTTCGATAACAGAATGAAGTTCGAGGAAAGCGTCTGCCCCGAAGTCTGACCGGAATGTGCAGGAGTTCTTCAGTTTGATTTTCAGCTTGCGTATTCCCCGTTCGCTTCCATTATTGTCAGAGGGTATCATCGGGTCTGCAAGGAAATTGAAAATGTAGTCCCTGCATTTTATCAACCCCTTTTTGAACGTAATGAACTTTTGACCAAGCCGTTCTATATTCTGTTTGAGCAGCTTGTCCAAACGCTCAATCCATGACGCCTTGTCAATAACATCGTTGGGATTGGCATTCCTTTCGTGAATGGCTTCACGGAACAGATTGGATACTTTCTCGGACCATTCTTGCCCGGTATTCAATTCTGAAAGATATTGCAGTTCGCGAAGCAAGTGCGCAAGGCAGACCTGGTGATTGAGGAAATGAAGTGCAAAGTACGCACTGTGGCGGTCGGTGACAGCGGTCATTCGCTCCAGGCTGTCGCCAAACTTGTCTGTCAACACCTTCGAACCTCTTCCATCAGCACGGAAAAGCAGGGTATAGTAAACGGTCTGCGCTATCCAGGCCCAGTCAAGTCTTTTATTACAGTACAAACCGCTCTCATCGAAACCGACAACTGATGACGACATGATGTATTCCTTAATCCTGTCAACAACAGGCTGCGCGTTTCTCTTTGCCTCATTCACCCAGTTCACCAGCGAGCCTTCGCTTGGAGTGAGCCCGAATGCATCACGCAGGAAACTTGCTATACGTCCGTATGGAAGAAATTGCACTACGCTCAGGTAAACCACAAGGGATTTCACGCTTGCGTCATATACCACGTCGTTCGACCTTCTCCTCGGTGACGTCCGAATACGTTCACCGCAGTTCTTGCACACCAACACATAGTGCCGGATTTCCTTAATTACCGGCTTCAGTTCAGGAATGGAAATAACCTGTGTCACATAATCAAGTGCACATTCCGAATCCTCCAAGGACTCTCCGCAACGGGTGCAACAGCCGGGCGTGTCGTCGATTATCTCGTCAGGCGTGGGAGAACACGACAGCTTGTGTCCCTCATGTCCGTTCTGTCCACCTGGCTTCTTACCGCTTGGCTTACGGAGTGTCTTCGTTCTTCTGACAATCTCATCCTTCATGCTCTCCTTGCTTGGAGGCGTGCTACTGTTGTTCGAGTTCTTGTCAGGGTTTTCATACTTGGACAGGCGTTCTTCAAGTCTGG
>JAEAMQ010000005.1 GCA_016901395.1 Prevotella sp. | reverse complement strand
GGTGGAAAACCGCTGAGGGTCCCGTGCGCTTCATCATGAGTTGGGTAGATGCGTTGGTGTTTGCCTTAGTAGCCGTGTACTTCATAAACCTCTTCTTTTTCCAGAACTATGTCATCCCATCGAGTTCGTTGGAGAAGAGTCTGCTCACGGGCGACTACCTCTTCGTATCCAAACTGAGCTATGGTCCGCGCATCCCGCAGACACCGCTCACCATGCCTCTCACCCAGCATACGCTGCCCATCATCAACACCAAGAGCTATATCGAGTTCCCACACTGGGACTATCGTCGGGTGAAAGGACTGGGGCAGGTGAAGCTCAACGATATCGTGGTGTTCAATTATCCGGCTGGCGACACCATCGTCACCGAGGAGCGCTATCAGGCAGCCGACTATTACGCAATGGTCTATAGCTTTGGCGAGCAAATCTATCAGCAGCAGTCGCCACAGCCCGTGAACCCCGCCAACCTCAATCGGCAGGAGCAGCTCGACTACTTCAAGATGATCTACAACATCGGGCGCAGCTATATCGTGAACAATCCCAACGATTATGGTAGCATCGACCATCGTCCGACCGACCGACGCGAGAACTATGTGAAGCGGTGTGTGGGATTGCCCGGACAGACGTTGCAAATCAAAAACCGCATTGTCTACCTCAACGGCAAAGCCAATAAAGAGCCTGACAATGTGCAGTACACCTACTATGTGAAGCTCAAGCGCGACATTCCCGACGATGTGTTGAAGGAACTGGGTATCTCGATGGAAGACCTCATGAGTCTCAATCAGGGTGGGTTCATGCCGCTCACCAAGGCTGCTGCCAAAGCCCTCATGGCCCGCAAAGACCTCGTGGAGAGTATCCGTCCCAACAATGATGCCACGACAGGCGACCTCTATCCGCTCAACATGGTGACGGGCTGGACCCGCGACAACTATGGTCCGATATGGATTCCGAAGAAGGGAGCGACACTTAACCTCACCCTCGACAACATCGCCATCTACGAACGGCCTATCCGTGTGTATGAGAACAACGAGCTGGAGGTGAAGAACGGACAAATCTTCATCAACGGAAAACTGGCTCACAGCTATACCTTCAAATTAGACTACTACTGGATGATGGGCGACAACCGCCACAATTCCGCCGACTCACGCTACTGGGGATTTGTGCCCGAGGACCATATTGTGGGCAAACCCATCTTCATTTGGTGGAGCTCTGACCCCGACCGCAAGGGCTTCTCGCGCGTGCGCTGGAACCGCCTCTTCCGCTGGGTAGACAACATTAAATAATGGACAATGGATAATGGATAATTCATAATTGATAATTCATAATTACCGTCCGGGTTGTTAGAGCGCGGAGCCAATTATGAATTATCAATTATCAATTATGAATTTTGAATTAACATGCGGCAGGCTTTCAAGGCTTTCATAGCGTTTGGCATTGCTTTGCTCATTGTTTTTGCAGTACGTGCCTACGCATTCACCATCTATACCGTGCCCTTAGACATCCATCAGATGTTACGACGGGGCGACCGGGTGATGGTGAACAGGCTGTCGCAGGCCAATCCCAAGGTGGGGGATATGGTGGTCTTTAACCGTGGAGTCCAGCTCATCGGACGTGTGGAAGCTCTGCCCGGTGACACGGTGAGAGTGGGACACAACCGGTTTGTTATTCCCGAGAGCTGTTGTAACCGCTGCTGTTGTCCCGACTGCAAACTCTATATGCTGAACATCGGCACCCGTCATGCCCTGGTTTATAAACACCAGATGGTGGGCAAAGCCCGCAGATTGTTCCATCTGCCGTTTTGAGAGGTGATAGGTAGCAGGTGTGAGGTGATAGGTGTTAGAGGGCTGGTGATGAAGCCTGAGGAATGGAAGGAAAGGAAAAAGAAATGGGGCAGGAAAACCCGAAATGCTGTTGTATGAATCTTAAATCGTGCTTATTGAGTTCCGCTTATTTTGCTCCTGTGCAATGGTTTCAGAAGCTCAACCGATACGAAACGTGTTGGTTGGAGCAACACGACCATTTCATCAAGCAGACCTACCGCAACCGTTGTGTCATCGCAACGACCAACGGGCTGCAGGTGCTCACCGTGCCGATAGAGAAATACGATGGGTTGAAGTGCGAGATGAAAGACATACGCATCAGCGACCACGGCCATTGGAGACACCTGCATTGGAATGCTTTGATGTCGGCCTACGGTGAAAGTCCGTTCTTTGAATTCCTCGCCGACGACATCCGGCCATTCTTTGAGCGGCGGTGGGAGTTCCTATTCGACTTCAATCTGGAGATTACGCATAAGATTTGCGACCTGTTGGAGATAGAACCTGATATTCGGATGACGGCTCAATATGGGGTTCCGGGTGAGGGCGTTGAGGCTCCGGAGCATGACTTCCGCGATGCCATACGACCCAAACATGCACCCGAAGACCCTGATTTTGAGCCACGAAGATATTATCAGGTCTATGAGCAGAAACACGGATTTCAACCTAACCTCTCCATCCTGGACCTGCTGTTCAACGAAGGAAACGAGGCAGTGCTCTACCTTTGAGATCTGCCTGTCTCATGAAATAAAACAACTACTAACCCCAATGAAAGAGATATGATGTGGAGTCAACCTTGGACTTTTCGCGAGGGCACGGCCTTGTCTGTGGGCCTCCTCCTTGTCGGCGCGATGCTCCAGATGAGTGTCGGGCCTGTGGAATGGCGGCTTTTTGTGTGGCCCGCCAACATCGTGGCCCTGTGTCTGCTGGTCGTTCTGCTGGTGATGGCCTATATCCTGCGTGAAAAAGTCTATGCCTTCCGGTTTCTCACAACCGTCTATGCTGCTGTGCCCGCATTGGCTTGTGCGGCCCTGTTCACCGTGGTGATGGGTCTGACCAAGCAAGTTGCCGACGGCCATGCGGCCAAAGACCTGCTCGGCATCACCCGAATGCTCAGTTTCTGGCCCTTTGTTCTCATCTATTTTTGGATGACCATCATCATCGGCGAGTTGGCCATTGTGCAGGCTACACGGTTCTCCTGGCAGCGGTTACCATCGTTTCTGTGTCACACCGGACTGTTTGTGGTGCTCACTTGCGGCACGTTGGGCAGTGCCGACATGCAGAAACTGAAGATGTATTGCACGCAGGGCAAACCCGAATGGCGTGGGATTGACGATGCGCAGAACATGCACGAGCTGCCCCTTGCCATAGAGTTGCAGCAGTTCAGCATTGATGAATACGCCCCGAAACTGGTCATCATCGACGAGAAAGGCGTACCCCTTCCTGAGGCGAAGAAGCCCGCGGAACTGCATCTGGAGGATGGAATCAAGTCGGAAAACCTGTTGGGGTGGACCATCAGCGTGGTGAAATCATTGCCCGACGGCGTGCCCGTCTCCCTGTCGATGATGCGCGACAACATGCCTGCGGAGATGATGTCGATGATGAAAATGGACTCCCTCGGCCTGGTGCTCAACAAGGGAGGCTATGTCGCCTGGGACAAACCGGGGTCGGCCTACGTCGTGGAAGTCGTGGCGAAAAAGGGCAACACCGTGCGCCGGGGATGGGTGACCTGTGGCAGCTACATGTTTCCTTATGAGGGATTGAGGCTCGATGCCCACCACACTTTGGCCATGCCGCAGCGCGAACCACGCCGTTATGCCTCCAGGATTCAGGTGTTGACGAAGGACGGCGAGAACGTGGAGACGACCGTGGAAGTGAACCATCCCTACAGCATTGCGGGCTGGAAGATCTATCAGTTGAGTTACAACGAGCAGATGGGGAAGTGGAGTGATATGAGCGTTTTCGAACTCGTCACCGATCCATGGTTGCCTGCCGTCTATGCGGGCATCTACCTTTTGTTGTTCGGAGCGATATTCATGTTTGTTTTTGCAGGGAGGAAAAAGAAATGAATTGGGGAAATTTTATTATATTTGCAGTTATTGCTTTGCTGTTTTGGATAGCCGGTGCGCGGGCCTCTTGGAAGGAAAGGCCCCGTGTGGCACAGCTCACCACCTTCGTGGGACTGGTCGTGTTTTTCGTGTATATCGTCGGATTGTGGATTAGCCTCGGTCGTCCGCCGCTCCGCACGATGGGTGAGACGCGCCTGTGGTACAGTTTCTTTCTGCCGCTGGCGGGACTCATCGTCTACTCGCGCTGGCGTTATAAGTGGATTCTGACGTTCTCCACCGTGTTGAGTGCGGTATTCATCGGTGTGAACATTCTGAAGCCGGAGATACACTCCAAGACCCTTATGCCAGCCTTGCAAAGTCCTTGGTTTGCTCCACATGTCATCGTTTACATGTTTGCCTACGCCCTGTTGGGTGCGGCATTCGTGATGGCGGTCTACCTGCTTTGCTTCAAAAAGAGTGCGGTCATTAACGAGAAAGAGATGGAAATCACCGACAATCTGGTGTATGTGGGATGGGCGTTTCTCAGCATCGGCATGCTCTTTGGCGCACTATGGGCCAAAGAAGCGTGGGGCACTTATTGGGCGTGGGACCCGAAGGAGACTTGGGCCGCGGCCACCTGGCTGGCTTATCTGGTGTATATCCACCTGCGCCAGCGTCCCCAGACACATATCCGGCTGGCCCTGTGGATACTGATTGTCAACTTCGTTTTCCTGCAAATGTGCTGGTGGGGCATCAATTATCTGCCCTCAGCACAAGGTGTAAGCGTCCACACCTATAACTTGAATTAGGAATGTGGAGTGTGGAATGACGAATGAATACATTGCCCATTCATCAATCCACACTCGTCATTGCTAACTTACCTTGTGGTACATTTCCTCGAAGGGCAACCGGAAGCGGTCGCCACGCACGCCTGACGGCACACGGATGCCGCAGGTAATGACCATGTTGATCTCACAATTGTAAGGCAGATGGAGCGCACGCTTCACCCGAAGGCTGTCGAATCCTTCTAACGGACAAGTGTCGTAGCCCTGCTCGCTCATGGCCAACATAAACGTCTGGGCCGCCAACGCACAACTCTTGTGAACCACCGTATTGACCTCTGACTCCGAAACCTGACGCACGATGGGACGGAAGAGTCCAATGGTCTGAACCATTAATTTCGTCAATAGGCCTTTTAGACCAAAGAAACGGGTGTATTGTATGGGCATCAGTCGGGTGTAATAGAGTTTCTGCAACCCAATGCGATGCTCCTGTCGGTCTTTGGGACTATTCTTCAAAATGTCGTCGATGCCAGCCCTCAACACCTCCTTGGAGTGGGCGCGATGACGGTCCTGACGGGTTACGAAGACCACAATCTGCTGTGCTGTCCGTGCACTGCTCTGGTCAAGACAGGCGTATGCCAGCTTTTTTAAAGCGTCGGGATTGGTCACTTGGTAACTTTCCCATAGCTGAAGATTTGAACTTGTCGGCGCAAGTGTAGCTAAACGGATACACTCTTTCACTTTTTCGTCGTCGAGAGGTTGGGCTGGGTCATATTTACGGACGGCCCTGCGATGTTCGAGAATTTCTTGTAATGTCATATTGTTTACGATTTACGAAAGTGCGATATGCTCGCAGATTAAAAAATAGCGGATGAAAAAATTACCTCTCCTGCGGTAGAGAGGAGAAGGAAAAATCGGATGAGAGCATGAAGTGGAGGAGCTAACTGTAGATTAATGTCGTAATCTTCTCCTCGGCAAAAATCTCCTGTGCCACCTTTTGAAGGTCTTCGGCAGTCACGGCATCGATGTTCTGAAAGAGATGGTTGACATCTTTCTCCCAACCATAGTGTAGGAAACTCTTGCCAAAGTCCAGGGCAAAGTTCTCCCTGTTGTCGCAGGCCACACCAATCTGACCTTTGATTTGTTTCTTGGCGGCACGTAGTCGGGTTTCGCTAATGGGCTTCTGCATGAAACGGTCGAGTTCTCGTCGCACTAAGCGAAGGCAGCGTTTCACGTCTTTGGGGTCGCAACCAAAGTAGATGGACCATATTCCTGTGTCGCCATAACTCACCATCGAACTCTCTACGGTGTAGACCAGTCCACGGTGTTCGCGCAGGACGATGTTGAGTCGGGCATTCATTCCCGGTCCGCCGAGAATATTGTTAAGTAGGTAAAGGGGAATGCGGCGGTCGCTCTGGATATCGTAGGCACGTGCGCCCACCATTACATGGGCCTGATGGGTGCCCTTGGAGAGGATGATTTCCTGGCCAGTCTGATCTTCCATGCCTGCCTCCACGCCTTGTCCCATGTCTTCTGCCGGTTGGCTTTCCTTGTCTTCAGTAGACGGAACAGGGGAGAGATCGTGCTGGGCAGACAGCCACCTCACTACCTTTTTGAAATCCACATCGCCATAGACAAAGAAGATGGCATTGTCTGGACGGTAGTATTTGCGGGTGAATTCCAAGGCTTTTTCCGTGGAGAATCGGCGCACATTGTCAGCCGTTCCGAGGATGTTGTGGCCTAAAGGATGCCCGTGGAAGATGATATTCTCAAAGTCGTCGTAGATAAGTTCGGCCGGAGAGTCATTGTAACTCTCTATCTCGTCGCAGATCACTTCCACCTCCTTGTCAATCTCCGACTGCGGATAGGTGGAATGAAACACGATGTCAGTGAGCAGCTCGATGGCCCTACCCACGTGTTCCTTCAATATCGCGGCATAATAGGTGGTATCTTCCTTGTTGGTGTAGGCATTGAGATCGCCGCCCACACTCTCCAGGCAATTCAGGATATTCCACGCACGTCGGCGCTCGGTTCCCTTGAAGGTGACGTGCTCGCAGAAGTGGGCCAAACCTTCTTCGCCCTCAATTTCGTCACGTGACCCCACACCAATTTGATACCCGCAGTAGACTACGGGAGAAGACGAGGGCAAGTGTATGACACGAAGCCCGTTGGAAAGAGTTGTGGTGGAATAGTTCATTAACGTATCAGTGTACCTTAGGATTAAACCCTTTCAGTTCTTTATACATGCTGTTGGTAGAGCCTTTTGCACCGGCTCCTTTGAATTTGGTTTGTGTATTATCGAATTCAGACTGAAGGTCATTGTTGTATAAGCCATCATCGCTCAACATCATCATCTCATTGGGCTCATGATGGTTGACTCCGGCCTTTGTGGTCGTAGCTTTATCATTAACCAATATCAAGGCAAGAAGGATTAGGAACAACGCTCCCACAAATTTACCTAAGCTTGAATTCATAAATATGATTTTAGTGTTAATGGTGGTTTCACCTCGGATCTTGGTAACAATGCAAAAATACGGAAAAAAACAAGAACCGACAAATTTTCGTCAATAAGTTATATCGTTTTGCCAAAAAATGATATCTTTGCACGAAACAATCACTCTCATAACATGCGAAAAGTTATAGGAATTGGCGAGACAGTTCTCGACATCATATTCAAAGATGAGCAACCCATCGGTGCTTATCCCGGTGGTTCTGCATTCAATGCGCTTATCTCTTTGGGGCGTTCAGGCATAGACTGCACATTTATCAGTGAGGCTGGTAACGACCGGGTTGGGCGAAATGTTATATCGTTTCTCAGAGACAATGGTGTGAATGCAGACAAAGTAAATGTTTTCCCAGAGTCAAAATCCCCCATTTCTTTAGCTTTTCTTGATCAACACAATGATGCGGAATCACTAGTGTCCGGTAAAAAATTGAGGGTTATCAAAAAGGCTAGTTTCGATGACACTTTGATCACTTGGCTTAACCAGCTTCTCTGCCCTCTCAAAGAGACTATGTAAATTAATTTTCTCAAAC
>JAEAMQ010000069.1 GCA_016901395.1 Prevotella sp. | reverse complement strand
ATGTTTGAGAAAATTAATTTACATAGTCTCTTTGAGAGGGCAGAGAAGCTGGTTAAGCCAAGTGATCAAAGTGTCATCGAAACTAGCCTTTTTGATAACCCTCAATTTTTTACCGGACACTAGTGGTTGTTAATATGTTTCCCTGTCATCCTTTGGGTTTGTTCTAACGTCTTTTGTATGGTATGCCCATCGTATTCATTCCTGAAAGAGCATGCACCAAGAATAATTCCTGACCATGAGCGAAGAATGGATACCTTATTACCAAACTCGTATTTCTTGTGTTCCTTACCTTTGCTGATACAAACCACGTCTGGTTCGTGCAGAGAATAGACTTTATCTTTTGACTTACGGTCCTGAGAAAGAACCCTGTAGTATAACTCAAACATCTTCTCATAGCCATTCCTTCCCCCCAGATTACGCTCCAGTTCTCTCTAATTATTAAGTGAGCCGGAATATTGTCTGCCCCTCAAATAGAAAAACGCTCAGAAGCCTTTATTTATTGGGCATCTGAGCGTCTCAGTTGCGGAGGCAGGACTCGAACATGCGACCTCCAGGTTATGAGCCTGGCGAGCTACCAACTGCTCCACTCCGCGATATTGATTTTTCAAACTTTTTATTAGGTGTTACCCTATGTTCTTGTTTGCGAGTGCAAAGGTACTGCTTTTATATTGTAATACCAAATATTTCTTCAATTATTTTCCTTTTTTTAATGTTTCAGTGAGTTTTTAGGGTGGAAGTTTGTTTGTTTCAAGGAAAAACGATAAATTTGCACACATATATAATTGGTGTGCAATTTAATTTTGCACGAATATTGAGTTTGAATTTTATTTATACATGTCAATTTCTAAGACGAGACAGAAGTTAGTAGATGTCGCCCGCCAATTGTTTGCCAAGAATGGTGTTGCTGCTACGACAATGAATGATATTGCCATGGCTTCGGGCAAGGGACGTCGTACACTTTATACCTATTTCAGCAGAAAAGAGGATGTGTACTATGCCGTGATAGAGTCAGAATTGGAGCGTTTGAGCGACAAACTTGATGAGGTTGCGGCTAAGAATATTCATCCTCAGGATAAAATCATTGAGCTTATTTACACCCATCTAAGTATGATAAAGGAGACCGTTGTAAGGAACGGAAACCTTAGGGCTGAATTCTTCAGAAATATCTGGACGGTGGAAAAAGTCAGAAAAAATTTTGACGAGGATGAAATTGAATTGTTCCGGAAGGTATATGCGGAAGGCAAGGCTGACGGCGAATTTGATATTGATGACGTTGAGCTTGTTGCAGACATTACACATTATTGTATAAAGGGGTTAGAAGTCCCGTTTATTTATGGAAGACTTAGACATGGATTAACCGAAGAGACCAGTAAACCTCTTGTAGCCAAGGTTGTCTACGGTGCTTTGGGTAATAAAAGGGGACTTGTTAAGTAATTTACACTATATTATTCAGAATAAAATATTTTATCATTTAATTAATAGAATTAACAAAATGGGATTATTAACAGGGAAAACAGCACTGATTACAGGAGCTGCTCGTGGTATTGGTAAGGCTATAGCCTTGAAGTTTGCCGAGGAAGGCGCCAACATCGCTTTTACCGACCTCGTTATCGACGAGGAGCATGGCGGTCTGGAGACAGAGCGTGAGATTGCTGCAAAAGGTGTCAAGGCAAAAGGGTACGGTAGTAATGCCGCAGACTTCGCCCAGACTGAAGAAGTTGTAAATCAGGTGAAGGCAGACTTTGGCTCAATCGATATTCTGGTTAATAATGCAGGTATCACCAAGGACACATTGATGCTGAAAATGACGGAACAGATGTGGGATGCAGTCATCAATGTGAACTTGAAGAGTGCATTCAATTTTATTCACGCTTGCACGCCAATCATGATGCACCAGAAGGGTGGTTCCATCATCAACATGTCATCTGTGGTAGGTGTTCATGGCAATGCCGGCCAGAGCAACTATGCTGCGTCTAAGGCTGGACTCATAGCATTGGCTAAGAGTATTGGGCAGGAGATTGGTCGTCGTGGGGTTCGTGCCAATGCCATCGCCCCTGGCTTTATTGATACGGCCATGACTCAGGCTCTCCCCGATGATATTCGCAAGCAATGGATTGATAATATTCCTTTGCGCCGTGCTGGTCAGGTGGAGGATATTGCTAATGTAGCCACCTTCTTAGCATCGGATATGTCAAGCTATGTTACTGGTCAGGTAATACAGGTTGACGGTGGCATGAACATGTAAAAAAGAGAATAAGGTTAGGATGAAGGTCGTATATGAAGACAATCACCTGATCATCGTATACAAGGAGAGTGGGGAGATCGTCCAGGGCGACAAGACTGGCGATGTCCCCCTTTCTGAAACGGTGAAGGCTTATATCAAGGAGAAGTATCACAAGCCGGGCAATGTGTTTCTCGGGGTGGTGCATCGCCTGGACCGTCCTGTTGCTGGTCTCGTTGTCTTTGCTCGCACAAGCAAGGCCCTTCCCCGCCTGAACGAGATGTTCCGCAAGGGTGATATCCATAAGACTTACTGGGCCATCACCAAGAATGTACCCCAGCTGCCTATGGGGACATTGCGCCATTGGTTGGTGCGCAATGAGAAGCAAAATAAGAGTTATGCCTACGATCATGAGGTGCCCAACTCCAAATTGGCCGAGCTGAACTATCAGTTGATAGGCCAGAGCGACAACTATTGCTTGTTGGAAGTGCAGCTTCTCACCGGTCGCCATCACCAAATCCGGTGTCAGCTGGCCCAGATGGGATGCCCCATCAAGGGGGATTTGAAGTATGGTGCGAAGCGTAGCAATCCTGATGGCAGTATCTCGTTGCTGTCTCATCGTGTGGAATTTGTGCATCCTGTCTCCAAGGAATTGATCAAGATCGAATCTCCTTTGCCCGAAGAACCATTGTGGCAAGATATTAGTGAAACGGTGAAAAAATAGGCTTTCTGCGGATTTTCTTTCTTTTTTCGGGTAATTATTCCTATTTTTTTATTTACTTTGCACTACATACACTTAGACCGGTGCCATGAGTAAGTATCTGAAATGGGGCGGTATCGCTGTTTCGATTCCGATTCTCCTGTTTATTATATTGACGTTACTGTTTTATTTCCCTCCTTTTCAACGATGGGCGGTAAAGCAGGTGACTTCCTATGCTTCAGAGAAAATGG
This sequence comes from Prevotella sp., assembly GCA_016901395.1. Classification (GTDB taxonomy): domain Bacteria; phylum Bacteroidota; class Bacteroidia; order Bacteroidales; family Bacteroidaceae; genus Prevotella. Next base: position 8,359 of record JAEAMQ010000069.1, on the reverse strand, counting down.
GGATGGATATTAGTGTCGGTCATGTCAGTTTGGAGTTCCCGCTTGATTTGGCTTTAGACGAAGTGAAAGTGCTTCAGCCCAACGATTCCCTTAAAAATGTTACTGATACTGTAGCCGACATTGGTCATGTTGTGGCCGATGTGCAGCTCCTGCCTCTGTTCAAGAAGCAGGTGATGATTGACCAATTGTCCTTTGACAGGATGAATGTTAATACAGTTAACTTCATCCATACGGCTCGTATCAAGGGCAAGGTGGGGCATCTCGACTTACAGGCACATGGCATTGATTTGGGCAAGGAAGTGGTCAACGTAGACAATGCCATGCTCAGCGATGCACGATTGAGCATTGAGCTCAGCGACACTGTGCCGCCCGATACCACCCCCAGCAAGAACTTCTGGAAGGTGAAACTGGCCAAACTCAAGGTGAAAAACACCGATTTTACACTCCATCTACCCGGAGACACGCTTTCAGTCAATGCCTATCTGGGACAAACTGAGGGGCAAGGGGCTTATCTGGACTTATATAAGGGACTGTATCAGGTACGACATCTCGACTGGAACAATGGTCGTTTGAAGTATGACCGCAACTTTGAGCCTAAGGTTGAGGGGCTCGACTACAGCCATCTGGCACTCAATGAGTTGTCGCTGAAGGCCGACTCCTTCTACTATTGTGACTCCAAACTCGATGTGAAAATCAGGGAATGCACGTTCAACGAGAAGAGCGGGCTTGCGGTAAACAGTCTGAAAGGTACTTTCTCGATGGATAGCACGAAGCTTGCTTTGCCCGACATGCAGCTCCGTACAAAGGCTGGAACCAACCTTGTTCTGGACTATGACATGGATATGAATGCCTTTGCCGACAGTGTGCCTGGCAAGTTTATGGCCAATATAAAGGGACAGATTGGCAAGCAAGACCTGATGACTATTGTTGGCAAGAACATGCCATCCCAGTTGGTTCGTAGCTGGCCCAACAAGCCGTTGGTGATGGTGGGTGAGGTGAGAGGCAACTTGCAGAAGGCTCGTATCAAGGACTTAAATCTCACATTGCCAGGGTCTTTCAAGGTGAAAGCCAATGGATTTGCCGAAAATCTCACCGACACCAAGCATCTTAAAGCTGATTTAGACATCGATGCCAAGACCCAGGATCTGAACTTCGTGACCTCCATGCTTGACAAAACCACACGACAGACCATACGTATTCCCAAAGGAATAGGTTTTGACGGCAATATCAAGGTCAACGGAAATCAGTATGCCAGCACCTTTAGGGCGACCGAAGGCGGTGGCTCCGTGCGTGGACATGCTGCGTTAGACGCTGATAAAATGGCTTATAACGCAAAACTGTCTGCCCGTGGTCTGCCTGTGCAGCATTTCCTTCCCCACATGCAGTTGCATCCGTTTACGGGTGAAATCGATGCTCATGGAGTGGGAACCGACTTTATGTCTCCGCGCACTCAGCTTGTAGCTAATGCTCAGATTACTCGTTTTTCTTATGGGCAGTACAACTTAGACCATATCAATGCCAACGCCATCATACGCAATGGGCACATCATTGCCGATGTTGACAGCCGCAATGCGTTTTTGAAAGGCAAGTTCAACGTAGATGCTCTCACAACTGGAAAAAAACTTCAGGCCACTTTGTCGGGCGACTTGACGCATATCGATTTGTATAATCTTCGACTGACAGACGAGCCGCTTACCCTTTCGATGTGTACCCATGTCGATATGGTCTCCGACATGAAACAGTATCATCAGCTACGTGGCACCCTGTCAGATATCACTATTCGAGAGAAGGGTAAGGTATATCGTCCGGAGGATATTGATGTAGACGTACTGACTTCGCGCGACACCACGCATGCCATTGTAGATTGCTCGGATTTTCATTTAAATATGGATGCGTCTGGCGGTTACGAGCATTTGCTGAACAGTAGCAACCGCTTTGTCGAAGAACTGCAGAGTCAGCTCAAGAACAAATATATCGATCAGGTGCGTCTGCGCACCCGACTTCCCAATGCCCGCATATACCTCGTGTCAGGCAAAGACAATATTGTAAGTCGTATTCTCGGAAGATATGGCTATCAGTTGGATAATATCTTCATGGACATGGCATCGTCGCCGATACATGGATTAAACGGAAATCTCCAGATAGACTCCTTGGTTGTCGATAGTTTCCAGATAGATACCATACGTTTCCGTGTGTCATCCGATGATTCTACCATGACCTATTTTGCTCAATTCCAGAATGGAAAGGACAATCCCAAATATATTTTCAATGCTTTGTTCGATGGCTCTATTAATGAGCGTGGCACTTATCTCAAGACCCGCATCTATGACTGGAACGACAAGTTGGGTGTGCGTTTAGCTCTGCAAGGGTCGATGGAGCAGAATGGTATACGGGTGCATCTTTTTGGAGATAATCCTGTTTTGGGCTACAAGCAATTCTCTGTCAACGATAGCAATTACATCTTCATGGGTGACGATCGGCGTATCAGTGCCAATATGATATTAAAAGCAGCCGACGGAATGGGCGTGCAGATATTCACCAATGATGAGAATACAGAGGCTTTGCAGGATGTCACGGTCAGCATGCACCAGTTCAACCTTGGTGACGCTCTGGCTATGATTCCTTACACGCCCGATATAAGTGGTATCCTAAACGGTGACTTCCATTTGATACAGACTACAAAAGACCTGTCGGTGTCATCTTCGGTCAATATCGATAATATGGTTTATGAAGGTAGTCCAATGGGCAATATAGGTTCCGAGTTTACTTATATGCCCCGTTCCGACGGCGGGCATTATGTTGATGGTACGCTCATTCGTGATGGTCGAGAGGTGGGTGTGTTGAGCGGAACCTATCTTTCCAAGGGCAAGGGTATAATTGATGCCAACCTCGACATGGACCGTTTGCCGGTTGATCTGGCCAATGGTTTCATCCCTGACAGGCTCATTGGCTTCAAGGGTTATGCTGAAGGATCACTGGCAATCAAAGGTTCTCTGTCGCGCCCCGACGTGAATGGTGAGGTCTATCTTGACTCTACTTATATGTACAGTGAGCCGTATGGAGTGGAATTGAGATTTGCCAATGACCCTGTTACTATCAAAAACAGTCGTCTTCTTTTCGAAAATTTCGAAGTTTTTGCCCACAATGACAGCCCGCTTAATGTGCAGGGTTACTTCGATTTCTCCGACCTGGATCGTATGAACATGAATGTCAGGATGCGTGCTCAAAACTATCTTCTGATAGATTCCAAGGAGAATGGTCGTTCGGATGCTTATGGAACTGCCTATGTCAATTTCCTTGGAACGATGACCGGTATGCTTGATAATCTGAAGATGCGGGGTCGGTTGGATGTGTTAGGGTCCACAGATCTGAAATACAATCTCAAGGATTCGCCCCTTTCCACAGACAACCAGCTGGAAGGTTTGGTGGATTTTGTTGATTTCAAAGACACCACAGAGCAGATTATCAACCGTCCGCCGCTCACCGGTCTCAATATGGATTTGTCGATAAACATTGACGAAGGCGCCCATGTCGACTGCTATCTCAATGCTGATCACTCCAATTACATTGATATTATTGGTGGTGGAGACATGCGATTGCAATACAATACGGTAGACAATATGCGTCTCACCGGACGCTATACCATAGGCAGTGGAGAGATGAAATATTCTCTTCCTGTCATACCTCTGAAGACCTTTACTATTCAGGACGGTAGCTATCTCGATTTCCGGGGTGACCCTATGAATCCGCGTCTGAATATCAGGGCTACCGAGGAAACCACAGCAACCATTGGCAGCGACACCAATGATAGCCGGCTTGTGCTCTTCAATTGTGGTGTGGTAGTGACCAAAACCTTGAACGACATGGGGCTGGAGTTTGTCATCGACGCTCCGGAAGACATGACTATCCACAATCAGTTGCAGGTCATGTCTAAAGAAGAACGTGGCAAGATAGCGGTGACCATGCTCACTACAGGTATGTATCTTGCCGATGGCAACACCAAGGGCTTTACCATGAACTCTGCCCTGAGCGCTTTCCTCAACAGTCAGATCAATCAGATATCAAATAAGGCCCTGCGATCATTGGATGTCAGCATTGGAGTCGACAACTCTATCAACAATAGTGGTGCAATCCACACTGACTATTCTTTTAAGTTTGCCAAACGATTCTGGAACAACCGTTTGAAGGTATCCATCGGTGGCAAACTGTCATCGGGCGTTGATGCCGCCACTCAGAATGAAACCTTCTTTGACAATGTAACGCTGGAATACCGCTTGAGTCCCACATCCAATAAATATCTCAATGTATTCTATGAGCGCGATAACTACGATTGGCTCGAAGGTACGGTAAGCAAGTTCGGAGGTGGATTTGTATGGAAACGCAAGCTCAACAGCCTCAAGGATATTTTCCGTTTCAGCAGAAACGAAAGTGATTTCCCGTCACTTCCGACCGACTCTTCTAAAAATGCAACGATAGAGAAATGAAAGTAAACCTACTGATATACAGCGTTCTGCTGTTACTTTTGGCCGGATGCTCATCTACAAAGAGCATTCCCGATGGCGACCAGTTGTACATTGGTTTGGATAAAATCAAATACAATGCACCTGAGAAAGGCGAGCATTTTACGGCCACCCAAGTGGAGCTGGAGGCAGCTTTGGCCACGGCTCCCAACGCGTCACTCTTTGGTAGCAGCAGCATTAGGTCACCATTCCCTATCGGTCTGTGGATATGGAATGAGTTTGCGGGGAGCAAAGACGGTATCGGAAAGTGGTTGCTCAACTCATTTGGTTCGAAGCCCATCCTCATGAGTTGGGTCAATCCGGAGCTGAGGGCATCGGTGGCCAAGGAGGTCTTGCGTGCACATGGCTATTTCAGAGGCAACGTCACCCATGAGATATTAACTCAGAAAAACCCTAAAAAGGCCAAAATAGGTTACCAGATCAACATGGGACATCTCTTTACCATAGACAGTCTGCGTTATCTCTATTTCCCGTTAGCAGCCGACAGCCTGATAAATGCCACGAAGACAGAGGCTAAAATCAAAAATGGCGATGCCTTTGATGTTTCCACATTAGAGGCCGAACGTGCCCGTATCAATGTCTTGTTGCGCAATAACGGTTACTATTATTATCAGCCGGCCTACGCTTCTTATTTGGCCGATACAGTCTCAGTTCCCGGCAAGGTGTTGCTGAAATTCCAACAGGCTGGTAACATTCCGGAGATGGCTAAACGTAAATGGTATATCGGAACCATTGATGTAGATATGCGCAAACAGTATATGGAGACATTGCAAGACTCTGTCAGACGTCGACGCATGACCATCCATTATAACGGCAAGCATTCCCCTGTGCGGGCTTCTGTCATCGGAAATGCACTTCGTCTGCGACATCGGCAGGCCTACAGCTATGCCGACCATGAAGAGAGTGTCAACCGTCTGACCAGCTCCGGCCTGTTCAGCCTTGTCGACTTCAACTTCACTCCGCGTGATACAACCGGCTTAAATGACACGCTTGACCTGCGCCTTAATTGTGTCTTTGATAAGCCCTACGATTTCTATGTCGAAGGAAACCTCACCGGAAAGACCAGCAACCGGTTTGGCCCGGGAATCGTCGTCGGACTGACCAAGCGCAATGCTTTCCGCGGTGGAGAGCTGCTCGACATCAATCTGCGCGGCAGTTACGAATGGCAGACTGGTCACAAGGCCGAGGGCACCAAGTCGCGGTTCAACAGCTATGAGTATGGTTTCGACGTGTCTTTACAGTATCCTCGTCTCGTCATTCCCTTTGCCAGTACTTTCCGGCAGCGCCTGCGTCGTCGGTCCCTTCGCAACAATTTCTTCTCCACCCCAACGACCACGCTCAAGGTTTCGTCTGATATCATCAGTCGGGCCAATTACTTTAAACGTCATATTGTGTCGGGCGAATGGACCTATAACGTGCAGACATCGGCCACCAGCCGCCACCAATTTAGTCCATTGATTTTCTCATTCGAATACATGCGCAGCTCGACCCATGCGTTCGACTCTATCATGGAGCTCAATCCCTATCTGTTCTATACCATGCGTGACCAGTTCATCCCCAAGATGCAGTATGTCTATACCTACACGAGCCCTACCACATACCGCAACCCCATCTGGTGGCAGACCACGGTGAGCGAGGCAGGCAACATCCTCTCCTTGGGCTACATGGCAGCAGGTAAGAAGTGGGGCGAAAAAGACAAACGCATGTTCCGCAACCCCTATGTCCAGTTTCTCAAGCTCGAAACAGAGTTTGTGAAGACCTGGCGACTCTCCGAGCACAGCACTCTTGTGGCCCATCTCGGTGGCGGTGTGGCCTGGAGCTATGGCAACTCGTCGGCTGCTCCTTACAGCGAACAGTTCTATGTGGGTGGTGCCAACAGCATCCGCGCTTTCACTGCCCGTTTTATTGGTCCCGGCAGCTACCACGATCCCGAGTCGGCCTACATTTATTATCTTGACCAAACGGGTGATATCAAGATACTGGCCAACCTCGAATATCGTCCTCGTCTCTTTGGAAACCTCTATGGAGCCTTGTTTCTCGATGCTGGAAACGTTTGGGAGATGCATGGAAGCTATCGCACGGGAAGCACCTTCAAACTCAAGGACGTACCTAAGGAGATGGCTCTCGGTACAGGCATCGGACTGCGCTACGACCTCGATTTCCTCGTCATCCGTGTAGACTGGGGCATCGGTATCCATGTGCCTTACAAGTCCGGATTCTACAACATGGATTCTTTTGGCGACAGCCAGAGCATTCATTTTGCTGTGGGATACCCATTCTGAAACAGGCTCTTTCCTAAGCCCCTTCAAGGGCTGGACGTATGGCATACCCTTGTGGGACTGGCAGAGATTAAGGTCAATAGAAAAGGAAATGAACCAATTTTTTTTTATTTTTTACCTTTCTGCTGACCTTCCCTCTCAGTTTTTTAGTACCTTTGCAGACAGAGAAATTATTCATTACATAATACAATCTTACAAAATGAAACCAACACTTTTACTCCTTGCTGCAGGTATGGGCAGCCGTTACGGCGGTCTGAAGCAGTTGGACGGTCTGGGTCCCAACGGTGAGACCATCATGGACTATTCTATCTATGACGCTATTCAGGCCGGATTTGGCAAAATCGTATTCGTTATTCGTAAGGATTTTGAGGCACAGTTCCGTGAGCAGGTGCTCTCCAAGTATGAGGGACATATCCCTGCCGAGTTAGTGTTTCAGAGTCTTGACGCACTGCCCGAGGGCTTCTCCGTGCCCGAAGGTCGTGAAAAGCCATGGGGCACCAATCATGCAGTGCTGATGGCTAAGGACGTAATCAAGGAACCGTTCTGTGTCATCAACTGTGACGACTTCTACAATCGCGATTGCTTCAAGGTTATTGGCAAGTTCCTCGCCGATCTTCCCGAAGGCAGTAAGAATAGCTACGCGATGGTAGGTTTCCGCGTAGGCAACACACTGAGCGAGAACGGCACAGTGGCTCGTGGCATCTGTTCCAAGGACAACAACGAGAACCTCACTACCGTAGTGGAGCGCACAGAGATTGAACGCCATGGTCAGGACATCCAGTATAAGGACGAGAACGGCGAGTGGGTGACAGTGGCCGACAACACGCCGGTGTCGATGAATGTGTGGGGCTTCACGCCCGACTACTTCGATTACAGCGAGGACTATTTCAAGACATTCCTGGCCGACCCGAAGAACATGGAAAATAAGAAGGCTGAGTTCTTCATTCCTCTCATGGTGAACAAACTCATCAACGACAATACCGCTACCGTGAAGGTGCTCGACACCACCAGCAAGTGGTTTGGTGTGACCTATGCAGCCGACCGCCCCAGTGTTGTGGCTAAGATTCAGAGCCTCATAGATGAAGGTACGTATCCTGCCAAACTGTTCTAAATCTGACTGTTACCGGGAAACCTCTCTTGACTCTTGAGGTAGATGAGAGATGTTGCTCGCCGGATGAAAATATCTTGATTTACCGCACAATCGTCATTTGACGTTGTGCGGTAAACTTGTTTTTATGTGTACTTATCTTGCAATGATGGGTGGCTCTTGGATCTATTAATTTGCTTTTCGCTAAATGGGACAGGTGGGTAGTGGCTTGTTTTACTATAATGACTTTATATTCTGTCTTATGGGGTAAGTATGCAGGCTGTTCTTTTTAGAACACAATGACATAATGTTTTGAACATAATGACAAAATTATTATTCAAGCTATGACAAAAGAAACGCCAGCGTTTCAAAATGACAGACATGCCACCCCGATTTACTTTGGAACACAGTGACATCATGTTCTGAACATAATGATAAAAGTATTGTTCGAGTTATGACAAAAGAAACGCCAG
>JAEAMQ010000068.1 GCA_016901395.1 Prevotella sp. | reverse complement strand
ATCATCCTCATCCTTCCAGCCTCTCCCCCGACCCCTCCCCCGAAGGGAGGGGAGTGATGTGTTTGGGGGTTGTTATTATAATGATAATAGTATGCCATCCGGCGGTGCGGGCATGCACGGGGCATGCCCCTACAGAGCACACGATATTTCATAGTGATAAAATGAGTCTTTAAGGATAAAAATGATGCCGGTTTGCGATTCGATTGTAACCGCGGGGCCATTCGATAATAATCGTCGCGCGGTTGCTATCGAAACGCAAGTCGAATGGAACTTAATCACAAAACCACAGAATTTCGTACGATTTTGCTTGCAAGGGTTGGGGGGATTTATGTAACTTTGCAAGCAAAGAAGATATATATTGCAGGCAAGGAACAGAATAATTGCGAGCAAGGAATAGAATAATTGCAAGCAAAGAAGATAGATATTGCAAGCAAGGAATAGAATAATTGCAAGCAAGGAAGATATTTATTGCAGGCAAAGAATAGAATAATTGCAAGCAAAGAATAGAATAATTGCAAACAAGGAATAGAATAATTGCATGCAATCACCAATGGCTCGCATACATGAAACAAAAACTTAAAAACAAAACGAAATATCAATATGAAGAAAACTTTGATGACGATCCTGATGCTGGCTGTCGCAATCACCATGCAGGCAGGACACGTATTCATCTCGCCCGAGGGCAACGACACCACGGGCGACGGTTCGATGGAGAAGCCCTACGCCACACTACCCAAAGCCATCTCACGGCAGATAGGTATTCTGCGCGACACCATCTGGATCAGAGGCGGACGATATGTCGTGACCACCGACCAAGTGATGGCTTACAAGGAGAACAACCTCTATGCCGCCGTGTTCGACCTGTCGAAAAGCGGTACGGCAACGCGCAACTTCTGCTATTTCGCCTATCCCGGCGACGAGCGGCCGGTGTTCGATTTCTCTCAGGTGAAGCCTGCAGGCAAGCGCGTCAGTGCGTTTTACATCGAGGGCAACTACCTGCACCTCAAGGGATTTGACATCGTGGGCGTGCAGGTCACCATCACCACCCACACCCAGAGCGAGGGCATCAGCATCCGACAAAACTGCGGCTACAACACCATCGAAGACGTGCGCATCCACGACGGCATGTCTATCGGCGTGTATATAACGCGTGGTCACGACAACCTCATCCTCAATTGTGATGCCTATAACAACTACGACTCTGTGTCTGAGAGCGGACAGGGCGGCAACAGCGACGGCTTCGGTTGCCATGTGGCGGCCGAATATACGGGCAATGTGTTTCGTGGCTGCAGGGCGTGGCGCAACTCCGACGATGGCTTCGACCTCATCAACTGCTATGCTCCCGTGACGTTTGATCACTGCTGGGCGTGGCAAAACGGGTTTGATGCCAACCTTGTGAGCCGTGGCGACGGCAACGGTTTCAAGGCCGGTGGTTTTGGTGCACAGGTGCAGAGCGCCTCGTTTGATGCACCCCGCCACACCATTTCCAACTGCATCGCGTGGGACAACAAGGCCAACGGGTTCTATGCCAACCACCATCTGGGCGGCAACGACTGGGTGAACAACTCGGCTTACGCCAACAGAAAATACAATTTCAACCTCGTCAACCAGAAATCGTGGGACGATGCCACCGATGTGCCGGGCTATGCCCACCTCGTGCGCAACAACATGAGCTATCAGGGCAAGGCGGGCAACTACACCAACATCTCGACCACGGAGTGCACCTTGGAGAACAATAACTTCCTGCCGACGTTCATCCGCGTGGCCGACACCGACTTTGAGAGTCTCGATGCCGGTCAGTTGCTGTTGTCCCGACAGGCCGACGGCAGCCTGCCAGACATCAGTTTCCTGCGTTTCAAGAGTGATGCTGTGGGCTTTGCACAGGAACTGGGTTATCAGTTCGACATGATTTCGACAGGTATCCGTGGCATGTCGATGACCGCCATACCTTCTTCTGTAGTCACTGCCAACACCTATTATAATCTTCAGGGCATCAAGGTGATGTCTCCTTTGAAAGGTCAGGTTTATATCCACCGGGGCAACAAAGTCGTTTATTGACTCCTCCTCTTTGTGGTATTATCAACAAGAAAGGGGCGTATCTCATGTGAGACACGCCCCTTGTTATAAAGGATTCTTAGTGTATTCCTTTTGGATTACTTCAGCTTGGTGTAGCCGTACTTAGCTGAGCAGCAAAGCTCCTCTTCGATACGGATGAGCTGGTTGTACTTGGCCATACGGTCTGTGCGGCTCATAGAACCGGTCTTGATCTGGCCAGAGTTGGTAGCTACGGCGATGTCGGCAATCGTAGTGTCCTCTGTCTCACCCGAACGGTGTGATGTAACAGTGGTGTAGCCGTGACGATGAGCCATCTCGATAGCCTCCAGAGTCTCGGTGAGCGAACCGATCTGGTTCACCTTGATGAGGATAGAGTTGGCAGCACCCATCTTGATACCCTTCTCCAGGAACTTCACGTTGGTCACGAACAGGTCGTCGCCTACGAGCTGGCAGCGGTCACCAATCTTAGCGGTGAGCTTCACCCAGTTCTCCCAGTCGTTCTCGTCGAGGCCGTCCTCGATAGAGTCGATAGGATATTTGGTGATGAGTTCCTCGAGGTAAGCAATCTGCTGCTCGGCGGTGAGCTTCTTGCCGTTCTTCACGTCCTTAGGCATACCGCTCTTCAGCTGACGATAGTCGTAGAACCACTCGCCGTTCTCCTGTACTGCAAACTCAGAGGCAGCGCAGTCCATAGCGATCTTCACGTCCTTGCCCGGCTCGTAGCCAGCGTCCTTGATAGAAGCGATAATCGTGTCGAGAGCATCCTCGATGCCGTCGAAGTTGGGGGCGAAACCACCCTCATCGCCTACGGCTGTAGAGAGGCCGCGCTTCTTCAGGTTCTTAGCCAGGGCGTGGAACACCTCAGCACCCATGCGGATAGCTTCCTTCTCAGAAGATGCGCCTACGGGGCGAATCATGAACTCCTGGAATGCGATAGGAGCGTCAGAGTGAGCACCGCCGTTGATGATGTTCATCATAGGAACGGGGAGGGTATAGGTGTTTGCACCACCGATGTAACGGTAGAGAGGAATGTTGAGGGCCTTGGCAGCGGTCTGGGCTACAGCCAGTGATACGCCGAGGATGGCGTTGGCACCCAGCTTGCTCTTGGTAGGAGTACCGTCGATCTCGAGCATCTTATAGTCGATCTTGCGCTGGTCGAGCACGCAGAAGCCCTTCAAGGCGGGAGCGATGACGTTGTTTACGTTCTCTACAGCCTTCAAAACACCCTTGCCACCGTAGCGAGCCTTGTCGCCATCACGGAGCTCGAGAGCCTCGTTCTCGCCGGTAGAGGCGCCAGAGGGTACACTGGCACGACCCATTACGCCATTCTCCAACGTTACTTCAACTTCCACTGTAGGATTGCCACGAGAGTCAAGAATCTCGCGAGCGTGTACTTTTTCAATTTTCATCGTTTTACCTTTTATAATTAATGAATAAAAAATATTTTCTTATAAGACTGATACAAAATTACTACCAAAAAATGAATCTGCCAATTTTTCGATGTGATTATTTGTGCGATTTTGTATTTTTTAGGTTTATATCAAGGTGAAAATCAGAATCATCGGCAGATGCCCTGCATTGTTTCCATGGTGGATCGGAACAGGGTGGGAGGGGGAGGGGGTGCTCCCATCTCCGGAATAGTTAAAATATCGTAATCACTTGGGTAGGACCTCGGGTTTTTCTATTTTTGTAGAATATTCAAGAAAAAATGAAAAAGACAATCCTTCTCACCCTTTGTTTCGCAGCCCTCTGGCTGACTTCCTGTGCACAGGTGGCCCGCGACCAAATCCGGGAAAACATCAATCTGGCGGGTTCCAACTATCTGGCCTACCGTGGTCCGCAACACAGCCTCACGCCTGCCCCCAAGGGTTACGAACCCTATTATATCAGTCACTACGGCCGTCATGGCTCCCGCTATCTCATTGGAACCAGCGATTATGACAAGCCCTACTATGCTTTGCTCCATGCCGACTCTCTCGGCAAACTCACGTCCAAGGGCAAGGAGACCTTGGAAAAGCTCCGGCTTATCCGCGAAGAGGCCATGGGACGCGATGGAGAGCTGACTCTTCTCGGCGCCGAGCAGCACCATCAGATTGCCCGCCGCATGTTTGAGCGTTTTCCTGAAGTGTTCAAGGGCGTGACCGATATCGACGCTAAATCGACCATCGTCATCCGTTGCATCCTCTCAATGGAGAATGCCCTGCAAGAGTTGGTGGCCTTAAATCCCAAACTCCGTATCCGCCACGACGCGAGCTATCATGACATGTACTACATGAACGATGAGAAATCCTACTACGCCAAGCGCCGCGACACCCCCGAAGCCCGTGAGGCTCTCAAGGCGTTCAACGACCGGCACACCGACTACAGCCACCTCATGCGGGTGCTCTTCAATGATGATGCCTACACGGGTGCGATGACCGACAAGGCTCTGGGCAACTCCCTCCTGAAGCTGGCATCCAACGTGCAGAGCACCGAACTGCGCCGAAGTCTGTCGCTCTGGGACCTGTTCGCCGAGGAAGAGGTCTACAACTATTGGCTCATGAACAACGCGTTCTGGTATATGTACTATGGTCCGAGTCGCGAAACCAACTCTGCCGGCCCTTATACGCAGGTCAATCTGCTGAAAAACATCATCTCCACAGCCGACACCTGTGTGACGAAACCCCACCCCGGTGCCACCCTGCGCTATGCCCATGAGGTTGATGTCATGCCGCTGGTGTGTCTCCTCGACCTCAACCATTACGGCCAGACCATCGACGATCTCGAAGACCTCGACGACCGGGGATGGAACAACTATGACATCTTCCCGATGGGTTGCAATGTGCAGTTCATCTTCTACAAACCCCGCAAAGGCAACCTCCGTGATGCCGACATCCTCGTGAAGGTGCTCCTCAACGAAGACGAGGCCACGCTCCCCATTGCCACTGACCGCGCCCCTTACTACCATTGGAAGGATGTGCGTGCCTATTATCTCCGCAAAATCAACAGCAAATAAATGAAAAGAGTCACTCTCTTTGCCGCTTTACTCAGTAGTCTCGCTGTCTTCACTGCCTGTAACCGCAATGCCAACAAAACCCCTCTCGATTCCGGCGAGCCGCTTGTTGAGGTGCGTTGGGGCAATCGTGCCGCCCGTCAGAACCCACAACAGCAGACGGCCAACCCTGCGAAAGACAACCGGCGCTACAACGACAACATCGGGAACAGACCGTCGCGTCAGACCATTAATCGTCCGTACGACGATAGTCCTGCTCAGCGCTATCAGAGCGACAACACCGCTCCATACGCCCGCCAGACGCATTCCTCCTCATCGTCGACCACTGCTGCCGACCTCGCCCTGGCGCTGCCGGCACCCCGTCGTGACCTTCCCGAACAGCGATTGACGCGAAAAGCCTACACCGCCTCCTTCAACCATCAGACCCTTATGCCCAACTGGGTGGCATGGAAACTCATTCGTGACCATACCTATGGTAGCCACCAGCGTAGCAGCGTGAAGTTTTCTGAAGACTATGATGTCGATGCCTCCTATCGTGTCAATACGTTCGACTACAACCGCTCGGGCTACGACCGTGGCCACATGTGCCCTGCCGGCGACAACAAATGGGACAGTCAGACCATGGCGCAGTGTTTCTTGATGACCAATATCTGTCCGCAGGGGCATAACCTCAATTCCGGCGACTGGAACGATCTGGAAATCAAGTGTCGCGACTGGGCACGCCACTATGGTGAAATCTACATCGTTTGTGGCCCAATCCTCTACGACAACGCCCACCGTCGCATCGGACAGCGCCACAAAGTAACTGTTCCCGATGCTTTCTTCAAGGTGGTGCTCTGCATGAAAGGCACCCCCAAGGCCATAGGATTTGTCTATCGCAACGAGGACGGACACCGCCCGATGCACGAATATGCCTGCTCGGTCGACGAGGTGGAACGCATCACTCATTTTGACTTTTTCCCTGCCCTGCCCGACAATATAGAGAAAACGGTTGAGGCCCACGCCAACTTTGGCGCATGGTGACCGTAGAGATGCTCTGAAAACTTGCTGTCAGTCGTAATATCTGGAAAGATTATTAATAAATGTAATTATTACAATATCATGCGTTAACTATCGTTAATACTTCTGTGAAAAGGCATCGTGTATAAGAGTTTTCGCCTAAATTTGTTGAAAAGAATTACAAACAAGAATTTCAATTTTAAACAGAAAGGATAAAGACAATGAGCACAGTTTATGATTTCAGTGTGTTGGACAAGAAGGGCAACGAAGTAAAGCTCTCTGACTATAAAGGCAAGGTATTGCTGATCGTAAACACAGCAACAGCTTGTGGCTTCACTCCCCAGTATGAGGAGCTGGAGGCTATCTACAAGAAATTCAAGGGTGACAACTTCGAGATTCTCGACATTCCCTGTAACCAGTTTGGCCAGCAGGCTCCCGGCAGCGATGAGGAAATCAGCGAATTCTGCCACGTCAACTTCGGCACAGAGTTCCCCCAGTTCAAGAAATCTGAGGTGAATGGCGCAGGCGAGTTGCCTCTCTACACCTGGCTGAAGAGCGAGAAGGGATTTGAGGGCTTTGACATGGAGCACAAGATTGCCCCCATTCTCGTAGACATCTACGACAAGCAGGATCCCGACTGGCGCAGCAAGAGCGATATCAAGTGGAACTTCACGAAGTTCCTCATCAACCGCGAGGGTGAGGTTGTGGCCCGTTTCGAGCCTACCAAGGACCTTGCCAAGGTGGAAGAGGCCATCAAGGCTCTGCTCTGATCATGCACCCACAAACCTCCGGTGCTCTGCTGTGAGCACTGTGGTCTGTATTTTGATACTTTACAATGCCGTTGTCCCGATGGGATGGCGGCATTTTTATGTATTGGGGTTATCCCTCCGGTCGGCCCTCATGGGGTGGTGGCCCAATGGTGACCGGAGGTGCTATCCCATCTGGTTTTCCCTGATGATTGCTTTGCCGCACGCCAATAACGAGTGCCGTTTATTCTTGATGAAAAATCCTGAACGATGGTTTCGCCTGCTTCGCTTATTTTGAAATGGAAAACCCTTGGTACGAAATACGCCCAAAATGAGTCGTTTTAAAGTGGTTGATACATAGGAGGTTGTGATTTCTTGACATGTTTCCGCGTTGCGATTCGTAGGTAATCGTGCTCCTTTTGCTACTTTTTGATGTGACGATAAGGCCCTTTTCGTGATGCGAAAAGGGCCTTATCGTGGGGAGAAAGCATAGTATTCTCGTAGACCTCTTCTTTTTTCGTCGTTTTCAGGGCCGTTTTCTTGTGAAAAGGGCCGTTTGTTTTTCTAAAACGAGAAAAAAGTGGCGCACGATTTTTCAGAATTGTTTTTACAATGAAGGATGGCGGGCACTCATGGGCCTTGTCGCTTCTGGGCACCCCCATCTGGTATTGCTCCCCGGTCCTTTCCCTTGAGGGGACGGGCTGTAGCGGGACAGTGAAATGATTATTTGTTGTTTTTCCGATAACTTCCCACGGCCCACAGGTCGATCAGGATGGCGATGCCGCCTAAGCGGACGAGCTGCGTGGCGATGCTGTGGAGGTCGCCGCCGCGCACAAACACCGTGCGGATGGCATCCATGAAATAGTGCATCGGGTTGGCCAGCACGATGGTCTGCGCCCAGTCGGGCATCGAGGCCACGGGCGTAAACATGCCGCTCATGAGCAGCATGATGACCACAAAAAACCACATGACGAATACTGCCTGCTGCATGGTGTCGCTGTAATTGCTCACCACTAAGCCCAGTCCGCTGAAGAAGAACGCCAGCAGCAGGGCGAGAAGATAGACCAGCAGCAGGTTGCCCTGGCAGGTAATACCGTAGACCGCCCATGCCAAGAGGATGCAGAATGTCATGACCAGCATGCCCACGAGCCAGTAGGGGATGAGCTTCGCGAGGATGAACTCCCACTTTTTCACGGGCGTTACGTTAATCTGTTCGATGGTGCCGCTCTCCTTTTCGCCCACGATGTTGAGGGCAGGAAGAAATCCGCACAGGAGCATGATGAGGATTCCCATGAGCGCCGGAATCATAAACACCTTGTAACTCAGATGGGGATTGTAGAGGTCTACCACCGTCATCTGCAGCTGGGGCAGCGTGGCCTGAGACAGGCTGGCCGTCACGATCTGTGCCAGATAGTTGGCCCCCATGCCGCCTTTCGTCGCATTGCCCGCGTTAGCCGTAATCAACACCTGCGGGTGGCGGTTGTTGGTGAGGTCGCGCTCATACTGATAGGGCACCTCCAGCACGATGTCCGCATCGCCGCGCTCAATGTTTTTCAGCGCCTCATCGTTAGATGCCGCCGTGCCACGGAAGAGGAAATAGTTGCTCGCCTCGATGCGCTGGATGAGCCGCTGGCTCGTGGAGCTGTGGTCGTTGTCGACCACCTGCACCTTGATGTTCTTCACTTCCATGCTCATCACCCACGGCATGACACACACGATAACGATGGGGAAGAGGAAGATGAGCTTCGGAATGAAGGGATTCCGAAACATCTGGATGAACTCTTTGCGTATGAGAAATTTCAGTTTCATTCCAAGCGGGTCTTGAATTTAACGAGTGATATGGTGAGGATGAGCACCGTCATGCCGCACAAGATGGCTATCTCCTTGAGCACGTAGGCATAGCCCACACCCATGATCATGAGTTTGCGCATGGCGGAGATGTACCATCGGGCAGGCACAACGCACGACAGCCACTGCAGGATTTGCGGCATGCTCTCCACGGGGAAGATGAGGCCCGAAAGCATGATGACGGGCATGAGCATCACCATGGCCGACATGAGCAGGGCCACCAGCTGCGAGTTGGCCACATTGCTCACCAGCAGTCCGAGCGAGAGCGAGAGGAGGATGTAGATGAGCGACACCACGACGATCCACATCAGAGAACCGGCCAGCGGCACTTGGAGCACGTAGTAGCTCATGAGCAGGATGGTGATGAGGATGATGATCGACAGCACCATGTAGGGCACGGCCTTGGCAATGATGATTACCAGCGGCTGGATGGGCGACACGAGGAGCACCTCCATCGTGCCCTTCTCCTTCTCACGGGCGATGCTCACCGAGGTCATCATGGCGCAGATGAGCAGGAGCAGCATGCCCATGATGCCCGGCACGAAGTTGTAGGCCGACAGTATGTGGGGATTGAAGAGCATCTTCGTGCTCACGGCGGCTTGCGTGTTGGCGGTGTATCCGCTGTTGAGCATGGCCCCGATAGCCCCGGAGATGATGCTCTGGGCGTAGGTGGCATACTGCTGTCCCATGTTCGGATCGGCGGCATCGGTGAGGATTTCCACCCGTGCGTCGCTGTATTTGTTGTCGGCATAGTTGGGCGAGAAGACGATGGCGAGGTCGGCCTGCTGGTTGTGGATCATGTCCTCGGCGGCACGTCCGGATGGGGCAGTGCCCACGATGGTGAAATATTCCGAGGCATCGAGGGCCTCGACGATGCGCTGTGTGGCCCCGTCCATCGACGAGGTGACCACCAACGTGCGCACATTGCGCACGTCGTTGCGGATGGCGAAGCCGAAAAGCATCATCATTACGATGGGCATACCAAAGAGGATGAGCATCGTGCGGCGGTCGCGCAGGATGTGCTTGGTCTCCTTGACGACAAAAACGAGGAATGTTTTCCAGCCGCCGCCCTTGGGCAGAGAGTCTATGGGGGATGATTTAGTCATGTCGGGTGGATTGTCGGGCGAGCATGGTGAAGACGCCGTCCATGTCGGGTTGTTGATATTTCTGTTTGAGTTCGGCGGGCGTGCCCATCGCACTGATCTTGCCGTCGACCATGATGGAGATGCGGTCGCAGTATTCGGCCTCGTCCATATAGTGGGTGGTCACGAAGACGGTGATGCCGCGTTGTGCCGCCTGATAGATGAGTTGCCAGAACTGTCGGCGTGTGGCGGCATCGACTCCGCCCGTGGGTTCGTCGAGGAACACGATGCCCGGCTCGTGGAAGATGCTTGCCGAGAAGGCCAGCTTCTGCTTCCATCCGAGGGGGATGGACTTCACGATGGTGTCACGCTGGGCCTCCATGCCGAGCTCGCGCAACACTTCATCGGTCTTGCGGCGGATGTCGTCGTCGGTCATGCCGTAGATGCCGCCGAAGAGACGGAGGTTCTCGGCGATGGTCATGTCTTCGTAGAGCGAGAAGCGCTGGCTCATATAGCCGATGTTTCGCTTGATTTCTTCGTGTTGCGTCGAGACGTCGAGACCCATCACGCGGCCCTTCCCCGAGGTGGGTTGGTTGAGTCCGGTGAGGATGTGCATGGCCGTGGTCTTGCCTGCTCCGTTGGCACCGAGGAAGCCGAAGATCTCTCCCCGGTGCACGGAGAAGGAGATGTCGTCCACGGCGTGGAACGTGCCGAAGGCTTTGACCAGATGCTCCACCTCGATGACAGGCTCCGCTTCCTCCTGATGTTTCACTGCAGGGATGGGGTCGGGATTGAACACATCCTTGAACTTCGAGAGGATTTCGTCGGCCGTTCCGATGCCCGCCACGTGGCCCTGGTTGAGGTAGGCCACCTGCTCGCAGCGTCTGATCTCGTCGATATAGGGCGTGGCGGCCACGATGGTGATGCCCCGCTCCTTGAGCATGCCGAGCATGTCCCACAGTTCTTTGCGGCTCACGGGGTCGACACCCGTAGTGGGTTCGTCGAGGAGAAGCACCTTGGGCTGGTGCACCAAGGCGCAGCTCAGGGCGAGTTTCTGTTTCATGCCGCCCGAGAGCGCGCCCGCCTTGCGGTTCTTGAACGGCTCTATCTGTGAGTAGATGGCCTTGATGCTGTCGTAGCCCTGTTCGATGGTTGTGCCGAAGAGGGTGGCGAAGAATCGCAGGTTCTCCTCGACGGTGAGGTCTTCGTAGAGCGAGAACTTGCCGGGCATGTAGCCGGTGATGCGGCGTATGGCGCGCATGCCCTGCCGGGTGTCATAGCCTTCGACAGTAGCGGAGCCCTCGTCGGGCAGGAGGAGGGTGGCGATGATGCGGAAGAGCGATGTCTTGCCGGAGCCGTCGGGACCGATCAGGCCGAACACCTCGCCCGGCTGGATGTCGAAGGAGACATCGTCGAGGGCGCGGACGGGGCCGTAAGACTTGGAGATATGGGAGATGGAGATGGAGGACATGGGCGGTTTGTGGGTGAGGGGATGGGTGAATGGGGATGATGAGGGGCCCCAGATGTTGAGGCCGGGGCTGTATGTCGGCGTCGTACGCCGACTTACGGCACGAGCAACCGGACAAGGGAAGGGGGCCGATATCGGATAGCGAGGGGCGCAGACCAGAGGAGAGGGGAGTGCGAACCGGATGAGAGGGAGCCGGAGACCGACGAGAAACGGGCGGCGGGGGCTACTTGGAGAAGACCACGCGACCGTACATGCCGATCTTGATGAGGCCGTCGTTCTTCACCGAGATCTTCATGGCGTAGACCAGGTCGGCACGCTCATCGTCGGTGAGGATGGTCTTGGGTGTGAACTCGCTCTTGGCCGAAATCCAGGTGATGGTGCCGTCATAGGTCTTGCCGCGGCTGTCGCCGTAGTCGGTGGAGACCTTCACCTGCTGGCCCACACGCAGGTCGGCCAGCTGGGCGGAGGTGACGTAGGCCCGCAGATACATCGTCTGCGTGTCGGCAATCTTGAACAGCGGCTTGCCGGCGGCAATGACCTCGCCCTGCTCCACATATTTCTCCAGCACCGTACCGCTCTGCGGAGCACGGATGTGGCACTTGGCAATCTGGTCCAAGAGCAGTGCACGCTCGGTGTCGGTGGCCCGCTGCTGCGACGAGAGGGTATTTACTTGGGTGGCGAGTGCCGACCGCTGGGCGGCGAGTTGCTTCTGCAACACGAGCACCTGCGAGCGGGCATCGTCGAGCATCTTGCGCGGTGCGGCACCGTCGCCCACTAATTCGGAGTAGCGTTTTTGCTCCAGACGGGCCTTGGTCAACTGCTGTTCGATGGCGGCAATCTGCGTCTGCACGTCGGGCCGCTGGGCACCATAGACCTGTCGGGTGGCCCCTACCTGCGCCATCTTCAGCCGGAAGGGCACCGTGTCGACGAGTCCCACCTCCTGTCCCTGGGCCACGGTCTGACCCTCGGTGATGCCGAAACTCACCAGGCGGCCACTCTGTTCGGCCGACACCGTGGTCTCGGTGGACTCAAAAATACCCGTCGCGGCCGACTCTTTCTCTTGTTTGGAGCAGGATGCCAGGACCAGAAGGCCGAGGGCAATCATGATGTTTGATGTCTTCATATTCAATGTTTTCATTGTCTTGTGGAATGTTTGGGGTTATCGGTTGAGCGAATATCTGAGGTCGTAGACCGCCTTGAGCATCTCGATGTCGTGTGTGGTCTGCTGGATTTTCGCACTGTTCTCATTGTTGATTTCCTTCACGAGGTCGTTCACGTCGATGATGCCGTGGGCGAGTTTCGACTCCGCAGCCTTGCGCACGGAGGCACGGAGCGCGATGATTTCGTCGTCCTGAGCCTTGAGTTTGCGGTATTTTGCGATGTTCTCGTCTTGCTGGGTGGTTTCCAGTCGGTTGTTAAAGAGAAACACATCGAGCTGGTTTTGTGCCTGCTGCCGCTGGATGTTGAGCTGCGATTTGTCGTTTTTGCGGGTGTAAAGTGCCCCGATGTTCCATGCCAACCGCACGCCGAAAAGTCCGTTGAAGCTGGGCGTAGCGCTCTGCATGTCGTGGAACATGTCGAAGCCGGTGTAGCCATAGTAGCCCTGTGCGAATGCAGAGAGCGTGGGGCGCAGGCGGGTGTCGAGGGCCTTCTCCTGTGCATCGAGGAGTGCTATCTGCTTGTTGAAGAGGGTGTACTCGGGGCGGAGGGTGGCATCGAAGGAGGAAAAGGCTGATTTCTCGGACTGGTCTGACCAGTCAGACTGGTCGGACTTGTCTGACCGGTCGGACCCGTCTGACAAGAGACTCGGCCGGGAAACCTCTGCAACCTCCTTGCCCACAAACAGCGAGAGCACGCGCAGCAGCGCCGTCTTCTGGCTCTGCAGCTCCACGGCCTGCTGACGGGCGTTCATGCGCTCGGCCTGCAGCGAGGCGAGGTCGCTCGTGGCTGCCGTGCCCGCCTTGACCATCGACTGCACCTTTTGCTCGCTCGACTGCAGGAGAGTCTGCAGGTCTTGGTTGAGCTGCAGCTTCTCGTTGACGAGCAGCACGCCGAAGTAGAGGTCGTTGACACGCTGGCGCACCCCATAGAGCGAGGTCTCGAGCTGCGCCGACTCCACGTCGCCCTGCCGACGCACCACCTCTTTCTGCTGGCGCATGCGGCCGCCGTCGTAGATGGTCTGCGACACGTCGACACCTATCTTATATTGTTCCTTCTTCAGTCCGCCGAACACCTGGCCCTGCTGGGCCATCACGCTTGTGAGCGCGTCGGGCAGCGCGACCACCTTGTTTTGCACCGTGCCCTGGGCGTAGGCCGATACCTGCGGCAGCCAACCCTTGTTGATGTTGTCGAGCGACACATCGGTGGTCGACTGCACCAACTGGTATCTCCTGATGAGGGGATAGTTGGCTTCGGCAGCCTGTTGACATTCGTCGAGGGTCTGGGCCGATGCGGTGAGCGTGGCCAGACCAGTCAGTGCTACGGCAAAAAAACGTCGGGCGCCGCGCGGAAGATATGTACTGTTTGGTTTCATCTATTTTGCAACATTGTGGTTTACCGCTGCAAAGTTAGGGCGTTATATTCGAATCATTGTTATCTTAATATCTGAAAAAATGTCCTATTCGTTGGATTATGGGTCTGAATATTTTAGAAATGGGGATAAAGTTTTATCTTTGCGTTATAAAATCATACAATATGGAAAAGAAAACTATCAGACGACTATCGCTTCAGGAGATGCAGGCGGTGATCCATGGACTTGATGAAAAAGACCTCCATGTGTATCTCAACCAGAACGTGGCCGTGCTCAAGCAGGGGTTCCCACGCATGGTCGATAAGCTGCTGACCCAACCGTTTATTATCGACGAGATGCGGGTGATGATCATCCGTCAAGGCCAGTCAAAACCCATCATCAACCTGCTGCCGATGGACCTGCATGCCGGCGACCTGCTGTTTATCGGCAAAAACTCCACAGTGGTGGTCGAAGGCTACTCTGACGACGTGATGGCCGAGGGATTTTCGATGTCGGACGAACTCTTCCGACTGGCCATAGGCACCGCCATACCCCACTCCTTAGACGGTCATCTGCGCAGTTTCAGACTCTCGCTGAAGGCAGACGAGATGGAGTATATCAACCGCCTCATCGACCTACTTTATGACACCATCCGTCATACCGACTACAGCTCGCGCGTGTTTCTGAGTCTCTCGGCGGCGTTCTGGTGGTATCTCGACTCGCTCTATAACACCCATGAGCAGGCCACGCGGCAGGAGACCGACCGCGACCAGCAGGTCTTCGGGCGGTTTATCAGTCTGGTAAACGAACACGCGCGTACCCAGCACAACCTCGCCTACTATGCCGACCGCCTCTGTCTCTCGCTGCGCTACATGGGCACTATCGTCAAGCAGGTGAGTGGTCGCAGTGCGAAAGAGTGGATTGATGAGGCCCTCGTGACCGCTATCAAGGTGGACCTGCGCCACACCTCCAAGCCCCTGAAGCAGATTGCTGACGAGATGGAGTTTCAGAATATGAGTTTCTTCAGCAAGTTTTTCAAGCGCATGACCGGTCTGACACCAATGGAATACAGAAGGGAGGCATTGGAACGGGAAAACGGCTAACGGTCTACGACTTTGGGAAGCATGCGCAACTGACTCGTGATAAGAAGAAAAAGGCATTATGATTGGTTGTGGAAAGCAAGACCATAATGCAGGGCCTGTCTCACGATGAAAACGTCATCGCAGAAGGTCAGTCAGTGTGAGGATGGAAGAAAACAAGAGATGCCATCGGCGAAGATGATGATACAGCTTCGTCGGTGGCATCATGGGGTTATACATATTCCTGAGCAACTCTCTCGCCACGGAGCACGGCGAGCGCATCATCGGCCAGGGCCGACATCTCGTCTTCGCCCGGATAGATATGCACGGGAGCGATGGAACGAATGCGCTCAAGGAGTCGGTCTACAAGAAAAGAGTTGTGGGCCATGCCACCTGTGAGGATAATGGCATCGAGGTCGTCGCAAAACACTGCCCGCTCGGCACATATACCCTTGGCAATGTTGAAGATCATGGCCTCGACAAGGAAGCGGGCACGCTCGTCGCCGGCATCGACACGCTGCATCACCTCGCGCAGGTCGTTGGTGCCTAAATAGGCAAACAGACCGCCCTCGCCGGTGATGAACCGCAGGAGTTGCTCCTCGGAATATTTGCCGCTGAAGCAGAGCCTTACCAAGGTGGAGCTGGGCAATGACCCTGTGCGCTCGGTGCTGAACGGACCTTCGCCGTCGAGGGCATTGTTCACATCGACAGCCCGTCCATGCTGATGGGCTGCAATCGACACGCCTCCGCCGAGGTGGCAGATGATGAGGTTCATATCTTCATAGCGCTTGCCCTGCTCGCGGGCGAAGCGCCGGCCTACGGCACGCTGGTTGAGCGCATGCCAGAAACATTCACGCTCCATCTCGGGAAGTCCGGTGACACGGGCCACGGGCATCAGCTCATCGACCACGCCGGGGTCGGCAGTGACGGCGATGCACCCCGGAATCTGTTGGGACAATTCGAGGGCAATCTTGCATCCCAGATTGCACGGATGATGATGGTGGGTGGAAAAATTGTCGGCAATCATACGGTCATTGATGGCGTATGCCCCACCGGGGATAGGTTTGCCCAAACCGCCACGGCTCACAATCGCGTCAAAATCAAGCGGGATATGGTTTTCGTGGAGAGCGGCAGTCACTAAGTCGCGACGGAATTCATATTGGTCGTTGACATGGGCAAACTGACTCAACTCCTCACGGCTGTGGTGCAGACCTTTGGTAAACACGGGGTGATGGTCTTCGTAGACCGCAATCTTGGTCGACGTAGATCCGGGATTGATGACTAAAATCTTCATTTTCTAAGTACCATGACAAAATAGGTAAATGTCAATCTATGTATGGTCACTCCGGGTTGGCACCCAAGGTGGCGGCTAAGGCTAAGCTGAGAAATTTGGTTTCGGGTGTGTCGGCGCGTGAGGGCAGCACTACAGGAACGGTGGGACCTAAGAGAATGCTGGCGAGAGTGGCGTGCCCGAAGAGTGTCACGGCCTTGTGGAACACGTTGCCTGTCTCAATGTTGGGGAAGATAAGAGCGTCGGCATTGCCTGCGATGGGGGAGTGGATGCCCTTGACCTGCATACTCTCGGGAGAGCATGATGTCTTCAGGTCGAGTGGTCCGTCGACGAGACAGGGGCCGAAAACACCATCCTGCGCCATCTTGACAATCTCCCGATAGCCAGGCGTGTAAGGGAAATGACGCTCGTCGACCTCCTCGCTGCAGTGGATGAGAGACACGCGCGGCTGCTCAATGCCCAAGGCATGACACAGTTGGATGATATATTTCACTTGCTCGATGCGCTGCTCGTGGGTAGGGAAAGGGATGACGGCGGCATCGGTGTACAGGAGAAGTTTGGGGTGTCCGGGAATGTGTGCACAGCCCACATGCGTGAGCAGTCGGCCCTCTGGCAGCAGACCGCCGTTGTAGCGGAGGATGGCCTTGAGTATGATTTCCGACGGGATGAGCCCCTTCATGAGCATGTCGGCCTGCCCTTCCTGCACCAGTGTGACGGCCCGCTCAGCAGCGGTCTGTAAGTTGTCATCCTCAATCATCAGAGGGGTTATGAATCCCTCCTGGGCAGCCCGATGCACGGCTTCAATGGTAGAAGCATCGCGCGGACTTACCACGGCTACCCGCCTGCAGATGTGTTGTGCTCTGAGGTGGGTTGTCAGTTCATCAAAGTTTTTCATTGTCCGGATTTCATATTAATATTGGACTTAAGCGGTGGGGGTGTGTCACGACATCCTTTGGCAAAGTTAAAGAATATTTTGGTAATGTGAATGAGAAATAAGGGTTTTCTTCACACAGAACTGTTAAACTTGCTTGTTTGGCGCATGGTTTGCGGAATTTTGACGGGAAATACAGGCAGGATGAGGAAAAGAGCCAGTATGCCTCTTCCCTGTAACCGAAGCGGCTTGTCCATTGAATATGCACAGGATGTTGGGTTGCTGGGTGATGCATTGATGGATGCAAAGATAAGCGTCGTGCTGTCTCATTCTTTGCTTTATCCAAACATCGTGTGTGAAGGTACGTTTCCTATTGGGTTATATGTCGATAAAAATCTTGGTGTGGTGCGTAGGTAGTTGTAAATCAGTAAAATGACGGTTTATATGGGGTTGCTTTAATATGCTTCCTAATCGACTTTTCAACCCTAAAAAGAGAGTAAAAGTATCGGAAAATGACACAATTCGAAGGGAAATAGCTTGAGTTTTATCATGAAAATATAGGCAATTATTGCTTTTTCCTGCAATATTCTTTGGTTATAACAGATTTATTAGTACTTTTGTCACTATATCTATAAGAACTAACATCCAAATTACCTACACGAAATGAGACAACTGAAGATCACCAAAAATATTACCAGTCGTAATAGCGAAGCTCTTGACCGATATCTCTCCGAGATAGCACGTGAACCTATGCTTTCCCCCGATGAAGAAGCTCAACTGGCTCAGGCAATCCATAAGGGTGGCAAGGAAGGAGAGCGTGCGCGTGACAGATTGGTCAGCGGAAACCTGCGTTTTGTGGTTTCGGTGGCCAAACAATACCAGCACCAGGGTATCTCCCTCACCGATTTGATCAATGAGGGGAATATGGGTCTGGTGAAAGCTGCCGAGAAATTCGACGAGACAAGGGGTTTTAAGTTTATCTCCTATGCCGTGTGGTGGATCCGACAAAGCATCATGGAGGCACTTGCCGTGAAGAGCAGGATTGTGCGTATGCCCCTGAATCAGGTAGGAATCTATGGTAAGGTAAACAAAGCCATTGAACAGTTTTTGCAGGAACATGGACGTGTTCCGTCGGCTCACGAACTGGCTTCTATCACCAATCTGGAGGAGTCGCAGATCAGTGCAGCCATGAATGCCAGCGCGCATGCAACGAGTATTGATGCTCCGCTGGGCAACGAGGATGAGGGTTCGATGGCCGATATGCTGTCGTCTGACGACAATGATATGAAATCGGATAGTTCGCTTGACAAGGAGTCGATGAATCAGTTTATCAATGACTTGTTGCGTGAGGTGCTGAATGCACGCGAACAGAAAATCATCAAGGAATCGTTCGGTATCGGTGAGATGGAGAAAAGCTTGGAGGAAATAGCCGATAACATGGGTATGACACGAGAGCGTATTCGTCAGGTCAGGGAGAAAGCCCTGCGGAAGATACGCTTCAGCAAGTATGCCACGACCCTGAGGCAGTATCTGGGATGACAGTTCCTGCTATCAACGGTGCCGTAATCCAGAAGAGAAGTGGATTTCTGGAACTTGGTATGCACTGAGAAGAAACAAAGTAAATGGGCCGAAAAGGGCAATGTTCCGGCAGTCTGATGAGATTTGAAAAGAGATGTTGGAAGCCCCGCACAGACAGATAATGCCACTACCTGCGTGTCTTCACGTTTTTTTCAGAGGCTTGTGATGACGCTATCTGCGTATGTTCACGTTGCTTTCAGAGGCTTGTGATGATGCTATCTGCGTATGTTCACGTTGCCTTCAAAGTCTTTTGATGATGCTATCTGCGTATGTTCACGTTGCCTTCAAAGTCTTGTGATGATGCTATCTGCGTATGTTCACGTTGCTTTCAGAGTCTTGTGATGGTACAATTTGCGTATGCCCACGTTGCAGCAGAGATGGGGTGGCGGTACTGTTTATGGCAGAAAACACAGGCAAGAGGGTGTAAAGCTCTACCTTTTATTATTAGAATGAAGAGTGCCTGCTATTGTGATGCTCCCGCTGTTTTCTTTGTTTGCGACGCATGTCCATAATGCTTTTGGCACCAAACCATATTAAGATGACGGTGAGCAAAAGAAAAACGGCTATCAATATGTAAATTTCAGTTGTTGCCATAAGATTTTGTTTATAGGGTGAAGCGGTTAAAAAAACCGGCACACTCTCACGAGCATGCCGGCCTCAAAATTAACCTTAATAATCTAATACCATGAAAAACACGTTGCAAAGTTATATAATTAGTTGAGATAATCATAAAGTTTGGATATTTTTTAATCTTTATTAATAGTTCTTTGGGGCAAATTTATAATTCGGTCTTGATTTGGAATGGTCTTTTAACCATTTTCACTTTTCCTAAAAGATGATGAGCCCAAAACGGGGCTAAAGCGGCAAAAAGAGATAAACGACATGGAAATGAAATATATGGGGTGGGGAGAAGACTGAAAAAAAGCGATGTTGAAAGGAAATTTTGCGCTGATAAACTTACTTTTACTAAAAAACTTCTTACATATATAAATAGGTGTAAATAATTGTTGTCATATTTATTGTGCAAAAAAGGTTCATTTTTTTTATTATAACGTTGCAAATCAATGAAATAATGGCGTAAAGTTCAAAATAAAACTAAAAATGTTTGGTCCTTTGGAAAATTTACTTAAATTTGCAAAGTGAAAGTGTATCAAATATTAATCTACATGTGTGGATTGTGTGGAGTATTATTGTATAATATAAATTAAAGTTCAATGAAAAAAAGAATTACAAATTGTCTTCTTGCTGTTGCCCTGTTGTCGGCAACTGCAGGAACTTTCGTTTCTTGTAAGGACTATGAAGGTGATTCCGTGTGGAATGAACGCATAGCCGAGAACTCAAACCTGATTGAAGCACTCACCCAGCAAGTGAACAGTCTGAAAACCGCTCAGGCTAATTGCCAGGCTCAGTGCAAGAAGACTCAGGACTCTCTTGCTCAGATTACATCGATTAATGAGGCAGCTATTGCCAAGAATGCCGGCGATATTGCTTCATTGAGCACGACGGTTACTGCCAATGGCAAGACCATCGCTCAGAACAGCCAGGACATTGCTGATCTTCAGGCCCGTGTAGCCAAACTTGAGGAGGCTGACCAGTTGATTACAAATACTCTGGCACAGAACTATGCAACAGTAAACACCCGTATTGATTCTGTCGTGGCAGCTATCAACGAGGTGAACAAGACAGCTTTGAAAGCTTTGGCACTCGCTCAGCAGGACAGCGTAGAAATTGATGCCTTGCAGAGTGCCGTTATTGGTTTGCAGAGCGACGTGAAGGATCTCTATCTGAAGGCTATGGCTGATTCCACACTTGCAGCTAATGCGCTGCAGCTTGCTGACAGCGCCACCACATTGGCTACTGCTAATTTAGAGAGCATTAATAATCTGACAGATACTGTTTCTGCCATCAAGGTTACGCTTGCTCAGTTGGAAGATGCTTACAAGGCAGCTGATGCCCAGCTCCAGTCGCAGATTGATTCTCTCGATGAACGTGTGACCGCCCTGGAGAATGCTTACAAACTTCAGGTTACAAGCATTACCGTAAATGGTGCAGAGAGCCCGGTTATCGGCTATTTCGCTGCTCCTACAGGTGATGTTCGTTCTACAATCCTCGCTGCTTACTATGGCGATGCAGCACAGTTCCGCTTCCCGACTTCTACGTCAAGCTTCTATGCTGATGCCGATGCAACGATGCTGACAGACGCAGACTTGGAGGTTACTGGCAATACCAGTGCTGCTATAGAAGGCGGTACGACTATTGTTTCGGACGACGGTGCCGAAGGTAACGCAGGTACACTTTGGCTGACTCTGAATCCTACCAGTGTAGACCTCACCGGCAAGAGTTTCAGCTTGGTGAACAGTCAGGGCGAGGCTTCTCTTATCACGCTGTCTCCTGTTGTTTCTTCTGACAAGGTGCTTAGCTTCGGATACACTCGTGCTGGCAGTGATAATGGCTTCTATGAGACCAAGGCCACCGTATCTGCTGCCAATGCAAAGGCGCTGAAACCCAACATCAGCAGAGCAGACCTGCAGGCTGTTGCTCAGGAATTGTCTAATTTCTGGAACTCAAATCCTGTGAACCTTACCAAGGCGGTCAGTCTGCTTTACAACAACATGAACAATGTTCTCCCTGCACTTGCATTAAAGACTACATGGGACAACAACGGTACTGCGCAAAGCGTACTGTCTCAGTATAGCGTTGCTGCTACAGCTGTGAAGCCGTTGTCTTACGGTTTCCTGAAAAACCTGAACGTGAAGTTCCCGACTCTTACAGCTTTGGAGCAGATCAGCACATCTACTGTAACTCCCTCCGGTACTTCATTTACTCTCGTTGCAGAGGATGGAACCAGCTACACGATGACTTCCACAGAGCTTAACGACTACATTGATGAACAGAACAGCAAGTTTACAAGTGTTGCCAAGCAGATTATTGATAGAGCCAACAGCTACATCAGTAAATACAACAACTTCGCAAATCGTCTGAGCAGTATCATCAATCGTTTCAACCAGCGCATTCAGCCGGTAATCTTCATCCAGAAGGACAACGAGTTCTACCAGCTGAGCAATGCTCCTTATGGAACAGATGCTTTGCAGTCTGGTGCTGTTCTCAACTTGACATCTTATACAGCAGAGCTTCTCGCTCCTGCATATAAGAAATGGGTGGCTGTGACCAATGTATGGAACAACACTGATGATGCAGTGAAGGCCATGAGCGGTACAGCAGTTGCCAGCGCACAGAGTGGCGACGCTACCTTGAAGTCTGCCCTGCAGGATGCTAACGGTGGTACTAACATGAACAAGGTTGTTTATGGTTCTATCAGCAACGCAACTCTCGGTACATTGCAGAGTGGCAAGGTTTATGAGATTTCTTTCAGCGCTGTTGACTTTGCCGGCAAGGTTGCTGCCCGTAAGTTCTATTTCAGAGGAATGTAAGGCCCGTTCGTTGAAACATGTTTAACGATTTAAAAGAACAAAGATGAAATTAAATAAGATTTTATTATCAGTTTTCATGTTAGTAGGTGCAGTTTCTGCATCTGCTCAGGAAGCGGAAGTTAAAACCGTTTACGACTTCAATCCTCACTGGTACATTCAGGGTCAGATTGGCGGTCAGTATACATTGGGCGAGATTAAATTTTCTGACCTGCTCTCTCCTAATGCACAGTTGAGTCTCGGTTATCAGTTCACTCCGGAGTTTGCTCTCCGTCTGGGTGCCAATGGCTGGCAGAGCCGTGGCGGTTGGGATCTGAGCAAGACATACAAATGGAAATACAACTATGTAGCTCCTGCACTTGACTTGGTGTTCAACCTCAGCAATGCCTTCGCAGGCTATAATCCTAAGCGTGTACTCAATGTAACTGCATTTATCGGTGGAGGTGCCAATGTGGCTTGGAACAATGACGAGGCAGCAGACGCTTCTGCAGCTATTGCTAAAACAGAGTTCCCCTACAGCGGTCAGAATCTGTCTTACCTGTGGGATGGCACAAAGGTTCGTGCTTTTGGCCGTGCCGGTCTTGGTCTCGACTTCCGCGTAAGCGACCGTGTTTCTATCGGGCTTGAGGCCAGTGCCAATGTCCTGAACGACCACTACAACTCTAAGAAGGCTCACAATGCTGACTGGTACTTCAACGCTTTGGCAGGTTTGAAGATTGCCTTGGGCAAGACTTATACCGAGCGCCAAATCGAACCGGCCAAGCCTGCAGAGCGCATCATAGAGCGCATTGTAGAGAAGCCTGTTCCCGCAGAACCTGTTGTGCAGGAAAAGAAAGACGAGGCTTTGCGTCGCGATATATTCTTCCTGATCAACTCTTATAAGATTCGCGAATCTGAGGAGTCAAAGGTAAAGGATATCGCTGATTATCTGAACCAGCACGCCGATGCTAAGGTTGCTGTCACGGGTTATGCTGATGCCGGTACCGGTAACAACAAAATCAATGACCGCCTGGCTGCACAGCGCGCACAGTCTGTAGTAAATATGTTGCGTACAAAGTATAACGTACCTGAGTCTCGCATTACTTCTGACAGCAAGGGTGCTTACATCCAGCCGTTTGCAGAGAATGACAAGAACCGTGTATCTATCTGTATCGCAGAGTAACATAGAGTGATATCGACCATTTCTTCTGCCTGAAAATCTCATACTTGATCTTCAGGCAGAAGATTTTTTTATAATGATATGAACAATTTTCTGAAACTATTGGGCCTGATGTCGGTCAGCGCAACTTCTATGCTTGCGCAGACCAACACTCTGGCTGACGGTTACTATCGTGTATTGAATACCACGACCAGTCGGTATGCCTGTCTGTATGACAACAAAGGCAAGGTTGTGAAGGAGGCTACAGACGTTGATGCTGCGGGTATTCGCACCTATTATGGTTTCAGCCGTGTAGTTTCCGACCCGGCTTCTGTTATCTATTTTAAGAAGTCTTCCTCAGGGTATAGCCTGTCTTCTCAGGGCACCGACACCAACAAGATGCTTGGCAACTATTATCTTCAGTTGTCATACAATGGAGTTTCTTATCAGGCGTATGGTCAGGATTCGGGTTATACCATTTATCTGAGTGACCAGCGCTATTACAACGATACCAATGCTACGGGTGATGTCAGCAAGTTTGATGCCCGCAAGGATTCCATGGGCTATATGGCTACCGGTGGAGCAAAGTATAAGTATTGGAAGATAATCCCTGTCAGTTCTGCGACGGATAATTATTTCGGCTTCTCCCCGACGCTTCAGTTGGGCTCCGACTATTATCAGAGTTTCTATGCGGAGTTCCCGTTTTCTTTCGCCTCCACAGGTCTGAAAGCCTATTATGTGGATTCACGTAGCGACTACTATGCTATTGCCAGACTGGCGGAAATCACCACCACCGAGATACCCGGAAAGACTCCAATGATTATCAAGAGTGCCTCTACCGACCCATCTCAAAATCGCATCGACCTGCTTGAATCGTCGTCGGCCGCAGTAAGTGGTAATCTCCTGACCGGCGTATATTTCTGCTCTTCCGACAATTTGCTGGAGTGGTATGATCAGCTGGCGGGCAATCACGAGAACTATGTGCTCAACGATTCTTCGACCATGCGAGTGTTGGGTATAGACAATGGTGCTCTCGTGCTGAAGAAGGTTTCTTGGACATATATCCCCCGCAACAGTTTTTATATGACCGTTCCCGTAGGTTCGTCAGATGTTTATCAGTTGCTGCTTCCGGAATCCTATGCCACCGGCATCCGTTCTGTAGCTGCTACCCAGAAGTCATCGTCCGAGGTATATAGTGTTTCGGGTCAGCTTGTTTCGGCTGAAGGCATCGACGGTTTGCCTGCAGGCATTTATATCCAGAATGGTAAAAAGATTGTCGTGAAATAGTCTTGCAGTATTAGGCAGGGGGTGTCTCTGTAGCCATTATTGGTTTCGGAGCCGTTGCCACTGCTTCTATTCTGACAAATAACAAAAGAGCCTTGTGCGACACGAAATCGCACAAGGCTCTTTCTTTTATGTTTTGTTCTCTGTCATCCGGTCTCCTTGACAGAGGGTTGTCTGTAGGTGTGTGCTCTGGCAACGGATTTAGGGCTTTGCGGAAATCTTGTTGAAAGAATTTGAAGATTGTTGATAAAATCAAGGGCGTGGAGGAAAGGAACGTATGATTGAATGAAAAATGGTGCAAAATGGCGGTTTTGTTAACTGCTTGTAAACCAGTGTCTTGTAATTTGTTGACAAATCATGGCGTTGCGAATACTATCTAATCGCACGACGAATACTATCTAATCGTGTCACGATTAGTACCTAATGGCACGACGGTTTAGGCCTTTTGGCAGCGTGAAAAAGCCAGAAAATGCACTTTTAAGCCTGTTTTGCCCCCTCCATGAGGGCGAAATGTCCCGATAATTTCGTTTTCAGGCTGTTATAATGCCTTTTTTCCCTCTCACGTGAAAATAATAATGCGCATGTTTTTGATGAAAAAACAGGACATGCAGGGAGGGTTTTGCCCTACTCCACGATGTTGTCATAGGATTGTTTTACATGGTTTTTTTGTTGTTTCCGATATTTCCGTGAGAAAAGTTCTCTCGCAATAAACGCAATGAACGCAGTCTTTAATTTCTCGCAGATGATGCAGATGGCGCAGATGGCGCAGATTGGCTCACGCGATGTCTGAAATTTCGCAGAGGTTACGCTGCTCGCTACACGATGGACAGTTGTACCGACCCCGTAAACGTCCCCTTCTCTATGCATGCACAAAAGAAGTCCTCTCGTTTTACCACTGCCCCATCATTGTTTTCATTATTCTCATCTGTGGTTAATACCAACTATCGGATAGTATAATTGTAAAGTAAAGACGTAGTAAAGTAAAGACATAGTAACATAATAACATCTTTTACTACTACGAATTACACTAATTTCACTAATTCCATCACTGTTTATTAATTCGTGTCATTCGT
>JAEAMQ010000067.1 GCA_016901395.1 Prevotella sp. | reverse complement strand
ATAAGAAAAGTCCATTTCAAACTCATTATAGAGTAGAGAAATGAACTTTTCTTTGCTTTTATAGGAGTTCAACTTACAGATTATAAGTTATCAAGTTCCAAATTTGTATTTTGACACACCCTCTTTTTGCAAGGCCTTGTTGCACTGATACTTACCCTTTTATCTCCGTTGTTAATGATTATGGCTGGCCCTCGAACAGGGGGCAAGGGGCCAGCAACCGATGGTACTCGCTCTCAAAATTGGGGGTGAACACCTCATGCCCGAGGTTGGACTCAATCTCCGCCTTGCTCCAGAAACGGCCACCGTTGAGCTCCTGAGCGTTGGGGCGCACCGTGCCATCGTAGACCGTGGCGAATGCCCACACTAATTCTTTCTCACGCCGACTCTCAAAGACATAGCGGTCGAGGGGCTGGGGCGAGTAGTCGGTGATGCCGAGTTCTTCGCTCACTTCGCGCCGCAAAGCCTTGTCGACGCTTTCGCCATAGTCCACATGCCCGCCGCAAGCCGTGTCCCATTTGCCCGGCTGGATGTCTTTCCAGTCGGGACGCCGCTGCAGAAAGAGTTCGCCCCGCGAGTTGAACAGGTGGAGATGCACCACCGGATGGAGCAGTTTGGAGCCGTCGTGGGCATGACCGCGGGTGGTCTTTCCGATGACGTGTCCCTCGTCGTCGACGATAGGGAAAATCTCCTGTGCGTTGTCAGTCATCAGAATTGGGCGCTGAAAGTGAAACAATCGGCAAACGTTTCTTTTAACAGGGTGGGTTCCTTGCGGAAGATACCAAACAGCGCGCTGCCACTGCCCGACATCTGGGCATACACGGCACCCATGGCGTAGAGCTTGCGCTTGATGTCGGCCAGCACGGGATGGGACTCAAAAACCGGTTCCTCAAAATCGTTGATCAGTTCGTCTTTCCACGTCGCGATGGGCTGTCTCACGATGTCGCGGCAGCTCTTTGCGGGCTGTCGGCAGATGATGTGGGCGTAGGCCTCGGCTGTGGAGACCGCCACGTCGGGTTTCACGATGGCGATGTAATAGCCGTTGAGATTGCCCTGCGGACCGTCGGCTGGCTCGAGAATCTCACCTCGTCCCGTGGCAAACGCGGGTTCGGCAGTGATGAAAAAGGCACAGTCGGAACCGAGCATGGCGGCATAACGTTCCATCTCGGCAATGCCGATGTTGAGGCGGAACCGCTCGTCGAGCAGTCTAATCATAAATGCCCCGTCGGCCGATCCGCCGCCCAGACCTGCCTGCGAGGGTATGCGCTTCACGAGATGGGCGTGGATGCGCGGCAGCTCGAAGTCGCGGGACAGGAGGTTATAGGCCTTCACCACGAGATTTTGCTGCTCGTCGCAGTCGACCACATTGCCCGAAACCTTGAGGTCGCACGGCCATTCCGATGGAAAGTCGGGGTCCATGTGCTTGATTTCGAGGGCGTCGGTGAGTGGGATGGGGTAGAACACGGTCTCAAGATCATGGTAGCCGTCTTCACGTTCGGACGTGATATTGAGTCCGAGATTGATTTTGGCGCAAGGGAATGTCAGCATAATATGAGTTTTTGTTTCTGCAAAAATACAACAAACGAATGAAACTTGGCACTTAAATCGTAAAAGAATGTGATGTTTGTCCTCACTTTATCTATTTTGCCTCACATTTGCCTCGTTTCCCGTGCATAATCCAGAGGTTTTGAGGGGAGTACCTAATCGCGTTGCGAAAACTATCTAATCGCGTCACGATAACTATCTAATCGCAAGACGAAAACTATCTAATCGTAAAGAGACAAAAACGGGCGTGCTGACACGTCATGTTGAAAACGGGAAATCATGGAGCAGAAATGGGGGGATGGATGGGGCGGGGAGGGGTGGCAACATGGGGCGGAGGCTGCCGCCGATGAGCATGCCGCGAGGTTCGACGGACGAGACGGATGAAATTAGAAAAGATGTTTTTTGTGGTTTCGTGCTATCATTGAACTATTTTTTGTAAATTTGCGAGACTAAACAAAATATCATGCCAGAAACTAACAATACAGGCAATTCGGGCCGCAAGAGCCGTAAGGCCTCTACTCCCATCGACTCTACCTACGGACATCTGCAGCCCCAGGCAGTGGATGTGGAAAAGGTGGTGCTCGGTGCACTGATGATTGACAAAGATGCCTTCTCGGTCATCTCGGAAATTATCCGTCCAGAGACGTTCTACGAACCCAGTCATCAGAAGATATTCACCGCTATCCAGACGCTCAACATGAGCGAGACACCGGTGGACATCATGACCGTGACCAACGAGCTGCAGAAGGAGGGTACCATCGACGATGTGGGTGGTGCGACCTATGTGGTGGACCTCGCGGCCCACGTGGCTTCGTCGGCCCACATCGAGTATCACGCCAAGATATTGCAGCAGAAGTTCCTGGCCCGGCAGCTCATTTCGTTTGCCAGCATCATCGAGACCAAGGCCTTCGATGCCACCGTCGACGTGGACGAACTCATGCAGGAGGCCGAGGGCAACCTCTTCGAACTCTCACAGAAAAACATGCGGCAGGACTATACCCAGATCGACCCGGTGATACGTCAGGCCGTGGACATCCTGCAGAAGGCATCGGCCAACTCTGATGGTCTCACGGGTATCCCCTCGGGATTTACCAAACTCGACGACATGACCTCGGGATGGCAGAAGAGTGACCTTGTGATTATCGCCGGACGACCTGCCATGGGTAAGACATCGTTTGCGCTGTCGATAGCCAAGAATATTGCCGTAGACTACCAGACCCCCATTGCTTTTTTCTCGCTTGAGATGAACAATGTGCAGTTGGTGGACCGCTTGATCTCCAATGTGTGTGAGATAGAGGGCAAGAAGATTATGAACGGACAGTTGGCCCGCGACGAGTGGGAGCGTCTCGACAAGAACCTTGCCAAGCTCACGGGTGCACCGGTGTTTATCGATGATACGCCCGGTATGTCGATTTTCGAGCTTCGCACCAAGGCCCGTCGTCTCGTCAGAGAGAAGGGAGTGAAGATTTTGATGATCGACTACCTGCAGCTTATGAATGCCAACGGCATGCGCTTTGGTAACCGTCAGGAGGAGGTGTCGACCATCTCGCGGTCGCTTAAGGGTCTGGCCAAGGAGCTGGATATCCCTATTCTCGCGCTGTCGCAGTTGAACCGTACGGTGGAAAACCGCGAGGGTATTGACGGGAAGCGTCCGCAGCTGAGCGACCTGCGTGAGTCGGGAGCCATCGAGCAGGATGCCGATATGGTGCTCTTTGTGCATCGTCCGGAGTATTATCATATCAACGAGGACGAGAAAGGCAACGACCTCAGGGGCAAGGCACAGATTATCATTGCCAAGCATCGTAAGGGTGCCACAGGCGATGTGCTGCTCTCCTTCCAGGGACAATACACCCGGTTTGCCAACCCCGAGGATGCCATGCTGGCCCCCCTGCCCTCTGATTTCGGTGGAGGAGAGATTGTCAGCTCCCGTCTCAACCAAGACGACAACGATCCGTTCGGTGCTGCACCGTTGGAGAGTGTATTTTAATGCAAAAAGCCCTGTTTTGTTTTGGTTTGAAAGATAAAAGTTTAAAAAAGTAACAAATCATTTGTTGGTTTCGCACAAAAGTGTTATCTTTGTAGCCGAATTAAAGAAAATGACAATGATGTACGTGTATAGCGCCCTTATTATTTCCATTATTATTCGACTGCGTCACGTGGTCGGAAGTGAAAAGGTGTGCGTACATGTCTAAAGCATGAACATAAACTTGAGCCTTTCCACTTCCACAAGTGGGAAGGCTTTTTTGTTTTGGAAGGATAAATACTAAATTATGAGTGAGAGACTTTACATTTTTGACACGACCCTTCGAGATGGCGAACAAGTGCCGGGCTGTCAGTTGAACACGGTGGAAAAAATTCAAGTGGCCAAGCAATTGGAGCTATTGGGGGTTGACGTGATAGAAGCCGGATTCCCCATTTCCTCACCGGGAGATTTCAATTCAGTAGTCGAAATTTCAAAGGCTGTGACCTGGCCGACCATCTGTGCGCTGACCCGCGCCGTGGAAAAGGATATCGATGTGGCCGCCGAGTCTCTGCAATATGCCAAGCATAAGCGTATCCACACGGGTATCGGAACCAGCGAATACCATATTAAATATAAGTTCAACTCCACGCCCGAGGAAATCATCGAGCGGGCGGTGAAGGCTGTGACCTACGCCAAGAAGTATGTGGAGGATGTGGAATTTTATGCCGAGGATGCCGGACGTACCGACAACGAGTACCTCGCCCGCGTGGTGGAGGCCGTGATCAAGGCCGGTGCCACGGTGGTAAACATCCCCGACACCACCGGCTACTGCCTTCCGACGGAGTATGGTGCCAAGATTAAATACCTGATGGATCACGTCGACAACATCGACAAAGCCATCATTTCCACACACTGCCACAATGATCTGGGCATGGCCACGGCCAACACTCTGAACGGTGTTTTGGCTGGTGCGCGCCAGGTGGAAGTGACCATCAACGGTATCGGCGAGCGCGCGGGCAACACCTCTCTGGAAGAGATTGCGATGATATTGAAGTGCCATAAGCACCTCGATATCGACACCAACATCAACACACACAAGATTTATCCCATGTCGCGCATGGTGTCGTCGCTGATGAACATGCCCGTGCAGCCCAACAAAGCCATTGTGGGCCGCAACGCCTTTGCCCATTCGAGCGGCATCCATCAGGACGGTGTGCTGAAGAATGTGCAGACCTATGAGATCATTGATCCGAAGGAAATCGGACTCGACAACAACGAGATTGTACTGACTGCACGCTCAGGTCGTGCCGCGCTGAAGTATCGCCTGCAGGTGAATGGCGTGGATATCGACGACGAGGAGAAGCTCGACAAGATCTACAAGGCATTCCTCAACCTCGCTGATAAGAAGAAGGAAATCAATGATGACGATATCCTGATGCTCGTAGGTGCGGACACTGCCGCCAACCATTCGGTGAAACTCGACTACCTGCAGGTTACCGCAGGCAAGGGCGTGCGCAATGTGGCCAGCATCGGATTGGATATCGCCGGTCAGAAGTTTGAGGAGTCGTCGTCGGGCAATGGTCCGGTGGACGCCGCCATCAGTGCCTTGAAACGCATCATCCACAAGCACATGACACTCAAGGAATTCACCATTCAGGCCATCTCCAAAGGCTCCGACGACGTGGGCAAAGTGCACATGCAGGTGGAGTACGACGGCAATGTCTACTATGGTTTCGGTGCCAATACCGACATCGTGACAGCTTCGGTGGAAGCCTATATCGACTGTATCAATAAGTTTAGAAACAAGTAATTCAATTAATTCAAGATATGAACACACTATTTGACAAGATTTGGGATAGCCACGTTGTACAGACTATCGAGGACGGACCGACACAACTCTACATCGATCGCCTGTATTGCCATGAGGTAACATCACCGCAAGCCTTCGAGGGTATGCGCCAGAGAGGACTGAAAGTGTTCCGTCCCGAGCAGGTGTTTGCCATGCCCGACCACAATATTCAGACCCACGACCAGGACAAACCCGTAGAGGATGCCGTGGGCCGCAAGCAGATAGACACGCTCGACAAGAACTGCGACGAGTTCGGAGTGACCGAGTTTAAGATGAACACCAAGGAGAACGGCATCATCCATGTCGTTGGTCCTGAGACGGGATTGTCGCTTCCCGGCATGACCATCGTGTGCGGCGACTCCCACACTTCCACCCACGGAGCAATGGGTGCCGTGGCTTTCGGCATCGGCACATCGGAGGTGGAGATGGTGCTTTCGTCACAGTGCATCCTGCAGCAGAAACCGAAATCCATGCGCATCAGCATCAACGGTCAGCTCCGTCCGGGTGTCACCGCCAAGGATGTGGCCCTCTATCTGATGGCCCAGATATCCACTTCGGGTGCCACGGGCTACTTTGTGGAGTATGCCGGCGACGTTGTTCGCGACATGACAATGGAGGGAAGACTCACGCTTTGCAACCTCTCCATCGAGATGGGCGCACGTGGAGGCTTCATCGCTCCGGACGAGAAGACCTTCGAATACATCAAGGGACGCAAGTATGCGCCTAAGGGAGCAGACTGGGATAAGGCCCTGGCCTACTGGAAAACCCTGCGTTCGGGCGACGATGCCGTGTTTGACAAGGAACTCGTTTACGATGCTGCCGACATCGAACCGCGTATCACTTACGGCACCAATCCGGGCATGGGTATCGGCATCAACGGCTCTGTGCCCACGCTGGAAGATATCGACGAGAAGGAACAGGCATCGTTCCTCAAGAGCCTGCAGTACATGGGCTTTGAGCCGGGAGAGAAACTCTTGGGTCACAAGATAGACTATGTGTTCCTCGGTGCCTGCACCAACGGCCGCATCGAAGACTTCCGTGCCTTCGCCTCAGTGGTGAAAGGCAAGCAGAAAGCCGACCACGTGGTGGCCTGGCTGGTACCCGGCTCGTGGGCCGTGGCCAAGCAAATCAAGGACGAGGGAATCGACAAGGTGCTCGAAGCAGCAGGTTTTGCCATCCGTCAGCCGGGCTGTTCGGCCTGTCTTGCGATGAACGACGACAAGGTTCCTGCCGGACTTTACAGCGTGTCTACATCCAATCGTAACTTCGAGGGACGCCAAGGCCCCGGTGCACGCACCATCCTTGCCAGTCCGTTGGTGGCCGCAGCCGCAGCCGTGACGGGCAAGATCACCGACCCCCGCGAGTTTATTTAACGAGAAGCCAGCATCAGGCGTTCAACCGATTAAACATTGAAAAGATGAAACAGAAATTCGATACGATCACATCAAGTTGCATACCCCTCCCTCTGGAGAATGTAGATACAGACCAGATTATACCCGCACGCTTCCTCAAAGCCACCGACAAGCAGGGCTTTGGCGATAACCTTTTCCGCGACTGGAGATACGAGAAGGACGGCACTCCGAAGCCCGACTTCGTGCTCAACGACCCGTCTTATTCGGGCGTTATCCTCGTGGCAGGCAAGAATTTCGGCTCCGGCTCCAGCCGTGAGCATGCTGCCTGGGCCATCGCCGGATACGGATTTCGCGTGGTCATCAGCTCCTTCTTTGCTGATATCCACAAGAACAACGAGCTCAACAACTTCGTGTTGCCCGTCGTAGTGAGCGAGCCGTTCCTGCAGGAACTGTTCCAGAGCATTGAGAAAGACCACAAGACCGAGGTCAAGGTGGACCTTCCCAACCAGACAGTGACCAATCTGGCCACTGGAAAAAGTGAGCATTTTGACATCAACGGCTATAAGAAGCATTGTCTGATGAATGGCCTTGATGACGTGGACTTCCTTGTTCAGAACCGCGACAAGGTAGAGGCCTACGAGAAGGGACGCATCTGATGAAGGATATACCCAGCAAACTGAACCCGTCCATCGAGATCATGGACTGCACGCTGCGCGACGGCGAGCAGACCAATGGCGTGAGTTTCCTGCCGCATGAGAAACTCATGATTGCCCGCTTGCTGCTGCGCGATGTCAACGTAGACCGTCTGGAGGTGGCGTCGGCACGCGTGTCAGAGGGTGAGAAAGACGCCGTCTCGAAGATCTGTGCCTTTGCCAAGCGCGAGGGATACTTAGACCGTATCGAGGTGTTGGGGTTTGTAGACCATCATCAGTCCATCGACTGGATACGCGAATGCGGCGGCCAGGTTATCAACCTTCTGGCCAAAGGTTCGCTCAAACACTGCACGCAGCAACTCCACAAGACCCCGCAACAGCACATCGACGACATTCTCGAAGAACTCGATTATGCCGAGAAGATGGGCATGCGCGTCAATCTTTATCTGGAGGATTGGAGCTCGGGCATGAAAGATTCGCCCGACTACGTCTACCAGATGATGGAGGGACTCAAGGGCACGCAGATAGAACGGTTCCTGCTGCCCGACACCTTGGGCATCATGAATCCACTGCAATGTATGGACTATGTGCAGAAAATGCTGAGCTATTACCCCGACAAGCACTTCGATTTCCATGCCCACAACGACTACGATCTGGCCGTTTCCAATACGTTGGCGGCCGTGATGTGTGGTTGCAAGGGCGTGCATGTCACAGTGAACGGACTCGGCGAGCGCTGCGGCAACGCACCGCTGGCCAGCGTTCAGGCCATTCTTCACGACCAGTTGCACGTCAAGACCAATATCGACGAGAGCCAGCTCAACATGATCAGTCGTGTCGTTGAAGACCACAGCGGCATCATTCTGGCGGCCAACCAGCCCATCGTGGGCGAGAATGTCTTTACCCAGGTGGCCGGCGTTCATGCCGACGGCGACAGCAAGGACAACCTCTATTGCAACGAACTGAAGCCTGAGCGTTTTGGCCGCAAGCGTGCCTACGCCCTCGGCAAGAACTCCGGCAAGGCCAATATCGAGAAAAATCTGGAGGAGTTGGGCATGGATCTCACGCCCGAACAGACCCGGAAGGTGGCGCAGCGAGTCACGGAACTCGGCGACCGCAAGGAGTTTGTGACGCAGGACGACCTGCCTTTCATCGTGGCCGACGTGCTCAAGCACGACACCTTGGAAGACCGCGTGAAGCTCCTGAGCTACATGGTGTCGACGTCTTACGGACTGAAACCCATCGCGAGCATCAAGATTTCGATCAACGGACAGGTCTACACCGCCGACGCTACCGGTGACGGACAGTATGACGCCTTTGTGAAAGCGTTGCGCAAAATCTACAAGGACAACCTCAACCGCACGTTCCCCCGACTGGCCAACTAC
Organism: Prevotella sp.; assembly: GCA_016901395.1. Classification (GTDB taxonomy): domain Bacteria; phylum Bacteroidota; class Bacteroidia; order Bacteroidales; family Bacteroidaceae; genus Prevotella. The sequence goes on along the minus strand of JAEAMQ010000067.1, from coordinate 142,199 downwards.
ACCGTGACCATCCCCCCCGGCGGCCACACCGATGCCCTGGTGCAGACGGTCATCACTTGGCATGAGCAGACAGGGCGCATCATCCGCACCCACGGACTTGATGCTGACCAGACCGAAGCCGCTATCAAGGCTACGTTCAAGATGCTCAACATCGTTGAGGCGGAGAACTGAGGAGAATAAAATAAGGGAGTAAACAGAATAAAAGAATAAGAGAATAAAAGAATAATAGCCAAATGTCTGTTAGTTGATTTTCAGTGCGATATGTTCTGATTCCCTTACTCTAAGACTCGTTTGGTGGGCTGTTGCGATGCAGCAGTCGACCCTTTCACATTAAAACATCAAAACCAAAAATACCCATTAGATTATGAAATTGAATATTGCAGTTCTTGCAGGCGACGGTATCGGACCCGAGATTATGCCTCAGGCCATCAATGTGCTGAATGCCATCGCCAAGAAATTCAATCACGAGTTCACTTACCATGAAGCCCTCTGTGGTGCCCATGCCATCGATGCCGTCGGCGACCCGTTCCCCGACGAGACCTACAAAGTGTGCATGGATGCCGATGCCGTGCTCTTTGCCGCCGTGGGAGACCCCCGTTTTGACAACGACCCCACACTGAAAGTACGCCCCGAGACCGGTCTGCTGGCCATGCGCAAGAAGCTCGGCCTCTTTGCCAACGTGCGCCCCGTGGCCACGTTCGACTGCCTGCTTCACAAGTCTCCGCTGAAGGAAGAACTCATCAAGGGTGCCGACTTCGTGGTGATTCGCGAGCTTACAGGCGGTATGTATTTCGGTGAGAAATACCAGGACAACGACAAGGCCTACGACACCGATATCTACTATCGTCCCGAGATTGAGCGCATCCTGAAGGTAGGATTTGAGTTCGCCCTCCGTCGCAACAAGCACCTCACGGTGGTCGACAAGGCCAACGTGCTGGCCAGCTCACGCCTCTGGCGTCAGATTGCGCAGGAGATGGAGCCGAAGTATCCCGACGTGACGGTGGACTATATGTTTATCGACAACGCCTCGATGCGCGTGTTGACCGAGCCGCGTTTCTTCGATGTCATCGTGACGGAGAACACCTTCGGCGACATCCTCACCGACGAGACGAGCGCCATCACCGGTTCGATGGGTCTGCAGCCGTCGGCTTCTCTCGGCGAGCACACACCGCTCTTCGAGCCAGTGCACGGCTCATGGCCTCAGGCTGCCGGCAAGAACATCGCCAACCCGCTGGCCCAAATCCTCTCGGCTGCGATGATGCTGGAGCATTTCGGACTCAACGAGGAGGGTGCGCTCATCCGCAAAGCCTGCGATGCTGCCTTGGAAAACAATGTGCGCACACCTGAGATTCAGGTGGAGGGCGGCAAGACCTACGGCACCAAGGAGATTGGTGAGTGGATCACCAACTACGTGGCGCAGTAATCCCCATCGCCTTCCCGCCCATGCCATGACATGGGTCTGGCTTTAGACAGGGCCACAAACAACATATCGCCTCGTTCGGACAGAGTGTCCGGACGAGGTTTTTTTTGACAGAACCGCATGGAATTTTAGACAGAAAGACATAAAGACAGAATTATACAAGTGTATATTTTTAGATAGAAAGACACAAAGACAGAATTATACAATCGTATATTTTTAGACAAAAAGACACAAAGACAGAATTATACAATCGTATATTTTTTAGACAAAAAGACATAAAGACGGAATTAAGCAAGGGGATTCTTTCAGACAGAAAGACATAAAGACAGATTTAAAATTTGTCATTATGGAGAAATATTTTGTTCATTTGTTCTCCCAAATATCCTCGTTATTACTTCCGCCAACGGGTAGATATGGATGGACGTAAGGTGCTCGAATGCCGGGACAAGAACTCAGACACTTATTTTGTCTACAATGACCTTGGTCAGCTGCGCTTCGTTCTCCCGCCCATATACCAATCTTGTGAATTAAAGAACAAAAAGGCAATAACCGGCTATGAATATCGTTCTGATGGTAGAGGACGGCTCATAAAGAAGATCTTGCCGGGCTGTAAGGCTATACAGTACTGGTATGACTACGGTGCCAGGATGGTCTTCATGCAGGACGAGAACCTAAGGCTGCTAAATATGCGGAGGATGATTTCTCCATCAATGAGGACAGATACAACGAAACAATGCAATACGACATGAACGGAAACATGACACGTCTGACACGCACGGGGTTGATGCAGACAGGCGGCTACGGTGTCATCGACGACCTGTCGATGAGCTATGTCGGCAATCAGCTGAGTGCTACGACAGATGCTGCAGCACCTGTTCTCCGTGAAGGCAGCCTTGACTTCAAGGGCAACGGCTCGTGTGCCTATGCCTACAATGGCAACGGTTCTCTGATGTCCGACCAGTCGCGCTGTATTGCAAGAATCGACTACGATGCCAACAACAATCCACGGCGTAATCTTTTTGGAGGAGGATACTGTCAGGCTAAGCCAGCAGGCGGCCCAATAGATACATTTGCCTTCTATTTCTATAACAGAGATCACCTTGGCAATGTCAGGGAAGTGGTTAGCCAAAGCGGAGCTATCTGTCAGGTCAGCAACTACTACCCATTCGGTACACCTTATAGTGATTCGTCGGCCACAATAAGTCCCGAATATCAGCCATACAAATACAATGGCAAAGAGCTTGACCTCATGCACGGACTGAATGCCTATGACTATGACGCTCGTCAATACAACCCTATACTGCCGGTGTGGGACAGGGTTGATCCGTTGGCGGAGAAATATTATAGTATATCACCGTATGCGTACTGTGGAAACAATCCTGTCAATGCTTATGATCCATATGGTATGAAAGTTAGAGATGGAACCGGTACCTTAAGCAATGCACGTATAAAGAAACTAGCAAAATTTTTATCAATTCACGATGATCCTAATTCAATAATGATTTTAGCACATGGGATTTATAACAAAGGGGATCGCTTTGCCTCAAAGGTAAATATCCAAACATATAATTTCAAGACTAAGGAATGGCAAAATAATTTTATTAGTAATGGAAAACAGTTGTATTTTTTTCTTATACATCATTCTAAGACCTGGAAAAAATTCATGAATGACAAAATCGATCCGAGCAATCTACATATTGTATTTTATTCATGCGGTTCTAGTAGCTTAATTAGAAAACTTTCAAGCTTTAGTGCATTTAAAGATATTACTTTTATTGCACCTGACAGGAAACTTCGAATTTTAAATAGTAATAATGAGACAGAAATATCCGATGAAGCCAAAGACAACTATAATAACCATATAAAAAATTTTGGTACATGGCGGACTTTCAAAAATGGTAAAGAGCCAATGATCAATGGCAATTACAATGGTAACAATAAACCAGGGACAAAAGGATTTAAATATGAGAGCACATTTTTTTATCGATAATAAACAGAGCCTTTGCATGATACTAGTGACAGGTATAGTGGCAGCATTTCTCCTGCTTTTTTTACTTATGCCTTTTTGTAAGATTAACATGATCGTTTCTGATTATGATGATCCTTCCATCCAAGGCAATGATAGAATTATGGCCATTGAAGATCGCATCATGAAATATCCACAGACTCTTTTTCTTAAAAAAGGCATGTCATTTGACATTATCACTAATAAAGGTGAAAACGGTAATGTCTATTTTGGTTGGTATAATAATATTAAAATTAAAGTAAACAAAAATGTACAGACATTCAAAGTAGATAAAATCAGTCTTTTCAACGGTTATCCCCACATAGCTAATGATACTGAAGAACAATATTGGGACCAGCAACCTAAAGACTCGATTTGCCAGGTAATAGAATTCACAAGTAAGGATAATGACACCATTGAAGTTTTCAAGCAACCATCCAAATTACCATTTGGATATCAGTGTTTTGGTTTCGTTGTCGCCACTAAAAATATGAAGTTTAGAACAGGGAGAAGAACTATGTTCGATTATTGAATTAGGGCTAAACTGTGTTTTCATACTTTGACATGAACTCTACCCACTGCAGACGCACACCCCAATCTGAATCTTCCTTCGCGTCTCTGATCCTATCAAAGTCAGAAGGAGCGTAATTAACGTGAGTTCGATGAATTATAAGTATCTGTAAATTTGGTGATTATCGAAATTTGTTGTAACTTCGTAGTGCTGTTTTCAATGGGTTGGTTCTTCGGATTCAAGCTACATCTGATTTGCAATGAGAAAGGAGAGCTTCTCAACTTCATGATAACACCTGGGGATATTGATGACCGTAAGCCTCTGGAATACAAAGCGTTTTTGGAATTTATATACGGGAAGCTGGTTGGTGACAAGGGGTATCTCGGCAAGAACCTCTTTCAAAAACTTTTTGTCGACGGAATGCAGTTTATCACCAAGTTGAAAAGCAATATGAAAGGTGCGTTGATGAGCGTTTCTGACAAACTTCTTGTCAGAAAGAGAGCGATCATTGAGACGGTGAATGATGAGCTGAAGAACATTGCACAAGTAGAACACTCCAGACATAGATGCTTTGACAATTTCATCGTCAATGTATTGGGAGCTGTTGCTGCATATTGCTTATTCCCAAAGAAGCCGTGTATCAATGTACAAAGAACATTCGATACACAGTCGCTTTGTTCTAAATTCGTCGAACTTAGGTTAAATTATAATGCCAAAACACCGGTTCAGGCTGCTGATGTAGTGATTAAAGGTCATTGTGATCCAACGAAAATTAAACCATTTAAAGAATGAAGAATAAAATAATCATATTTTGTATCTGTCTTTTTTCTGTAAGTTACTCTTGCTATGCTAAACAACACATTAAAGTACCTTTGTGTTTTGCAAAGGTACCGGAGATAGTTGATATTTTGATTCCATAAGTCATGTCAACACTCTTGATAAGCCAGAATATAGAGGTGAAACTTTTATGGCAACCATGTGTAAAGATGGTGATAAGTTTTCCATGTTTATTACTGAAGGAATATTTGGCAGAAAATTTTTTAAGGAATACAAACCTTTTGGTTGTATTATCTTTAATGATTCTCAATTCTTTTTGGTCAATGAAAATATCGAAGATTCTCTTTTGAATTTGATTTTCTTAAAAACAGATATTCAGATCGTCCCCAGGCTTTCTGAGTATGAAGATTCACCATATACAGTGATTAATGGAGAATTTGTTTATTGGGTGTTCCGTCCTTCCAAATATTTTTGTTTCCCAATAGAAAATTTAACAATTAGTCTTAAGAAAATTAAATAAATTAGAACCAAGAATTCTGTTGTAAATGTCCTATTTTCCGCCTTGACTCCGACTCCTAAAATAACGTGAGTTCGACGAATTTAGAATAAAGCGAGCTGTGTATCGAATGTTCTTTGTACATTGATACACGGCTTCTTTGGGAATAAGCAATATGTAGTCGCCCCTTAAATGCTTTATAATTATTTGATATTCAGCTAATTATAATGCAAATTATTTGCTTATATCTGCAAGTTTTCGTACCTTTACAGTATATATCTTGCAGATCTTTATGTTAAAACGTACATCTAAACAGCTCTCTTTATTCTCTTCTTTGGAGGATATGCTTAATCATCAACATCCCCTTTTCCAACTTAGTCAAAAGATTAATTGGCAGAATTTTGATGATGCTTTTTCTCCTTTGTATTGCAGTACCAACGGTCGTCCCGCTCATCCTATTCGCTTGATGTGTGGCCTTTTAATTTTAAAACATTTACGTAATGTATCTGATGAAACTGTGGTTTTGCAATGGGGTGAGAATGCTTACTACCAATACTTTTGCGGCGGGCTTGAATTTACCCCCAAAGAGCCCTGTGACGCATCTGACTTAGTTCACTTCAGAAACCGTATCGGTGAGAAAGGTATGGAAATAATATTAGCAGAGAGCATCCGTGTCAATACGGATAAGGATGATGAAGACCATTTTGATACGGCTTTCATAGATTCTACCGTACAGGAGAAGAATATAACTTATCCTACAGATTATCTCGCAACTTTTTTATAAAGGTGTGAAAGGAGATGCTATCAATGTCTTATTAGCTGCGGCGGCATATAACTTCAAAAGAGCTATGAGAGTTCTTTTGTGGCTTATAAAAAAAATCAGCATGAAGTTCGATTTTACAAACTTCACGCTGAAATATAGTTTTTAAGGGACGACTATCTAACAACAATTTCTCTCTGTCCAAAGGCTTATTGGCATGTCTTCACGAATACTATCGAATCGCAAGACGAATACTATCTAATCGCGTGACGAATACTATCTAATCGCAAGACGATTAGTACCTAATCGTAAAACGGGTAAAAAGTAGGTTGTGACAGAAACGGAAAAAAGCCTGAACGGAAAGCTCCGTCCAGACTTTTTTATAAGTAAAGCGAAATATTTCTTGTATTAGATAACGCCCTGAGCCATAATGGCTTTGGCCACCTTGAGGAAGCCGGCCACGTTGGCACCCTTCACATAGTTGATGTAGCCGTCGGCACCTGTACCATACTTCACGCAGTTCTCGTGGATGTCGTTCATGATGGCATGCAGTTTGGCATCTACCTCCTCGCGGCTCCACTTCAGGCGCTCCGAGTTCTGGCTCATCTCCAGTCCTGACACAGCTACACCACCGGCGTTGCTGGCCTTGCCCGGGCAATAGAGCAGTTTGTTGTCCTGGAACACTTTGATAGCCTCGGGAGTGGTAGGCATGTTGGCACCCTCGCTCACGGCGATTACACCGTTGGCAACGAGAGCCTTGGCAGCCTCTTCATTGATCTCATTCTGTGTGGCGCAAGGTGTAGCGATGTCAGCTTTCTCATACCAGGGCTTCTTGCCAGCCACATATTTGGCGTTGGGATATTCCTCGGCATATTCCTTGATACGTCCGCGCTCTACATTCTTCAACTCCATGATGTAGGCGAGCTTCTTCTCGTCGATGCCATCCGGGTCGTAGATGTAGCCGTCGGAGTCTGAGCAGGTCATAGGGATAGCACCCAGCTGCAGCAACTTTTCGATGGTGTACTGAGCCACGTTGCCGGCGCCCGATACCAAAACCTTCTTGCCCTTGAGCTCGATGTTGCGAGTCTTGAGCATGTTCTCGAGGAAATAAACGTTGCCGTAGCCGGTAGCCTCGGGACGGATGAGCGAACCGCCGAACTCCTGACCCTTGCCAGTGAGCACGCCCACGAAGTTGTGAGTCAGGGCCTTGTACTGGCCAAACATGTAGCCTACCTCGCGACCGCCTACGCCGATGTCACCGGCAGGAACGTCACAGTCGGGGCCGATGTAGTTCCAGAGCTCGCGCATGAAAGCCTGGCAGAAACGCATTACCTCAAGATTGGATTTGCCACGGGGCGAGAAGTCTGAACCACCCTTGGCACCACCCATAGGCAGTGTGGTGAGAGAGTTTTTGAATGTCTGCTCGAAAGCGAGGAACTTCAGGATGCTCTCGTTTACAGAAGCATGGAAACGGATACCACCCTTGTACGGGCCGATGGCGTTGTTGTGCTGTACACGGTAACCCATGTTGGTCTGAACATTGCCTTTGTCGTCTACCCAGTTCACGCGGAACTTGATGATGCGGTCGGGGATGCACAAACGCTCGATGAGATTGGAACTCTCAAATTCAGGGTGCTTGTTGTACTCGTCCTCGATGGATTCCAATACTTCGGTCACGGCCTGAAAATACTCCGGCTGGTTTGGAAAACGCTGCTGCAATTTCTCTACAACTTCTAATGCTTTCATAAACTTAATATTTTTATGGTTGAAAAAATTCTAATTGGTCAGAATGAATCATTAAATGATTTACGCTTGCAAAGGTACACACTTTTACTTAAAAACAAAACAAAATGAAAGTTTTTTTGATAAAAAAGTGTAAAAAGGAAAGCTTTTCATGATTTTAACAATAAAACAGGCTGATGAGATGGGCTTTCGACGGAAATCAGGAATAGGGATAGACAAAAAATCGACGGCCTATACCAACAAAAAAAGCGATGGCCTTCACAGGCAACCGCTTCAAATCTTCAATAGGTATTAGTTTCCTTTTAAGGTAAAAAGATTGTTTTCAGGATAACATTTGCAAAGATAATATATTTTTTTCACAATGCAAATTTTTGTTTAGTTTTTTTCGGTGAACTGTAAAATATGATTAAATTCTATAGAAATGATGTCTCTTTTCCTCTTGTTTCGCTACATCATAACCCCTTGTTTAGTGGTTATAATCGCTTGATAGACAGAATTTAGGCTAATTCTATAAAAATGGTTGGTGATTCCTTGAAATAGATAATTGGAGTTGAGCATATTTTACTTATCTTTGCAGAAAACAATTCCAAATACAGATAACAATATTATGGTAGACGGTACAACAGACATATATCAGCTTAACAGCATCGAAGCCTATAATCAGTTATATGGTCTTGAAACTTTCCATCCCCTCGTGGGGGTGGTGGACCTCACTAAGTCGACGCGGTCGATCAATCACATCACACTCAACTATGGGCTATATGCTATCTATCTGAAGCACGGCGTGAACTGCACGTTGCGCTATGGCCGTGAGACCTACGACTATCAGGCGGGAACGATTGTGAGCTTTTCTCCCGGACAGTTGGTCACGATAGAATCTGACAAAGATATCGTGCGTCCGGCCGTGAGCGGGCTCGTTTTCCATCCAGACATCCTCTATGGTACGCCGATAGCTGACAAGATGCGGCAATATACCTTTTTTAATTATGATGAGAAAGAGAGTCTGCATCTCAGTGAACGGGAACAAAGCATCATCTGTGAACTGCTCGACAGCATCTCGTTGGAGATAGAACATCCGGTAGACAAGCATTCGCAGACGCTTATCGCCGACCGCATAGGTCTGATACTCGACTACTGCATGCGCTTCTACGACCGACAGTTTATCACGCGACACAAGGCCAACAGCACACTCTTAGAAAACTTCCTGGAACAGCTTGACGACTATTTCGTACAGGGAATGGCGGCCCGCGACGGTCTGCCGCAGGTGAGCTATTTTGCCGACAAGGCCTGTCTGTCGACCAGTTATTTCGGTGATCTCATCAAGAAGGAGACCGGCATCAATGCCAAACGCTATATCCAGAACAAGGTCATCGATGTTTCCAAGCGCATCTTGCTGGAGGGAGACAACTCCATCAATGAGGTGGCCTATCGGCTTGGGTTCCAATATCCGCAGCATTTCACACGTGTGTTCAAGATGAATACGGGCATGACACCCGGACAATTTGTCAAAGACAGCCGCAACTATATGATGTAATCCATTGGCTCCGAGAGGTCGGAGTCGCTCAATATTCATTGCAATGAGAAAGATATTCAGTATGGTCATCGTGGCGCTGATGGCGGTTTGCCAGACCGTCGGTGCTCAATCGAAGGTGTATCTCACGCGCGAAATCTCGCCCGAGTCACTCGTAAGAATCTATAAAGCCTTAGGCGTGAAGGCATCGGGACGGGTTGCCGTGAAGATCTCCACGGGCGAAGGCAGCAACCCCAACTATCTGAAACCTACCCTCATCAGGAACTTGGTGGAGGAGGTCAACGGCACTATCGTGGAGTGTGGAACGGCCTACGGCGGCGACCGAATGAACTTCGACGACCACTGGAAGGTGGTGCATGAGCATGGTTTCGACTCACTTTTTGCCGTCGACCTGATGGATGAGTACGACGAGATACGCATTCCCGTGAAAGACCGTACCCATCTCAACTACGACATTGTGGGCGGACATCTGGCCAACTACGACTTCATGGTTTGCCTCAACCATTTCAAGGGCCATCCGATGGGAGGCTACGGCGGTGCGCTGAAAAACCTCTCCATCGGTTGTGCTTCGCGCAATGGCAAGGCCTATATCCACTCCGCGGGCAAGATGACGAAGCTCGAGGTGTCTAAACTGTGGACTCCCGAGTTTATCGGCAATCAGGATGGGTTCCTCGAAAGCATGGCTGCCGCCGCGCAAGCCGTGGTGAATTATTTCCAGCGTGAGCGCGGTATCATCTACATCAGTGTGATGAACAACATGACGGTAGACTGCGATTGCGTGGCCCATCCGGCTCCCGTGAAGCTCAAAGACTATGGCATCCTGGCCTCCACCGACCCTGTTGCCCTCGACCAGGCATGCGTAGACATCATCAATCAGCAAAAGGTCACGGCCGAAAACGACCCCACCGACCTCCTCGCGCGCATCGACAGGCAGCATGGTACCCATACCATCGACTGGGCCGAAAAGATTGGTCTCGGCTCGAAAAAATACAAGATCATCGAGGTAAAGTAGGGTTTCGCTCGCTATCAACGCAATGGTGCCATGATGGTTTCTATCCGATTCCATCATGGCACCATTGTTTGGTGTGGGCCTCCCAGCTTAATCCCTGCGGAAAATGTCGCGGGTATATACCTTGTCGGCCACGTCGTTGAGGGCCGCGTCGTAGCGGTTGGCAAGGATAGCCTGACTCTGACGCTTGAAACTCTCAAGGTCGTTGACCACCCTGCTGCCAAAGAATGTGGAGCCGTCATCGAGCGTAGGCTCATAGATGATGACCTCGGCACCCTTGGCTTTGATGCGTTTCATCACGCCCTGAATGCTCGACTGCCTGAAATTGTCGCTGTTGCTCTTCATCGTCAGACGGTAAACGCCGATGACACAACGGTGCTCCTCGGCCGCGTCGAAGTCGCCACGGTTATAATAATCGTAGTAACCGGCCATGCTCAATATCTGGTCGGCGATGAAATCCTTGCGTGTACGGTTGCTCTCCACGATGGCCTGAATGAGGTTTTCGGGCACATCGGCATAGTTGGCCAGCAGTTGTTTGGTGTCCTTGGGCAAGCAATAGCCGCCATATCCGAACGACGGATTGTTGTAGAAACTGCCGATGCGCGGGTCGAGACACACGCCCTTGATGATGCTCTGGGTGTCGAGGCCCTTCACTTCGGCGTAAGTATCGAGTTCGTTGAAATAGCTCACGCGCAGCGCCAGATAGGTGTTGGCAAAGAGTTTCACGGCCTCTGCCTCGGTGAGTCCCATGAAAAGCGTCTCCACATCCTGCTTGATAGCCCCCTGTTTGAGCAGTTCGGCAAATACGTGGGCGGCCTCATCCAGTCGGCTGTCGCCCTCGGGCCGTCCCACAATGATGCGGCTCGGATAGAGATTGTCGTACAAAGCCTTGCTCTCGCGGAGAAATTCCGGGGCGAAAATGATGTTGTCGGAGTGGTATTTGGCCCTCACGCCCTCGGTGTAACCCACTGGAATGGTCGACTTGATGACCATGATGGCCTGCGGGTTGACCTTCATCACCAGTTCGATGACCTCCTCCACATGCGTCGTGTCGAAGTAGTTGCGGGCCGAGTCGTAGTTGGTCGGGGTGGCAATCACCACGAAATCGGCATCGCGGTAGGCCGCCTCGGCATCGAGTGTCACCGTGAAGTCGAGGTCTTTCTCGGCCAGATATTTCTCGATATAGTCGTCCTGAATGGGCGACTGACGCCGGTTGAGCATCTCAACCTTCTCCGGAACCACGTCGACAGCGGTCACATGCTGATGCTGACTCAGCAGTGTGGCGATGCTCAGTCCCACATAGCCCGTGCCGGCCACGGCGATATTGTATTTCTTCATCCTTAGAATCCAGTTAAATAGTTATGATGGTGTAAAGATAATCAATTTTTGATGACAGGGGGAAGGAATAGTCAAAAAAATCCCATTCCGCCCGATTTATCCCACCTGAAGCAGCGAATCGGTGAGCAAATCGGCCCCCGCCTCGGTCAGTTCTTCCACGGTTCCGTTGCCGTAGGTCACGCCACACGTGCGGCATCCGGCCCCTTTGCCCATCAAAATATCGTAGTGCATGTCGCCGATGACCAGAGTCTCCTCGGGCGCAATGCCGAAATGGTCGAGCGTCTTCAGCACCGGACAGGGGTCGGGCTTGGCGCGTTCCACATCCTCGGCACCGAGCACGTAGGAGATATACGGCTCCAGCCGCATCTCTCTCACAAACGCCGCCAGCGACTCGTGGCCCCGGCTGCTGGCCAGGGTGATGATGGCACCGTGGTCGTGCCACTGCCGGATGGCCTCGATTACGCCCGGAAACACCGGCACCACACCCGGTTTGTGACTTTCGGCAAATATCCGTCGGTAGATGGTGGTGCACTGTTCGGCCTGCGCATCGGTCAGGGGCATGAGGGCGCGAAAGCAGTCGGCCAGCGGCAGCCCGATGGTCTTGCGGCAGGCTTCGGCCGACCGCGTGGGCAGTCCGGCCTCGCGCAGGGTGGCCTGCATGGTCTGGGTGATGAGCTTGTTGGTATCGCCCACCGTCCCGTCGAAATCTAAGATATAGAGTTTGTACATGTCAATGCGTTGAGAAGGTTGCTGCATCCGTCCTCGATAAGGTCGAGGGCGAGTTTGAAATCGGCATCGCCGCCGTAGTAAGGATCGGGCACACTCGTGGCACCGGGATGGGCTTTGAGATACTGGCTCATACGTATCACCTGCGCCCGCTCACTTTCCGTGTGGGCCATCGAGGTGATGTTGTGGTAGTTTTCCTCGTCCATCGTGACGATATAGTCAAACCGTTGGAAGTCCGTCGCGGCATCAAACTGCCGTGCATGGTGATTAAAGATGTAGCCCCGTGCCCTGCCGTGTTGCCGCATGCGGGCGTCAGGCAGTTGGCCCACGTGCCAGTTGCCCACGCCGGCGGAGTCGATTTCAAACTGTGAGGTGAGTCCGTTCTCGTCTACCAGATGCTGCATCACGCCGTGAGCGGCCGGCGAACGGCAGATATTGCCTAAACAGATGAAGAGAATTCTGATTTTGCCTTTCTTTGTCATGAGTCTTAATGGGGTTGCATAGGGGACATCCCTGTTTATAAAAGTGCAAATTTACGAAAAACCAATGACATCCTGTGCGATATTGAGAATATTTAAGATGAAGATTACATCCTGTGGCTGAGGCCTAAGAAGAATATCTTGGTTTTGTAAAACCTTTGTTACCAAACCTTTGGATAATTGAAAAGTGGCTGTAACCCTATCGTCATTTGGTCTGACTAACTTTGCCAAAGTAAAACCAATAGTTATGCCTGTAAGAAAGACTAACGTATTGCATATTATTCAGAGGGGAGCTCTTTCCGCCTTCGTTTTGGCTATTTTGTCACCCTTGATGGGCTGTGCCAACATGGAGGTCTCGTCGGCCAAGGAAAACGACAACTTTGTGGAGGCAACCCCGGCCAACTATACCGTGACTGGGAGAGTAACCTGCGAGGGTAAGCCTCTGGCCGGTGTGGAGGTGTCGGATGGTGTTGATGTTGTGCTGACCAATGCCTCAGGCGAATACCAACTCAACGCCAAGCGTGCGTTAGGATATGTGTTTGTGACCTTGCCCAGCGGCTACGAGCCCGAGATGAAGGGCAATGCTCTCCAATTCTACAAGCGCCTGTCGCCGCAAGATGATAACACTGTTGACGTGGCTGACTTCTCATTGAAGAAGGTAAACAATGACAAGCATGCCATATTCACCCTTGCAGACTGTCATCTGGCAGGCCAGAATAATGATGTGGAACAGTTTCATAAGGTGGCCGACGATATCAACGGCTCCATCAAGGAGCTCCGGGCCCAGGGTTATAAGGTCTACGGAATCAGTCTTGGAGATGAGAGTTGGGATGTGTATTGGTATAGCAACAAGTATACGATCAAAGATGCTTATACAGACATGCAGGCCATCGATGCTCCGGTTTTCCATAATATGGGCAATCATGATGGCAATCCATATCTTGTCGGCGACCGTCGGTCGGCACAGACTTTCATCGATGTGTGTGGTCCTACCTATTATTCCTTTAATATCGGCAAGGTGCACTATGTAGTGCTCGACAATATAGAGTATCTCAATGACGGCGGCGCAGAGGGAGTCATTGGTCAGTGCAATTACAATGAAAGGGTGGTCGATGTTCAGATGGAATGGCTTCGCAAGGACCTTGCGCTCATCAAAGACCCCTCTACGCCTATTGTCATAGCGATGCATTCGCTGATCTATCATCATCCAAGTCTTGTGAATGATCATGAGACTCATACGTATCTTTTGTCTAATGGCAACGAGTTGGAGAGGATGTTGAGTCGGTTTACCAATGTACAAGTGCTCTCAGGGCATCTTCATAAAGCCCATAACATCCAGCCTTCGGCCCATCTCATCGATCACAATGTGCCTGCTATCAGTGCCACATGGTGGTGGACGGAGAAACTGTCCGGCAATTCTGTCTGTCAGGATGGGGCTCCGGGAGGGTATGGCATCTTTCGTTGGGATGGGCATTCGCTCGACTGGTATTACAAGAGTTCATTCTTCGACAAGAGCTATCAGTTTCGTGCTTACGACCTGAATACCACCTATATTGATCCCCGGCATTATGCTCCGCAATATGTAAAAGACATGACACACTTTGCCCGTGAATATGCCACACCACGTCATGACAACCGGGTGCTTATCAATGTCTGGAATTATGATCCACTGTGGAAAGTGGAGGTCATGGAAGGCAACAGCCCGCTTGTGGTGACACGTGTGGAGGCTTACGACCCGTTGCATATCATCTCGTATGATGCTCCGCGTGTCAAGGCTGGCGGATCAGGTAAAGTTCAGTTTCCGACCGTAAAGACCAGCCACATGTTTATGGTGCAGGCCCGTCGCTCCAATTCCACACTCCATATCAGGGTAACCGACCGTTTTGGGAATGTTTACACGGAGGAGATGGTGCGTCCCAAAGCTTTTGATGTTTCGATGTAATCTATGATATAGAGGTGTTTTGTCATGAAATCGTAGGATGAATGTAGCGTCAAAGCCATAATTCCATAGTAACTTTGTCTCATAATAAACGTAACGGGATGAAAACCATAACTATCTTTCTTCATATCATATTCCTGATCTTCTCGGTGAATGTCGGTGCTCAGACCCGCATCATTGCTCATCGTGGTTATTGGGATGTGGATGGACATGTGGAAAATTCCCTGTCGTCTCTTGAGGCTGCGGGACGTATAGGAGTGTATGGCTCTGAATTTGATGTACATATCACCCGTGATGGCAAAGCTGTGGTATACCACGACGATGATATACCCATCGAATCTCATCATCGCACCGTTAATATCGAATCAGCAGATTACTCCATCATCAAAAAGACGAGGCTGGCTAATGGTGAACGCATTCCCACTCTTTCACGCTATCTTGCCAAGGGAAGAAAACTTCCTTGCAGGCTTATTCTTGAGATTAAGGAACATCACTCCCCGGAAGCAGAGGAGCGATGTGTGCGGGAAGTATTAAGATTGGTCAAAGCTGCAAAGATGGAAGACCGGGTAGACTATATTTCGTTCAGCAAGTTTGTCTGCCAACGTCTCCATACGTTGATGCCGCAAGCGTCGGTATCCTATCTCAACGGCGACCTTACGCCACGTGAAATCAAAGATATGGGATTGTCGGGTATAGACTATCACAGCGATATTCTCCTGTCACATCCTGAGTGGATTAGTCAAAGTCATCAGTTGGGTCTCTCGGTCAATGTTTGGACTGTCAACGATACTGAAGACATCCGGCGGTTTGTAAGTCTGGGAGTGGATTTCATCACTACCAACCGACCTGTAGAAGCTATGCGAATAGCTCATCCGTAATCAGTGCCCCTTTTCACAATGATTCTATAGCCCTGGCTCCGTTGTTATAACGGGGTCGGGGCAAATGGGTTTATGGCGGATACCGGTGGATGGAACAGGAAGGGTATCAGAATATCGCAAACAATTGTTTTCAACTCTTAAAAGACTTTAATTAAAACGGTATTATTCCTTTATTTAAGTTTCCATTGGAAAATAAATCATATCTTTGCAATGTTTTCCAATAGAAAATAAAGTAAACGATTGAATATAAACCATTAACGATTGTTGTTATGTTGAAAAATTGGATAGGCCATTTGTTGGAAGGATGGGATGCTTCACGCACCATCAGGTTGATTTTGGGCGGTCTCCTGACTATAGGCGGCATTCTCTATAATGAGAGTATTCTCATTGTGCTGGGTGTCTGGTTGCTTTTGCAGAGCATTCTTAATATTTCGTGTTGCGGGGTGGGAGGATGTTCGGTTTCGGGTGGACAGAAGCCCATCTATAAGGATATGGTCAAGCCCTATAAGCCTAAGAAGTGAGCATTCGATTTCTTCAGCTTGTTGTTTTCTTCCCATTTCTTTGTTGGTGAAGCGACAGGAGCATCTCTGTATTCAATGAAACAGCATATTTAAAATTACAAGAAATAAAAAAAAACTCTATACATTATGAAAGTCATACATTTATCCAAGAGTGAGTTTCTGCAGCGTGTTGCCAATTATGAAACCCATCCGAACGAGTGGAAATATTTAGGTAGCAAGCCTGCAATCATCGATTTCTATGCTACATGGTGTGGCCCTTGCAAAGCCGTGAGTCCCATCATGGACGAGTTGGCGGAAGAATATCAGGACAATCTATATATTTATAAAGTGGATACCGGACAGGAACAGGAGCTGGCAGCCTTGTTTGGCATCCGGTCGGTGCCGTCTGTTCTGTTTATTCCCATGAACGGCACACCACAGATGGCGGTGGGTGCAATGAACAAGAGTGGCTATGAACAGGCCATCAAGGAACTGCTTCTGCCCTAAGTTTGAGACTCAGAAAATGGAAAAAGTCATGATGAACCGCAGCAAATTTCTCGTAACTCTTCTGCTGGCCCTGTCTGTCAACTTGGCTATGGGGCAATCGTTGCCGCCGCAATATGTTTCTATGGAAGAGGTGGTGGGTAAGGCTACCAAGCACAATGCGCAAGTCCGGATTGCCGAGATGGACCGTCGGATATCTCAGGCTCATTATCAACAGACCGATGCGGTGTATCTGCCGCAGGTATCATTGGGCTATACGGCGATGGTGACCAACAATCCTCTCAACGCCTTTGGCTTCCTGCTCCAGCAGGGAGTGGCTACTGCGCAAGACTTTGAGCCTTCGCGACTCAACAATCCCGGGGCTACTCATAACTTCGGTACTTCGGTCGATGTGAAAGTCCCTGTCGTCAATCTTGATATGATCTATGCCCGCAAGGGCACGAAGCTGCAGCAGGAGGTCTATCATTATAAACAGATGTATACCGAGGCTTACGTAGCCTACGAGGTGAGAAAAGCCTACACTCAGTTGCAGTTTGCCTATGAGATGAGAAACATTCTGACAGCTACGCTCTCAGATGTAAAACAGATTCACCGCACGGTGGGCAACTTTTACAGTCAGGGACTTGTTCAGCAGTCCGACGTTCTCAATGCCGAGGTACAGGTCAGCACCGTGGAAAGTGCGTTGTCGAAGGCCGAAAGCAATATTGACAACGCTTCAGAAGGGTTGAAACTGCTGATGAATACAGGTGCCGACTCTCCGGATCGGTATGTTGTCGACTCACTGAGTCAGGTGATGACGGTGACTGCCGGTGATGCAGTGATAGGCCGTCGTCCAGACATCAAGGCCATGGAGACCGCACTCGACGCCTCCGTATGGATGGAGAAATCGGCCCGGATGGCTTTTCTTCCCAAGCTCAATGCCTTTGGAAGTTATCAGTTCAACGATTCCAAGGTGTTGGGTTTCAGAAAAGGCTCTTATCTGGCTGGCATCTCCCTCTCATGGAATGTGTTCTCTGGTAGGCAGGATCAGGGTAAGCTCAAGGCTGCCAAAGCTGCAACCATGAGGCAGGAGCAGCAGCTGAACCTGCTCAAGGAGGAGAGTCGTCTGGAGCTGAACAAGTCGCTTAGAGCACTGCACGACAGCCAGAAGGAAATCGAAAAGCTGCAGAAAAGTGTCGGTCAGGCGGAGGAGGCCCTGCGTATTCTGAACAACAGATACCGCGAGGGGCTGGTCAGCACCACCGACTGTCTGCAGTCGCAGGCTCAGTTGTCACAACAGCGCATGGCCTTGGCGCAGGCTGTGATGACATACAATATCACACATTATTATATCCAGCTTCTCATTTACAACGTATAGGGGAAGTTGTCCTATAGGTCAACCAGACAGCACTATTATTTCATACAAAGTTTTTTAGGGTTTATGAAAACAAAATATCTCATTCTATATACGGTAATCATGGCTGTGGTCAGCTCCTGTTCATCAGACAAAAAACATCACGAGGCAGAGCGGGCAGTCAGTGTCAAAACCTATTATCCCTCTTCGTCTGGCCAGGGAGAACTTTTCTTCAGCGGCATGGTGTCGGCCAAGCAGACGGCAGTTGTCAGCACCAAGCTGATGGGAACCATCGAGCGCATACTTGTCAGGCAGGGCGATGTGGTCAAGGCGGGGCAGACTTTAGTGGTCATCAACAGCACCGATGTGAAGGCCAGACAAGCTCAGGCCGCTGCCATGATCGTCGAGGCTGAGGCCGCTTCCAAGGATGCCTATCGCGATTATCAGCGCTATCAGGTTCTGCGTGAGCAAAACAGTGTGTCGGATAAGGAGCTGGAGAGCATGGCCCTGCGCCACACGTCGGCCATGGCTCGTCTGCAGGTGGCCCGTCAAGGGTTGCGAGAGGTCAACTCCATGCTGGCCTATTCCAATATCAAGGCTCCGTTCTCCGGTGTCGTTACCCAGAAGATGGTCGACGAGGGGAGCATCGCCAATCCCGGAATGCCATTGCTGACCATAGAGCAATCGGGCGATCTGAACGTCACGGCATCGGTTCCGGAGAGTTATGTGGCAATGGTGAAAAAGGGCGAAAGGGTAAACATCGATATCAAATCTTTGGGTACTACCATGGAGGGGTATGTCAGCGAACTCAGTCCGTCGGCCACGGCGACAGGCGGTCAGTATGCCATGAAGATTGCCATCTCACAACAAGACCGTGCGCATCTGCGGGCAGGCATGTATGCAGGCATCCGCATCTCCAATCCGCAGGCATCTGCAACAGCGTCGGGCATAATGGTACGCAAGTCGTCGATCGTTCATCGTGACCAGCTCATGGGGGTATATGTAGCCGGAGAAGACAACAGGGCTGTTCTGCACTGGGTGCGGTTAGGCAGTGATATGGGCGACCATGTCGAGGTGTTGTCTGGACTTACTCCCAAAGACAGAGTCATCGACGGAGCTGGAAAGAAACTCTACAACGGACAGAAAATTATCATCACAGACTAATGTTTTGAAGTTATGGAACATGGAATTTCAGGCA
The DNA here is from genome assembly GCA_016901395.1 of Prevotella sp. Lineage (GTDB taxonomy): Bacteria > Bacteroidota > Bacteroidia > Bacteroidales > Bacteroidaceae > Prevotella. Next base: position 123,052 of record JAEAMQ010000067.1, on the reverse strand, counting down.
AGATAGCCCGTGCATTCATCAAGTCAAAGCTGAGCATCCTCTTGGTCTTCGCTTTTCTCATTTTAGGATTGTTCAGCATCTATTTCATACCTCGCGAGGAAGAACCGCAGATAGAGGTGCCCACGGCCGACATCCTGATGGGTTATCCCGGTGCTTCGCCCGGGGAGGTGGAGTCGCGGTTGATAGAACCCATGGAGAAACTGGTCTCCAATATCAAGGGGGTGGAGCATGTATACTCTACCTCGATGAACGGTATGGGTATGATTACGGTACAGTTTTTTGTAGGGGAAAACTCTGAGCGCTCACTTGTGAAGCTCTACAATGAGATTATGAAAAACATGGACCGTATGCCGCAGGGGGCCACCATGCCTCTCGTCAAGTCGCGGTCTATCGACGATGTGCCGATGTTGGCCTTTACTCTGTGGAGCGACAAAATGGGCGGTTACGACCTGCGACAGGTGTCAGAGGTAGTAGGCAATGAGATCAAGAAGATTTCCGATGTGGCCGAGGTGAGAGTCATCGGAGGTCAGAGCCGGCAGGTCAAGGTGGTGCTCGACAGAGACAAGATGGCGGAGAGCAAGGTAGACATTGCGACGGTGACACAGGCGCTTACGGCCAACAATGCACAGATGGAGAGCGGAAACATTGTCGACGGCGACAAGGTGTTTGCTGTTCAGACGGGTAAATTCTTCACACAAAAGGATGAGATCGGACAACTTATCGTCGGCACCAGCAACAATCAGCCTGTCTATCTCCATCAGATAGCACAGGTGGAAGACGGGGCAGAACTTCCCAAGCAGTATGTCTCGTTCAGCTATGGTGCTGCGGCATCAGACAAGAAGGCTCATCCCGACGACTATTCGGCGATTACCATCTCTGTGGCCAAGAAGTCGGGCACGGATGCCATGCAGCTTGCCGAAACCGTGATGCACAAGGTCGACCAGCTGAAAAAGACGGTCATCACCGACGATATCCATGTGGAGGTGACACGCAACTATGGTGAGACGGCCTCCCATAAGGTTTCAGAGCTCCTCCTGCACCTGTTTATCGCCATTGTGGCCGTCACGTTATTCGTGATGATTGCCATGGGGTGGAGGGGCGGACTGGTCGTGTTTCTCTCGGTGCCCATCACGTTTGCACTCACCCTCTTTGCCTATTATTTCTTAGGCTATACGCTCAATCGCATCACCCTCTTTGCCCTTGTGTTTGTCACGGGTATTGTGGTCGACGATTCCATTGTGATTGCAGAGAACATGCACCGGCATTTCAAACAGCAGAAACTGCCTCCCTTGAAAGCGGCAATCTTTGCCATCAACGAGGTGGGCAACCCCACCATCCTGGCCACGCTCACCGTCATTGCGGCTGTACTACCCATGGCTTTTGTGTCGGGTATGATGGGGCCATACATGAGTCCGATGCCCATCGGAGCAGCTATCGCCATGATGTTCTCGCTCCTCATTGCCCTGACCCTGACACCCTATTTCGGTTTTAAGTTCCTGCAAATGAAAAGCAGGAGACATCCAGAGCAGAGCGACTGGGATGATGAGGCAGAGATGGTGGAGGGGCGCATCTATCGATGGTATGCCAAGGTGACCGTGCCGCTGCTTGAGAGCCGCAGGAAGCGGTGGACGTTCATGCTCACGCTCACCATGGTGTTGCTGGCCACGTTTGTGCTGTTCTTCACCAAGTCGGTGCCGGTCAAGATGCTTCCCTTCGACAACAAAAACGAGTTTCAGGTGGTCATCGACATGCCTGAGGGCACTACCTTGGAGCGTACGGCGGCCGTGGCTAAGGAGCTGGGGCTCTATGTGGGACGAAACGCCATGGTGAAGAGCTATCAGACCTATGTCGGCACGAGCGCCCCTATCAGTTTCAACGGTCTGATCAGACACTATGACTACAGGAGTGGCAACCATGTGGCCGACATTCAGGTGAACATTGTCGACAAGGACAAGCGTGACCTGCAGAGTCACGACATTGCCAAGTCGATGCGGGCAGGCTTGCAGTCGATAGGCAAGCGCTATGGAGCCAATGTGAAAGTGGTGGAGGTGCCGCCCGGACCACCGGTGATGTCGACCATCGTGGCAGAAATCTACGGTCCCGACTATCAGCAGCAGGAGGCTGTAGCCCGACAGGTGGAAACCGTGCTGGCACATACCGACAATGTGGTGGATGTGGACTGGAGCGTGGAGGACGACCAGAAGGAATACCGTCTGGAGGTGGACAAGGACAAGGCCATGAAGATGGGCATACCGAGTGGGCAGGTGGTGCAGGCCATGCGGACGGCTCTCTCGGGGATGACCGTAGGCACGCTTCACCGCGAGGAGACCATCGACGATATCGCCATAGTGTTGCAACTGGCAGAGAAGGATAGGTCTGACCTGGCTCGCATATTGGCCATGAAGGTGGTGGGACAGCAGGGAATGAGTGTGCCCATCGGCGATCTGGTCAAGGTGACAGAGGGTGTCAAGGCTAAAAGCATCTCGCGCAAGGACCAGAAACGAGTGGTGTATGTCATGGGCGACGTGGCCGGCACCTTGGAAAGTCCCATCTATGCCATGTCTGATGTCTCAGAGAAACTGGCCGGTGTGAAGCTCCCCGATGGCTACAGCCTGCAGGAGTCATATACACAGGACTTGGGCGATGCCGATCAGTTTACGTTGAAATGGGACGGTGAGTGGCAGATCACGCATGATGTGTTCCGCGATTTGGGTTTTGCGTTCCTTCTGGTGCTTGTGCTGATATACATACTCATCGTGGCATGGTTTCAGAATTTTGTCACTCCTCTGGTGCAGTTGTCGGTCATTCCGCTGTCGCTTATCGGTATCATCCTCGGCCATTGGCTCATGGGAGCCTATTTCAGTGCACCGTCGATGATTGGATTTATCGCATTGGCGGGCATCATGGTGCGCAACTCCATTCTGCTCATCGACTTCATCGATCTGCGTCTGAGAGAGGGTGTGCAGCTCCGGCAGGCCATCATCGAGTCGGGGGCTGTGCGCACAACTCCTATTTTGCTCACGGCAGGCGGGGTAGTGATAGGTGCCATCGTTATTCTGTTTGACCCGATCTTCCAGGGATTGGCCATCTCTCTGATCGGAGGCACCGTGACATCTACAATCTTGACACTGGTGGTGGTCCCGCTGCTCTATTACAAGCAGGTGAAGGGAAGACGTGCCACAGCGTAGGGAAGATATCGCCCCCGTTGTTTTCCGATGACCCAACCGGGTGCTCTATAGAGACAGAGCACCCGGTTGCATCGGGAAAACTCATCCTTGTTTTTCATGGTTCTCATCTGTGGTTGATAAGAACCATTGGATAGTATCATCGTACATCGAAGACACAGTAAAATTAAAGACACAGTAACATAATAACATTTTTATACTACGAATAACAGTTCATCACTGTTTATTAATTCGTGTCATTCGTGTCATTCGTAGTCCCAATTATTGTTTTTCATTGTTTTCATCTGTGGTTGATAAGAACCATTGGATAGTATCATCGTACATCGAAGACACAGTAAAATTAAAGACACAGTAACATAATAACATTCTTATACCACGAATTACAGTTCATCACTGTTTATTAATTCGTGTCATTCGTGTAATTCGTAGTCTCAATTATTGTTTTTCATTGTTTTCATCTGTGGTTAATAAGAGACCGGTGGATTGCGGTAACCTTTTCGTGGTACCGTGCCTTTTAAAACAGTGTAGATTGAAAATAAATTTCGCTTTCCGCTGCCGGTTGAAATTTCCAATGAATAAAATGTACAAACGTCTTCCGATGCTGCCTGAAAAGGCAAACTCAGGGCGTTGGCCACGAAAATAACCTTAAAATGGACGTTTTAAAACCCGCTGATAGTCAACTTGTTGTAATATCTTGACAAAAAGGGCTTTACGATTACTATCTAATCGTCGTGCGATTACTATCTAATCGTTGGACGATGACTACCAAATCTCCCAGCGAAAACGATGAAATAGAATCGGAAATAGGGCCAAAACCATTAAAAAAAGAGACCTAACCGTGCAGCGGTTGGGTCTCTTTGAGGTTGAAATCACACTTTTGTCTGTTTTCCCGAACGGAACCGACAGATGGGGGAAGTATGATTTTTGGTATTTTTTCTTAACGATATATGAATCGTCTGAAGTGTCTATTCCTGAATGTTCGGGAGTTCGAGGCCGAGGCCTTTCTTCTTGTCGACCACCTTGAGGATGAGTCCGATGATGAGGGCGGCTACACCGAGGCTGGCCAGCATGATGAGCGGCGCGGTGTAGTTGAGCTGTGTGGCATCGGTCACGCCGGGGTTGGTCTTGTCGAGCACCTTACCGATGAGCAGCGGGAAAAGCCACAGACCGATGTTCTGAATCCAGAAAATCAGGGCATAGGCCGAACCGATGATCTTGGCATCCACGAGTTTGGGCACGCTGGGCCACAACGAAGCGGGCACCAGAGAGAACGAGGCGCCGAGCACAAGGATGGTGAGGTAGGCCACGATGACGCCGCCCACCTGACTGCCGCGGAATGCGGGGAGCACGAAAGCGAAGGTGAGGTGGCAGGCGATGAGGAGCAGGGAGCCGAGCACGAGCATCGAGGCGGCCTTGCCCTTATGGTCGACATAGTTGCCGAGGATGGGCGTGATGCCCACGGCCAGAAGCGGGAACACGGCGAAGATAGACTCGGCCGACTGGCGCATGTAGCCCATGTAGCAATAGGTGACGAGGGCCACGACGGAGAGGCAGAGCACGCTATATTTCACGGCTTTGTTCTTCATGAAGTTGAACATGAAGGCGGTGACCGCCACGAGGAGCATGATGAGATACTGCACGATGGTGACCGAGGTCGATGCCCAGAATGAGTCGGCGGGCACTTCGGTAAAGGTGAGGTTGCACTGCAGCATGTTCACGGCATACTTCTGGAAGGGGAAGATGGCCGAATAGTAGAGCACGCAGAGCAGGGACACGAGCCAGAAACCGCTGCTGGAGAGGATTTGGCCCAGGTCGCTGACCTTGAAGGGGTCGTCCTTCTCCTCGGCCTCGCCGGTCTGTGCGTCCAATTTCTTGTCCATGAAGAAGTAGACCACGAGCATCATCAGGGCGATGCAGAGCAACACTACGCCAAAGGCCACTGAACGGGCCACGTCGATATTGCCGCCGAGTTTGGCGAAGAAGGGTGAGAAAATCATACAGGTGGCCACACCCAGACGGGCCAATGCCATCTCCGAACCCATGGCCAGAGCCATCTCGCGACCCTTGAACCACTTGACGATACCACGCGACACGGTGATGCCGCCCATCTCAGCACCGCAGCCGAAGATCATGAAGCCGCAGGCGGCGAGCTTGGCTGAGGCCGGCATGCCCTCGTAGAACGGCGACACGCCGAGCTGCTCGAACACGGGAATGTGGTTGAGGTTGTTGGTGAACCATGTCTCCAGGCCACTGCCAATGAAGCTCTCGCTCACGGCATAATACTTGATGCAGGCACCGGCCAGCATTACGGCACCGGAGAGAAGGGCTGTGAAGCGCACGCCCATCTTGTCGAGAATGATGCCGGCGAAGATGAGGAAGAACACGAACACATTGAGAAACGTCTCCGAACCTTGCATGGTACCAAAGGCCGTGGAGTCCCACCCGCGCTGGGTGAGCATCAGGTCTTTGATGGGAGAGAGGATATCCATGAAGATGTAGGCACAGAACATGGCGAGTGCCAGAAGCAAGAGGGCCGTCCAACGCAGGGCGGCAGAGTCTCTCAGGGTTTGTTTAACTTGATCTGTCATATACTATTTTTATATTGATTTTTATTTAGACCCTCTCTGCCCTCCCTATAGAGAGGGGGAGCAGAAGAAGTTTTCAGTCATAAGGATATACTTGTTGGCATATGGATTTGCTTCCCTCTCCCTACTGGGAGGGCGGGGAGGGCTTCCCTTTATTTCTTCAGCCAGCGGTCGAGCCAGTTGAAATAGGTGCGCTGCCAGAGCACGCCGTTCTGTGGTTTGAGCACCCAGTGGTTCTCGTCGGGATAGATAAGCAACTCGGCGGGGATGCCTCTCATGCGGGCGGCATTGAAGGCTCCGAAGCCCTGATTGGCGTTGATGCGGTAGTCTTTCTCGCCGTGGATGCAAAGGATGGGGGTGTCCCATTTGTCCACAAAGCGGTGGGGCGAGTTGGCATAGGTGCGTCGGGCGGCGTCGGTCTGGTCTTTGTTCCAGTAGGCATCGTCGTATTCCCAGTTGGAGAACCATGCCTCCTCGGTGTCGGTGTACATCGACTCGAGGTTGAAGGCACCGTCGTGGGAGATGAAACACTTGAAGCGTTTGTCGTGATGACCAGCGAGATAGTAGACCGAGAAACCACCAAACGAGGCGCCAACACAGCCCAGACGGTCCTTGTCGACATAGGGCAGGTTGTTGGCTGCGTCGTCGATGGCCGAGAGATAGTCGTCCATGCACTGTCCGGTCCAGTCCTGACTCACGGCCTCGTTCCACTCACTGCCGAAGCCGGGAAGACCACGGCGGTTGGGGGCCACGACGATATAGCCGTGGGCGGCCATGATAAACATATTCCAGCGATAGCTCCAGAACTGGCTCACGGGGCTTTGCGGTCCGCCTTCGCAGAAGAGCAGGGTGGGGTATTTCTTGTTGGCGTCGAAGTGAGGCGGCAGGATAATCCACACGAGTTCCTGCTTGCCGTCGGTGGTTTTCACCCAGCGCTGCTCCACCTTCGGTTGGGCCAGCTGGTCGAGGATGTGCTTGTTTTCGGCGGTGATGGCCTCCACGACCGACTTTTTCTCCTTCTTGTTCGGGGTGAGCACATAGAGATCGTCGGGTGCAATGTATGAATGGCGGGTGACGAGGAGCTGCTTGGTGTTGCCCAACAACTGCACGGAGCCGTAGTCATACCATCCGTCGGTGAGCTGCATCACCTGGCCGTTGAGGTTGGTCTGATACACCATCGTCACAGCATGCCATACTCCGATGAAGTAGAGCGACTTCGAATCGTTGGCCCAGCAGTAGTCGTCGACATTGGAATCGAAGCTCTCGGTGACATACTTCTTGTCGCCGGTGGCGAGATTGTAGACACAGAGGCGGTTGCGGTCGCTCTCGTATCCGTCGCGCTTCATGCTCTGCCAGGCGATGTATTGACCGTCGGGCGAGAACTTAGGATTGATGTCATAGCCTACGTTCATGTCGCCCTCCTGATGGTTCACGGCCTGATTGCGCATGCTCTTGGTGGCGTCTATCTTCGGCTCCACATAGCCTTCGGGCTTGCAGAGGTTCTTGGTGGTGCGGGTGTCAATATTATAAAGGTAGATGTCGGCATCGGTGGAGATGGCATAATCCACGCCCGTCTTCTTGCGGGAGGTATAGGCCACCTGCTTGGAATCGCTGCTCCAGGCAATCTGTTCGATGCCGCCGAAGGGGGCGAGCGGACATTCATAGGGTTCACCCTCCATGATATCCACGCCGTCGGAAACCTTATCGCCGGTTACATCGGCCACGAAGGGGTGGGGGATAGACTCCACATAGTGGTCCCAGTGGCGGTAGTTGAGGTCGGTGACGAGTCGTCCTGTGGCCTTGGGCAGGTCGTCGGGGTTCTTCGCGATGGACTCATGGTAGTCGAGACTCTTGATGAGTACCACGTGCTTGCCGTCGGGCGAGAAGCGGAATCCCTCAATATCGATCTTCGAGTTGGTGAGCTGTGTGCGTGCGCTGCCGTCGGCATTCATCTTCCAGAGCTGTCCGTCGCGCAGGAAAGCAATGCTCTGTCCGCCGTCAATCCAGGCGGCATCGCTCTCGCTCTTGGTGTCGGTGGTGAGCTGCGTGGGCTTCGCCATCGTCTTTCCGGGCTTGGTGGGCTGGACGAAAAGCATGGTGTGACTCTTGTTTTCCTTGACACTGTAGTAACTCACTTGATATACCACCTGCTTGCCGTCGGGCGAAGCCTGTGCGCCTCCGATGCGTCCCATAGCCCAGAGAGCCTCGGGAGTCATCAGGTCGCTGCTGAGCGTGATGTTGTTTTTCTGAATCATGGTCTGTGCATTTAGTTTGGGTTGGCCGAGTAGTAAGGCCCCTAATGCAAGAGCTATCGTCTTGTTCATAGTTGTTTAGAAATTTATTGAAACAAAGGGGAAATGCTTATTGTTCTAAGAAAAAATCCTGTTGGTTTGAAAAGAAGAATAACCTATAGGAATCATCAAACGTATGATCCCTATAGGCTATGTATGTTTGGGAGCTTATAAGCCCTTTTTCTTGTTCAAATCGTTGTGCTTCTGCTTCTGTGCAGCCATCTGTTGCTGCTGCATCTGCTGCAGGGATTGCATGCGGGCCATCATGCCCTTCATCTTCTGGGGGTTACTCTGGTTCTCCTTGTAGCGTGCCTCCAGAATGGCGAGGAGCTTCTCGTCGTTGGTCGTCTTGCGCAAAACAAACATGATTGCAGCCGACAAGATGAGGGACACAAAGTAGTAGAAGTTGAGTCCTGACGAGTAATCGTTGAACATAAAGAAGAACATCAGTGGCATGAGATACATCATCCATTGCATCGCCTTCATCTGTTCGGCCTGCTGGCCAACCATCTGATCCTTCTGCTGCTGCATCGTAAACCAGCTGTAAATAATCTGTGCGGCACAGAAAAGAACGCATGTCAGCGACAGGTGATCGCCGATAAGCCAGATGTTATGGTTCCATTGGAAGATGGGATCGTAGGTCGACAGGTCCTTCATCCAGAGGAAACTCTGGCCACGGAGCTGTATGGCGTTGGGCACAAAGTTGAACATCGCAATCCAGATAGGCATCTGAATGAGCATCGGCAAGCACCCCGAGAGAGGCGATACGCCATATTTGGCATACTCCGACATCATCGCCTGCTGCTTCTGCATCTGGTTTTCCGGACCGTCAAACTGCTTGGTTGCCGCGTCGAGTTTCGGTTTGAGCACACGCATCTTGGCCGAACTCATGTAGCTTTTCTTCACCATCGGGTAGGTGATGGCCTTGAGAAGAAGGGTGATGAGGATGAGCACCACACCCATCGGGAACCACTTCGACAGCCAGTCGAAGACGTAGATGGTGAACCATCGGTTGATATACCGGAACAATGGCCAGCCTAAATAAACCAGGCGTTGCATCTCCAGGTCCTTGCCAAACTGGCTTTCCTTCTCTACTTTCTGCAGCAGACGGAAGTCGTTGGGGCCGTAATAGAACTCAAATTCGGTAGGAGTCTTGCCTGAAGGGTCAAATCCTGCCTTCATCTTGGCTTGGTATTGCTTGAGGTATCCGCTGTCTTTCTTCTGCGGAATCGAGGTCATCAGCGTGTGCTCGCCTAAGTCATCCTTGGCAATCATCACTGCGGAGAAGAACTGATTCTTAAAGGCTACCCAGTCGATTTTGGCTTCAATATCCTCATCAATCTTCTCGGAAGTCTCGCTGAGATAGTCGGTGCCGCCGTCGCTTTCGTGATAGGTGAGGGTGGCATAACGGTTTTCAAAGTTGAAGCCTTTCTCCTGCTGACGCACCTTTTCCTGCCAGTCGATGGACATCTTGTTGGTGTTGGGGGCAAAGAGTCCGGCCATTCCCTCAGCGCGGAACGACATGCGGAGCAGATAATCCTTGCCGAGACGATAGCTCAGACTGATGGATTTGCCCTGTCCTGCCTGTGCGGTGAAGGTCACGGTGGTGTCGCTCACCTCCGAGGGAGTGAAGTAGAGGTCGGCCGTCGAGATGTTCATCTCCTTGGCCACAAGGGTGTAATTGAGGCTCTGGTCGTTGCCCTGGAAGAGCGTCACGTCCTTAGCCTCGGTGATGTTGTCCTTATAATTCTTGACAACGGCTTTCTTCACCTCAGCGCCTTTGGTTGAAAGGGTGAGTTCAATCTTGCCGTTTTTCAGCGTGATGTCCTGCGCCTGACCCGTCAATGCGCTATAAAACATAGCGGTGGTGTCCTGCTGTACCTTCTCCTTGGCAGCCTGCTGGCGCTGGAAGGCAGCAGCCTTGGCCGCTTTCTCAGCCTTGGCACGGTTGACCTGTGCCATCGAGTCTTTGACAAATTGGGCTCGCTGTTCGGCCTCCGAAGGTCTGGAATACCAGCTGAAACCTATCAGGACTGCGGCAATCAGCGCAAATCCGATGATTGAATTTTTATCCATAGAGTTGTTGAGGAAGTTAAAGAAGTTAAGGAAGTTAAAGGAGTTAAGACAAATGTCCGAGCCAAGGGCTTCAAGTAATATCTTAACTTCATCACTTCATCACTTCTTAACTTCAATGTTTATTTATTCTTCTGATTCTCAATAGCCGTCTTGACGAAGTCTACAAAGAGCGGGTGTGGCTTGAGTACCGTGCTCTGATATTCGGGATGGAACTGCGTGCCGATGTACCATTTCAGGCCGGGAATTTCCACAATCTCGATGAGATCGCTCTCCGGATTGCGTCCCACACACATCATTCCGTTGCGTTCATACTCCTGCAGATAGTCGTTGTTGAACTCGTAGCGGTGACGATGGCGCTCCTGAATATGCTCCTGCTTATAGATGTCGAGCACACGTGAGCCTTGCTTCAGCACGCACTCGTAGGCACCGAGACGCATGGTTCCACCCATGTTGGTGATGTTCTTCTGCTCCTCCATGATGTCGATCACGTTGTGAGGTGTGGTCTCATCGATCTCGCGTGAGTTGGCATCGGTGTAACCTAATACGTTGCGGGCAAACTCAATGACCATCATCTGCATGCCGAGACAGATACCAAAGGTCGGGATGTTGTGGGCGCGGGTGTAGTGGGCAGCAATGATTTTGCCCTCGATGCCGCGCTGTCCGAAGCCCGGACACACCACGATACCGTCTTGCCCGGCCAGTTTCTCGGCGACATTCTCCTCGGTGATATACTCTGAATTGATAAACGTGAGCACCGTCTTGCGGTCGTTATAGGTGCCGGCTTGGGAGAGACTCTCGCGAATACTCTTGTAGGCGTCCTGCAAATCGTATTTGCCCACGAGTCCGATATGCACCTCTTCCTTGGCATTGTTCCTGCGGTCCAGGAACTCACGCCATGGTCCCAATACGGGTTTCTCGCCCACAGACATACCCATCTTCTTCAGAATGGCCACGTCGAGACCCTGATTCTGCATGTTGAGGGGCACCTCATAGATGCTCGGCAGGTCCTCACTCTGGATGGTGCAATCGAGGTCTACGTTACAGAAAGCGGCCACCTTCTTGCGCACATCGTCGGAGAGGTGCTTCTCGGTGCGCAGTATCAGCACGTCGGGCTGGATGCCGACGCTCTGCAACTCCTTTACGGAGTGCTGTGTAGGCTTGGTCTTCAGCTCGCCGGCGGCCTTGAGATAGGGCACGTAGGTGAGGTGCACGTTGATGGCGTTCTTGCCCAGTTCCCATTTCAACTGGCGTATGGCCTCCATGAACGGGGCACTCTCGATGTCGCCGATGGTACCGCCAATCTCCGTGATCACGAAGTCGTAGTGGTATTTCTGGCCCAAGAGCTTCACGTTTCGCTTAATCTCGTCGGTGATGTGTGGCACCACTTGGATGGTCTTGCCCAGATAGTCGCCGCGACGTTCCTTGTCGATGACCGACTTGTAGATGCGGCCTGTGGTCAGCGAATTGGCTTTTGTGGTCTGGATACCGGTAAAGCGCTCGTAGTGACCGAGGTCGAGGTCGGTTTCCATTCCATCGACGGTGACATAGCACTCTCCGTGCTCGTAGGGGTTGAGCGTGCCCGGGTCGATGTTGATATAGGGGTCAAATTTCTGGATAGTGATATTATAACCTCTTGCCTGTAAAAGCTTTCCTATAGACGACGAGATGATTCCCTTGCCAAGAGATGATACTACACCGCCCGTGACGAAGATATACTTTGTTTCTGCCACAATCTTTAAAGTGTTAAATGGGTTGTTGATAATTTGTTGCAAAGGTAGTATATTTTTGCGAGATGCCCAACAAATCAAAATGAAACTTTGAGCGTAATACAGGGCTAAATGAAGAAAAGCGAGCAACATGTCTTTGTTTTATGTAAATATCGCTATCTTTGCAGACGCAGAGGAATAATGCATGTCTGCTCATTCCGTTATTATTTTCAAGCTATGAATAAAAATTACATAGGAAGCCTATTGATGCTCGGACTCATGCTCCTGATGTCAAACTCAGGGGTGTATGCTCGCAGCCGTACCCCGCTTCGCTTTCAGAATGCTACCGGTTTGCTGGTTCAGAATTACACGGATTCGCTCAGAAACTACAGAGACTCACTTTATCGTGAGGAGGTGAGTGCACCGGCTTTGTGCAGCAATCAGGATATGGCTCCTCTGTTTTTGCCGCTCACTTTCTATAAGACTGTGAGTCACAATGCTCTTGTCATGGATGGATCGTTGTCGCCGTTAGACGAGCAGTTGCTCGGCGTGTACCTGGGTCGTCCGGACATGGTGCGGGGCACACAGAGCGACTTGGAGAAATCGGGGCCGGCATTGGTGGCTAATACGGTGACCGAGAGGCCCAGCATTGTGGTAAACCAGCCTCTGCCCCAGGAACCGGAGACTAAACCGGTGGACGTAGTGGTGCTGAAACCAAACTTCTGGAAGTTCAGCGGAGACTACTATCTGCAGTTCTTGCAGAGCTATGTGTCGTCCAATTGGTATAAGGGAGGAGAGAGCAACTATTCGATGGTGGGCTCTCTGACTTTGGAAGCCAATTATAATAACAAACAAAAGGTGAAGTGGGACAACAAATTGGAGATGAAGCTCGGTTTTCAAACGTCGAAGAGCGACTCGCTTCATAAGTTGAAGACCTCGTCTGACCTGTTGCGATACACAGGAAAACTCGGACTTCAAGCCACCAAGAAATGGTATTATACTTTCCAGCTTTTGGCCTATTCGCAGTTTATGCGAGGATATAAGTCCAATCAGCGTGGCGCCCTCTCTGATTTCATGTCGCCCCTCAACGTCAATGCCTCTCTTGGTATGGACTACACCGTAGAGTGGTTGAAAAAACGCCTCACCGGAACCATTCACCTGGCTCCAATAGCCTATAACTTCAAGTATGTGGACCGTCTGGCCCTGTCGATGCGCTATGGTCTGGACGAAGGGCATCATTCGCTCCATGACTTCGGTTCGCAGTTCACCTTAGATTTAAAGTGGAAATTCACTGAGAACATATTGTGGCAGACTCGTCTCTACGGTTATACGAGTTACGAGCGTGCCGAAGTTGAATGGGAAAACACGTTTACATTTCAATTTAACAAGTATATCTCGACCAAGCTGTTTGTCTATCCGCGTTTTGACGACGGCACGAGTCGTGATGTCGACCACGGTTATTGGCAGTTAAACGAGTTTGTATCCTTAGGATTCTCCTATAGTTTCTAAGGCTTTATCAGAGCTGTTTTGCATGGATGAAGTCTGGGGGATGACTGCTTGGATTGTAGAGCTTGTCACCCTTCAGGCAGAACTTTGCCGTTGTCTTGTTTTTCATGGTTTTGCGTTTACTATCTAATCGTCTTGCGATTCGATAGTAAACGCATGACGATTCGATAGTAAACGCATGACGATTCGATAGTAAACGCATGACGATTAGATAGTAATCGCAAGACGATTAGATAGTAAACGTAATCTCCTTTGTTTGGCACTTGTCAGCAATGCCCATGTCGGGGACATGAAATCCTTATTTTTTCTATCTCTACAGAAAGAATTTCGGTTTTGGCAAAGTAGTGTAATGCGTTGATACTAAATGGTGTTGAGAGATTCCACTTCCTCCAGCCAGAGGGCGGAAACAGCATCCGACGGCATGCGCCAGTCGCCGCGCGGACTGAGGCTCACCGATCCCACCTTCGGACCATCGGGCAGACAGGAGCGTTTGAACTGCTGGTTGAAGAACCGGCGGCAGAACGTCTTGAGCCAATAGATGATGGTCTCGTCGTCGTAGAATGTGCCCGCGGGGTCGGAGCTGTGGAACGCCTTCTGCGCCAACACGAATATCTTGCGGGGCGAGAAGCCGTGGCGCAGGAAGTAGTAGAGGAAGAAATCGTGCAACTCGTAGGGTCCCACGAGGTCCTCGGTCTTCTGCTTGATGTTGCCATTTTCGTCGGCGGGTATCAGCTCGGGCGATATCGGTGTGTCGATGATGTCGAGCAATGTGGCGGCCGACTGGTCGTCGACGCTCTGCGCCACAAACCTGACGAGGTATTTGATGAGCGTCTTCGGGATGGAGGCATTGACCCCATACATCGACATGTGGTCGCCATTGTAGGTGGCCCAACCCAGTGCCAGCTCCGAGAGGTCGCCCGTTCCTATGACCATACCGCCCAACTGGTTGGCGAGGTCCATCAAAATCTGCGTGCGCTCGCGGGCCTGCGAGTTCTCGTAGGTCACGTCGTGTACCGACGCGTCGTGGCCGATGTCCTCGAAATGCTGTGTCACGCTCTTGGCGATATTCACCTCACGGATGGTCACACCGAGGCTTTTCATGAGCGCGATGGCATTGGTATAGGTGCGGTCGGTGGTGCCGAAACCCGGCATCGTCACGCCGATGATGTCGCGGCGGTCCTTCTTCAGTTTGTCGAAAGTCTTCACACACACCAGCAGGGCCAGCGTGGAGTCGAGTCCACCGCTCACACCGATGACGACCGTCTTGGAGTGGGTGTGCACGATGCGCTTGGCCAAGCCCATGACCTGGATGCTGAAAATGTCGTTGCAGTTGTGCTCCATGTCGTCGGATGCAGGGATGAACGGGTGGGCGTTGACCTGCCGTTCGAGCACGAAGTCGTGGGGAGTGGTGTAGTCCATGTCTATGATGTGCACCGTTTCCTTAGACATCAGGTGTTGCGCCATTGTGAAAGTGGTGTTGTTGCGCCGCTCTCCGCGCAGACGTTCCACATCGATCTGTGCCGTCTGCATCTGGCTGTTGGTGGCAAACCGCTCCCCTTCGGCCAGCAGTGCACCGTTCTCATAGATGAGCGCATTGCCGCCATAGACCACGTCCTGCGTGCTTTCGCCGAAGCCCGCGCTGCTGTAGACATATCCGCTGATGGTGCGTGCGCTCTGCTGGGCGAGCAGACTCATGAGGTAAGCGTGCTTGCCGATGAGTTCGTCGCTGGCCGAGAGGTTGAAGATGATGTCTGCGCCGGCCATTGCGAGATTGTTGCTCGGCGGTACGGGTGCCCACACATCCTCGCAGACTTCCACGCCAAACTGCACTCCGTCGCAGGTGCGGAAGAGCTGCGGTTCGGGGGTGATGAGTCCGGAAAAACCAGCGTAATGTAGCGTCATGGGGCGCAGGTCGCGGGCAGAGGCAAACCATCGTTTCTCATAAAACTCACCGTAGTTGGGCAGGTAAGTCTTGGGCACGATGCCCATGATTTTGCCCTTCTGAATGACGACGGCGCAGTTGAGCAGGATGTCTCCGGCCGCGATGGGGAGTCCGATGATGGAGATGATATCAAGCTGACGGGTGAAGTCGAGCAGTTGCATGACGCTGTTTTCGGCGGCATCGAGCAGCAGCTGCTGTCTGAAAAGGTCCTGACAGGAGTATCCCGTCACGCAAAGTTCGGGGAAAGCGATGATCTTCACGCCCTGGCCTTCGGCTTGGGCAATGATCGACTCGATTTCTTTCACATTCTGGCGGCAGTCTGCCACCTGTACGGTGGGCACTGCGCTCGCTACCTTGATAAAGCCATATTTCATCATAGTGGGGGGAGGGGGATAGGTGATGGGTGTTAGGGGATAGGTGTTAATAGGAAGTTATAGGAGATTATAGGAACTTATAGGAACTTATAGGAGATTATAGGAACTTATAGGAAGTAATAGGAGATGATGTATTGGATAGGAGATGTATGGAGGCATTAGTCAATCGTCACTCCAAACTCGTCATTCCACATTCGTCACTCGTCATTATTTAATGGTTACCATTGTCGCTCCATATCCGTATTCCTGGAAAGAGGCATCCTGGAAGGTGTAGCCCTTGTATTTGTAGGACAGTTCGTTGACGATGGCACGGCGCAGTACGCCTTCGCCCTTGCCATGAATAAAGACAATCTTCTGGCCACGCTTGGAGGAGTATTCGGCCAGCGTGTCGCGGAAAATCTTCAGTTGATATTCCAATATCTCGCCCGACTTCATGCCACGTGTGGTGTCGAGCACCTGCTCAGCATGGAGGTCGATGACCACCGCGTCGTCGAGGTCGCGCTGTCGGCCGAAGGGCGATTTGCCGCGCCCGCCCTTGCGCTGGTCGTCGGCATAACGCTGCACGAGCTTCTCACGCTGGGCGGCAGTGATGGTTTCGGCGGCAGGTTGCGACGCGGGCGCATCCTTATACATTGCCTCCTTGAGTTGCTGGGCATCGATGTCGTGGGGCTGGGGCACCTTGTCGTCCTCGATAATGGGATAGACCAGGGCCGGCGTGTCGAAGAATGGATTTACCCGGAAGGCGTTGGTCTTGAAAAATCTCACGGGGTCTATGCGCAGCGTGGCATCGACAGAAGGCTTGAGTTCGTAGGCCGTGTCGCGCTTAAAAGCCAGGAGTTGCACGTTGACGCGGGAGATGGCATTAATGTCTTCGCGCACTAAGTTGCCGAGACAAATCTTGGTGTTCGGCTCGATCTCGCCCTCATATTTCATCGACCACTGCGTCTCCTCCACGGCGGCATAAACATATCGCATGAAGAAGTTGCTGTCGTTGACCAGATAAAGGTCAAACCGCGGGTCGGCCATGAGGTTGTCGGTGGCCGGCACAAACACCAGATAAGCCGACAACAGATGTCCGCCCTCGCGCTCACGGGGCGCGAAACGGAACGTCACCTCCTTGCTGTCGTCGATGGTATCGTCGACCGTCATGTCGATATCCTCGTCCTGACCCTCACGCAACAGCGCACTCACCGAACGGTTGCCGGGCGGGTCGAAACTGCTGTCGGAACCGGACTCGGCACCCGCCGACTTGCGGTTGATGGCGTTAGAGGTGCTGTAGTCCTCGGCCTTGGCCACCACTACCTCGTTGATATTCATCGGAATCTGGAACCCATCCTCATCCTCCACCAACACGATGTTGTTGCCTTTGAACCCGGCTACCTTGCCGCCACCTATCTCATTAAGAAATCTTACAGTGTCTCCTATTCTCATAGCTTGCCTTTGAACATTGAAATTTGAACTTTGAACTTTTGGGGTTGACCATTGAATTTTAGGCCTTTACGGGATGAGCAGGCTGGAATCGCCATAGCTCAGGAACCGGAAGTCGTGGGTGAGGGCATAGTCGTAGACCTTGCGCCAGTCGCCTTTGAGGAACGCACTCACCAGCAGGAGCAGCGTGCTCTGGGGCTGATGGAAGTTGGTAATGAGCATCTTCACAATGCGATAGGTGTAACCCGGGGCAATGATGATCTGCGTGCTGGAGTGCAAGGTGTCGAGATGGTCGTGGTCGAGATAGTCGAGCAGGTTTTGTATCGACTCGCGTACCGACAGCGGCCGGCCATCGACGAGTAGCAATCCGTTGGCATCGTGGGGCAAATCGTAAGGCTCCCACTGGTTCACATGCAGGTCGTCCTCGGTGGCATCGGGGTTCAGGGCGAGCTTTGCCCCCATATAATACAGGCTCTCTAAGGTGCGCACGCTGGTGGTGCCGACGGCAATGGCCTGACAGTCGTGCTCCAGAAGACGCTGCAACGTGTGGCGATGCACCACGATATACTCGGTGTGCATGTTGTGTTCGACAATCGTGTCCGACTTCACCGGCCTGAACGTACCGGCTCCGACATGGAGCGTCACCTCGTCGCGCACAATGCCGCGGGCATCGATGTCCTTGAGCACGGCATCGGTGAAATGGAGTCCGGCAGTAGGCGCGGCCACGCTGCCCTTGATTTTGGAATATACGGTCTGGTAAGTGGTCTTGTCGCTCTCCTGCGTCTCACGGTTGAGATAGGGCGGAATGGGGAGTTCGCCGACGGTTTCGAGGATGTCGGCAAAGTTGATCTGGCTGTTGTCCCAGGCAAAATCTATCCAATAGTTGGTGCCGCCCACCTTCTCCGCGGTCTTGTCGCGGTTCATCGTGGCGGTGAGTGTGAGCTTTTGCCCCTTGATTTCAAAGTCGCGTTTGAGTGCGCCTTCCTTCCATTTCTTCAGGTTGCCCACCATGCAGAGCCAACTGCAATGGGCCGTGGACTGGAACATCTGCTCGTAGTCGGCGGGCAGCGTCGGCTCCATGAGAAACACTTCGATGAGTGCGCCCGTCTCCTTGCGGAAGTGCATGCGGGCCTGAATGACACGGGTATTGTTGTAAACCAGCAGTGCGCCCGAGGGCAAATGTTCCGGAAGATGATAGAAAACATCCTCGGAGACCTCACCGTGGTTGTAAATCAGGAGTTTGCTATGGTCGCGCTGGGCCAGCGGAAACTTGGCGATGCGCTCATCGGCCAGGTCGTAATGATAATCTGCAATGTGTATATGCTTTGTATCCATAATCTTGGGAAAATAAGTGTCGGATGTCAGAAGACCGACATCGACGCCACGACAGCGACGGCAAGAATGCCCACAATGGCCAGCATCACGATGTCGATGTCGATATTGGAATAGCCCGTACTGGTGTATTGGGACGAGATATAATTGATTTTTGGGCTTACCTTATAATAGAATTTGTGGAAGACCACGTAGCTTATCGTGCCTGCGATGACACCCCAAAGGAGTCCGCAGAGGATGTCGGACGGATAGTGCAGGCCGAGATACATGCGTGTCCAGCAGTTGATGAGCGACCAGACGATGAGCGAGACGCTGAACAGTTTGTTGCGAACGAGCAGACCATAGAACGTGGCGATGCTCATGGTGTTGGCAGCGTGGGCCGAGAAGAAACTGTAGTCGGTGCCCCGATGGTTGCCCACTACGTCGACCATGTATTTGAAATAGGGATCGTTGGACGGTCGCCAGCGTCCCACCAAGGGTTTGACAATGCCCTCGGCAACACCGTCGGCGAGCAGGATGCAGAGTGCCGAACAGCCCACGATGAGAGCTATCTGGAGCATGGTTTCATTGTTTTTCACCACCAGATAGAACAGGGCGAGGTATAAGGGAATCCATGTCAGACCGGAAGTCAGCAC
Source organism: Prevotella sp. (assembly GCA_016901395.1). Lineage (GTDB taxonomy): Bacteria > Bacteroidota > Bacteroidia > Bacteroidales > Bacteroidaceae > Prevotella. Next base: position 103,992 of record JAEAMQ010000067.1, on the reverse strand, counting down.
TTCGGCAAAGCGGTCGACAAACAGCGAGTCGCTGCCGTTGAACCATAACAGGAGTTGTTGGTCTAAATGGATGAGGCTTTCGGGCATGTTCTTTTCGTTCTTATTTCGTTAAATCATCTCCAGTTGATCGGCAGGAATCCACCCCTCACGGCCATCGGACAGGCGCACACCTTTCCACTGTTTCATGCTGTTGTCGGTGACATCGACACGCGTTCCCTCGTGCAGGATGAATGCATCGGCACTATTCTGTACCGGTGTCTTCTTCACATTGACCGATGGTGCGATGATGATGGCACCCTCCTGTTCCAGCAAGATGCGCTTCTGGGTCCATGCAAAGAGGTTGGAAAGGGCAAAGATGAGCAGGAAAAACATACCACCGAAGAAGCCTATCTTGCGCAAAACGATCTGTGGTGCAAACAGATAGACAAGCATTAGGATGAGTGCCAGCACGATGGTGACGATGCTTACCCAGGCCCAGGTGTCTGCGCTGGTGAGGTTGACGACGCTGTGATACCACGTGGTGAAGACCACATCGTCCTGCGGAAGCAGTTTGTCGATGGTTTTCGAGCGGGCAAACTGCAGGTTGAAGCTGATATCCTTGTCCCCGGGCGAGAGCCGTAGGGCACGCTCGTAGGCAAGGATGGCCTGTGAAAGGCTGTCGGAACGGTAGTAGGCGTTGCCGAGATTATAATAGATGTCGGCCGAGATACCGGTCTTCAGCAGACTCTGATAGTCGATGATGGCCTGCTGGTAGTTGCCCGATTGGTAGGCTTTGTCGGCATCCTGCTTGGTGATGGCAGACGCGGCGAAGGGCATCTGGAGCAGCATGAAAAGCAGCAAAAGCATTCTTTCCAAGCGGCCTATGGGTGAGATGGGATGATATGGCGTCATAGTTCGTGCTTCTTTTTCATTTCACTTTCAATATCGGTGATGGCGGTCATGGCTGCCAGATAGGTCTTTTCCATGTTCCCGGCCTCATCGCCCGGCGCATAACGCTCGTATTCGCATTCGTCCAAAGCGGAGATAAACTTGTCGATGCTTCCCTCGGAGATGTGGCGGGAGGCAAACGACTCGGAGATGTTCTCACGCGAAAGTTTCTCCACGGGCATATTGAGCTTGTAGCCTGCATAGTCCCACAGGGCACGCAACACTTCGTCATAGAACTCCCCACTCTTGCCCTGGAACATGAGTTGGTTGGCTTTCTTCAGTCGTTTGCGGGCGATTTTGTCAGCTTTCTTGCTGCGCATCTTGATGATATTGGCATTGTCGATGGCCCGTTTGCGGAACAGAATAAGCAATATGATGAAGGCCAGCAAGGGCAACAACAGGCCAATCCAATAGGCTACGCTGCCGAAGAAGAACTCCTCACCTGCGCTGTAGAGTTTGGTGGCACCCAGTTTCAGACTGTGGATATCATTGTCTTTGGGCGTGTCATAGCTTGTGCTGATATTCTTTCCGTCGCCTTTGGCCACGTTAAGCGCAAAGGGTTTGGTCTTGATGGTCTTATAAGAGCGGGACGAAATGTCAAAGTAGGTGAAGTCGACCGATGGCACCGTGTACTTCCCCTCAGAGCGGGGAACAAACAGAATGTCGTAGACCATGTTGCCTTCCACGCCATTGGCGGTCAGCTTGGTCTTGTCGGTAATCTTCGGATCGTATTTGTCGAAGTTCTTCGGGAAGGCGATTTCGGGCAGCTTGATGAGTTTCAGGTTGCCGATTCCGCCCACGACCACCCGCAGCGTAACGGGATCTCCGGCCTTCACCTCGGTCTTGCTCAACTGAGAGGAGATGTTAAACCGCCCCACACCACCAGAGAAATTGGCTGGTTTCTGAGGCAGCGGATCCACCTGTATGGTCAGCCCCGGGGCTTCAATGTTGCGTTTCACCTCCACATAGCCGGAGCCACCATTGAAGAAAGCCTCAAAGGGGTCGACCGAACGGTTCTGCTGTACGACGATGCCCTTGAAGGTAATGCTTGGCACTTCAAGCTTGCCGGTCATCTGGGGGTACATCACATACTGGCTCCATGTCACCGTACGATAGAGCACTCCGTTCACTCTCTCGACCTTGAAACTCTTCTGTTGCGGCAGTTTCACTTCCTGGGAATGGAAGCCTGTGAGGTCGGGCATCTTGCCTTCGAGCTGCGTTAAATCTACTAAGGTGTAGACTTTATAGGTCAGCAACACCGGCTCTTGCTCGTAGACACGACGTTTGTTGGCCGAAACCTTGATGAACAGGTCTTTGCCCGAGATGCGGGAACCGGCGGCACGCATCTCCGATTCGTCCTCGGCATCTTGGTGCATCTGCGGCGCGCCATTGGCATTAGTAGAGGCATGTCCGGCCACCGTAATCTTTACAGCACGCGAGGAGATGTTCCGCCCATTGATTTTGGCATGGGCGGCGGGAATGGTATAGGTGCCGTTCTTTTCCGCATACAGCGTGTAGGTGAACGTAATCGACGACGAACTGCTCGTGTGTCCGTTCACCATCTGATAACTCGACTGCTGCGAGGTGTAGGGCCCGGCGATGACTTCCAGTCCCGAAGGTATGTTTCCGGCACGGAAATCGTCGACATCCTGCGTGTTGATCGTATAGGACAGACGGAAGTTCTCGCCGGCCGCCACCCTCGAAGGGGCTTGCACGGAGATCTGTGCCTGCACGGTTTCGATGCCGAACACCATGCCAAGCAAGAGGAGAACTATATGTGTAAAATAGCGTGTCATTGTTTGAATATTACCAATCCTTTTGTAGTCTGCGATGCTGCGGCTGTTGCTTCTGCTGCTTCATGCGCTGCTGGGTAGCCTTTTCCTCCTGGATAGCATAGTTCAACAGCTGCTCGGCATTTTCTTTGCTCATCTGGTCTTTGGGCTGTTGCTGCTGTTGTTGCTGCTTGTCCTGCTTGGAGTTTTGCTTGTTCTTATCTTGGTTTTTATCTTTTTTATCCTTGTTTTTGTCGTTCTTGTTGTTCTTTCCCCCACCGTTCTGCTTCTGGTTCTTGGCCAGTCGCTTGCACAGTGCGAGGTTGTAGCGGGTCTCATTGTCTGCGGGATTGTTGCGCAGACTTTCCTTATACGCCTCAATCGCCTCACTATACATCTGGTGTTTCTGGCAGATTACGCCGATGTTATGGTAGGCCATCGACTTGCGTTTCTTGGCCGTCTCGCTCTTTCCGGCATTCTGCAACTGCACGGTGGCAGCCGAATCCTTCTGCTGCATGAGCAGGGCGCAGCCGAGATTGTACATGGCTTGCGTGTTGCGGGGATTCTTGCTCAGTGCCTTGCGGTATTCAATCTCTGCCTTGGCATAGTTCTGTTCCTTATAGAACTTGTTGCCATTGCGGATAAACTGCCGGTCGGCCTGGGCCAAAGCGGATTGGCTCCACCACAGCCCGAGCATCAATATCATTATGTATCTTAGTACTTTCATGAATCGCATCACTTCCTTTTAAACAGTTTCAACCTTTTCATCACGGGGTTTCGGGCTTCCATCACGCATATCTCCGCAATGAGAAGGAGTATGGCAAGAATGCCGAAGGCCTGAAACTGCTCATTATATTCGCTGTAGATCACAGAACTTGTCTCGCCTTTCTGCAGTTTGGTCAGGTTGTCATTCAGTTCTTCCTGAGCATCCGAAGTGTTGTCCACATGGATGTATGTGCCGCTTCCGGCCTTGGCAACTTCCTGACACATCTGCTCGTTGAGAGCCGACATCACCGTCTGTCCACTGGCATCCTTCATGTAATCGCCGTTACCCAGGGGAATAGGAGCACCCTTGGGGTCGCCGACACCAAGGATAAACACGTTGATGCCGTTCTTCTTCGCAGCCTTGGCCGCTTCCAGAGCACCGCCCTCATGGTCCTCGCCGTCGGTAATCACGATAATGGCGCGCCCCACTTTCTCCTGTTGGGTGAAGCTGTGCATGGCCACATTGATGGCTCTGGCGATATCGGTTCCCTGTGTCGCAATGAGCGACGGGTCGATGTTTTGCAGGAACATCTTGGCCGAAACGTAGTCGCTCGTGATAGGCAACTGCACGAAAGCGTCGCCGGCAAAGACCACCAGACCAATCTTGTCGTTGGTGAAATGGTCGGTAAGGTTCTCCACCAGCATCTTGCTTTTGTCCAATCGGCTGGGTGCCACGTCCTCGGCTTTCATCGAATTGGAGATATCCAGACAGATGATGGCTTCTATTCCGTTGCGCTTTTCGTGCGAAATGCCGGTCCCCATCTGCGGTCGGGCCAGCATGAATATCAGCACAGCCAGTGCGCCCAACAGCAACCAGAACTTCAGCAACGGGCGGAAGCGGGATACGTCGGGCATGAGATCCTTGAGCAGCAAGGGGTCGCCAAACGCCTTCAGACGCTTGGCCTGACGCCGGTTGATGATCCATCTGACGACCATCAGTGTCGGAATCAGCAACAGCAACCAGAGGTATATCGGGTTTTCAAATCTCAGCATATCAATCTCTTTTTAATGGAAACAAACTCTCGACAAACCATTTTGGCATCACGGCAGACGCCTGAGAACGGTGTTTCGGAGCAGCAGTTCCAACAGCAGACATACGATGGCGGCGATGGCAAAAGGCTGGAATGCCTCGTAACGCTTGGAGAATTTCGTGACGTTCATCTTCGTTTTCTCCAGTTGGTCGATATCGTGATAAATCTGTTTCAGTTCTCGATTGTTGGTGGCGCGATAGAAATTTCCCTCGGTCATGGCCGATATTTCACTCAGCGTGCGGGTGTCTATCTCCACGGGCATGTTCACATACTGCACACCTCCGGCCACGGGCATGGGGTAAGGGGCCACCTTATTGGTGCCCACGCCGATGGTATAGACCCTGATGCCCAGCGAGCGGGCTATCTGTGCAGCGGTCAACGGGGAGATATCGCCCATGTTGTTGCTGCCGTCGGTGAGCAATATCACCACCTTGCTCTTGGCCTTCGAGCCTTTCAGGCGGGACACGGCATTGGCCAGTCCCATTCCCACGGCCGTACCATCCTGTATCAATCCGCGTGCGGCGATGTCCGTTCGCACATTCTGCAAGAGGTTCAACAGCGAGCTATGGTCGGTTGTCAGCGGACATTGCGTAAACGATTCGCCGGCAAATATCGTCAGTCCGATATTGTCGTTCGGGCGACCGGAGATAAACTCAGAGGCCACATCCTTGGCGGCTTCGATGCGGTTGGGCTTCAGGTCCTCGGCCAACATGGAGGTCGAGACATCCATTGCCAGCATGATATCGATGCCTTCCACCTGCTTGTTGTCCCATGAATTGCGGGTCTGCGGACGGGCGAGACACACCACAATCATCACAAACGCCAGACATCGGAGCAGCATGGGCAGAGACAACAGCCTCACACGCCAGCTCTTCGACGCGTTGAGATAAGCGTAGGTGTCGCTCATGCGCATCGTCGGCTCACTGCGCTTACGGTAGAGGAGATACCACAACACGTAAGGTATCAGCAGTAACAACAACAGGAAATATTCCTTATTCGCAAATTCCATGTTCAATTTTTACTTTTGTTCGGCCGTTCTTCCTGTTGGGTTATACCATCAACAGGTACACATTATATATAATATAGGCCAACATTCCGGTCACCACAATGCCGATAGCCCATAGCAGACCTTTGATGGTGATGCGGTTTTGCCGCGTGCGTTTGTCGTTTTCCGACAGCTGCGGCACTATCTTTTCTTCCGTGGCCTGTCCCTCTATCTTTGTGCTGTCGATGAAGTTTACGGCATTCACGAGGTTCAGGTCGTTCTCATTGATGAGCGTAGAGTATTTTGCAAACTTCACCAAGTCGGCCGTGGTGAACAGTTCTGTCAGCTCGTCGAGCATCTTCTGGTCGCCCGAACTCTGCAGTCGGTCGATGATTTCACCCGATGTCATCTCCATCGCATTGAAGCCAAAGCGTTCTTGGATATACTGGCGCAGGGTATCGGTGAGCTGGGTGTAATAGGTTTTCTGGTCCTCGCTGGCCTGCATGTGCTCCGACTTGATCTTATCGATGGCGTTCAACGCCCGCTGATGGGCAGGCACATGCTTCACGATACGGATGCGGGTGATGATGGGCTTGTTTTCCCTCAACCTCACGATAAGGTAGAATCCCACCAGTGCGAGGGCCACCACCAACATTGAAAGCCAGAACCACGGACTCCACTCTGACCAGAGGAAGGGATTGTTCTGTACATCTTTCGGCGGGAAAAACTGGTTGGGATGCAGCGTGTCGACGTCCACGGTAATCACTTTCAGCGCCGCCGTACCGCCCTTATAGGTCTTGCCGTTGACCTTAACCGGCAGGGCAGGAATGGCATAGAGCTTCTCGTCAAACGATGTGATGGTGTATTCTCTCACGACCTTCATCTGCTCATTGCCCGCGTCCACGGTGTCGCCGTCGGCGATGTTCACCACTTCCACGCCCGGCACAACATACTGCGACTTCTTCAGTGCGGGCCATTGCAGACGGGCATTCTTCGGCATCGTCACCCCCAAACGCAGGTGCGCCTGCTGCCCGATGAGTATTCCCACAGAGTCTACGGTTTGCTCCACCGTGACCTGGGCACTGGCCGGGGTCATGGCTAAGAGAAGCAAGAAAGTCAATATGTTGCGAATTAATCTGTTCATTCTATTGTCGTACTTGATTGCCAGGACATCGCGTCATGCCCGTTGTTTGAAGAGCATCATCAGCGAACGCGTGAAATCCTCATTGGTGGCCACCGCTGTCCAGTCCACCTTGCTTCTGGAGAAGGTGTGCTTCAGTGTCTCCTCGCGGTCGAGCCAGTAGCGGGTGTGTGCCCGTCGGAGCTTCGAACTCGACGTGTCGATATACATCTCGTGGCCGGTCTCGGCATCAAAGACTTTCATCAGTCCTACGTCGGGCAGCATCTTGGCCCTGGGGTCATACACCTGAATGGCTATCACGTCGTGCTTGCGGTTGGCGATCTCTATCTCCTTGGAGAAATCCTTGCGGTCATAGAAGTCGCTGATGACAAACGAGGTGCATCGCCGTTTCATCACCTGCGTGAGGAAAGCGGTGGCCATCGCCACATCGGTTTTATTGCTTTCCGGCTTGAAATCGAGCATCTCGCGGATGATATAGAGGATATGCTTGCGTCCTTTCTTGGGCGGAATGTATTTCTCTATACGGTCGGAAAAGAAGATAACGCCGATCTTATCGTTGTTCTGGATAGCCGAGAATGCGATGGTTGCCGCAATCTCCGTGGCCACGTCGCGCTTGGTCTGGCGGCTTGTGCCGAAGTAGAGCGAACCGGAGACATCGATCAGCAGCATCACGGTAAGCTCCCGCTCCTCCTCAAAGACCTTGACGAAGGGGCGATGGAAACGGGCCGTCACGTTCCAGTCGATGTCACGAACGTCGTCGCCGAACTGATATTCCCTGACCTCCGAGAAGGCCATTCCTCTGCCTTTGAAGGCGGAGTGGTATTGTCCGGCGAAGATATTCTGACTCAACCCGCGGGTCTTGATCTCTATCTTCCTTACTTTCTTTAGTATCTCGCTCGTATCCATATATTCAGTTTGGTGGTGGGGTGGTGAGTTAGTGAGTTGGTGGGGTTGTTTGTTTGTGGGTTTGGTTGTTTGTTTGTGGGTGGGGTTGTTGGGCTTTTATGTATTTGGTTGCGCGCAACCTTCTATCAAACCATCGCATTCTTTACGACCACACTACCACACCAACAAACCAACCCGCTACCAAACCAACTCACCACCACACCAACCCACTATCCCACCTTACGGCACCTCAATCTTGTTCACTATCTTGCTCACAATCTCCTCACTCGTCACGTTGGTGGCCTCAGCCTCATAGCTCAGTCCGATGCGGTGGCGCAGCACGTCATGGGCGATGGCGCGCACGTCCTCGGGCACCACATATCCGCGGTGCTTGATGAAGGCATAGGCACGCGCGGCCTTAGCCAGGTTGATGCTGGCACGCGGACTTCCACCAAAGGTGATGAGGTCTTTCAGTTCGGAAAGACCGTAGCGGTCGGGATAACGCGACGCAAACACGATGTCGGCGATATAGCGTTCAATCTTCTCGTCGATATAAACCTGTTCCACGACCTCACGGGCGCGCAGGATCTCGTCGCCCGTAGTCACCGGTGTCACCACAGGCATGGCACCCTGGATGTTCTCGCGAATGATGAGTTTTTCCTCTTCCAGCGTGGGGTAATCGATCATCACCTTCAGCATGAAACGGTCCACCTGTGCCTCGGGTAGGGGATAGGTGCCCTCCTGTTCGATGGGGTTCTGCGTGGCCAACACCAAGAACGGGTTGGGCAAGTGGAACGTAGTGTCGCCGATAGTGACCTGATGCTCCTGCATGGCTTCGAGCAATGCGCTCTGCACCTTGGCCGGAGCACGGTTGATTTCGTCTGCCAAGACGAAGTTGGCAAACACGGGACCCTTCTTCACTTGGAAGTTTTCTTCCTTCTGCGAGTATATCATCGTACCGATAACGTCTGCAGGAAGCAGGTCGGGTGTAAACTGTATGCGGCTGAAGTCGGCATCGACAAGCTGTGCCAACGTCTTGATGGCCAATGTCTTGGCCAGTCCGGGAACACCCTCGAGGAGGATATGCCCATCACTGAGAAGAGAGATGAGCAACATGTCGACTAAGTGTTTCTGTCCCACGATGACGCGGTTCATGCCTGTCACGAGGTTGGTCACAAAGGTACTTTGCTGCTCAATCTTGATATTAAGTTCTCTAATATCTACCGATTCTGCCATAATATTATTTTTCTAATGTTTCAATTTTATTAGACGCAAAAGTACAACATATTCCTAAGAGAGGCGAACGTGAGAAACTAAATTATATTAAAATAATCGAGTAATTGCCGAGTTTTAAGAAACTTTAGCCTGTAATGCCGTGCCATCCCGTAGGAAACGCCGCTTCCCCATCCCTTGCTCTGATGATCCGTCCAGCTTCCTCGAAACTAAAATCAGCACCATGACTCCTGCCATGATGCTGATTATCATCTTCCATCAAAAGCCCCTCACAGGGACATCTCATGTTTATTGTTTATTATTTATCGTTTCATCCCAACGTTTACTTGGCCATATCAAATCCTAATCGCACGCCATCGTAGTTCTTGCTGATGTCGCTGATGGTGCCAAGGGTAGAGTTTCCACTGAAGGCAGCCATTGTCTGGATGAGGGTCAGGAGCTTCTTCGACTCAAAGAGCACGCTGATGCCGCTGCCGTTGCGTGTCACATATCCGTTGAGGCTGAGCAGCAACCCCTTGAGGTTCACGGCGCTGGTCTGCGGGTCGTAGGTGTAGTTGCCGCTGAAACTCTTGCCGCCAATCTTCGAGGCGAAGGTGCCGTCTTGGTTGAAGGTGATGTAGGTGTTGCTCGACTTCAGTCCCAGCTGTGCATACTGTGTCTGCAGTTTCTGCTCAATCTGGGTGGCTACCACCTCGCCGCCGGCCTTAGCCAACGCACTGCTGGAGGTGAACGCACATCCAGGGCCGTCGTAGGTCCAGGTGCCATAGAGCTGATTTTGAGACAGCTTGTCGAGTCCGATGACGCTACTCAACACGTTGCCGATGGTCTCGCCATTGGTCATGGCTCCTAACACATCTCCCAGAACGCTTCCGTTGCTTGATGTTGAAGAACCGCTGCCCAGGACGCTTGACCCTAAACTGCCACATCCCGTTGTCAGCAGGCACAGCATGCCGGCAACCAAAATACTCATTTTTTTCATTATTCTATTCAATTAAAGTTGACTTCTCTTTTGTCAGTTTATTTCATCATTACTTCTTGATGGTGTCGTGTCGATGTCTTTATGTCGGTTACGTCTGTCGTGGGGTTACAACAGGTCAAGGCCTTGCTTCTTCAGGGCCGACTGCGCCACGCGCTCATACATCACCCCGAGGCCGGCAAAATGGTTCACGGCATTGAGGGCCGTGTGCTTCACGCCCATTGACCCCGACTGCAGCGCAGCGATGGCTTGGTCGAGAAACTCGTGGATGCCGCGCTCGTTGGGCTCCTGCCCTTTCATAAAGAGGCGGCTCAGAATATCGTAGGCACAGATCTGATAGACGTCACCCTCGTGGGCCATCCAGCGGTAGGCGATGACCGGAGCATAGTCTACATACTGGTAGAGGTTGAACGCTTGCATCTCCGCCATCTCCTGCGAGCGCGTCTGTTCCATCCATATCTCGGCAATCTCCACAGGCATCTTCTCGGCCGGCATCACCAGTGTGGCGAGAATCTTACACTCGCGTATGTCTTCCTTCCATAGTTCGATGGCGAGGTCATAGTCCTTGCCGATCTCGGCCCCCATGCGTTTCAGTTCGACAAATGGCACGCCCCAGTTGAGGTGATAGTCCAGTCCCTTGTCGCGCATCGATTGTGCGGCCGTGCCGTTCATCATCAGGCGGAAGCTCTGTTTGATTTCCTTGATTTTATCTTTTGTATTTTTGTTCATTTTTTTCAATGTAATATTTTAATGATTTCAATGGTGTAAAGAGTTGTCACGATAATCTTTTGATGTCAGCAATTGCGTGTATTCATCATTGCATTGTAGGGGCATGCCCCGTGCGTGCCCGCCAACCCGCATGGCCCTATCGTATCTGTTGCCTTCCGTCTGTGCGGACATGCACGGGGCATGTCCCTACCGAGCGACAGCCCTCACACCCTTTTTAATTCTCAATTCTCCATTGTCAATTCTCCATTCCCCGCCCTTTCGCCTTCCGTCTGTGCGGACATGCACGGGGCATGTCCCTACCGAGCGACAGCCCTCACGCTCTTTTTAATTCTCAATTCTCCATTGTCAATTCTCCATTCCCCGCCGCACCAATTTTGAATTTTGAATTTTGAATTTTGAATTATCGACCGTATCTCATCATCTGCTCGGCATACCCCTCGGTGTAATCCACGCTGATATCGACAATCTCACCGGCCTCATCGCACACGGGCGACAGCCTCGGATTGATGAAACCCTTGTAGGGAGCGAGGTTCAAACGCTCGTAACGGCGCAGCACTTCGGCATGCAACTCGGGGTCTACCGTCACGCCATAGTGTTCCACCAACTGCCGTGCAGCCTCATAGTCGCCCTCGCTCTTGATGCGTTGCACCTCGGCGAGCAGACGGGCAAAGAGTCCGCGCAGGGCCTCGTAGTCGTTTATTTGGACGAAAGTCTTGCCGTTTCGTTTAACAAGTTCCACCACACCCTCACCATTTTCCAGACACCAGCGGGCGATGAGCGCACGGTTGCGCATGTGGCTTTCCTCTATCTGCTGACCGGGTTTGATGCGCACCAGCTGAGTCATCAGGCCGTTCATCATATAGTGGTAGTACTGACTCTTGTAGGCCTCGGCATCGGGCACCAGCCCGAGTTCCATGAGTTTGGGGTCGGCCAGATAGTAGAGTCCGAACAGGTCGGCGCGCGCCTCCTCGTTGGTGCTGCCGTAGGCCTTCAGCCCGTCGGGGTCCACGCCGGGCAATAGCTGTCCGCTGCCATGTCCCAGACACTCGTGGAGGTCGGTGTGCAGGTCGTCGCAGAGGTCGCCATAGCGGTCGATGAGCAGTCGGGTGGGTGCGTCGATGACAAACTCCTCGTCAAATCCGTTGCCCCTCGCCGCCTTCTTGTAGGCATCGGTGAGGTTACCGATGGTCACGCTCTTGGAGCCATACTGCGCCCTGATCCAGTCGGCGTTGGGCAGGTTGATGCCGATGGCCGACGCCGGATATTCGTCGCCGCCGAGCATGGCCGCACAGATCACGTTGGCCGTGACACCCTTCACCCGTGGCTTGCGGAAGCGCGGGTCCACGGGCGAGTGGTCTTCAAACCACTGGGCATTATTGGATATGGTCTGCGTGCGGCGCGTGGCCTCCAGGTCTTTGTATTCCACCAGACCCTCCCACGAACCTTTCAGTCCGAGCGGGTCGCCGTAGACCTCGATAAATCCGTTGATGAAGTCGACCTGACCGTCCTGTTCCTGCAGCCATTCGATGGAATATTCGTCGAAAAGGCGCAGGTCGCCGGTCTCGTAATAGGCCACGAGCAGGTCGATGACACGGCGCTGTCGGTCGTTCTCGGCCACCTCGCGGGCCTTGCCGAGCCACTCCACAATACGGCTGATGTGGTCGCCATAGCGTCCGCCCACCTTATATGTTTCTTCCTCTATCCGCCCGCCGCGCTTCACGAGTCGGGAGTTGAGACCATAGCTCGGCTGCTTGTCGCCGTCGCCCTCGGCTTTTTTCTGGGCATAGTAGGCCTCCACCTCCTGCTGCGTCACGCCCTCATAGTAGTTGCAGGCGGAGGTCAGCACGAGGTCGTCGCCGTCGGCCTGATTCACCCGTTTGGGCAGTACCGTGGGGTCGAACATCACCGGCGCTATTTCGTCCATCACGGCGTCCCACGACGCATAGCCCTCGGGCAGGGCATCACCTCCCACCTCCCGCAATGTATCGCGCAGCCACTGCTCTGAAAACTCCGGCTTAAATTTCTCACAACCATAGTGATGATAGATGCCGTTGGAAAACCACAGTCGTTTGAGATAGACCGTCATGGCCTGGAAATCCTTGTCCTTACGCTTACCGTCGAAGTGTCGGTAGACCGTCTCCAACGTCTTGCGTATCAACAGATTGTAACGGCCAAACTGGTCGGTCACAATGTCGCGGCCGGCCAATGTCGCCTCAGACAGATAATAGATGTATTTCTTTTGTTGTAGGGTGAGTTGCTCAAAACCTTCTAATTTGTATCGCAACATTTGGATGTCGGCAAACCGCTCACCCGCGTATTCAAATTTCTCTTCGTTCATAACTTCTTGATACCCCCGCTTATAGTGGTGGGCGACTGCAAAGTTAAAATATTATTTTCATATCGAAAAGGTTTTCAGCCACGAACAAGCGGAATGATTACATTTTTTAAACTATCCCAATCACCCTTGCCGCCGTGTCATCTTCCTTGTCCCTTGACAGGCTTCCGCCATTGGCCCTCCGCCCCGTTTTTGTCAAAACTATTCTGAAAAATCAGGCGAGAATTTATCTCCCTTTTAGCATTTCCCTATGCCCCAATCAGGCACATCGCCCCCATCGGCCACATCATTTCTACCCCGTTTTTTCATCGTTTTCACCCTTTTTATCCCCCGTTTCGGCCCTTTCGTCGCTCACAAACCACCGTTTTCACCCTGCGATAAGGGCTTAACCGCCGCACGATTACTATCGAATCGCGAGACGATTAGGTACTAATCGCAAAGCCGTTTTTGTCAAGTTTTTACATCATTCTGATTATCAGTCATCTACAAACCCGCTCATTCTCGCCGTATTTCCCACCAAAGATTTTTTGTTTTGAAATACGCGCAAACCACGAAGGCTTTTTTCAAAGTTTTTCATTGGTATGATCATCCCCTTTCATCGGGTGGTCGGAATGGTGGCGGTGGGCCTGGTCTGCTGGCATTGTGGCCTTGCATTCCACGCGTGAATCACTACCACGATTTGATTTTCAACTTCATTTTTTGAAACAACAGACCGGAAAGTCGAAAAAATTGAGTAAGTTTGCAACACTGAACCCATTATTATTGACAACCATACTCTATGAAATACCTTTCCCTTATCATGGGCCTGTTGGCCCTGCCCCTCGTTTCTTCGGCACAGACCCGACAGGAATATCCATTGAAACAATGGTCGTTTTCCCATGACAGCGTGTCGTGGCAACCTGTCACCGTGCCCCACGACTGGGCCATCAGTGGTCCGTTTGACAAGAAATGGGACCTGCAGATGGTGGCCATCGAACAGAATTTTGAAAAGGAGAAGACCGAGAAGTCGGGCCGTTCGGGTGCCCTGCCGTGGATTGGCGAGGGATTTTACACCACCCATCTGTCGCTTTCCGACCTCCGCGGGCGTCGGGCCACACTGGTGTTCGACGGTGCGATGGCCGAGCCTACGGTCTATGTCAACGGCCACCGCGCCGGCTACTGGGCCTATGGATACAATGCCTTCCGGCTGGATGTGACGCCGTTTTTGAAGGAAGGCGACAACAAGATTGACGTTCACCTGCAGAATGTGGAGGAGAGCAGCCGCTGGTATCCCGGCGCGGGCATCTACCGCCCGGTGTCGCTGGTGGTCTCTCCCGTGCTGTCGATAGACCCCTGGGGCACGTTTGTGCGCACCCTCGCGGCCGACTCCACCTCGGCCCAGATTGCCGTCGATGCCCAGTTGCAGGGCTTCGAGGGTCAGCAGGGACTGGCGGTGGAGGTGTCTGTGCTCCATCCCGCGGGCTGGGTGGAGCGCGCCTGTCATGCGTCGGTCGACGCGCAGGGACATGTCCACGGTGAGATCACGCTGCCCAACCCGCGTCTGTGGTCGCCCGAGACACCGGCGTTGTATCGGGTGGAGACGCGTCTCTACCAGCAGGGCCGCCTCGTCGATGCCACCACGCTGCGCACCGGCGTACGCACCATCAGCGTGGACTCCATCCACGGGTTCCGCCTCAACGGTGTGAGCCGTAAGTTCAAAGGGGTGTGCCTGCACCACGACCTCGGCCCACTCGGGGCAGCGGTCAACAAGTCTGCGCTCATCCGTCAGGTGCGGCAGCTGAAGGATATGGGTGCCGATGCCATCCGCACGGCCCACAACATGCCGTCGCAGATGCAGATGGAGGTCTACGATTCCTTAGGAATGATGGTCATGGCTGAGAGTTTCGACATGTGGCTTTATCCCAAATGCAAGAATGGCTACGCCCGCTTTTTCAAGGATTGGGCCGACCGCGACATCACCAATCTGGTGTTGGCCAACCGCAACCACCCGTCGCTCGTGATGTGGTCGATAGGCAATGAGATTCCCGAACAGTGGAGCGAGGAGGGCCGCGACATCTCCCGCCATCTGCAAGACCTCTGCCATCAGCTCGACCCCATGCGTCCGGTGACGCAGGGCATGGACCGTGCCGAGGCAGCGCTGAAGTCGGGCTTTGCCCAGGTGATGGACGTGCCGGGGTTCAACTATCGTGTCTACAAGTATGATCGCAATATGAAAAGCCTCCACACGGGTTTCCTGCTCGGGTCGGAAACGGCTTCGACGGTGAGCTCGCGCGGTGTCTACAAGTTCCCCGTGACGTTCCAGGTGGCCAAGGCCTATGCCGATGGACAGTCGTCGAGCTATGACACGGAATGGTGTTCGTGGAGCAATCTGCCCGAGGAGGATTTCATGGCCGAGGAAGACAAGGCCTACGACATCGGACAGTTTGTGTGGACGGGCTACGACTATCTGGGCGAACCGACGCCCTACGACGAGTATTGGCCCAGCCGAAGCAGCTATTTCGGCATCATGGACCTGGCCGGACTGCCCAAGGACCGCTACTATCTCTATCGGTCGGTGTGGAACAAAGGCAGTCACACACTGCACATCCTGCCCCACTGGACGTGGCCCGACCGCGTGGGAAAGACCACTCCCGTGTTTGTCTATACGGATTATCCCGAGGGCGAACTCTTTGTCAACGGCAAGTCGCAGGGTCGCATCCGCAAGGCCGCGGGACTGAAGGTCGACGACCAGAAACCTGCCACGGGTGAGGTGGCCCGTCAGCGTGCCACGCGCTATCGACTCATGTGGGACGACGTGAAATACCAGCCCGGTGAGCTTCGTGTGGTGGCCTACGATGCCAATGGGATGGCCGCCGACAGCCAGACGGTGCGCACGGCGGGCAAGGCGAGTGCCCTGCGCCTCGTGAGCGACCGCCCGGCGCTCCGTGCCGACGGCGAAGACATCGCGTTTGTCACGGTGAGTCTCGTCGACAACAACGGCACCGAACTGCCCGCTGCCAGCGACCTCATCAAGGTTTCTGTATCGGGTGCCGGCACGTTCCGCGCCCTCTGTAACGGCGATGCCACCTCCTTGGAGCCGTTCACAGAGCCTCAGATGCGCCTCTTCTCGGGCAAGTTAGTGGTGCTCGTGCAGTCATCCGCCACTGCGGGTCCTGTCACCCTCACCGTCTCCTGCCCCTCCCGCCGCCTCTCGCAGACCCTCACGCTTCCCTCCCGGTAGCCCCGGGGCTGCGCCCCGCTCCCCAGCAGCCTGACCGTCGCGCCCTCTCGGTTGTCCTGCTGTGGCTCCCCGTTTGCCCGTCGCGGCTCCTTCGGTTGCCCTGCTGTGGCTCCCTGTTTGTCCGCTTCGGCTTCTTCGGTTGCCCCGCTGTGGCTCCCCGTTTGTCTCGTAGCGCTCTCTCGCTTGTTCCGCCTTGGGCTTCTTCGGTTGTCCTTTCGCGGTCCGCCTCTCGTTCGGGTTGTATGCCGGCGTACTACGCCGGCCTTCCCTCCCCCTCCCGTGCCCCCTCTTTCCCCTCCTTTCCCATCATGCGCAGCTCCCTCTCCTCCCTTTTCCTTGCCCTGTTGCTCCTTTGCCTCTCCTTCCCGGCATCGGCGCGCCGCTACACCGTCGTCGTCTCCCTCGACGGTTTCCGCTGGGACTACCCCCTCTGGTACGACACCCCCTTCCTCGATTTCATGGCCCGAGAGGGTGCCTCGTCGGGGCTCATCCCTTCCTTCCCGTCCAAGACCTTCCCCAACCACTACACCCTCGCCACCGGCCTCTACCCCGACCACCACGGCATCGTGGCCAATGAGTTCTACGACCCCACTACCGGCGAGTCGTTCTCGCTCGCCAATGCCATCCAGAAATCCTCCCCCTCGTTCTACGGCGGCGAACCCATCTGGAACACCGCCCACCGTCAGGGCCGCCGTGTGTCGGTGTTCTACTGGCCCGGCTCCGACGTGAAGGTCAACGGCCGATACCCCGACAAGTATCTCCTCTACGACCAGAAGCCCCGCCTCTCGGTCGCCGACCGACTACGAGGTGTGGTCGACGAGCTGCGCCTTCCGGAGTCGCAGCGCCCCGACCTCATCATGGCCTACTCGGAGCAACCCGATGCCAACGGCCACAACTACGGTCCGCAGAGCAAGCAGACACGTGCCGCCGTGGTGTCGATGGACAGTCTGCTGCAGGTCATGTACCACGACATCCGACAGCTTCCCATTGCCGACAGCGTGAACATCATCGTGGTTTCCGACCACGGCATGACCTGGATTCCCCGCGACCACGTCGTGAGCATCGGGCGTTTTCTGAAAAAGGAATGGGTCAGGATGGCCAGCGGCTCCGTGCCATGCAATGTCTACACCGAGCCGGGCTATCAGGATTCGGTCTTCCAGGCACTGCAGCAAGTAGACCATGTGAAGGTGTGGCGCAAGCAAGACATCCCCCATTACCTCCACTATGGCTCCAGCCCGCGCGTCGGCGACATCGTGGTATGCCCCGACGAAGGCTTCGTAGTCTACGAGGATAGCATCACGGCGGGCGGCACCCACGGCTTCGATCCCACCCTTCCGGCCATGCACGCCCTCTTCCGCGCTGTCGGACCCGACTTCCGCCACGCTGAGATCCCTCATTTCAAGAACGTGGACATCTACCCGTTGCTCTGTCGGCTCTTGGGCATCCGGCCCGCACCAAATGATGGAAATATAGAAGAGATTGAGACAATTTTACATAAAATCGAATGAATTTATCATGTTTCGTTCATCGATTATCCGTAACTTTGCATCATCCGGAACCGTGGAGGCCGGGGCATGACCACCATCAGCCCCTTTCATCCACATTCCCTCACGGCACATAAAAACCTAAGATAAATACAAATCAAAAATGGAAAGAACATGGAGATGGTTTGGCAAGAACGACAAGATAACACTTGCCATGCTCAGACAAATTGGTGTTGAGGGCATCGTCACCGCCTTGCACGACGTGCCTCTCGGCGAGGTGTGGACACGAGAAAAGATCCACGACCTGAAATCCTACATCGAAAGCTTCGGCCTTCGCTGGAGCGTCGTGGAGTCGTTGCCCGTCACCGAGACCATCAAATATGCCGGACCCGACCGCGACCAGCAGATAGAGGTCTACAAACAAAGCATGCGCAACCTCGCCGCAGAGGGCATACACACCATCTGTTACAACTTCATGCCGGTGTTAGACTGGGCCCGCACCGACCTCTTGCACGAGAATCCCAACGGCTCCAGCAACCTCTATTTCAGCATCCCGGAGTTTGCCTATTTCGACATCTATATCCTCCAGCGCGACGGCGCACGCGAGGACTGGGCACAGTTCCAGACCCTCGGCCCCGACGGAAAGCCCAATGGCCGCGACATTCTCGCAGAGGTGGACGAGCTGAAGAAGGGCATGACCCCCGAGAAAGACCATGCCTTGGTGGAGAATATCGTCATCAAGACGCAGGGATTTGTGTCGGGCAACTTCAAGGAAGGCGACGAGCACCCCATCGAACTCTTCCGCGAGCTGCTGAAACTCTATGAGGGTATCGACCGCAATCAGCTGCGCGAGAACATGAAATACTTCCTCGAAGCCATCATGCCGGTATGCCGCGAGTGCGACATCTACATGTGTGTGCACCCCGACGACCCACCATTCCAGGTGCTCGGACTGCCCCGCATCGTGACCTGCGACGAGGATATCCAGTGGTTCCTCAACGCTGTGCCCGACCCGCACAACGGTCTTACGTTCTGCGCCGGGTCGCTTTCGGCAGGTGCTCAGAACAATCTGGTGGAGCTGGCACAGAAGTATGCCACCCGCACCTGGTTTGTCCATCTGCGCAGCTGCCACGTATTCCCCAACGGAGACTTTACCGAGGCGAGTCATCTCGGTGGTCGTGCCGACATCATCGAACTGGCGCGCATCTTCGAGAAGGCCAATCCCGCCCTCCCGATGCGTGTGGACCACGGCATGACGATGCTCGGCGACGAGAGCCGCGGCTACAACGCGGGCTACAGTTTCCTCGGCCGTATGCTCGCTATGGGGCAGGTGCAGGGCATCTTAGCTACCGTAGACCGCGAGCTTGGCATAGAATACAAGCAGCCGGGGTTCTTTGATTAAAAGTTTTTGGGGAGTTAAAGAAGTTAAGGAAGTTAGAGAAGTTAAAGGACATTTGCCCATGCGCACCCCTGCATGGCATCCTTGCCTCTCACTTTTCCTACTCAATGCAACAGGCAAACAGGCCAAGTATTGTCTTTGACCTCTAAGCGAAGCGATAACTTCTTTAACTTCTTTAACTCCCCAAAAAACAGACATTTGTCTTTAACTTCTTAGCGAAGCGATAACTTCTTTAACTTCTTTAACTCCCCAAAAAACATAAAACAAACAATATGACAAATCTATTCGACATCAAAGACTACGTGGTAGTCATCACCGGCGGCACGGGCGTGCTGGGCCGTAGCATTGCAAAATATCTGGCACAGAATGGTGCCAAAGTAGCCATTCTGGGCCGCAAGGAAGACGTGGGCCAGGAAATCGTGAATGGTATCAAGAAAGAAGGTGGCGTGGCCAAATTCTACAAAACCGACGTGATGAACGTCGAGGTGGTGAAACAAAACTGTGCCGACATCCTCAGTGACTTCGGACGCATCGACACCCTGCTCAACGCCGCAGGTGGAAACATGAAGGGAGCCACCATCGGTCCCGACCAAAACTTCTTCGACCTCGACCCCGAGCAGTTCCAGACCGTGCTCAACCTCAACCTCACGGGCACCGTCATCCCCACCCAGGTGTTTCTCAAACCGATGGTGGAGCAGGGCAAAGGCTCCATCATCAACTTCAGTTCGATGGCCGCCTTCCGTCCGATGACCCGTGTGTGTGGCTATGCCGCTGCCAAGGCGGGCATCTCCAACTTCACCGCTTACATGGCCCACGAGACCGCAAAGAAGTTTGGCGAGACCATCCGCGTGAACGCCATCGCTCCCGGTTTCTTTATCACCGAACAAAACCGTGCCCTGCTGACCAATCCCGATGGCAGCTATACGCAGCGTGGAAAAGATGTGGTCCGCCAGACTCCTTTCGGCCGGATGGGTCGTCCCGAGGAGCTTTGTGGCACCATCCACTACCTCATGAGTGATGCCTCTGCCTTTGTGACAGGCACCGTAGCTGTGGTAGACGGTGGTTTCAACATCTTCGCGATGTAAGTCCATCACCCTATCCCCATCACTATTAACCCCCAAGGGTCAGACAATGTCCGTCTGGTCCTTGGGGTGTTTGGTAGTATCCCAGAGGAGGTTGGAAGGAAAGGACTATTGTCTCAGCTCCCAACCGTATTGCGATGAGTACTGCGCCGTAAGGCTTCTGACCCTATAGAACAGGCTGTTGTAACACAGGAGATATGGGCAAAAAAGCGATAAGGTAGAGCCATCATGTGGGATGTTATAAATGAGAAAGGTTCAGAGCCCCACGCGGAAGCCCATATTGAAGACACACTGATGGCCGTAACCCAGTTCGCCAAACATCATGAAACTCTCTGGACCGACCTCCAGACCGAGGGCAGAGAGGTGGTAGCCCAACTTCCAGCGGGTGTGTTTCTCGTCGGGATGGGCATCGGGCACACGCCAACCGGCTTTCAGTGTCTGCCGCGTGATGCCCACGGATGCACCCGAATAGGCCCTGAGCATATTACGGGTCGAGTGATACCACTCATAGCGTACGGTGGGTGCGAGATAAAAAGTGTGGCTCTTCATGCGCAGATCGTCGGTGGTATGGGTCTTTGTGGGGATGACCCAGAGGATGGCTTCGTCTACCTCGTAATGGTGGTAATTGCGCCAGGTGGTTCCCCATCCTGCCGTGAGGCCCACTAACAGGTGCTTGTCGACGCGGTATTCATATCGCAGGGTCACCATCGCGTGGGTACCCATCAGCAGGGGGAAGGTAGTGGTGCTGTCGTAGTCATAGCCAGCGCGCCGGCACACATCCTTGGTAAAATCGTTAAACGACTTGTCGGCGGGGGTGCCAAGACTCGACACGCTCACGCTGAACTGGTGACGCTTCATCTGTTGTCCCATCATGGCAGTGGGCACGAGAAATAATAAGAGCAGTAGTTTCTTCATGATTTAGAACATTGATATTCATGGTTTGCAGCCTCCGAGAGACAGGTGGCTGACAGCGGGAAAAGCCGCGTTTTGCATCTTCTTTATCTATTAAACTTGGTGGAAAGGGATTTCTTGCGTAACTTTGCCGAAGTTTAAGGATTATTAATAGTACACGTTCCAATCCAATATATGGGAAGAAACAAATTCTCGCAAAGCGAGATCAACGCCATCGCCAAGCTCCTGCGCCTGAAGAATGCGGGCAACCGGGCCAAACAGAAACTCGTGAGACACGACCTGAGAGTGGACTATGAGTTTAATATCTCCGACTTCAACGAGCCGGGCAAGGCCTTCGGCGAGGAGGAATTGCAGGAGGCTATCCGCCGCGGCGCTATCGAAATACTCGACGATGCCACCATTGCCGACATGAAGGAGAAGCGTGCCCGCGACAAGGCGCGCGACGAGGCTGCGAGGGAAAAGGAGGCCATAGACAACGGAGCCACCGACTGGAAGAAGGCCATGAAGGAATGGCAGGAGTGGGAGGAAGAGTCGCGATGAGTCTGTGGGAGATGAATGGCTGACGGCTGACGGTCTGTTGACGGAACAAGAAAACAGATCCCCCTGTAATCACTACAGAGGGAAGGTATAAACGTGCTTGTATTGACACAAGCAAAACTGTATGTTATCCTGCGGAAAATGCTGTGTCTATCATGTATGTATCAGACAGGTGTTCGTTGCGATAATGTTCTACGATGCTCTCGATGCGGGAGACAACCATCAGCTCCGCCTCATTTTCCCACATGCGAAACTCTATGTCTTCGGTGTGAGTGCGGGCGAAGTCGAGCAGCCCGTCCATATCGAAGCGGTCGGCCACCACACCCGCTCCCTGCAGCCAGGCTTCGTGGGCGTTGCACTCCTGCTCCACATGGGCAGGCACCATGAGCACCGGTTTGCCCATATACATGGCCTCGCACACCGACTCGAAGCCACCCGTGGTGGCGTAGGCACGGCAGTTGGCCAGATAGTGCAGGAACTTATGGTCGTCGATGCGATGGAAGGTGAGGGTGTCGTCGATGCGGGTCGTCTCTGCGGCATCGCGCTTGTCCCAGAAGAAGTGCATGGGAATGTCGGGGTGTTTCCCGTGCCATTGCATCACCGACTCACTGAAACCGGCGTTGAGGATATATCCTGTGATGTAGTTGCCATGATGGCGTGGGGTGTCGAGGGCCTCGTCGCGCAGCACCGGAGGCACTACGGAGAGTTGCTGACGGTCGTCGTCGGGCATGTATCTGAACGACAGGGCGAGCTTGCGTGCGGCCCCAAGGCAGGTGGCTCGGGTGAAGGCCAGCATGAGCTTCTGGCTCTTGGGGTGGGCCACCGGAAAAGGGTAGTCGGGGTGGAGACAGAGGTATTGGTGGCCGATGCAAATCATAGGGATGGACGGGCGGAACAGAAAATTGGTGAGTCCCGTGAGGATTTCATAGAAATTGATGACGACATCAGCACCGCTTTTCCTGATTTGCTGCTGTAGAAAATGGATGCTCGCCATGTATTGCGGTGACTTGTAGATGTTGTAAAAGATAGACCTTGTGAGCCCAATCTTCTGATTTGTCTTCGATGGTAGGAAGTTGGGACTGAGAAATCCCTGTACGGGCGCATTTACCCGCTGCATGAAAAAACGTGGCAAATCGCGCGCCTCACTCCGTCCGACCAACATACCGACCACCTCGTGGCCATGATTTCTCAACATCTTTTCAAGCGTAAGTGCCTGGGTGAGATGCCCGTGACCTTCGCCTTGAACTACAAATAATGCTTTCATTCAGTACTTTTCATTTGACTACGGCAAAATTACGGCATCCATGTTTCAATATGATGTAGAAAGCAATAACAAACCAAAACGATTGCATATTGTCGTTCATTGCGGGTAGAAACCCTATGATCGGTATGCTGTTTCGGTCTGTTCATGGAATGTTCACATAAATATATATGTCGGTTGCTTGGTCGTTCGATGGGAAATACGTATTTTTGCATCATCATGAACAGTAAGAAGTTGTTTTCAGCGATATTGATTTGGCTCATGACTTGCAGTGCCGTGGCGCAGACGAAAGCCTCCGATCTGACGATGATTCCATCGTTGCAGCAGCTTGGGGCCACCCTGCTCAAGGGGCGACAAGGCAGTATTGTGGCCATCAAACCATCCACAGGCGAGGTGCTCTGCATCGTGAGCAACTCCACTTCTACCAGCAATATCAACCGCGCCATTACCGGCATCTATGCCCCCGGGTCCACTTTCAAGACGGCCCAGGCACTGACTTTATATACCGAAGGAGTAGTCAACAAAGAGGCTCAGTTTGTGTGTAACGGCGGGTTTACCATCGACAACATCCACGTGGGTTGCCACAAGCATGCGCCATCTCTCAATATGGTGAACGCCATCGGACAGTCGTGCAACACCTGGTTTTGCCAGGCGTTCATGGCGATGATAGGCGACACCGACCGCTATGAGAGCCATTGGCGGGCCATGAACGTGTGGCACGACTACATGTTGAGCATGGGTTTCGGTCACACTTTGGGCATAGACATGAACAATGAGGCCGCCGGACAGATACCCGACGGCTCGTGGATGACGGGCAAATACGGTGATGCGTGGGACGAGAAACGGGCGATGTATCTCGGTATGGGACAGGGTCCGATGACCGTCACGCCGCTGCAGCTCTGCAATCTCGCCGCAACGATTGCCAACCGCGGGTTTTACCACACGCCCTACGTGCACCGGTCGTCGGTGGTCAAGAACCCCACCAAGTATGCTACACGTCATTTTACCAAGGCCACGCGCGACGCTTATAACCTGGTAGTGGCCGGAATGCGCGTGTGTGTGCAGCGTGGAACAGCATCCGCTATCAACACTTCGCGCTACGCCATCTGTGGCAAGACGGGTACAGTGGAGAACGCGGGCAACGACCATTCGGCCTTCATCGGCTTTGCTCCGATGGCTCATCCGCAGATTGCCGTGGCCGTATTCATCGAACATGCGGGCTTCGGTGCCGATGTAGCCGCACCGATGGCAGCATCGATTATCAGGGCTTATTTAACAAGATAAGATGAAAAAGAGAAGATTTGTAGTTGTTACCCTCGCCCGATTCATGGTCTTCATGGTGCTCATGACGATGCTGCCGGTGGCGCTTCTGGCCCAACAGCGCATCGGACCACGCAACATGAAGAAGTATGATGGCATCGATGTGTCCCACTATCAGGGCGACATCGATTGGAAAGAGGTGGCCCGCGACAGTCAGATCAAGTTTGTTTATATCAAGGCTACGCAGGGAATGACCATCAAAGACGACTGTTACAAGAAGAACATCCGGGGCGCGAGGCGTTACGGATTGAAGTGCGGGTCGTATCATTACCTGTCTTCCCAGCCGCCCATCCGCAAGCAATTCAACTTCTTTAAGTCTGTGGTGAAGAAGCATCAACAGGACTTAATCCCGATGGTTGACGTGGAACGGGAGGGTGCCAAGGGCTGGACGAACCGGCAGCTGAGAGACAGTCTGCGGTTGTTTTGCCGTCTGGTAAAGAAACATTATGGCAAATCGCCACTGATATATTCCCATTTCAACTTCTACAATCAGGCGTTGGCACCCTATTTCAACCAGTATTTCCTGTTTCTGGGGAAATACAGTTGGCCCCAGCCCCGCATCAAAGGAATGGGTCGTCACAACATCTGGCAATACTCAGAACGTGGTCGTATCAGGGGCATCAA
This sequence comes from Prevotella sp., assembly GCA_016901395.1. Taxonomy (GTDB): domain Bacteria; phylum Bacteroidota; class Bacteroidia; order Bacteroidales; family Bacteroidaceae; genus Prevotella. The sequence goes on along the minus strand of JAEAMQ010000067.1, from coordinate 79,374 downwards.
GGGGCATGTGGACCTCGACAGACTCATGTCGGGCACCCGATTGAAGGATATAGAATTATAAAGGATAACAGTTTTAACAAGAGAGAACAATGAGACAGTACGCAAGAATAGAAGAAAAGAAACCGGAAAGCCAGCCCCAAGACAACGCCAAACCCCAGCCAAAGAAGGCCGAAGTGGACTTCGACATCGCCCACGAAGATGTCGCTGAGGAGTTCACCATATTATAAAGGTGGTGGGAACGGGGCATTGTGACCGTTTTTGTGAGTAATGATTATCCTTGCAAAAGGTAATAATGATCGTTGCAAAAGATAATAATTATCCTTTCAAAGAACAATGCTTGAAGTTGCAGCGCGGCCTTATGCCATGCCCTGCAACTCCTGATAGATGCGCTGTACAGGCAATCCCATCACGTTGAAATAGCTTCCTCGGATGCCCGTCACGCCGATATAACCTATCCATTCCTGTATGCCGTAGGCGCCAGCCTTGTCGAATGGTTGGTAATGGGAGATGTAATAGTCGATTTCTTCGTCGGTCAACGACTTGAAAGTAACCTCGGTTGTCACCGAGAAACAGCGTTGATTGTCGGCCGTGGTGAGGCAAACGCCCGTGATGACATGGTGAGTTTGTCCGCTCAATTCATGGAGCATGCGACTCGCATCGGCAGCATCGGTGGGCTTCCCAAGTACTTCCTGTCCCAGCACCACGACCGTATCGGCGGTGAGCAACACCTCGTCGGCCCCCACTTTGTAGGCTGCAGCCTTCTCCCGGGAGATGTATTGAGGTATCTCTTCCATCGGCAATCCCTCGGGATAGCTCTCGTCTATGCCGGGAATCACCTTCACTTCAAACTCGTATCCCAACCCGGCCAAGAGTTCTTTGCGCCTTGGCGAGTTGCTGGCTAATATGATTTTCTTCATAATTTGTTATTGTTTTAGAGAAGGGGAGGTATGGAGTTGAGGAGTTAGGACGTGTGTCTGAAGTTAAGAAGTTATGGAAGTTAAGAAGAATTGGAGAGGAAGTTAAGAAGTTAAAGGAGTTAAAGAAGTTAAGACAACGGCACCGTAGGAGTCGATGGGCTACCTTGTGATGAACCGATAAACAGTCATTTGTCTTAACTTCCTAACTTCTTAACTTCCTAACTTCTATAAAATCTTAACTTCAGACATACGTCTTAACTTCTTAACTTCCCCACCATTCTTCTTAACTTCCTAACTTCTTTAACTTCTTAACTCCTCCTCTTTTTTCACCACCCAAATGCTTTCGCGTCGCTGAGCCATTTGCCTTGGGCCTGCAAAACCTGCTCCAGCACGTCACGGGCACAGCCAAATCCACCCCGCTTCTGCGAGATATAGGTCGACACTTCCTTCACTTCGGCACAGGCATCCGACGGACAACAGGCACAGCCCACACGTCGCATCACCTCCAAATCGGGTATGTCGTCGCCCATAAAGATTACTTCTTCATCGGTGAATCCGTATTTCTCAATGAACTGTTCGTAGGTCTCAATCTTCACGGCACACTTCAGATAGATGTCCTCCATGCCCAGATAGGCATACCGTTTGCGTATGGCCTCCGAGCTTCCGCCGGTCAAAATCACCACGCGCAAGCCCATTTTGACTGCCAATTGTATGGCATAACCATCCTTGATATTGATGGTTCGCACCGGCATTCCCTGGTCATCCATGCCAATAGTCTCTGCCGAGAGCACGCCGTCAACATCAAATATGACGGCCTTTATTTTCTTCAGGTCGTAATTAATCATCTGCTTTTATTATCACATTTTCCCATTTCAGGTCGTCCTCACTCTGCAATTTGCGCTCGTCGGCGGCATGACCGATGGCCAACACGCACAACACCTCCAGATGGTCGGGCAGTCCGAGGATGCCGTGGATGACCTCATTGGCCGTATGTCCGTCGCTCAAGCCACGGGCACGCATCTGTATCCAGCAGCTGCCCAAGCCCAAATCCTCACACTGATACTGCATGGAGATGGCGGCAATGCTACAGTCTTCGATCCAACAATCGTTCACTTTCGGGTCGCCCATCACCACAATCGCCAGCGGAGCACCCTTCATAAACTGTGACCCCATGTCCTTGGCATCGGACAATTTCTCGATGTCACGCTTGTTGTCTACTACCGCAAACTGCCAGTTGCGCTGCCCTTTCGAGGTGGGAGACATCAGTGCGGCACGCAGGATAAGCTGCAAATCCTCGGCCGAAACCTCCTCATCGGTAAACCGACGATGGCTTCGCCGACGCTGAACAAGACTTTTGAAATCTTCCATATCCTATTTTAATGGTTCTACGGCAAAGTTACTAAAAAGATTGGATACAAAGGATTGGATATAAGAGTTTTTTGCTATCTTTGCCTTATGAACCCGTATCATGTAAGACTCTATACCTCGGGAGAAGTTTTGCCGGATATGACTTGCCGCAACTTCTTTCACAGCCCGGCACTCTTTCACATCATCGAAAGGACACCCGGACAGAAGCCTTACATGGCCGTTGCCACCGACGACGCGGGGCAAGTGGTTGGACACATGCTTGCTATCGTGCGCCGACGCGGGTCGCTCATACCCCCATACCTCTACACCCAGGGCCGTATCTACGGCGAAGGCGACTACGAAGACGACCAGAACAGTGAAGAAATCTTCGGTCAACTGCTCTATGCCATGACGCGGAAACTGCGTCGCAAACTGTGCTTTTACACCGAATTCAGCGACCTTTCGCGCAAGATGTTCGGCTATCGGTTCTTCCGCAAGAACTCCTTTGTGCCCATTGGCTGGCAGGAAGTCTACAATTCGCTCCACTCCAAATCGCCCGCCGAGCGGATAACCGACAAGATGCACGAGCGCATTGAACACGTCTACGACCTCGGCGTCATTACCCGCGAGGCCGAAAACGAACAGGAAGTGAGGCTGTTCCACCGTTTGCTGCGTCGCTTCTTCAGGTTTAAGCCCCACCGACTGCCACCCCCCGAGGAACTGCTTGTGGAACTTTTCAAGAGCACTGAGGCCCGCGTCTTCATCACGATGTATAAGAAAAAGATCATCGGCGGATGCGTCTGCGCCTACTCCGAGGGCAATGCCTACCTGTGGTACCTGGCTTCACGCCGCAAGAGCTACCCCCATCTGCATCCCAACATGATGACCATCTGGCACGCCATGAACTGGGCTTGGGAGCACAACTACGCCCATTTCTGTTTTCTCGATGTCGGATTGCCCTATCCCCGCAATCCCTACCGCGAGTTCATCCTGAGTTTCGGGGGCAAGCCCGTGGCCACTTTCCGGTGGTTCCGCTTCTCCATCGGATGGGTCAACAGACTCGTTTCGTGGTTCTATCAGGAATAACGCCCACGCCTCTTGGATTTCATTCTCATGTCAACAATAAAGGCACGGTTGGCTCGTTATTGCTATAACATGAAACAAAGATGTATCATTCTGGCAATATTCATTGCCTGCACCATAGCTGCCGCGGCCCAGAGCTTCACGCTCAGGGGTCGTGTGAGCGACGAAAACAACAATCCCGTGGAGTTGGCCAGTGTCTCTTGTTTGGCACAGGGCAAAGCCACGGTCACCTCGCTCAAGGGCGAATTCCAACTCCATTTGCAGTCGGCCGACTCCGTAGTCATCAAGTTTTCGATGCTCGGATACCGCACCAAGACCCGCGTGCTGCGCCGGCCGAAGGGCACGCAGACCCTCCAGATCGTGCTTTATGAGGAGGCAGGCAGCATCGGCGAGGTGAATGTCACGGGTCAGAAGATACAATCGGGCCAGACTCAGGAACTCTCCACCGAGCAGTTGAAGTCCATGCCGTCGACCACGGGCAATGCTGTCGAAGAACTAATACAGAGCCAGGCAGGTGTGTCGACGCACTCGGAGTTGTCGTCGCAGTATAATGTCCGGGGTGGCGCGTTCGACGAAAACTCGGTCTATATCAACAATGTGGAGGTGTACCGCCCCTTCCTCGTGCGTAGCGGACAGCAGGAAGGCCTCTCCATCATCAATCCCGACATGGTGGAACGCATTGGTTTTTCCACCGGCGGCTTTGAAGCAAAGTATGGCGACAAGATGTCGTCGGCACTTGACATCACCTATCGTCGTCCCAAGAAATTTGAGGCAAACGTCACCGCTTCGCTCCTCGGCGCAAGCGCATACGTGGGCTTTTCCAACAAGAAATTCGCGTGGTCGCACGGCCTGCGCTACAAAACCACCAAGTATCTCTTAGGCTCTTTAGAGACCAATGGGGAGTATAAGCCCAGCTTCCTCGATTACCAGACCTACCTGAGCTATAAGCCCAACAAGCGGTGGAGCATCGATTTCATCGGCAACATCTCCGACAACCAGTACAATTTCGACCCTCAAGACCGTGAGACCAAGTTCGGAACGATGGAAAACGTACGCTCGTTCAAGGTCTATTTCGACGGTCAGGAGAAAGACCGTTTCCGCACGTTCTTCGGCACACTCGGCCTCACCCGTCATTTCGGCGACTCCACTTCGGTGTCGCTCCTCGGCTCAGCTTTCTCCACCACCGAGAGCGAACGCTATGACATTCAGGGACAATACTGGCTCACACAGACCGAGACATCTGAAAATCTCGGTGTCGGAACCTATTTCGAACACACCCGCAACTACCTCAAGGCCCACGTGGAGAGCATCAAGTTGCTGGCCCGCCACACCACGCGCCAGCACCGCATCGAGGGTGCGCTCACCTATAAGCGCGAGCATATCGAGGAAAATTCGGTGGAATATGAGATGCGCGACTCCGCTGGATACAGCGTGCCCCACACCGGAAAAGACCTCAACCTCATCTATTCGCTGCGCGCCAAGAACACCCTCAGCGCCAACCGACTGGAGGTTTACTTGCAGGATACCTGGCGCTTCAGGTCGAGCGACGACAGTACCCTCTACACGCTCAACTACGGATTGCGCTTTGCCAACTGGAGTTTTAATAAGGAATCGATCCTCTCGCCGCGTGTCTCGCTGGCCATCATCCCGGCCTTCAACCATGACATGACCTTCCGTCTGGCCACCGGACTCTACTATCAGGCACCCTTCTTCAAGGAGCTTCGCGACACGTCGACCGTCTCCGGCGTGACCTACGCCACGCTCAACAGCAAGATACGCAGCCAGCGATCCATCCATTTCATCGGCGGCATGGACTATCGGTTTGCCATGAACCGCAGGCAGTATAAGTTCACTGCAGAACTCTACTATAAGCTTTTGGGAAATCTTGTGCCCTATTCCATCAACAATGTGAAGGTGGTCTATTATGGCGACAATCTCGCCTCGGGTCATGCTGCCGGCCTTGACCTGAAACTCTTTGGTGAGTTTGTGCCGGGCAGCGACTCGTGGATTACACTGTCGTTGATGCATACTCGCATGAAACTCAATGGCAAAACCATCCCACTGCCCACCGACCAGCGCTATGCGGTGAACCTCTTTTTCACCGACTATTTCCCCGGCACCACGCGCTGGAAGATGAGTCTCAAGCTGGCTCTGGCCGATGGCCTGCCCTTCTCCGCGCCCCACCGCGAGTTGGAGACCAACACCTTCCGTGCGCCGGCCTACAAGCGTGCCGACATCGGCATGAGCTATCGACTGCTCGACAACAGCGACCGATCGCGCAAATCCATCTTCAAAAACATCTGGTTCGGACTCGACTGCCTCAACCTCTTTGGCATCAACAACGTCAATTCCTACTATTGGGTGACCGACGTGACCAATCAGCAGTATGCCGTGCCCAACTATCTCACCGGGCGACAGTTCAACGCCCGCGTGCAATTTGAGTTCTAATCGTTCCTACCATCCATTCTCCCCATCGCATGATTTCGTCCCCGCAGCGGGAGGGATCATGCGATTTTTCGTAGGTGTGATGTCGTGTTGTTTATGGAAAGGGGGTGCGCGAACAGCACCATGGGAAACCAACCACGGATGTAATCAATGAAAAACAATAATAGGACTACGAATTACACGAATTACACGAATGAATAAACAGTGATGGAACTGGTAGTATTAACCACAGATGAGAACAATGAAAAACAATAATCGGGGACTACGAATTGCACGAATGAATAAACAGTGATGGAATTGGGTAGTATTAACCACAGATGAGAACAATGAAAAACAATAATCGGGGACTACGAATTGCACGAATGAATAAACAGTGATGGAATTGGCAGTATTAACCACAGATGAGAACAATGAAAACAATGATGGGGTAGTAATAAAACGAGAGAACTTGTCTTTGTGAGTATTTACAGGGAAGGTGTTTATAGAGTGGATATGTGTTCCATCGTGTAGCGAACAGCGTAACCCTCTGCGAGATAAAACCATCGCGCGAGCTAATCTGTGTCATCTGCGCCATCTGCGCGAAATTAAAATTGCGTTCATTGCGTTTATTGCGAGAGAGTTTCCTCCGCGCCACTGCGTGGCATCCCAGAATATCCGGAGAATATCTTTTTTATATAGCTGGCGCGGTGGGAAATGCTTATCGCAGAAAATCGCTTATCCTTGCTCCGCAAGGTTATCCGAGAATATCCCTCCACCCCCTTTATTAACCACAGATAAAAACAATGATGAACTTCTCGATACCTTTAGTAATACTGGATAATGCCGCGTAGTATTCCCTCCCTTGGGAGGGTTGGGGAGGGCCTTTATGAGAGTTAAGGGTGGGCAGGTTTCCGTGCGATCCGCCGGCCGCTGGCGGCCCTCTGCGAAATCAAAATGTGCCGAAGGGTTCCGCTTCATCTGCTAAATCCGTTGTTCTAAAAAACAACGCGTGAGCCAATCTGTGTCATCTGCGATATCTGCGAGAAATTAAAATTGCGTTCATTGCGTTTATTGCGAGAGAACTTTTCTCACGGAAATATCGGAAACAACGAAAAAACCATGTAAAACAATCCTATGACAACATCGTGGAGTAGGGCATAGCCCTCCCTACATGTCCTGTTTTTTCATCAAAAACATGCGCATTTTTATTTTCACGTGAGAGGGAAAAAACGGCATCATCGCAGTCTGAAGATGAAATCGTCGGGACATTTCGCCCTCATGGAGGGGGCAAAACAGGCATGAAAGTGCATTTTCTGGCGTTTTTACGCTGCCAAAAGGTCTAAATCGTCGTGCCATCAGGTACTAATCGTGAGACGATTAGATAGTATTCGTCATTCGATTAGATAGTAATCGCAATGCCATGATTTGTCAATATATTACAGGGTGTTGGTTATCAGTGGGTTAGATATAGGCCTGTTTTTGGCCCTTTTCTCACCTTGTCGTGCACTCATTTCTGCCACAGCCCTGTTTTTAAGCATTTGTTCAAATTCTTTCAATGCCATTTTTCTTCTTTTGATGGAAGGGATGAATAAATCCAATCCGGATGTTGGGGAAACATGGAAGGGCCGAAGGACCGAAGGAGAACACAGTCGGTGTATGAGAAATGGTGTGAGTGTCGGGGAAGTGCAACCCCTCTTTACAGGTCGTCGGTGGTAGAGCCACCGAACTGTCACATCAGACATCCGGACCATACCGGCCCGAACCGCTGTTTTTGCTCCATTTACCATCCCATGAACATCATCATTGTTGCTAAATGCTAACTATGTTTTACAATATGATAGTTTATCGAATGGAAATGCTGCAACAGCCTTTATTTTTTCGGGCAAGCTCTTTCAAATCAGAAATAAATGTTATAACTTTGCTGACAAATTTATTGTATACAGGAGACTTTTTTTACAAAAGCTACGTATATCAGATTAAAAAGTAAAACAAAGATGGTAAAAATTACGAAAGAGGCTGCGCTTGAATATCACGAAATGGGTAGGCCTGGTAAAATTGAAGTGAAACCCACCAAGCCCTATCGCACGCAGACCGATTTGAGTCTGGCTTATTCCCCGGGTGTGGCTTATCCCTGTCTTGAGATTCAGAAGAATCCTGACGATTCCTACAAATACACCAACAAAGGCAATCTGGTAGCCGTGATTTCCAACGGTACGGCCGTGCTCGGACTGGGCAACATCGGTGCCGATGGCGGCAAACCGGTGATGGAGGGCAAGGGACTGCTGTTTAAGATTTACGGTGGCGTAGACGTGTTCGATATCGAGGTGAACGAGGAAGACCCTGAAAAGTTTTGTGAGGTAGTGGAGCGCATTGCGCCTTCTTTCGGTGGTATCAATCTGGAGGACATCAAAGCCCCAGAGTGCTTCTACATAGAGGAGCGTCTGAAGAAGACCCTCGACATCCCCGTGATGCACGACGACCAGCATGGCACCGCCATCATCTCGGCCGCCGGACTGAAAAATGCCCTTGAGGTGGCCGGTAAGGACATCTCAAAGGTGAAGCTCGTGGTGAACGGAGCCGGTGCTGCTGCCATCAGTTGCACCAAACTCTATGTGGCTCTCGGCCTGAAGGTGGAGAACGTGGTGATGCTCGATTCCAAAGGTGTCATCACTTCAGACCGTCCCAATCTCACCGAGCAGAAGAAACTCTTTGCTACCCGCCGCCGTGACGTGCATACGCTGGAGGAGGCTATAGTGGGTGCCGATGTCTTTGTAGGATTGTCCAAAGGCAATATCCTGACCAAGGAAATGGTGCGCTCGATGGCTAAGAACCCCATTGTGTTTGCACTGGCAAACCCCATTCCGGAAATCAGCTATGAGGATGCGATGGACAGCCGTCCCGATGTGCTCATCTCGACCGGACGCTCTGATTATCCCAACCAGATAAACAATGTGATCGGCTTCCCCTTCATCTTCCGCGGTGCGCTCGACGTGCATGCCCGTGCCATCAACGAGGAGATGAAACTCGCTGCCGTGCATGCCATCGCCGATCTGGCCAAGCAGCGCATCCCCGATATCGTGAACGAGGTGTATCATGTGAACGACCTCGCCTTCGGTCCCAACTATTTCATTCCGAAGCCTGTAGACCCGAGACTCATTACCGAGGTGTCGGCTGCTGTGGCCAAGGCCGCTATGGACAGCGGTGTGGCTCGTACACCGATCACAGACTGGGAAGCCTATAAGAATCGTCTGCGTCAGATGCTCGGACAGGAAACCAAGCTCACGCGTACCCTTCATGCCACTGCCGCCCTGCATCCGCAGCGCGTGGTGTTTGCCGAGGGTGGTCATCCCACGATGATGAAGGCTGCCGTGCAGGCCTGCCAGGAAGGCATCTGCAAACCGATCCTGCTGGGCAACCCTGACCGTCTGAACCGTCTGGCCAATCGCTTGAAACTCGATCTCGCCGGAGTGGAGATTGTGGATATGCGTGCCGACAAGGAGCAGGGCCGCCGGGCTACCTATGCCAAGCATCTTGCTGAGAAGCTGGCACGCAAGGGATACACCTTCGAGGAAGCCTACGACAAGATGTATGAGCGCAACTATTTTGGTATGTCGATGGTCGAGAACGATGATGCTGACGCATTTATCACCGGTCTCTACACCAAATACAGCAACACCATCAAGGTGGCCAAGGAGGTGATTGGCGTGCGTCCCGAATACGGTACGTTTGGCACGATGCACATCCTCAACACCAAGAAGGGAGTGTTCTTCCTTGCCGATACCCTTATCAACCGCCATCCCGACAAGAACGTGCTCTACGATATTGCCCGGTTGTCGGCCCATACCACACGTTTCTTCAACACCGATCCGGTGATTGCCATGATCAGCTACTCCAATTTCGGTACCGACGAGATTGGCTCGCCGCTGGCCGTGCATCAGGCTGTGGAGCGTATGCAGGCCGAATTCCCCGATCTCCCCATCGATGGCGAGATGCAAGTGAACTTCGCCCTCAACCAGGAACTGCGTGATGACAAGTATCCTTTCAACCGTTTGAAAGGCAAGAACGTCAACACCCTCGTGTTCCCCAACATGAGCTCGGCCAACAGCAGTTATAAACTGATGCAGGGCCTCGACCCCGACGTGGAGCTGATTGGCCCCATCCAGATGGGGCTGAACAAGGCCATCCACTTCACAGACTTTGAGGCAAGCGTCACCAATGTGGTCAATGTGACTGCCGTGGCCGTCATCGATGCCTATGTGGAGAAAAAGAAAAAAGAAATCATGAAATAATCATTCCCGCGGCCCCTCATGCCGCATACATTGAGGTTGGGTCTCCCACCGTTGGCCTTGCGCAAGGATATAGCCTTGAAAGCAAGTGGAAACGTGTGAGAGACCCGACCTTTTTATTTTTTCATTTCAATTGTTAAGATAGGTCACAAAAGTTTTGCAGTATTGGCATTTAGCTGTACCTTTGCACTCAAATTTAACGAATCATGCAATATGAATAAAGACGTGAAAACGAGGTATTTGCTTCCTGCCGTCATCTGCCTGCTGGTTTTGGCCGGCGTGGGCTATTATTACTTCTTCACTTCGTTTACCGGTTCCAACGAAACCGTGTATGTCTATGTCGACGAGGACGACAACTACGACTCGCTGATGCACAAGATTGAACCTGTGGCGCAGAAGCAATGCTACCACGCGTTCAGCGTGTTGGCCCGCCATAGCAGTCTGGTCGACCATGTGCATACGGGCCGATACGCCCTGAAACCGTCTACCGGCGCGCTACAGACCTTCCGTCATATCAAGAACGGCATGCAGGAACCGCTCGACCTCACGGTGCCGAGCGTGCGCACGATGAACGACCTCGCCGGAGCGCTGGGACGCAAACTCATGCTTGACAGCACCCGTCTGGCACAGGCATTCAGCGATGAGGCGTTTTGCAGACAGTATGGATACGACACCCTTACCATTCCCGCACTGTTTATTCCCAATACCTACGACATCTACTGGAACGTGTCTCTGGACGCACTGATGAAGTATATGCAGAAGGAGAATAAGAAGTTCTGGGACGACGAACGAACAGCCAAGGCCGCACAGCTGAAACTTAATCCTGTGGAGGTGACGACCCTGGCAAGCATCGTCGACGAGGAGACTGCCAACAATGCAGAGAAGCCTATGATTGCCGGCATGTACTACAACCGACTGATGTTGCGCGATGCCGAATATCCCGAAGGCATGCCGTTGCAGGCAGATCCGACCATCAAGTTTGCGTGGAAACAGTTTGCCCTGAAGCGCATCTACAATAATCTGCTGCACATCAACAGCCCCTTCAACACCTATCGATTCCCCGGTCTGCCCCCCGGACCTATCCGCATCCCCTCAGTGGCGGGCATCGATGCCGTGCTCAATATGGTGCACCACAACTATATTTATATGTGCGCGAAGGAGGATTTCAGCGGAACCCACAATTTCGCAAGCAACTATGCTGAGCACATGGCCAACGCACGACGCTATGCCGAGGCGCTCAATCAGCATGGAATAAAATAACGGGAGCCCCCAAAAGGGGCTTTGCGGAATACAAATAAAAAAATGGCGCTCGCTTCACAGCGACCACCATCCATTCTCAATAGGTATTAGCCTTTTCATTAAGGTAAAAAGATTGTATTCAGGATAACGGTAGCAAAGGTAATGCTTTTTGATGAGACGTGCAAATCTTTTTGAACCTTTCGCACAGACTATCTAAGAAATTTTCATTAACTTTGCATCAATATAATAGTAAAGCATAGTAAATATGGACATTCAAGAGAATAGCATCGAGAAAAAGCCAAGCATAAGTTTTGTGGAACAATTTGTGGAGGAAGACCTCGCCGAAGGCAAAAACGGCGGTCGCATCCAGACCCGTTTTCCGCCGGAACCCAACGGTTATCTGCACATCGGACATGCCAAAGCCATCTGCATGGACTTTGGAGTGGCTGAGAAATACAACGGTGTCTGCAACCTTCGCTTCGACGATACCAACCCCTCGAAGGAGAACAACGAGTATGTGGAGAATATCCTTCACGACATCGAGTGGCTCGGTTTCAAGTGGAACGAGATTTATTATGCCTCAGACTATTTCCAGAAGCTGTGGGATTTTGCCCTCTGGATGATTAAGAACGGCCACGCCTACGTGGACGAGCAGACCTCCGAGCAGATAGCCGAACAGAAGGGAACGCCCACCACACCGGGTACGGCGAGTCCCTATCGCGACCGCCCCGTGGAGGAAAATCTGCGTCTCTTCGAGCAGATGAACACCCCCGAGGCCGTGGAAGGCTCCATGGTGTTGCGTGCCAAGATGGATATGAACAATCCCAACATGCACTTCCGCGACCCGGTGATCTACCGTATCATCCAGACACCCCACCATCGTACCGGCACCACCTGGCACTGCTACCCGATGTATGACTTTGCCCATGGACAGAGCGACTACTTCGAAGGCGTGACCCACTCTATCTGCACGCTGGAGTTTGTGCCCCATCGTCCGCTGTATGACAAGCTCGTAGACTTCCTCAAGGAGGCCGACGGCACCGCTGAGAAGGGTCTTAACGATTTCCGTCCGCGCCAGATCGAGTTCAATAGACTTAATCTTACCTACACCGTGATGTCCAAGCGCAAGCTTCATCAGCTTGTCGACGAGCATCTGGTCAACGGTTGGGACGATCCCCGCATGCCGACCCTGTGTGGCATGCGCCGCCGTGGCTACTCGCCAGAGTCTATCCGAAACTTCATCAAATCCATCGGCTACACCAAGTTTGATGCCCTCAACGACATCGCATTGCTGGAGGCTGCCGTGCGCGATGACCTCAACAAGAAGGCCACCCGTGTGTCGGCCGTGGTAGACCCCGTGCGTCTGGTCATCACCAACTACCCCGAGGGCCAGAGCGAGGACATGGAGGCCGAGAACAATCCCGAGCAGGAAAACGGTGGCACACACACCATCACGTTCTCCCGCAACCTCTGGATCGAGCGTGCCGACTTTATGGAAGACGCTCCGAAGAAATTCTTCCGCATGACCCCCGGCAACGAGGTGCGACTGAAAAACGCCTACATCGTGAAGTGCACCGGATGCACCAAGGACGCCGACGGCAACATCACCGAGATTCAGGCCGAATACGATCCACAGAGCAAGAGTGGCATGGAGGGCGCCAACCGCAAGGTGAAGGGCACGCTCCACTGGGTGAGCAGCGACCACTGCGTGAAGGCAGAGGTGCGCGAATACGACCGACTGTTCTTTGTGGAGAACCCGTCTGCCGATGGCCGCGACTTCCACGAGCTGCTCAATGCCGATTCGCTCAAGGTGAACACCGACTGCTATGTGGAGCAGTATGCCGCCCAGTGCAAGCCCGGCGAATACCTGCAGTTCATCCGATTGGGCTATTTCATGGCCGACCCCGACTCTCAGGAGGGCAAGCCCGTGTACAACAAGACCATCGGACTGAAGGATACCTGGGCCAAGAAGAACAAGTAACATATTCATTAAATCGAAGCAAAAAGTATCTATGACTTGGTTGTCGGCACTTTTAGAGAACCTGAACTATTACACGGTTTTCATCCTCATGTTTATCGAAGGCTCAGTAATCCCTGCTCCTTCCGAGCTGATAGTCCCTCCTGCAGCATACCGGGCTGCCGCGGGCGAACTCAATATTGTAGTACTTCTGCTTGTGGCAACAGCTGGGGCTTTGCTGGGATCCACGGCCAATTATCTGGCTGCCTACTATCTTGGACGTCCCATTATTTACCGTTTTGCCAACAGCCGATTGGGGCATTTGTGCCTTCTTAATCAGGAAAAGGTGGAAAAGAGTGAGAAATACTTTTATGAGCATGGTGTGATTGCTACCTTGACGGGTCGTCTTCTCCCCGGCATCAGACAGATAATCTCTATCCCGGCCGGACTTTCCAAGATGAAATTCTGGAAATTCGCGCTTTATACCACGGTTGGAGCAGGGTTGTGGAACTGTGTGCTGGCTTCCTTGGGATGGTGGTTGCATTCCTTTGTGCCTAAAGATCAATTGAATAACAGAATAGAGGAATATAATTCTTATATCCAGATTGCGATTGTCACAATCGCTGTGTTGGTTGCTGCTTTCTTTATCGTAAAATGGCAACTGAAGAAGCGAAAGAAAGACAATGCTAAGGTGGAATAGTCGATAAGAACTGTCTCGTGTATTCGAGATGATATAAGATAAGACGCAAGTTCGGCGAAATATTCAAATCCTTTTCCTTGAAATGGGTTTATTAATTCGCCGAACTTGCTTTTTATGCACAATAAAAATGAACTTCTTTGCGTTGATAAGGCAATGAAGGTTAAACATTTGCTTATAGTTGCAGGGGTGATGTTGGGCCTGATGGCTGCCTGCACCGACGACGAGAGTTTCTCCAATGCCTCGTCGCACGTGCTCACGTTTTCCACAGACACCGTGAGGCTGGACACTGTGTTCAGCAACGTTCCCTCTGCCACGAAGTCGTTTTGGGTCTACAACAACTCCGGCGACGGACTTCGATGCCAGAGCGTGAGACTGGAAAACGCGGCCAAATCGGGCTATCGCGTCAATGTCGACGGGGTGTATCTGAGTGAGGAAAAGAACTATACGGTCTCGGATATCGAACTCAGAAACAAGGACAGCGTGCGCGTCTTTGTGGAGCTGACGGCCCCGCAGACCAACGCCCTCACGCCCCAGCAGACCTCCGACAACCTCGTGTTTACCCTCGAAAGTGGGGTGGAGCAGCGGGTAAACCTCAGTGCCTACGCCTGGGATGCGGTGTCGATGAGGAATGTGCGCATCGACCGCGACTCCGTGATTGATGGCAACGGACGGCCCGTCATCGTCTATGGCGGCATCCGTGTGGACTCTGCCGCGACGCTCACGATAGCCGCCGGCACCACGCTCTATTTCCATGAGGATGCCGGCATCAACGTCTACGGACGACTGTTGACACCGGGCACCCCCGACAACCCGGTGACGCTGCGCGGCGACCGCATCGACTACATGTTCGACTATCTGCCCTACGACCGCGTGCCGGGGCAGTGGCAGGGACTGCGTTTCCACGACTCCTCGACCGGAAGCGTGCTGCAACACACCGACATCCACAGCACCTACAATGGCGTGGTGGTCGACTCCTCGTCGGTTACCCAGCTGAAACTGTCGCTCGAAAACGTCACCATACACAACTGTCAGGGCTATGGGCTGCTGTCGGAGAATGCACGTCTGAGCCTGATCAACACCCAGATTACCAATACCCTCAACGACTGCGTGCGCATCAACGGCGGCGAGGCCACCATCAATGGTTGCACGCTCGCCCAGTTCTACCCCTTCGACTCCAACCGGGGCTATGCGCTCCATTTCGCAGGCAAGCATCCGATAGACAATCTCTCGGTCATGAACACCCTCATCACAGGCTATGCCGACGACATGCTACTGGGCGAACCGGCCGACTCCACCACCGCCTTTGTCTATGCCTTCGACCATTGCATCATCCGCACGCCAAAGGTGGAGACTGCCGACAGTGTGCATTTCACCCAGGTGTATTATGAGAATGTGGAGGACACCACGACCTCAGGCGAGAAGCATTTCATGACCATCGACACCGACAAGCTGCGCTACGACTTCCGTCTGGACAGTGTTTCGTCGGCCATCGGCAAGGCCAATCCACAGACAGCCACTACCAACGACCATGACGGGCGGACGCGCGATGACCTCCCCGACATCGGTGCGTATGAATATATCAAGCCCTAATGACTTGTACCTTTAATCCTCAATAGTTATGAAACAGATTAAAATTGAAGTCAACATAGATTTTCTGTCGCTTGAAGAACTGAGCGAAGACGAGCTTCAACTGGTCTATCAGGCTGCCGAAGCCACCAAGAATGCCTACGCCAAATACAGTCGTTTCTATGTGGGAGCGGCTGCACGACTGGCCAACGGACAGGTGTTTATCGGTGCCAATCAGGAGAATGCCGCCTTCCCCTCGGGCCTTTGTGCTGAGCGCACGGCCATCTTCGCCGCACAAGCCAATTGTCCAGACCAGCCCGTCACGATGCTGGCCATCGCCGCCCGCAACGATGCCGGACTGCTGCCCGACCCCGTGACACCCTGTGGGGCATGCCGGCAGGTCATTCTGGAAATCGAAGACAGATACAAAAAACCCATAGAGATACTGCTCTATGGGCGTGAAGGGGTCTACAAAATCAAGAGCGTCAAGGACCTTCTGCCCTTGTGCTTCGTAGATTCAAATATGCGGTAAGCCGCGTTTCACCTGGAAAAATCCCAGTCGGTGGGTCACGCCTTTGCGCCCCAGCGACCGCAACACGTAGTAACCGTTGGGCAGGCGCGACACGTCGATGGTCTTGCCCTGATAGGTTCGGGTATCGACGATGCTGCCCTGCAGGGTTTCTATGGTCAGCAACTGAGCGTCGAGCGTGTGGTCTTTCGGCGGAAGCGTGAGGCGACGGCCGTCGCAGGCCAGCAGCGGAATGTCTATCCGTGGTGCCGTCTCCATCTGATGGCTCTGCAAAGCCTTGCTTTCGTTGCCAAAACGGTCCATTCCCGTCACGGCAAAATAGCGTCCGTCGGTGGGAAGGGCGATGCTGTTGGCGGTGCGTCTCACGGCAATCAGGTTCTCCGCACGGCTCACATCGACGGGCCATGTGCGGCTGCTATATACATTATAATATGGTGTATGGCCCTGCCAACTCAATCCTTTCTTGCTCATTTGCAGTGATGCCGGCTCCTCGGGCAGGGTGTGGCTGGCCCATGTCATGGCCGGAACGAGTGCCGGATGGCGGTTGAAGCGTTTCACAAAATCGTAGATGCCCTGGTCGTTGTCGGTCAGGAATTTGCCGCGGAAGAAGGTCTGCCCCATTCCGTATTGGCGCAACACCTCCATCTCGCGGGTCACGTCGGCGAGCCGCCAGTTGCCTTCCTTCGGGTTGAGAAAATAGATGCCGAGACCCGGTGCGATGGTTTTGCCGTCGCTTTGCTCGGCCCAGTCGATGGCGAAGGGGAAGAACTGGTTGTCGCGGAAATACATCATCGGATAGAGTTGGTCCATCAATCCACTGCGCAGCCAACCCTGCGCGTCCTGGCAAACCTTGGTGTAGGCGTTCCATCCGTGGCTCCAATAGCGGGAGAGATCGTCGAATTTGCCGATGGGCGAGCAACTCATCTTGACCCAAGGCTTGAGCGATTTCACCCGCTGGCTGATGGCACGCACGATGCCGGTGATATAGTTGCGGCCCTGGTCGCGGCTCACTTTGATGTTCCACGTCTCCGGATAGCGGATGTAGTCGAGGTGGATGCCGTCGACATCGTAGTTGCGTGTAATCTCCTCGCAGATATCGGCGAGATAGCTGGCGGTGCGCGGGTTTTCGGGATTCATATACCCCTCGGGGCCGATGCGGCGGGCCACGCCCGGCAGTTTCCGCCGAATGTTTTGCACGCCGAGCTTGTCCCATTTGCCAATGGGTATCGTCACCACCCACGCATGCAGCTCCATGCCCCGCCGATGGCACTCGTCGATGGCGAAGCGCAGGGCATCATAGCCCGGCGAACGGCCCGGAACGCCACTCAGACAACCGTCCCACGGCTCATACTGCGAGGGATAAATCACGGTGCCGCGGATGCGCGTCTGGAGCAAAACGGTGTTGATTCCAGCCTGCTGATAGAGGTCGAGGAGATGCGAAAGCTCCTGCTGCTGCCGCTCGATGCTACCCGACGACTGCGCGTAGGAGTGCGGCCAGTCGAGTCCGCCGATGGTGGTGAGCCACACGGCACGCACCTCACGCTTGGGCGAGGAGAACGATTGTGCATGGAGGGAACTCCAGAGGAAAAGTATATAGAATGTGATGGATAAGCGCTTGCTCATGTGAATATCTTTTGTGCACAAAGGTACGGCTATTTTTTCGTTATTTCAAAAATTAGCATTACTTTTGCAATTGTATCGCGACAGTTACGTAGCCTTGGCACAGATGCTGTCTGTGGATAAAATCAAGTCTACCTGTTGGAGAGGGTAAGCGATGGCAGACGATAGGTCTGTCGAGCCTTGCCTCTTGTTAATCAATAAAAAAACGATTTATGAAGAAGATTTTCATGCTTTTGACTGCGCTGCTGTTGACGCTTTCCGCCAATGCACAGTTTGAGGAGGGAAAGGTCTATGCCGGCGCTTCCATGACGGGATTGAACCTGAGTTATAACGGATCCAAGGAACTGAGCCTTGGTGTTTCGGCTAAGGCCGGATATTTTGTAGCAGATAATCTGATGCTTCTCGGTGAGGCAGGCTATCAGCACGATGGCAAGGATATGCCCAATCAGTTCAGCTTTGGTGGTGGAGGCCGCTATTATATCATCCAGAATGGCATCTTCCTCGGAGCCAATTGCAAGTTTGTGCATGCCGACGGCGGGTACAATGACTTTATGCCAGGTGTAGAGGTGGGATATGCATTCTTCATCAGTCACACCGTGACCATCGAGCCTTCCATCTATTATCAACAGAGTCTCAAGAGACATTCTGATTATTCTACCATTGGGTTGAATATAGGATTTGGTATTTATCTGTAATTTGCAGTTGCTTTTCCTGATGGTAACTGAATATCTTTCTTTGTCGATTTCATGGAACAATATCCTTCGGCCCTGCTGGAGAAAGCCGTCACAGAGTTTAGCAAACTTCCCGGGATAGGGCGAAAGACAGCCTTGCGCCTAGTGTTGCATCTGCTTCGTCAGCCGGTGGAGAATGTCAATGTGTTTGCGGATACGATGTCGTATGTGCGCTCCAATATCAAGTATTGCAAGGTTTGTCACAACATCAGCGATACTGACGTGTGCTCCATCTGCAGCGACCCGCGACGCGATAATACCACTGTTTGTGTGGTGGAGAACGTACAAGACGTGATGGCAGTGGAGAGCACGCAGCAGTATCATGGCTTGTATCATGTGCTGGGAGGTGTCATCTCGCCGATGGACGGCATCTCACCCAGCGACTTAGAGATAGATTCTCTCATCCGAAGAGTAGCTGAAGGGAAAATCAAAGAAGTAATTTTTGCCCTCAGTTCCACGATGGAAGGTGATACAACCAACTTTTATCTCTCCCGACAACTGAAGCCGTATCCTGTGAAACTCAGTCTGATTGCCCGTGGAATATCCGTTGGCAATGAGCTGGAATATGCTGATGAGGTGACGCTTGGCCGGTCTATCCTCAACCGAACACCATTGGTTTAAATCCTTATGTCATGACAGCTGCTCGTAAAACATTACTTCTTGTATTCTACATCCCCATCCTTCTGTGCCTCCTCATGGTACTTCTCTATGAGTTTGAATGGCTTGAACCTGGTGACTTGCAGTATAACGGTATTCGAGAATACTATATAGCCGGATTGATGGAACTTGTTACCATTTGTGCCATCCCGTTCGCTTTGCGTCTGCTGAAGTTTGGACCTGCGCGTCGTGCTATAGCGGCCGCACCGGAAATCGGCCTGCGCCGATGGGGGATAGTTCGCTTGTTGATGATCAGTCTGCCTATGTTGTTCAACACATTGTTCTATTATCAGTACTTGAATGTGGCTTTTGGTTACATGGCAATCATCGGTTTGCTCTGTCTGGTCTTTGTTTTTCCGTCGGAGACCCGATGTCGGCAGGAAATGACAAGTAAGTTTTGAAACTGTCAATTATCATAGTAAGTTACAACGTCAAGTATTATCTTGATCAGTGTCTGCGCTCTGTGCAGCAGGCTATTCATGGCCTTGATGCAGAGGTTATAGTCGTAGACAACCATTCTCAAGATGGTAGTGTTGAATTTCTTTCCCCTTCCTTTCCTTGGGTTACTTTCATTCAAAGTAATCATAATTTAGGCTTTGCGAGGGCCAACAATCAGGCTATACGGCAAAGTCTGGGTGAGTATGTCTTACTGTTGAACCCGGATACGCTGGTGGGGGAGAAAGTCTTGCGAGAGGCTGTGCAGTTTATGGATGACCATCCCCGGTCAGGTGGAGTCGGCGTAAGGATGTTGCGTACGGATGGCACCGACGCTATGGAGTCAAGAAGAGGTATTCCCACTCCTCTCACTTCATTCTACAAAATGGTAGGTTTGTGTGCGAGATTTCCTCATAACAGAGTTTGGGGCAAATACTATATGGGGTATCTGCCTTGGGATTTACCCGCGCAGATTGAGATTGTCAGTGGTGCATTCTGTATGCTCCGACGCCAGGCATTGGACGAAATAGGTCTGCTTGATGAGGATTTCTTCATGTATGGCGAAGATATCGACCTGAGTTACCGACTTCTCAAAGGTGGATGGGAAAACTGGTATCTGCCTTTAAAGATTCTCCATTATAAGGGAGAGAGCACACAGAAGACCAATTTCCGCTATGTGCATGTGTTTTATGAAGCTATGTTTATCTTCCTTCGTAAGCATTATGGACATCTGGGTTGTCTTCTTTCACTACCTATTCACATCGGAATTTATTGTAAGGCATGCTTGGCTTTGGTATCAACATTGTTTGAAAAGGTCAAATACAGCATGGGTTTCGTGAGCAGGCGGCGGGCTGCAGATGCCCGTTATATCTTCGATGTGGATGAAGATAATCGTGACGTGTGTCGGCAATTGATACACCGTCATGGGCTTACCGCTGTGTTTGCAGGTGAAAAGGAGATGTCGGATTCGTATGAATGCGGTGACGACGATAGAGTCAACTATTACGTATATGACATTTCCAAATATTCGTTTAATGAGATGTTGGAGTCTCTCTCTGCCCATTTTCGTGACAATCAGCAGTTTGCTCTCTATAATCCGGCATTAAAAGCCTTGATTACCGATTCTGAAATCATTCAATAGTTTATGGACCAGCTGCCTCAAGTAAAACTCAGAGCCATTGAACCTGAGGATTTGGAGATTCTTTACGAAATCGAGAACAATCAGGATTTATGGAATGTTGGTGTTACTAATGTGCCTTATTCTCGCTATGCACTCCATGAATACTTAGCTAATGTGAGCGGTGATATCTATACCGACAAACAGATGAGGCTCATCATTGAGAGCTCATTGGGAGAGTTGATAGGTATTGTCGATTTGGCAAATTTTGACCCAAGACATTGCCGTGCCGAAGTGGGCGTTGTCATTCAACATCGTTTTCGCGATCAGGGGTATGGGCGGGCTGCAATGTTGCATCTTATCCGCTATGCCCATGAGGTCATTCATCTACACCAAATGTATGCCCTGATTGGAAAAAACAATGAAAGTTGTCAGAAGCTCTTTAAAGAGGTTGGGTTTCAATCCGTTGCAGAATTGAAGGAGTGGTTGTTCGATGGAGAGCAGTATTGTGATGTGGTTATCCTGCAATATTTTTTATAAAATATTTAAGATATTGTTTGGTAATGTAGAATAAAAGCACTACCTTTGCAGCCGTAAAATTCCAATAGACACTACGTCTGACGAATTTGGTGCGTTAGTTCAGCTGGTTAGAATGCCTGCCTGTCACGCAGGAGGTCACGGGTTCGAGTCCCGTACGCACCGCTTTTTTTTTCTAAAACACTCCCCATGGTGCGTTAGTTCAGCTGGTTAGAATGCCTGCCTGTCACGCAGGAGGTCACGGGTTCGAGTCCCGTACGCACCGCTCCCTTTCTTCTTTCACATTGAAAGTTTTTCCCATTTTATACTTTTGTTTTGATTTAAATCAAGAAATATTGATTTCAAACCGATTGGATATCAGTTTCTTAACATTTGTTTGAGACAATAAAAATAAAAGTATTAATTTTGCAAATGATAAGTTATAAACGATCTTGTGATTTCTAATATTTTAATATTATTTACTTAATTATGGTAGAAAAGAAAGCAGCAGAGAAGAAAGTAGCAACTAAGGCTACTACAGCAACAAAGGCAAAAACAGTGAAGAAACCCGCCGCTAAAAAGGTAGAAACTATGGTTGATGCTGAGAATGCCGGTTTCCGTGCAGGTGATGTTTATCAGGCTCTTTCTGCAGCAGGGGAGGCATTGTCTGTGGCACAACTCGCTTCGGCAATAAAGAAGACTGAGACTGAGGTGCTTCTCGGTATTGGTTGGCTTCTGAAAGAAGGCAAAGTAAAGGGCGACAATGGCAAAGTAGTGCTCGCCTAACCTTATATTCAAACAAAAAAGAACTGCAACTCCGAAAGGGCTGCAGTTCTTTTTGTTTTATACCCAAGGTGTTATTGATGTGAAAGATTGAGGTACTACGGAAGATTGAAACTTCTCCTCGCTATCCTCATAGGGTCGGGGGAGGGTGTTAATAACGGCTTGTAAAAACCCCGTCATTTCTTAGTCTGTATGCGAATAGTATCGAATTGCATCGCGATGGGCCGTTAATTGCATGCTCTCTCTATTGGAAAGTTGAAAGCATGCGGTGAGAAACAGTGCCATGACATGTGCCCGAGATGGTGAATGGGGCGAGGAACGGTGGAAGGATGGGGTGGAAGGTTGTGGTCATGAAATGCCAATACGCTGATTGGCAGGATGTTTTGTGAGAATGAATGGTAGGATATTTTTATAGAATAAAAGTCAAAAGAGAGCGGAATACGGGAATCGAACCCGCCTCCCAGGCTTGGGAAGCCCGTGCACTACCGATGTGCTAATTCCGCATGTTGGTTATTGCCATACATCAATTAAATAGATGATGCCCGTAGACTCTTCCCTTTTCAGGGGAGAGCCGATACCCGGACTCGAACCGGGGACCTACGCATTACGAATGCGTTGCTCTACCAACTGAGCCATATCGGCGATTTGCGTGTGCAAAGATAATCTATTTTTTTTGAAACTCCAAATTATAATTGATAAATCACACGGAAAACTTGCCATTATTTTCAGGCATGTTCTGTCTGCCGTGGAGAGTCTATTGCGATTGGGAGTTGTGCGTATGGGTTACGGGCTATTTCTTGTATTTGGCAATAAGTCCTGCTGCACGCTCGTCGCCTAACGCCTGTGCTTTCTGCAAGTTAGCGATGCCTTCCTCCATGTTTTGCTTGTCTTTGAGTTCACATTGCGCAATGCCGAGGATGATATATAGGTCGGCATATTCTTGTGTGAGCTGCAAACCCATGTTGCAAGTGGTGATGGCATCCTGCAGTTGGTTGAGTTGCAGCTGCAGCCCGGCCATCTCCGCATAGTAGGTCGGCTCCGTGCGGTTGAGTACAATGGCATGGGCAATGTCATTGATGGCCAACTTGTATTGGCGGATTTTCTGCTCACACTTGAACTTGGTGTAGTAGAAATCATGGGTCGCACGGTTGTTCATCAGCGTGTCATAGGCGAGATAGTCCTTGAAAGCCTTGCGATATTCGCCGGCATTATCATAAAATCGTCCGCGCGCCAGCACGTAGGGAGCTGACACCGAACCTGTCTGGGCGTTGACAGCAGCGGTGAGCAGAGTCTCGATGTCGGAGGCAGGGGCCTTGAGTTGGGTCTTGCACTGTGCAGCCTCATAGTATATCTCGCCGTTTTTGCCCATGTCGGTTTTCTGCAGGTCAGTAAACATGTCGAGGGCTTTCTGGTAGTCGCCCTGTGCATAGACAATCTGGGCTTGTAGATGTCGGTATATCGGCAGCGCATTGATCTTCTCGGCTTCCTGTGCGAGGGTCATCGCACGGTTATAGTTCCAGTCGGTGAAGGTGGTATCGACACGATAACTTACCGCACGGTATACGGCTTGTGCGTAGTCGTAATAGGCTTCATCTTTCTTGGCAGCCTTCTTCACTTCCTGTGCATAGACGTTATCGGCCTGTCTCAGTTGTCCCGTTGTCACATAGCGGGAAGCCCTTGCTCGGTAGCCTTCTGTGGAGGTGGGGAACTTTTCAATAAACTCATTGACATAGGCATCATACCTGATACTGTCGGCTTGCTGGCCGGCAATCATCAGCATGAGGGTGGCTTGCTGTTCGTCGTCGGGCAGAGCTGTTCGTATGCCGGTGGCTCGCATGGAGTTGTCATTGAGTGACAGACCGTTGCGTGAGAATGTGGAGATGAGTCGGGCATCGGCCGAATATGCCTGTCCGCCATTCTTGTTGCGTTGCATGATACCCAGCAACTGGCCCTGCTCGTTGATGATGGGGCAGCCCAAATCGGTGTTCGACACGTCGACATCGTTGAACAGATAATAGTTGTTGGTGGTCATGAACTTCTCGGTTTTCTGCGGAGTGAGTTTCTTGGATACGGGCTTCTTCAGATCGTAGTCCAGCAGATAGACCGTCGTCGCAGCCTGGTCGGCGGTGGCAAGGGGAAGCGCAAGTCCCGCCTTGTTCTTGATGCGGAACTGGCAGATGTCGTACAACTCTGATACACCGAGCATGGCATCCACCTCGTGTGAGTTGCCTTTGGCATCTATCACGACCGCCCGCTGCGCACCGTCAAAGGGGTGCCACATGGCGATGGCAGTGCCATTCTGCCCCACAAACACGCCGTGGGTGGAACCAATGATGCTTCCGTCGGCTGCGAAGGTGGTGAGGGTAAAGACGCTCTGCGCCGCTTTTTTCACCGGCGCTGGTTGTGCCAGAAGTGTCGTCAGCGTGAACAGCTGGACAAAAAGGAGTATAGTGGCTCTCAGTTTCTTATTCATTTCCTTGGGTTTTCGGTGGGTATCGGGCGCCCAGCAGGCTTCTCTTGGGTCATCGCCTTGCCTTCATCGCCCTTCCCTCAAAGCCTCGTCAGCTTTGCGATTAATTTTAATTTCTTATTCAATAATGCCTGATGCACTCAACATATAATGTTTATTTTTTATTCTTTATTGTTCAATGCCCCATACATTTATTGTTTAATGTTTATTCTTTAATATTTATTCTTTTTCCCGCAAGCTATGTTTCAGCAGCGTCCTGGCATTCTCGATGGCTGCGTCGGAGATGTCGCTGCCACTCAGCATCTGTGCAATCTCCTTGACCCGCTGTTCGGACGTGAGCTGTTCCATGTGGCTCACGGTGCCTGAGGACGTGTCGGTCTTGCTCACTTTGTAGTGCACCGTACCGATGGCGGCTATCTGCGGGAGATGGGTGATGGATATCACCTGACGGTTGTTATGGCCCATTTCGCGCATGATTTCGGCCATTTTCTCCGCGATGCGCCCACTCACGCCAGTGTCTATCTCGTCGAAAATGATGGTGGGTAGCTTCACCGCACCACTGATCATGGCCTTGAGCGACAACATGATACGTGCGATTTCTCCGCCCGACGCTACCTGCGAGATGGGCTGCAGCTGTGAGTTGCTGTTGGCATTGAACAGGAACGACACGTTGTCGATGCCGTTGGGCGAGCAGTCTTTGACCTTCAGTTCGATGGCAAACTTCACGTTGGGAATGCCGAGCGGCACCAGCCGCTTCTTCATCTCGTCCTCGACCTTCGAGGCTGCCTTCTTGCGGACATCGCTCAGACGCTTAGCCACCGTCATGCAACGGTCGTAAGCCTCGTCGACAGCGTGCTTCAGCTCTTCCAGTCGCTCTGTGCCGCCGTCGATGTTTTTCAGTTCGTCAGCCATCTCGTCGCGTTTGGCGATGAGTTCCCCGACTGTGTCTACATGAAATTTCCGCTCCAATGAGTAGATCAGGTCCAACCGGTCGTTGAGCGTTTGCAACAACTGTGGGTCATAGTTCACGTTTTCCGAACGGCTGTCTAATTCGTGCCCTATGTCTTTCAGCTCTATGTAGGCCGACTCCAGCCGCTGTGTCATCTCCTGGAGGTCAGGGTCGAGGTCGGCGATTTTCTCCAGATTGTCGATTCCCTGTCTCACTTGTTCGATGGCTCCCGAATTGTCCTCGTTCAGCAAATTGGCTGCCGTATAGAGTGCCCCCTTGATGTCTTCGGCATGGGTCAGGGTCTTGATCTGCTGCTCCAGCTCCTCTTGCTCGTCCTCGATGAGCTGTGCCTTTTCGAGTTCGGCATGCTGGAAACGCAGAAATTCCTCGTTTTCCTGATTGCGGGTGTAGTCGTTCTGAAACTTCTCGAAATCGGTCTGTGCCTTCCGATAGGTCTGATAGGCCTGCCTGTAAGCATCCAGCTCCTTCTTGTCGGAGGCGATGATGTCGACCACGCTCAGCTGAAAGTCCTCTTTCTGAAGGAGCAGACTCTGGTGCTGGCTGTGGATATCGATGAGCTGTTCGCCCAGTTCGCGCATGGTGGTGAGCTGCACCGGCATGTCGTTGATAAACGCACGGCTCTTGCCGCTCACGTTGATTTCGCGGCGGACGATGCAGTCTGTCTCGTCGAAGTCGATGTTATTGTCTTGGAAAAAGCCCTCCATGTCGTATCGGGAGAGGTCGAAATGAGCCTCGACGATACAGCGGTCGCATCCGTCCTTAATCTGTTTGGTGTCGGCTCGCTGGCCCAACAACAGGTGGATGGCTCCCAGGATGATGCTTTTTCCGGCTCCCGTCTCACCGGTGATGACCGAGAATCCGGGATATAAATTGATGTCAAGTTCATCAATCAATGTGAAGTTCCTGACGTAAAGATGTTTCAGCATGAAGTCTATTGCTTAATTTTTTCCCATGCGTTGTTCTGGGAAGCATTGATGGAAAAAAGGATGTCGTAGACCGTCTCCTTCTCTTTTTGTGTCCCTTTACCTTTATAGATATTGGCCAGCTCATCCTTCTTGTAGTCGGTCCATATCTGCGGCAGCATGCTTGTAGGCCTATCCTCGTGGCTTTTTTTGAGTCCGGTCTCCAGAGCCGTGGTCACTTCCGTGCGTCCACGCTCCACGTTGGTGGCCATTTCGTCGAGCCCTTTGCGGTAATAATCGTACTGCAACTGCCTGAACGGCTGCATGGCTGCATCGAGATAATCATTGATGATGGCGAAGCGGTTGCGGTCGGAGTCAAACGATTTCCACCCCGTGAACTCCAGATTTTGTGCATTGTTGGCCAGATTCATACACCGTTGCAACACGTCTTCCCCCCCTTGGGGTGAGAAACTGTCAAGGTTCATTCCGATGATGAGGTAGGCATAGTAGGCGAAAAGGGCCGTAATCTGATTGTCTACCTGCTCTTCGTTCCATTCCAGCTGGTCAAACTGCGCGAACTTGAAGTTGAAATCGTTGTCGGTAAATTGGAACAATGTCGTGGTATAGGAAGCATTGTAGACCGGACGGTTGGCCTGTATGAGGGCTTTACAGGTAAACAACCCTGTCGACTGGTCATACTTCGTGACCGTGATATTGAAACTGCACGAGATGCGTTCGTTCTTCTGAAACTGCAGGTTGGTCCACTGACGGTCGTTGACAAACTGCTCCAGCGTCTGCTGAAGGTTTTCAAACACCGAGGCATCGGTGCCCTGCACCTGATTGTGATTGACCGTAATCTTGGCATCAAGTTCCTGCGCCCGCACTCCGAAGACGGAGACGAGGCACAGGCAAACGATGATTATCGGGCGCAGTTGGGGCATCGGCGGTGGAGTTTGTGCTTAGTATTTGCTGTTCAGTTTGGACTCGCGCAACTGGATTCGGGTCAGCACCTGCTTGGTGTTGTAGGTGAAATTGGATGAGAGCACCCAGTTGAAGAAACCCGGATCGCGATGCAACACGTCGGCCACTGCCCATCCTTTGTACTTGCCAAAGTTGAAAACTTCGTGCATGCGGGGCTTGCCCTTGTCGTCGAGCAGCGGTTTCCCGTTGGCGTCAGCCATTTCCTGCCACACGATGCGGCCCGCGAAGTCGACGTTATTGTTCATCACCGAGAATTCGGCGAGCACGTCCATGTCGTTGGCCAACGCCCTGTCGGGCTCGGTGGCGGTGTCGGGATTATACATGTCGAGCTGTCCCTGTAGCACGCGGTAGGTCGCCTCAGTATCTTCGTCGGCACGGTGGGCCGTGAAGTCGTCTTCCATCTTGTGGCCCGTGTAGTACTTGTAGGCGGCGGCCAGATTGCGCGGTTCCATCTTGTGGAAGATGGTCTGGGCGTCAATGAGACGGCATCGGGAGAAGTCGAAGTCTATTCCTGCCCGCAGAAATTCCTCGGCCAGCAGGGGGATGTCAAACCTGTTGGAGTTAAATCCGGCAAAGTCACAGCCCACGAACGTGTCGTGCAGGGTCTTGGCTATCTGCTTGAACACGGGGGCCTCTTTCACCATTTCGTCGGTGATACCCGTGAGTTCCTGTACCATGGGGGGGATGGGCTTCTCAGGGTTGACGAAGAGATTCTTGCGCGCCTCGTCTCCGTTGGGCATCACCTTGATATAAGAAATCTGGATGATACGGTCGGTCACGAGGTCGAGACCGGTCGTCTCCAAATCGAAAATGATAAGTGGTTTGGTGAGATTAAGTTTCATTTCCTGTTAATCATTGAGCAACAACGGCATGATCAGCATGAGCATGTCCTCGTTTTCAGGTTGAGTGGAGGGCAACACTATACCTGCACGGCTGGGGTCGCCGAGCTGAATCTTGATCTCGTCGGTATCAATAGAGTTGAGGATTTCCATGAGGAAATCGCCGCGGAATCCTATCTGCAGCGGCTGACCGTTGTATTCGCAGATGAGCTGCTCCTTGGCGCTGGTAGCAAAGTCAAGGTCTTCTGAAGAAATCTCCAGACTGCCGGCATCGAGACGGAAACGCACCAGCTGACTGCTCATGCTGGCAAAGGGCAACACGCGGCGGATGGCACTCTGCAGCACCTTGCGGTCGATGGACAGCTCGTTGGGGTTGTCTTTGGGTATGGCGGCATTGTAGTTGGGGAACACGCCCTCGATAAGTCTACAGATGAGCACGCCCTCGGAGAAGCGGATTTCGGCCGACTGCTGGTTGAACTTGATAACCACGTCGCCATGCTCCTTGGCCAGACTGTTTTTCAGCAGTGTGGCAGGCTTCTTCGGAAGGATAAGAGAGGCAGGCACCTCACTCTTGATGCTGTAGTTGCGGCAACGCACTAATTTGTGTCCGTCGCTGGCTACAAATGCCAGACAGTCGGCTGTGAGGTCGAAGAAAATACCATTCATCACTGGACGGATTTCGTTGTTGTCGGTGGCAAACAGTGTACGGTTGATGTTGTCGCTCAGAAGCTCTGCATCAATGGTAATGACGTGCACGTCGCCAGCGATGGGCTCGTTGTGCGGGTATTCCTGTGCGTTCTGTGCTGCAAAATGATATTGCCCATTCTGATAACCTACCGTCACCTCGAATGTAGAGAGATTGACATCGAAGTTGAGAGGCTGCTCGGGCAGTTCCTTGACAGCATCCAAGATGGTGTGGCTGGGTACTGCGAAGTCGCCGTCGGCATCAGAACCTTCGATGGATAATGTGGATTGCATGATGTTCTCACTGTCGGAAGCGGTAATGGTGAGCTGACCATTGCGCAACTGAAACAGGAAACTCTCCAAAATCGGAAGAGAGTTCTTGGTGTTGATAACCTTGGAAAGTGTCTGCAATCTACTGTTAAGGGCAGTACTGGATAACGTAAATCTCATGAGTATAATCTTATTTGTTTTGTTTCATTTAATTACTCACAAAGTTAATAAAAAAAAGGGTAAAGGAATGACACAATCGCATATTTTTCTCTTTTTTTGTTTTTTAAAGGATAAAAGTTTGCTTTTTATGAAGATTTTGCTTAATTTCGCATATCGAAAATTTATGCTAATCATTTAAAATAACAATCGTAATGGCATTGCAAGGAATAGAAGTAGAAGGCATCATCATCAAGGAATATCCAGCCAAAGAGGGTGTTTCCAATCGTACAGGAAATGCTTGGAAGTCACAGGAATTTGTCATTCAGACCAAAGACCAGTATCCCCGTGCTTGTCTTTTCCGCGTGTTTGGCGCGGATAAGTTGGAGCAGTTCAACATCCATCAGGGTGACAGCGTGCACGTGTGGCTCGACATCAACGCCCGTGCATGGCAGGACCGTTATTTCAATGATATCAGTGCATTCCGTGTAGACCATGTTGATCCCAATGCCATGGGTGCACAGAGTCAGCCCGCTGCTGCTCCTGCTCAGGGTATGGCACAGGCTCCTACGGCTGCCGATCCTATGGCAGGAACGTCTGACGGTACTGACGATCTGCCCTTCTAAGCAGATAATCAAAGATAATTGCCATCCGCATCTGCCTCGTATGTTGAGGGGGATGCGGATGGCT
The DNA here is from genome assembly GCA_016901395.1 of Prevotella sp. Classification (GTDB taxonomy): domain Bacteria; phylum Bacteroidota; class Bacteroidia; order Bacteroidales; family Bacteroidaceae; genus Prevotella. Next base: position 49,505 of record JAEAMQ010000067.1, on the reverse strand, counting down.
TTTTTATGTAGTTATGAGTCGGAATTGTCCTGTTTTATTACCACTAATTTTTTAATGCTTCACACAGGACTATCTAATGGCTTTACGATTAGGTACTAATCGCTTGGAGAATACTATCGAATCGTCTTGCGATTACTATCGAATCGTGACGCGATTAGTACCTAATTGTAAACCCCTTTGTTTATTGGGGTTGAGCAGGGGGGATTATATCGTTTTGGAATGGGTATGGCACGGGTGTTGTGTCCCCGTTTTGTCAAAATTTATCAGGGGGAGTCAGCGGAGGAGATGTTGCTCGTGGAGGTTTTTTTGTTCCCGAGAGTTTCTCACGCCCCTGCAGCCTCTCCCCCTTGCCCCTCCCCCACAGGGAGGGGAGTGATATGTTTGGGGGATGATTTTATGATGACAAAATAATGATTGTTTTGATGCGGGCATGCACGGGGCATGCCCCTACAAAGCGTCTGTCATTCTTTTGCGGAGCCCCATTCGACAACCGAAAGGTTGCCAAATATTCAGTAAATAAATATAGTTATTCCCACGCGCCAGCCCCAGTAGACAGACATTTTACTCCCCTCCCTGTGGGGGAGGGGTAAGGGGGAGAGGCTGTAGGGGCTGGCTGTGTGTGTTGATAGGGCTTTTACTTCCTATTCTCACTCTCCTTGATAAATCCGTGGCGGTAAGCATAGAGCAATTCCTCCAGGTCGGCAATCTGGCTTCTGAGTTCCTTGCCGATGTCGGTGTCGGCCACCAGCATGCGGTTTGACGACATCTCGACAATCTGTGTGGTCGACTTGATGTCGGTTCCTCGCTCTATGGCATCCTTGGTGCTGGTGAAAGGTTCGTGCTGAACAAGCTGGAAGCCGCGGCTGTGGTACACCAGCGTGTAGCCGGCTATACCCGTCTCCTTGTGATAGGCCTGCGAGAAACCGCCGTCGATCACCATCAGTTTGCCGTTGGCCTTGATGGGATTTTCCCCGTCGCCCACGTGTACCGGCACGTGTCCGTTGATGATATGACGATTGTCGCCCGTCACCTCAAACGAGTCCATGATGTAATCGCAGACTTCCTCATTGTCGCGGAACTTGAAATAGTTGCCCTTCTGCTCCTTGTGGGTCTCCTTCTCGGCAATGAAATAGCGCTCGAAGGTGGCCATCTTGTTTTTGTCAAACAATGGACTGTTGGCCCCACACCATAAGTAATAAAAGAAGTCGATGGCATATTTCTTTTCCTCGTTTGACGCATCCGACTGGTAGGCGCTGCGGATGAGTCTCCCTATTTCTTTCATCAGTCCGATGCCTGAACATGTGTTGCCGGGATAGATTTCAACCTCCTTGAGTTTCCCATCATCGGTAAGGGGCACTGAAGCGTGGAAGAGCAGGTTGTTATTGTAGATGCCATACATGCAACCGTGGGCCAGCAATATCTTCATGTGTTTCTGCAGTTTCTCGCTCACGGAGAAGCTGTGGTGGAGCTTTTTGATGAGGTCTTGCTCCTCGGGGGTAAGCATGTTGGGATGCTTGGGGTCGATGGTGGGGAAGGAGCAGGTGGTGAGTGCATACTCCTTGCCGCCGAGTGTGATGGTACCCTTCTTGTAGTCGATGTGGTCGAGGAGCTTCCGGTCTTGCATGTTCCATTCGGGATGCTCGTCAAAGAGCTGGGCCTCGAGTTTGAAACTCAGCACGGCAATGGCCTTGTGCATCTGTGCTGTGAGTCGGATGGTCTTCTCGTCGATGTGGCTGTTGGGGTCTGAAATCTTCGGAATAAACTCCGTGCAGGGGTCCTGGTCGTAGTGTTCCATCGCAAAGGTGGCCAGCGGCACGAGGTTGATGCCATATCCGTCTTCGAGCGTCACGAGGTTGGCGTAGCGCAGAGAGAGGCGTATGACGGTGCAGATGCATGAGTTGTTGCCCGCGGCGGCACCCATCCATAGGATGTCGTGGTTGCCCCAGGTGATGTCCCAATGCTTGTATTGGGCCATGAGGTCGATGATGCGATGGGCTCCCGGTCCCCGGTCGAAGAGATCGCCGAGGATGTGCAGCTGGTCGATGGCCAGTCGCTGTATCACGTTGGCAATGGCAATGATGAAGTCGTCGGCACGTCCGGTGGAGATGATTGTGTCGATAATAACATTGATGTAGGCTGCCTTGTTGATATCCTCGCTGCGCTCGTCGAGCAATTCCTGAATGATATACGAGAAGTCTGAGGGAAGGGTCTTGCGCACCTTCGAGCGGGTATATTTGCTTGACACGTCGCGACAGACAGCCACCAGACGGTGGATGGTGATGTGATACCAGTCGTTGATGTCTTTTTCGGTATCCTTTACGAGTTCTAATTTCTGCTCAGGATAGTATATCAACGTGCAGAGTTCGCGCTTCTCGCTCTCGCGCAGGGAGATGCCAAACAGCTCGTTTACCTTGCGCTTGATGTTGCCAGAGGCGTTTTTCAGTACGTGCTGAAAAGCCTCATATTCTCCGTGAAGATCGGCCAGAAAGTGCTCTGTGGCCTTCGGCAGGTTGAGAATGGCCTGCAGGTTGATGATTTCGGTACTTGCTTCGGCCACGGTAGGAAATGTCTTGGCGAGCAGTTCGAGGTACCTCATGTCCTTCTCAATATTATACTTGTTTTTCATACGCTGTCTGATTGATGATGAGGTTGTGCAGTGATATGATGTCTTGGTGGGTGTATCTCAGTTCCAGGTGTTGAACTTGGTGATGTTTTGGCTTAGCTCCTTATAGCCCTTGTCGTCTTTCAGATGGAAAGGCATGAAGCCCTCTGAAAGGCGCATGACATCGCGGAGCACCGCCATGAGCCGTTCGGCAAAGTCGGCCAGCCCCATCTCCCGGGCGATTTCCTTGATTCTATCCTCGTCCATGTCGAGAAACCGGATGGTCGAATAGATGTTGGCCAGATGGAGCAGGGGTGCCTGATGACGGGTAATCTCGTGTTTCAGATTGAGCAATTCGATACAGAGTTTGCGCTCGTTCACCTCCAGTTCCTTCAGATTGGCATCGAGACGGGCCATCGTCGAGGGATGTTGATAGCATAACTCGTTGCTCTTCAGGTCGCCCTCAGCATATTGCTGCAGTTCTGGGAAACGGTCTATTTGCTCTATAACGACTTCAGGAGCAACAAATTGTATTCGTTCGAGACCTTTTCTCAAAATTGTAACAATGTGCTCGTCGGCGGCATAAATCATGACACGTCGCCAGTCTGCGTCGGTGAGCAGGGCAAGATTTTCCTTCATCGCCTGACAATGCTGATGGTCGAAAAGCACATCCTTGTCCACCCCCAACTCCAGCAGATGGCCGATGGCTTGGCGTGAATGCTCGTCGAGCAGCAGTCGGGCCTGGGTGTCGAGCACCTTGCGATAGAGACGGAGCATGGCCTTCCCCATCTCCTCAAAGGTAATCAGACTGGTGAGGATGGGATTTTTGATTAATATGGACCGTGGATTCCAGCCCAATCGTGCAAACTTCTCACTCTCCAAGTTGCTGCAAACGTGGATGGCAGATGCCTTCTGGATAACTTGTCGCTGCAGCGTGTAGTCGTAGGAGGAACGGTGTTTGCGGATAATCCAGGGCTGCAGTCCGCCCAAGGGCGAGTAGACGGTGGGGATATGTAGACGGTGGGCCTTCGTCATCAAATGGGCCGAAGGCAGGTTCCAGCAACCGAAGATATGGATGATATGGTAGGACCGGAGCGCGTCGGCATCCATTCCATTCCATGATGTGCGCAGGTCGACATCGGCCTCATCTTTCAGAGTGAGGGCCAAACTGGTGGTCAACTCATGGTTGACAGGCTGAGCATCTACCTTGGGCGAGATGAACAGCAATACCTTCAGTCGTTCCATAGGGTTTAGAGCTTATGGGTCGTAAAGTCGCGCTTGTCTGCCAGACGGTAGCGAATCATGTACCATAGCTGGTGCCAGACGATGCTGATTTCATAGAATACGGCCCCTATCGGTGAGATATCCTCGTCGAAGGAGCGCAGGGCCCTGCCGCAGAGCAGGGTGCGGAAGGTGAAAGTGATGATGAGCGAGAGGGCTGCGGCGCTAAGCAAGGTCCAGTTTTGCAGGATGGCTGCACTGGCGATGAACCCCAACTGCAACAGCAGGTTGAGGTGCAGGGCCGTCTGGTCGAGGTTGAAGAGGATGCGATGGGCAAGGCCACGGTCGAGCGATTTGCGCGATTCGAGATAGTAGATGTGGCGGTTGAGCCAACTCTTATCGGTGGGCTCGTCCTCTGTGAGCCATGCTTCCTCGGCGGTCTCCAGTGACGTGGCACCTTGGAGAGCGTGCTTGTTCACCAGAAAATCGTATTCGCCCCGCATGAGGTTAAGATTGCCGAGATAGCCGTCGCCAGCCATGAAGTCGCTCTTGCGGAACATCACGTTGAAGCTGTTGTCACGATAGACGGTTCCCCGTGAGGCTTCACGCATGAGATAATAGGATGTCTGCAGTCGTTCAAAACGCCGATAGGATGAGGTCTCGTCGTTGAATTTCCCATAACCAATTATCAAATGGTGGTCTTCGGAGCAGTGCCGGGCCATGCTGCTGAGCCATAGGTCTGAGGTTGGCCGACAGGCCGTTTCCGTGAGTAAGATCCATTCGGTCTGGGCCGCCTTAATACCAAGTGTGATGGCTAATTTCTTGCGGCTGATGTATCGTGAAGATTTCGGAATGTAGGTGACGTAGAGATTTGCTACAGACTGTGGACTGGTATGGTGAAGAGTGGCATCCCTGATGCTTCCAATAACAGCCTCCGCATCGTGGTCGCCCTGCTCGATGACGACAATCACCTGATATCCAGCCGGATAATCCTGCTGGAGAAGGTGGGGCAGATTGTTTCTCAATCCGACGATATCGTCAAACGGAGTAAGTACAATGGATAGCGGAGGGAGTGTTGTAGGGGATGTGTCGGAAGGCGCTTCGGGGGAATATTCTTTCTTTTTAAAACGAAAAAAGGGGTTGAGCATTGGTGTGACAATGCTCAGAAAGAGAAGCACGAGGCTTGAGATGATGGTGAAATTGTCGAATGTGAGGAAGTTCATTTCTGATGACATTCGCAGACTTTCAAGTCTTCCGAGGTGTATCCCGTCGGCAGACGTCTGCAATTGTATTGGCTCGCCATGATTTCGCCGTAGGCCCCTGCGGAGCGGATGGCAATCAGGTCGCCACGATGGATCTCGTTGAGTGAATAGTCTTTGGCAAACACATCGCTCGATTCACAGATAGGCCCCACCACATCGTAAGTGGCTTCGGGTCCGTCATTGCTGATGTTCTCTATCTTGTGGTAGGCCTGGTAGAGTGCGGGACGGATGAGGTCGGTCATGCCGGCATCGAGGATGGCAAACTTCTTGACCGTGCCTTGCTTCACATAGAGGGTGCGGCTGATGAGCGATCCCATCTGGGCAACCATCGCACGGCCCAACTCGAAGTGAAGATGCTGGCCGGGACGGAGCCTCAGTCCGTTGCTGTAGGTGTCGAAGAAGTTCTTGAAGTCGGGGATAAGGTGTCCGTTGGGATCTTCATAGTCGATGCCCAGACCACCTCCGACATTGATTTCCTTGACCTGAATGCCCTTGCTTTCCAGCTGGTCCTGCAAGTCGTTGATGCGTTTGCAGAGTGCTTCGAAGCTGCTCATGTCGAGGATTTGGCTACCGATATGGAAGTGAAGACCGATGAAAGTGATGCCCTTCATATCGTTGGCCTTGAGGATAGCGCTCTCCATGTCGTCCATCGCGATGCCAAACTTGTTCTCGGCAAGTCCGGTAGTGATGTTGGCATGGGTGTGGGCATCGACATCGGGATTGATGCGGAAGCACACACGGGCCGTCTTTCCCTTGGCCATAGCCAGCTCATTGATGACCTCCAGCTCGGCAATGCTCTCTACATTAAAGCAGAAAATGTCGGCGTCGAGAGCCAGATTGATTTCCCAATCGCTCTTGCCTACACCGGCAAAGACTATCTTGTTGGAGGGGAAACCAGCCTCAAGGCTGGCCTCTATCTCGCCGCCGCTGACACAGTCGGCACCCAGTCCTGCTCGTGAAATGATATGCAGCACTTTGGGATTGGCATTCGCCTTCACTGCATAATGGACCACGAAGTTCTCGTGTTTGCCTGCCTCCTGCAAGGCTGTGGTGACAGTATCTTGCAGGATTTGGGTATCATAATAATAGAACGGGGTCTGGATATCTTGAAATTTATCTACTGGAAAACAACCTTTCATGACTGTGTCGTGTCAAATTCTTACTTCTTGTTAAAGAGCGTGTCGCTCAAATTCTGCAGTGCCCGCTTCTTGTCGGATTCCTTGATGAGGAACGAGATGTTGTAGTTGCTGCCGCCGTAGCTGATCATGCGCACTGGGATATCCTTCATCGCGTCTGTGGCCCATGTCTCAAAACCAAGATTGCTCCAGTCGAGATCGCCCACAACACAGATGATACACATATCAGAATCGACCGTCACAGTGCCGTATTTCTTCAGTTCGTCGACAATCTTGTTGAGGTGGGTGGCATTGTCAATACTCATGGAAACGCCGACCTCGGAAGTCGCAATCATGTCGATGGGGGTCTGATAGCTTTCGAAAATCTCGAAGATTTTTCTCAGGAAGCCCGTGGCCAGAAGCATCCTCGACGACTTGATCTTGATGGCGGTGATGTTGTCTTTGGCAGCGATAGCCTTGATTTTGCCGCGCACGAGCACGTTGTCGATGATCGTTCCGTCGGCCTTCGGCTCCATCGTGTTCTTCAGTCTCACGGGGATGCCGGCATATTTGGCAGGCTGAATGCAGGTGGGGTGGAGGATTTTGGCACCGAAATAAGCCAACTCGGCAGCCTCCTCGAAGTTGAGCTGATGGATGGCTTCGGTATGTTTCACGATGCGCGGGTCATTGTTGTGCATGCCGTCGATGTCGGTCCAGATCTGGATTTCTTCGGCGGGCAGGGCAGCACCGATGAGCGAAGCAGTGTAATCAGAGCCTCCACGCTGCAGGTTATCGATCTCGCCGTAGGCGTTGCGGCAGATGAAACCCTGTGTGATATAAATCTGATAGCCTTCGTTTTCCTTCATGATGGCCTGCAGTTTCTCGCGGATATACTGCATGTCGGGCTCGGCATTCTTGTCTGTGCGCATGAATTCGAGCGCATCGAGCAGCACGGCCTTGATGCCGGTCTCCTGCAGATAGTTGATAACCATGTTGGTGGAGATAACCTCTCCCTGTGCTACAATGGTCTTCTCCTCAAAGCTGGTGAAGATATCTTTGGTAAAAGTGCGTAGGTAATTGAATTTCTCTGTCAGGAAGTCGTTGGTCTTCTTGCGGAACTCCTCCGTAGAATAAAGCTCAGGAACATGCTTCTGATACTTCTTCTCCAGATTGTTGATGACTTCGTTGGCGCCCTCCGGATTCTTCTTATAGAGGTAGTCACAGATTTCAACGAGTGAGTTAGTGGTGCCGCTCATGGCTGAGAGCACAACAAATGTAGGTTCTCCAGATTCTGTAATCAGGGAGGCAACACTCTTCATGCGTTCTGGACTTCCTACTGAAGTTCCTCCAAATTTTAGTACCTTCATCTTCTTATTCTTTGTTTAATTTATCCTTCTGTGTGATTGATTACTGTTTTTTGAATGAGTTGGGACGGTGCCCTGTTATTCCTCGTCCTCCGAGAGGTCCAACTTGTTGTATTCGTTGGTGACATCCTTGATTTCCCCGTGCTTGCAGCGGTATACGATACCGGGGAATCGGTCGAGCATCGGAATGTTATGGGTCGACATCACTACGGCCGTGCCCTGTAGCGTAATGTCTTTCAGCAGACGCACGATATTGGTGGCCGTCTCGGGGTCGAGGTTGCCCGTCGGCTCGTCGGCAATGACCACTTTCGGGTGGTTGAGCAGGGAGCGGGCTATGGCGATACGCTGCTGTTCGCCGCCCGACAGCTCGTGGGGCATGCTGTCTTTCTTGTCGATCATGCCCACGGCATTGAGCACATCGTCTATGCGCTGGTCGATTTCGCCCTTGTCTTTCCAGCCTGTAGCCTTCAGGACGAACTTCAGATTCTTGTATACCGAACGGTCGTGGAGCAGTTGGAAGTCCTGGAAGATGATGCCCATCTCCTTGCGGAACGCAGGAACTTCCTTGCGTCGGAGGGTCTTCAGGTTGCGCCCGAGCACCTCAGCTTTCTCGGTCTCGTCTTCCACGAGGTCGAGTTCGCAGTACAGAGTCTTGAGCAGTGAGCTTTTACCAGACCCCACCTTACCTATAATATATATAAATTCACCCTCGTCCACCTGAAAGTCTACGTCTTTCAGCACGAGGCTGTCTTGTTGGTATATATTTACTTTTTGATAATCTATCAGCATCTTCTCTACATTTACGATTGAGGATTGGAGTTTCAATATCAGTCCATCTTATCGGCAGCTTTGGCTATACGGCGTGCCTTGTCCCAATCGGGATTATGTCGTTTGGCCAGTTCCTGTGCGATGTCTTCAATACGCAGGCCTTTGCTGGTCAGCAGAACGATGAGGTGATAAATCATGTCCGAGCTCTCATAGACGAGGTTTTCATCGTTGCCGTTGGTGGCTTCGATGATGGCTTCCACAGCTTCTTCACCTACTTTCTGCGCCATTTTGTTCACGCCCTTCTTGAAAAGACTCGTGGTATAGCTTCCCTCGGGCATCTCCTCGTGGCGCTTGTTGATGAAATCCTGTAGTTCTGAAAGGAACAATATCGGATTGAGATGGTTTTCCTCGCCCCAGCAAGTGTCGGTTCCCTTATGACAGGTCGGGCCGTCGGGGTGCACCCTGACAAGCAGAGTGTCGTTGTCGCAGTCTACTGCGATGCTCACTAAGTGGAGAAAATTACCCGATGTCTCGCCTTTGGTCCACAGACAATTCCTGCTGCGGCTCCAGAAAGTGACTTTCTTTGTCTCGACGGTCTTATCGTAAGCCTCCTGGTTCATGTAGCCTAACATCAAGACATTCTTTGTCACAGCGTCCTGAACAATGGCGGGAACCAAACCGTTTGTCTTCTCAAAATCTATCTTCATGATGTTCTTTCTTTCTTAAATTTGAGTGTGGAAATCGTATGAGCGCGTCGCCTTGCTACGAAATTCTCTGTTCCTTATCTGACACTGATGCCTTCTTTTCTGAGATAATCTTTCAGTTCGGGAATGGCAATCTCGCCGAAATGGAACACGCTTGCGGCCAGGGCAGCATCGGCTTTACCCTTGATGAAGGCATCGCGGAAATGCTCCTTCGCTCCGGCTCCGCCACTGGCGATGATGGGAATCGACACCCGTGAGGCAATCTCCGCCAGGGCTTCATTGGCAAATCCCTGCTTCACGCCGTCGTGGTCCATGCTGGTAAACAGAATTTCGCCGGCTCCACGGTCGGCCACTTCCATGGCCCAGTCATAGAGTCCAAGCTCCGTCCTCTCGCGTCCGCCTTTCACATAGCAGTGCCATCCGTCGTCGTCGAGACGGGCATCGATGGCGCAGACACACACCTGAGACCCGAATTTACCCGCAATCTCATTGATGAGGTTGGGGTTGCGGATAGCCGAGGAGTTGACACTCACCTTGTCCGCCCCGGCATAGAGCAGCCGCTCGACGTCTTCGAGGGCATTGATGCCGCCGCCGACGGTAAACGGAATATTAATTTCGCGGGCCACACGCGACACCATATCGGTAAACGTTTTGCGCCCCTCGAAGCTCGCCGTGATGTCGAGAAACACGAGCTCGTCGGCTCCTGCCTCACTGTAGGCACGCCCCAACTCCACAGGATCGCCCGCCGTGCGGAGGTTCACGAAGTTGGTGCCCTTCACCGTCTCACCGTTTTTCACGTCGAGACAGGGGATGATGCGCTTGGCCAGACCGTTGCAACTCATAGTGACAGTTCCTCCAAATCGATTTTGCCCTCATACCAGGCCTTACCAAACACGGTGGCGGGGATGCCTGCGGCGTCCAGCTGAATGATGTCCTGACTGCAACTCACACCACCACTGGCGATGAGATGCAGCCCAGGATACTTGCCCATAATCTGCTGATACAGGCCGATGGCCGGTCCTTCGAGGGTGCCATCCTTGGAGATTTCGGTGCAGAGCACGTTTCTCACACCGGCCTCCACATATTTTGCGAGGAAGGGTAGCAGGTCTTCTGCCGAGTCTTCCTTCCATCCGTTGATGCTGATTTTGCCGTTGCGCACGTCGGCACCGAGTATCATCCTGTCAGCCCCATAATGCTGAAGCCACTCGATGAACAGCTCGGGCTGGGTCACGGCGATACTTCCGGCGGTCACCATAACGGCTCCGGCGGCAAACGCCTTCTCGATATCCTCGTCGGTCTTGATGCCTCCGCCGAAGTCCACCCGTAGCTGGGTCGATGACGTGATGGCCCGCAACACACCATCATTGACGATATGCTTCGACTTCGCGCCGTCGAGGTCTACCACATGCAGACGCTTAAATCCCAATCGCTCAAACTCTTGTGCCTGTGCGACCGGGTCTTCATTGTATATCTTTTTCTGGGAGTAGTCCCCTTTAGTCAGGCGCACACACTTCCCGTCAATGATGTCTATGGCTGGAATCAGTTCTATTTTCATACGCCTTTCCTTATTTCATATTCAGAAAATTAGACAATAGTTGTTCTCCCACCTTTCCGCTTTTTTCCGGGTGAAACTGTGCCGCCCAGAAGTTGTCTTTATGCAAAGCTGCTGAGTAGGGCTGCACATAGTCGGCCCGGGCAATGGTGAAATCGCACGTCGGTACATAGTAACTGTGCACGAAATACACGTAGTCGCGCTCCTTGATACCCTCGAAAAGTGGGGTGGAGAGATCGTAGAGCGAGTTCCATCCCATCGCCGGCACCTTCTCGTCGGCCGTTTCCGGGCGGAAAAGTCGCACATCTGTGGGAAATATTCCGATGCAATCGACATCGCCTTCCTCAGAGTGGCGGCACATCAACTGTTGCCCCACGCAGATGCCCAGCACCGGTTGGCGCAGGTCTCTGATGAGCTGGTCGAGGCGGTGCTCACGCAGATAGGCCATCGTGGTCTTCGCATTACCCTGGCCGGGAAACAATACATGGTCGGCCTTTTGCAGTTTTTCGGCCTCATCGGTAATCTCCGGTTCGATGCCCAGTCGTCTCAGGGCGTTGACTACGGAGAAGATGTTACCGGCGTTGTATTTGACAATCGCTACATCCATGATGCCTAACTGAAGATGATGGTCTTGTTGTTGTATGTAAGAATCTTGCGTGAGATATGCTTGGTCACTGCCCTCGAGAGCACAATTTTCTCCAGATCCTTTCCTTTGAGCACTAATGATTCGGGCGTATCTTTGTGGGAAACGCGCATCACATCCTGCTCAATGATAGGGCCTGCATCCAGTTCTGCCGTGACATAATGGCTTGTGGCCCCTATGATTTTCACTCCGCGCTCCCAAGCCTGATGATAGGGTCTTGCCCCCACAAAGGCCGGAAGGAACGAGTGGTGTATATTAATAATGTGGTGTGGATAGGCGTTGATCATTTCGTCGCTGATGATTTGCATATAGCGGGCCAACACGATAAACGTTATTTTTTCCTTTTTCATCAGCTCCATCTCTGCCGCTTCCACCTCTGCCTTGTTGCTGTGGTCTTTCTTGATAGACCATACATAGTAGGGAATGTTGAACTGTTCGGCAACGTATCTCAGGTTCTCATGGTTGCTGATGATACAGGGGATATCCACATTCCATTCGCCTGCCTTGTAGCGGGCAAGCAAATCGTAGAGACAATGGCTCATCTTGCTCACGAAGATGGCCATACGTGGGCGCTCGTCGTTGTAATAGAGATTAAACGTCATCTTATATCTCTGCGCATAAAGCGTTTCGACATAGTCTCTGATCTTCTCCCTTGGGATGAGAAATTTCTCCAGTTCCCATTCAATTCGCATAAAGAACATGCCATCCTCACGGTCTACATACTGATCGAGATAAACGATGTTACCCTTGTTGTCTGTAATAAACTTGGTGACTTCAGAAATAATACCCGGTTTGTCTTGGCAATGTAAAAGCATTACTGCTGTTGGCTTCATGTGAAATTGTTTTAATTAATTCTGCAAATTTACATAAATTCTTTTAGAATTAAGCAATAATGAAAGAGAAAAATGGAGTTTCTCTTCAATCTGTAATACAATCGCTCCAAATCCTTAGCATTATATTCTCTTTGTAAGAATAGGCAGGTCGTGCCGTCCGCAGGTTCCCGAAAGAGATATTGGTATAGGACAAATGCTTACTCGTCTTTGTCGTCTTCGGTCTTGAGTATGACCGAGGTGGCACCGATGGTAAACAGTGTTCCGTGTCCGATGGTCCTTCGCTCGCGGTCGCCCAATATCTCATTGTCAACAAAAGTTCCTGTATTACTGGGTCCGTCACGCAAGATAAACTTCAGCCCGCCCTTCTTGTCTCGACTCACGCTGATTACGCAATGGGTCATGTCGATGCTGGGGTCGTCGGTGTGGATAGGACAGTTCACGTCGACCCCTCTCTGGTATCGGCCAATGACATTGTCACCCATGTATAGGGGAATAACCTGTTTGTAGTGGAAAATATTCTCGATAACAACAATCGAACCCACTGCCTGCGGTCCTTCTTCTTCCGCGGCGGCAGGCTGAGGCTGCTCAGTCTTCTTCTTCATCCCGCCTAAACGTACGGCAAACCGATGCCCGCAGTAAGGACAATTGAAAGCCAATGCCTGACCGAGAGTATATTTCTTGTCATCGAAAGTGATATAATTGCTGCATTTCGGACAACGTATGCGCTTCATATTGTCTTAGTATTTCATAATCCATGCTTCGCCAAATTCCTGATCTTGACGAAGTTTGTTCATTGCCTCGTAGGCTTTCTTCTGTGTCGCATAATTGCCGAATACAACCTGAGTGTTGTTGTTGCGAGACAGCATCTCTGCTGAATGATAGCCGCGGCGATGCAAGTCTTCAATATAGGCAACAGCGTTTTTCTTGCTCACTTTGCTGGCAAGTACAATGGTAAATCCTGTCTTTTCCTGTGAGGAAGTGGTTGCTCCCATAGATTTTGTCTGTGGACTCGATGTGGCTCGTGATGTCGATTTCACCATTTCCTCTATAGGGTTCTCCCCATGCGTCATCTCCTTGGGCATCACATAGTCGAGCAACTGGGTGTTGACGCGGCTCTCCACATATTTTGATTTGTTGTTGGCCAAGGGGGTAGGGATGAGCAGGAAGATAATGAATGCGGCACATGCCACGGCGATATTACGCCACAGGGCTGTCATGCGTCGGCTGTGGGTTGTTTCGGTTTCATCTTCTTCCATATATTGATACGGCTCCGAAGCTGGCAGCTGTACCTCCTGCTGTAGGTCTACCACCTGTGCCACAGACTTCTTCAGCTCTTTCTCCGCCTGCTCCTGTTCTATCTGTGCCAGTGTCTTGAAGTTGTAATAGCTCAGTCCATAGAGCGATGGCGTGAGAATTCCGGCATCACAAGGCTCAAACTCCAGATTTCCGTTGTCGTTGAGTCTTAGCACGCCGATGTCGTTCATCTCATACTCTTCGTCATGCTCTATGCGCTGTTTCAGCTCACGCACCTCGTCGGCGATACGCGCAAGAGCATCGGGATAGCTGATGTCATACACCTCAACGTATGACTGTGCCAGCAGCGAGTCATTCAGAATGAGCTTGGGATTGAATCCGATGGTACGCATGGGTGGGAGAAACGCGCTGTCTCTCTCATCTTTCTTCGCCTCTACGTAATGGGCCATAAACCCTCCGAAATTAGGGATTATGACGCAGTCGTTGTTCAGAAGCAATATCTCAATGTGTCTATCAAGTTCAATCATATTTGCAAAGTTAGTAATAAAAGTTTAGGAGGCCAATTATATTTGAAAAAAAATCAGGTTTCTTAGGCGTTTATTTTCTATGTGTAGGCACGGAAGCCAATACTTCTATCCGTTCCCTGTTTCATAGATTATGGTTGATATCCAAGTCCCCCAAAGGATGACACTCAAGGCAATCCTGACAGGGAAACTTAAAATCCGGCAAGTGTATTGCTATGGTGTGAGTGCAGCAATAACCTTAAAGCGTGTATACACACCTTTGACACGCTCTTGTTTTCCTCCGGTCGTTGGTTGTAGAGCGGAGTTGTTCTCAAGAAAATCTTCTGCATCTTCACCTATAAGTAATGGTGTTGTTTTAATAGGTCTTGCCATATTTTTATTCTTAAAATATTCAATATCTCACTTGGAATATCCAGATAGGTTTAGGTATCTCTTGGTTTCTTGCAAAGATAGTGTTTTTTTCTTATTCTTCCAATGATTTGATGTTAATTTATATTTGGTCTGAAAGAACTTTCCTGTCATCTTCCCGGTATGTCTTATCGCTTTCGTTTGCCATGCGGTTTGTGACGGTAAATGAGATGAAAACCAAGACAGTGTTATCAATTTAACTTATCTAAAACTTGTTATTTTATCATGTTATTACACAAATTGTTGTATCTTTGCACTCGAAAGAATGACTTGAACAGTAAGTAATGAAGATAAAATATGTCGTGTTGATGATCTTGGCCGTTGGCTTGTTTGGCTGTAAGAACAAGGGCCGCCAGCCTGCTGCTCTTCAGGAGGACCGCAAAGCTAAGCAGATGTTGCAAGGCATTTGGCTCAATGAGGACGATCAGGATGTAGCCTTTCAGGTGAAGGGCGACACGATATTCTATCCCGACAGCACGAGTCAGCCTGTATATTTCCAGATTATCAAAGATACGTTTGTCCTCCACGGGGCCAGTGACATCAAATATCCCATCCTCCGGCAGACTCCACATATCTTTATTTTCCGCAACCAGGAAGGCGAGGAGGTGTCGCTGGTGATGAGCAACAATCCCGACGATGCAGAGTTGTTCTCTGACAAGCATCCCAAGGCACTCAACCAAAATCAGCTTATCAAGCGTGACACTGTGGTGACCTATGGCAACGAGCGATACCATTGTTATGTTCAGGTGAACCCCACTACCTATAAGGTGGTGAAGACATCCTATAACGATGATGGTGTAGCTGTAGACAATTTCTATTACGACAACATTGTCAACCTGCATGTTTTTCATGGCTCGCAGAAGCTCTTCTCCAGCGATTTCCGCAAACAGGCTTTTGCTTCTAAGGTGCCCAAGGATTTCCTGGAACAGGCTGTGCTGAGCGATTTGGTATTCAAGTCTGTTGACGATAAGGGCATCCACTATGTTGCCTCGCTGGTCATCCCAGACAGCATGAGCAGTTTTGAGGTGGAACTCACGGTGAGTTTCTCCGGTCGCCTGCAGATGGCCGTCGTCTGACGCACCGCCGCTATACCTGGCTTCTCACAACCATCTCCTTGAAACGGGTGTCAAGGAGGGGGTGGTGTGTCTCATAAATGTTTCCATCGGTCTTGCTGCTTCCCTTGACAGGACCTGTTCTATCGCTATACAATCCTCCCTTTGCTGTAAACCTAAACGTATTAACCACTTTGTCGTTAATACCCAATCATGACATGAATTGATACGATGCATGGATGTTCTCGGTAGGTATGATGCCCAGCCTTGATAGCTAATAAGCTTGTGATAGTCGAAAGAGAGTTTGATATTCTCTGTTTTTGGAAAGGAACGGGGGGGGATACCATTCTGTTGGGGCGTTCAAATTATATAATAAGGTAAGAACATTCGGTGTTAAACTATTTTTATTTTTATTGGATATTCGGGTTTGATATTTAACGGAGACGACCAATCAATATTTATGACAATCCATTATCTTTGCGTCGATTTTGTCAATTTTATTCGTAAAAATATTTTGTTCTGATTATTGTGAAGTATGCTTTTAGATAAGAAAAAGGCGTTGCAAACGTGAGCGCATCCCCTTAAAAGCACCCTTAAAAGCACGTTTTCTGCCTTTTTTGAATGGTTTTTATGGAACAAAAGGGGCATTTGGCGTGGAGAAAACGTAGTTATCGTGCTGCGATTAGATAGTTATCGCGTCACGATTAGATAGTATAGGCCGTGCGATTAGGCCGTTGTTGTAGGCTGTTTAGAGTGGGTTGCTTGTAAGTGTCTGGCTGTTAGTGGGTTGTGTTTTTGTGCAAAAATTGCGGAATTTCCATCTGTGGGAGGGAGTTTTGCAGATAAAAGCCAAATGAAGCGTGCTTTTAAATTTATTTCATCAGAATTTATTTTCTGGCAGGAAGTTTCATATCGGAGGTGGTATGCCTGATAGCCCTATATCAAAAGGCCCTGACATTTGTTGTGACATGTCAGGGCCTTTAGTATATGATAGAGTTTTACTCGTAGGAGTTTTGGGATTTATTTCACAAATTTCTTTCCTCCTCGGATGTAGATTCCGTGGGGCAGGGCATCGACTGATGTGCCAACGAAACGACCGTCGAGAGTATAGATTCTGTCAGAGGTCGACGGCAGAGTTGTCACATCGGGCTGTGAGATGCCGGTGGTGGCTACGTGGGTGAGGAAGTCGAAGTACACCGCACCATTGGTATAATTGATGTTATAGAGCGGTGTGGCATCGGCAGAAGTCCACCAGGCTGCATTCACGAGACCATTGGTCTGCGAGAAGGTGGAGTCGGTGTAGGCCGAGTCGACACGGAAGATATCACCATTGAGTTGCTTGTTATAATCCAGATAGGAGATGGTGCTCCCGATGCGGTAGCTCGAAGTGAGAGTTCCGTCGGCGGGAATGATGGTCATCTTGGGGTGTCCCACGACGTTGTTCACGTTGTTGCTCGACAGACTGAAATCGGAAGCGCTATAGTCCACGTGATAGACAAGCAGGCCCTTGGTGCTCGGATCATAGTTGATGTTCTCGCTGCTGCTCACATAGCGTGCGAATTTCTGATTCCAACCAGTGTCTTCAAAAATCTCGAAGACATAATATTCGTTGGAGTTGCTGGGGTTGACTACCTTCACGGCACGTTTTCCTTTTTGTGCTGTGAGCTGGTATTGACCGGCTGTCGATATGGTGGGGATGTTGTCCCAGCCGAAACATTCACGCTCCCAGGCGGTGTAGGCCGTGGGCACGTTGCCGTTGGATACATATTCGCCGTTGTCCATGATGCTCCAGTCTTCCATGCCCTGGTTGTCGTAATAGGTCGACAATTTGGTCGGATAGAAGTCGGGAAGGCCCAGACAATGGGAGAACTCGTGGATGAAAAGTCCGATGCCGTTGATGCGTTTCACGGCGGTGTCAAAGTTCTTGGTCGTATTGGTTTCGGTGGTGTTATACCCGAAAGCACCTTCATAGGCCATCAGTTCATTGCTGATACCACCGCGGTTGACACCCTTGCCGTCGAACTTCACCGATGTAAATCCTGAGAAACTCTTGGGCCACATGGTGTTGTTGGGAGCACCCGAGCTTTGGCCGTAGCCGGCATAGATGACATAAACGAGGTCGATGTTGCCGTCTCCGTCTTGGTCATACTGGCTGAAGTCGAGTGAGTCGTTCATCGCGTTGCAGGCATCGATGAGCAGCTGTGTGTATTGCTCGTCGTTGCCATTGTCGTCGGTTCCACCGTAATAAGACATATTGTTGGGCAGAGTTACGGGGCCATAGAGGTCAAACTGTGGCATGAAGGTCGAGTCGCTCTGCGAGATGAAATATTGCTTCACGCTGCCATAGTTGAGGTCTTCGCGAAAACCGAAGTCGGTAGGTTGGCCGTCTGTGCTGTTGAGGTATTGCTCGAAAGACTTCCGGGGGTTGGGAAGGCTGAATTTCAAATCGCTGTATTCGGCCAGGATGACTACGGCACGGGGAGTGCCCGTGTGCGGAAAGAGGCTGGTGGTCTTGGTGATGGTTTCATAGCTGACAGCCTTGGACTGCATCACTTCGGTGGCCTGGGCAAGGAAGGTGTCCTCGTCTACGTTGAGGATGGTGAAGTCGTTGCCGTTGCGCTGCAGGATATGTCCCTCGGTGTCGGTATACCAATGGAAGTGTTCGTCGCCATGGAGAAACACGGTGATGGGGGTGCCGTCGCTCTGAACTACGGTGATGGGGTGGGGCCAAGCCTTGCCGGCGTGGATGGAGCCAAATGAGAGCAGAGCCAAACAGAATGTAAGTAATATCTTTTTCATATTATCTTGTTTTAAATTTGCTGTGATTGGGAGTTTATCTTGATGCTGTTGTTTTGGGATGATGAAAGAAGTATTGTCCTTTGTGGCGTGTCTGCCGGCCATAGGAAATGGCGTGATGGGGACAGTGGTGATAGCATGCGAAACAGCTCATGCAGCTGTCTTCGTGCTTCCATTGTGGCTCATAACCCAAGCCGCCGTTGATATTGTGAAGTGGACAGACATCGGCACAGATACCGCATTTCACACATTTCACGCTGTCTACATGGAAGGGTTTGTCGGAATTGAGATAATCGACCGAGGCCCCTCCGAGTAGGCGGGAGTTGATTTTAGGCCATCGGCCTATGTCCAAAGGCGCTCCGCCGGGCTTGCGTGCAACGATATCCTGCACATAGTTTCTGAGCCGTTGTTCTGCCTCGGCTATTTTTCGGTGCTCCAGCTCAGACTTGTCGACATCCATGAATGGCAGTCCCACGTAGGTGTTGGGCATGAGCAGCGAGTAGGATGCGTCGAGGCTGATGCCACGCTGGCGCAGGTCTTGTCGCAGGATATCCATGGTCTCGCCGAGCGTGTCGCCCGCCGTACAGAGGGCATAGACATAGTGGTCTTGGCTCTGTAGCGACAGATGGCCGATAAATCGGCGCACCACACGGGGCGGTCGCCAGCCGTGGACAGGGAAGCAGAAGCCCAGCCGTTCGCCCGGCTGCAGCGGGCGGAGTGTGGTCTCCGGAGTGATGTCGGCCATCGAGAGCAGCTCGTCGCCGGTGGCATTGGCTATCTGTTGGGCGGCCCATCGTGTGTTTCCTGTACCTGAGATATAGAATATCATGGGGCAAATATACTAAAAATAAAGTATTTAGCTCATGCAATTAACAAAAAAAGAATGGTTAATCGCGATTATTTATCTTTGCGCAGCAACCGTTGATCATATTTCTGATTTGCGTGATGCGGGCTGTTTCGTCGGGCCGGTAACGCTGATAATAGACTAATGCGCTCTGGAAATGGTCCAGTGCGGGTATCCATTCTTCGCGCGACACATAGATGAATGCGATGCGATAGTAGGCATCTGGTTTCTCATTGTCGCGGCAAAGGGTGAGCATCTGCTCGTAGAGGGGCAGGGCCTGGGCGTATTGATGGAGATTGAAATGGCTTTCGGCGTCGGCAAAATAATAAAAAGAGCGTTCCTGTGGAGAGAACGCCGTGAGTTGGGGGATGACCGAATCGAGACATGCCGTGGCATTCGCGTAATCCCATTCGTAGTAGTAACACACGCCCATGTAGGCCCGAAAGCGAGGATTGAGTCTGTATTTCCGGTCGAGTTTCTGCAGGATAAGCAGCGACTCATGGTATTTGCCACCCTGAAAATACTCCAGCGCCATGCCCAGACGCTCACTGTCTGACGACTGCGCTTGAGCCGGCAGACAGGCAGACCACAATATCATGGCGATGCCAAAGAGCAATATTCTCATGGAGCAATGGGACTTTTTCAAGGTGTTGCGGGAAATGATACGGGGGTGAGAGGATGTTTTTCCTGAGAAGAAAAGCGTTTTATTTTACGTAAAACTCAATCAGTTGGCGGGTGGCTTGCTGGCATGCCGGACAGAACTCCGGTATCTCATTGGTGCGCATGCGACAGTCGTAGTAGCCGCGATAAACACCTTTCAGCTTGTAGCCGGCACCCTCATAGAGTCCTGCTTTCTTGTCTTTGCCAATGAGGTTTTCCCATTTTCCGTGGAAGTCTACCTTCGTGGTGATATTCTTTTCCCACGGTTCCACGTCGAGAGGGTACATGTTCACCTCGTCGTTTTCGTAGGCATATTCATCGGCCAAGGCCGCAAAGCTGTGGCCAAACTCGTGCACCACGACCGGTTTCGACCATTTGTTGTGCATCGTCGAGAGGATATACGAGTTGAGAATGCCTCCGCCGCCATATCGGTCGGAGTTGACAAGCACGAGGATATGCTCGTAGGGTGTGCCGGCAAGCAGGTCGTGCATGTCCTTGAGATGACTCGTGGTGAGGTAGCGTTCGCTATAGTTGGTATCCCAGTGTGAGTGCAAAGCGGTGTTTTTCCATATGCCTTTGCCCGGCTCGCTGGCCCCGCTGTCTACCGAAGGCGACTTCACCGCCACGATGTTGAAGTAGCGGCGCATGCTCTTGTAAGGCTCATGGGCAAAGAGAGCTTCCATGGCAGTGCGTGCGTCGGCTATGAAAACGTCCATCTCCTCGGGTCGGTAGCCTTCGGCAAGATAGGCCAGATGGATGCAGTTGGTGGTGTCTTCGGCCTGTTGCAGCAACTCGAAGGGAGTCACGTCGCGGTAGCCGAGGGGGCGGATGAGGATATCTGTGGGCACCACCTGATGGGTCTGTGAGGCAGAGATCTGGCGCCGGTTGTCGCGCAGGTCGATGGTGATGTCGGCGGTGTCTTTGGGCATTGGCACAAGGAACACGTTCTCAAACGATTTCTCCGTGTGCAATGCTTCAGGTTCTTGCTGCCATTCCTGGAAGAGGGTGGAGAATGAGTTGCGGTAGATGACCTGCTGTGTCTTGTGGTCACGGACGGTGATTTGTCCGTTGCCCTCTACCGGAAGGTCGGCCAACCGCTTACGCTTGCCATACCAGCGAGGCTCCACAATCAGTTCGTCCACAGCGATATGCTGGGTGTTGTGGTCGCCGGAGAAGATGTAATCGATACGCAGGGTCTTGTCCTGAAAATAGTCGTTGAAGTTCTGTGCCATAGCTATGCTGCCGAAAAAGAGCAGCAGGGCGAGGCTCATCATTAGTTTTTTCATTTGTCAGACGGGATAGAAGGTTTAGTACACTCGTAGCACTTCGCCCACGCGCAGGGTGTGGTCGGGGTCCAAATGGTTCATCTTGTACAGGTTCTTCAGGCGGATGCCATAGAGCTGGGCAATGGAGTACATGCTGTCTCCCGGTCTCACCCGATGAGGGTTTCGCTTGAATTCCTTGGGTGCCCTCTTCTGTTTCTTCTTGAGGTATACCACGTCTCCGGCGTGGAGCACATCCTTGTAGTCGCGCTCGTTGTACTTGGCGAGTTTGCGTCCGGACAGCTCGGTCTCCTTGCCAAGAGACTTGAAGGTGTCGCCTTCGCGTGCTATGAGGTAATAGTTTTTGTTGTAGATCTTGATGGGATGCAGCGTCCCGCCACGGCTGGCCGGTTGGTCCTGACCCGAACGCCGGGCCATAAACTTGTCGTAACCCTTGGCCCCGTCGTACTGATAGAGCCGGTAAAGCTCGATGATTTCTATGAGCTTGTAGGCATAATTGGGATTTGTGGCATAGCCGCATGCCTTCAGCCCGTGTGCCCATCCCTTGTAATCGGTCTGGGACAGTTGGAAAAGACGTGCATATCTTGAGTTCTGACTGAGAAATTTGCTATGATCTTCATAGCTCTGTCGGGAGTTGTCGTATGCCCGGAAGCACTCGCCGAGGGCATCATCGTCCTGTGCCATGGTGCGTCCGGTCCATCCGTGACACTTGATGCCGAAGTGATTGTTGCCTATGGTAGCCAAAGGACTTAGTCCGGCTCGACTCTCGAATACGCCTTGTGCCAATGTGATGCTGGCTGGAATGTGGTAGCGCAGCATCTGCTCAATGGCCAGATCCTTGTATTGGTCAAAGTAATTTTGGAACGTTTGGCTCCATTTCATCTGTGCCAGTGAGGTGAGACAGGCACAGCATAGCAGCAGACTGCAAAAAAGGCGTTGTATTCGATACATTCAGCTTTCAATTTTAACGGGAGGCCCGTTGTAGGTTGGGGAAATCGGCCGGATGTCCGTAGGAGGAAGCTGCCTACCCTATTTATATATAAGGTAGGTAGCCGTTGGATGACTATCCGTTCATTGAGATGAGGAACTCGGTATTGTCCTTGGTCCTCTCCATGTTGCCGTGAATGGTGTTCATGGCCTCAATGGCATTCATGTCGGCAATGTATTTGCGCAGAATCCACATGCGATCGAGCGTGGTCTTGTCCTGCAGAAGGTCGTCACGACGCGTGCTTGAGGCAATGAGATTGACGGCAGGGAAGATGCGCTTGTTGCTCAACGAACGGTCGAGCTGCAGTTCCATGTTACCCGTTCCCTTGAATTCCTCGAAGATCACCTCATCCATCTTGGAGCCGGTGTCTATCAGGGCTGTGGCAATGATGGTGAGCGAACCGCCCTTCTCAATGTTTCGGGCGGCACCGAAGAAGCGTTTCGGCTTCTGCAGCGCATTGGCATCCACACCACCGGTGAGCACCTTGCCGCTGGCAGGAGACACGGTGTTGTAGGCGCGGGCCAAGCGGGTGATGGAGTCGAGGAATATCACCACGTCGTGACCGCATTCCACCATGCGCTTGGCCTTTTCCAGAACGATGCCCGCAATCTTCACATGGCGCTCGGCAGGCTCGTCGAATGTAGAGGCGATGACCTCGGCATCGACCGTGCGGGCCATGTCGGTCACCTCCTCCGGACGCTCGTCGATGAGCAGCATCATGAGGTAGGCCTCGGGATGATTGGCAGCGATGGCGTTGGCAATGTTCTTCATCAGGATGGTCTTACCCGTCTTGGGCTGGGCCACGATGAGCGCGCGCTGACCCTTACCGATGGGCGAGAAGAGGTCTACCACGCGTGTGGAGAGGTTGGTGGTCTTCGGATCGCCGCAGAGTGTGAACTTCTCGTCGGGGAAGAGCGGTGTGAGATGGTCGAACGGGATGCGGTCGCGAATCTCGGCGGGAGAGCGTCCGTTGATCTTGTCGATGCTCGTCAGGGGGAAATATTTTTCACCTTCGTGGGGCGGACGCACACGGCATTGTATCACGTCGCCCGTCTTGAGGTTGTAGTGCTTGATCTGATTGCCGGCCACATAGATGTCGTCGGGCGAGGACAGATAATTGTAATCGCTGGAGCGCAGGAAGCCATAGCCGTCGGGCATAATCTCCAAAACACCGGTGGCCTCAATGATATCGTTGAAATCGTAGAGCTGTGTGTTGTTGGCCGGAGCCGCGGACTGCTGATACTCGGGCATTGAAGGCTGCGAGAAAGAGGCGATGGGATTGTCGAACATGTCATAGTTTGGCACCATGCCCTGATCTTCGATGGGGAGGTCTATCACAGGGATGAAGTCGGAGCCGTCGGCTGGATCGTCAGCCCATACACCGTTGGCATTGGCGTTGTCACGGTAGTCATCGGTGGCTTCGTTGCGTGAGTTGATCTTGGCCTGCAGTTTGGCAATAAGGTCTTCGTTGGTATTGTTGTCGTCCTCCTGATTGCCCGATGCAAAAGCGGCCTCGGGAATAGGGTTGGCATCTTCCTTGTTGGTTTCCACGTTGTTCGTTTCTATGCTCTCTCTCTCCGGCTCCTGTTGTTGCTCACTCTCTTGATTGCTTGGTTGCATTCCTGCTTTTTCCTTGGCCTCTTCTATCTGTGCCAATAACTCTCGCTCCTGTTTGGTCTTCGGTCCACGATGTTTGGGCAGTGCGGCTAATTCAGCTTCCAGCGAGTCTATTTTCTGTTTATGGTCTTCTTCCATGGCTTTTTCCTCCGTAGGGGCTGGGATATTTCTGAAGAGCGGCGGCTGCGTGTTGCCTGCCTTTGCATTTTTGGCATCAAAGTTTTCACCGTCTTTGCCCTTGACCGAATATACGCGGTCGGTTTCTTTACGGGTGATTCGTGTGCGCTTATGCTTTGAGGCAGCTAACAGGTTTGGGCTGCTTTCGTTGACAGCTTGCTTGTCGAGAATGGCGTATATGAGTTGTTCTGGTTCGTCAAACTCTTGAGGGTTGAGACCAAATTCGTGTGCAATATCCTCAAGAGTAGCATTACTCTTTGAAATTAATTCCTCTTTGCTATACATTTTAGTATGGTAAAATTTATTAAAACGGGGGGAGTGCTTCAGAAATGAAACGTTTTCATGTAATATTTTGCAAAGGTATATAATATTCATGAGAACGTAACCAGTTTTACCAAGAAATATTTCCTATTAACAAATATTAATTGCTCATGCACGCCCTGCGGCCTGTTAAAACAGTCATGAGGATGGGATTTGGAGGGCGAAAGGCATTGATACTTTATTAATAACAGGACCATCCACTTCTTTTATTGCTTTGAATTTTTGCTCGTTAAATACTACTAAAAAAATGATTATAACCTATACTCATTTGGGCCTCATTTCAGTCGTTTTGCGGTTACTATCGAATCGCA
Organism: Prevotella sp.; assembly: GCA_016901395.1. GTDB lineage: Bacteria > Bacteroidota > Bacteroidia > Bacteroidales > Bacteroidaceae > Prevotella. The sequence goes on along the minus strand of JAEAMQ010000067.1, from coordinate 25,206 downwards.
ACGCGGTCAGATAACAACGGATTCCCCCCCCCCTGCCTTCCCCCGGAGGGAGGGGAGAAATATGTCTGTTTATCGGGGGGGAAGCCGTGTGAGAATGTCAGATGCTTTGTAGGGGCATGCCCCGTGCCTGCCCGCCACTTACATTAACATCATTCTTTCATCATAAATGCAATTCCCAAGCATCTCACTCCCCTCCCTAAGGGAGAAGTGCAAAGGAGAGAGTTTTTTTTCTCACACAGAGCCACAGAGTCATAGGAGACCTACTACGTATTACGCAGAGTTTTTTTGAGAACTGCAGAGTGCAGTGTGCCAAGGCACACATTCTTTCTACCACAAAAGAATAGCATGCCTTGGCTGTTGGTCTGTGGAAGTCGAAACAATTATTATCCTTCGCAGGAAGTCTGTGGTAGTCTGTGACAGTCTGTGTGAGATAGAAGTTACCCAAAATATCCCATCCGTCGGTGCGGGTATGCACGGGGCATGCCCCTACAAAGTATCTACCAATCTCGCACGAAAGTCCCGATATACAGCCTCTCCCCCTTGCTCTTCTCCCGTAGGGAGGGTAGTGCTGCGAGATAATACTAATATTTTGGGTTTCGATGATGTATTTTCAAGAAAAGTGTTATCTTTGCATCTAAATTTAATTGAAATTCTAATGAATCTAAAAGTCCGTTTAGCCGTGATGAATTTCCTTGAGTTTGCCGTATGGGGGGCATATCTCACGTGTATGGGAATTTATCTGAGTCATATTGGAATGGCCACCCATATCGGCTCGTTCTATGCCATGCAAGGTCTTGTATCGATTATCATGCCTGCACTGATGGGTATCATTGCCGACCGCTGGATACCCGCCCAGCGACTCTTGGGACTCTGCCACCTGATGGCGGGAGCATTCATGCTCTTGGCTGCATGGTATGGACACACAGAGGGCAGCAATGCCCAGTTTGGCCTGTTGTTCACGATCTATTCGCTCAGTGTGGCGTTTTATATGCCTACGCTGGCTCTCACCAATTCGGTAGCCTATAATGCACTGACTCAGGCCGGCATGGACACCGTGCGCGATTTCCCGCCCATCCGGGTGCTCGGCACTGTGGGTTTCATCTGCACCATGTGGTTTGTCGACATCATGGGCTATAAGTCCAACGAGCTGCAGTTTGTGGTAAGCGGCGTGCTGAGTATCGTGCTGTTTCTCTATACGTTCACCCTTCCGGGATGTCCTGTATCTAAAGGCGGTGACAAGAAATCGCTGAGAGAGGCGCTCGGCTTGCAGGCGTTTGCACTGTTCAAACAGAAGAAGATGGCCATTTTCTTCATCTTTTCCATGCTTCTCGGCGTGAGCCTGCAGATTACCAATGGTTTTGCCACCCCGTTCATGGAGAGTTTTGCCAAACTTCCGGAGTTTGCCGACACGTTTGGCGTGAAGCATTCGGTGATACTCTATTCCATTTCGCAGATCAGTGAGACCCTTTGCATCCTCATGATACCTTTCTTTATGAAGAAGTATGGTATAAAAAATGTGATGCTTATCGCCATGTTTGCCTGGGTGTTCCGCTTCGGACTGCTTGGTGCGGGTAATCCCGGTGCAGGCGTATGGATGTTTGTGTTGTCAATGATTATCTATGGAGTGGCCTTCGATTTCTTCAATATCTCAGGCTCACTCTTCGTCGATAAGTCTACAGACCCCTCGATGCGTTCGTCGGCGCAGGGTCTTTTCATGCTCATGACCAATGGCCTGGGTGCCACGATAGGGTCGTTTGCGGCCCAGGCTGTGGTCGATAGCAACACCGTTGGCGGTGTCACCGCATGGCAGTCGTGCTGGTATACGTTTGCCGGCTATGCCCTGTTGGTGGGCATACTGTTTGCGGTGGTGTTCCGACCTAAGAAAGAAGAAATAGCTTCAGAATGATGCAAAGAGTAAGATTAGTTTTCAGGAGTGTATCGGAGATTGTCGGGTCGACGGATATCGGACTGCTTGTCCTGACCGATTCGGCTGAGCAACGACAGGTGGCTCTGCCGTGTGACCGTCATGTGCTCAATGAGTTCAGCCTGCGCATGGAGAACAATCCTGTTGTTGATAAGCTGTTGCCAGAGGTGCTTTGGAACGTCATCCATTGGCAGAGCGACCTCCGGCTGGAGATTCATATAGACCAATTGGTGGATGGGAAATACCAGGCCATGCTGAGTAATGTGGATACCCTTGATGAGATTCCCGTCAGTGCATCCGATGCTGTGCTGCTTTCGTTTGTGTCGCGTGGCGATATCTCCATTCTGATGGAGGAGTCGCTGTTCATGCGTCAGAGCACGGTCTACGACAGTCAGGCCATCGGAATATCCCTTCCCGTGAACACCATCAGCGACGAAATGCTGCAAAACGCATTGGATAAAGCGGTGAAAAACGAGAACTACGAGATGGCGTCGCATCTACGCGACGAAATCAACCGACGCCGGAAGGCATCTGAAGGCGATGCGCCAGAGGAGAAGAAAGAAGACGAGGAATGAAAGAGGCACGCTATTTTTATGTCCCACGGGCTGCGGGCGAGACCGAACTGCCGACAGAGGAGGCACAGCATGCCTTGCGGGTTTTGCGCCTGCAGGGTGGCGACGAGATATTTCTGATGGACGGCGAAGGCTCGTTTTTCAGGGCCGAGGTGTCGGTGGCTTCGTCGAAACACTGCCTCTACGACATCAAGGAGAGTCTGCCACAGGACAAGACTTGGCACGCTCGCATCCATCTGGCCATCGCGCCCACCAAGATGATGGACCGCATCGAATGGATGGTGGAGAAGGCCACGGAGGTGGGTTTCGACGAGGTGACGTTTCTCAACTGTAAGTTTTCCGAGCGCAAGACGATACGCACAGACCGCGTCGACAAGATTGTGGTGTCGGCCATGAAGCAGAGTCGCAAGGCGTGGAAGCCCTTAGTCAACGAGCTTGCGGCCTTCAAGGACTTCATACAGCAGCCTCGTGAGGGTCGGAAATTTATCGCACACTGTTATGACGAGGTGGAGAAGGCCGACCTCTTTACACTCGTTCAGCAGATGGATTCCGATGAGGACGTGACGGTGCTGGTGGGTCCCGAGGGCGACTTCTCTATCGATGAGGTGCGGCTTGCAATGGCCAATGGGTACGAATCGGTATCGCTGGGAAACAGCAGACTGCGCACGGAGACGGCTGGTCTGATGGCCGTCACAATGGCACAATTAGCTAAACGAAAGTGATGAAAAGAATAACATATTTCCTGTTGGCACTGGTGCTCACTGTGCTGACATCGTGTTCGGACAAGGATTACCTCAATGCCATTCCCGCAGAGAGCACCTTGCTCATTTCGATGAACACGGCCAAGTTGAGCGGTGCGGGCAATCAGATGTTGCTCAAGACGCTGCTTCATGTGTCCAATCTCGACAACACGGGACTGGACCTCTCCTCCAACCTTTTCTTTTTTGAGGATGCCCAGGGCAACCTCGGGCTTTGCGCGAAGATGGATGATGCCGATAAACTCGGCAAGACGCTGAGCAAAGCCGGACTGAAGACGCAGCAGAAGCGTGGCTTCGACTTCTCCGTCTTGCCCAATCATTGGATCATCGGCTATTCTGATAAGGCCGCCTTGATGATGGGTCCGGTCGTTCCCGCGGCCGAAGCAGAGACCATGAGCATGATGGCCAAATATCTTTCGGCCGACGAGGAAGACGGTATCAGCGGCACTCCGCTGTATGACAAGCTCGACTCCATCAGCGCACCGATGGCTATGGTGTGCCAGACGCAGGCCCTTCCCGAACAGTTTATCGCTCCCTTTACGCTCGGCGCGCCGAAGGATGCCGATGCCTCGCAAGTGATGATTGCGGCCGAAATGGAGGTAAAGAAGGGCTGTCTGTGGATCAACGGACAGACTTTCTCGTTCAACAAACGCATCAATGCGGCACTGGTGAAGGCCGCCGAGGGCTATCGTCCGATAGAGGGACGCTATGTGAAGTCGATGTCCAACACCGACGCCATAGGCATCTTCATGAATGTAGACGGCACGCAATTCATCCAGTTGATGCGTCAGAACCGCGGGCTGAAGGCCATGCTTTCGGGTATCAACGCGGCAATAGACATGGACAATATCATCAAGAGCATCAACGGTGACATGTCGATCATCACGCCAACGATGGGCGGAGACCATTTCAACCTGATGATGGCTGCCAAGGTGAAGCACGCCAACTGGCTGGCCGACGTGGACTATTGGAAGCAGAGTGTGCCCCAAGGCGGTTATATCGGCGACTGGGGGCGCGACTGTTATTACTACACCGGCGATAAGACGGCCTACTATTTCGGGGTCACCAAGGACTGGCAGTATATGAGTGGAGGCAGCAAGGAGGCTGCGCTGCAGAGCGTTGCGCCGTCGAAAAACCCCATTACCCCGGAACTTCAGAATAAGATTAAGGGTGAGAAACTGGTGATGGTGGTCAACTTCGATGCCCTCAAGGGCAGCAAGGCAGAGGCTGTGACATCGCTCCTCAAGCCGATGTTTGGTAATCTCAACGCAATCGTTTATACATTAAAATAAGGATAATGAACACAATTCGCATGGTGTCCGTCATGCCCCAGGTGTTTGCTCAGCGCACTGACCTGGAGTCGGAGATATGGAATCAGGACATCACCTTTGAGAAGGGACACCTCTATCTGGTGGAGGCCGACTCGGGAATGGGTAAGAGTACCTTTTGCAGTTACATCGTTGGATACCGTCATGACTACACTGGACAGGTGTTGTTCGACTGCCAGAACACGCTCGACTTCAAGGTTCGCGACTGGGTAGGCATGCGCCAGAAGCACATCAGCCATCTCTTTCAGGAGTTGAGGCTCTTTCCGGAACTGACGGCTCTGGAGAACGTTCAGATAAAAAACAAGCTCACCAACTTCAAGACTGAGGCACAAATCAAGGAATGGTTTGACATCCTGGGTATCGCCGACAAGCTTGATGCCAAGATAGGCCGCATGTCATTCGGACAGCAACAGCGTGTGGCGATGATACGATCGCTCGTCCAACCGTTTGACTTCATCCTGGCCGATGAGCCGATTTCGCACCTCGACGACACCAACTCGCAGCTTATGGGCGACATCATGATGAAGGAAGCAAAGGCCCAAGGTGCCGGCGTCATCGTGACCAGCATCGGCAAACACATTGATTTGAACTACGAAAAGACATTTAGACTATGAGCTTAGTTTGGAAATTGCTACGTCAGCACATCAGTGTTCCACAGTTCGTGGGATTCTTTTTGGCCAACCTCTTCGGCATGTTCATTGTCTTATTGGGCTTCCAGTTCTACAAGGATGTGATGCCGGTGTTCACCGCTGAGGACTCGTTCATGAAGACAGACTACGTCATTTTGAGCAAGAAAATTGGCACCGGCAACACCATTTCGGGTCGCACCAACTCTTTCAGTAATGCGGAAGTCGACGACCTCACGTCGCAGAAGTTTGCCAACAAGGTAGGAAAGTTCACCTCCACCGAATATAAAGTCGATGCCCACATGGGCGTGAACGGTACCGAAGTGCTCAACTCGGAACTGTTTTTCGAAAGCATTCCCGACGAGTTTGTGGAGATACCGCTGAAGGATTGGCACTATACGCCGGGGTCGAGAGAGGTTCCCATCATCCTGCCACGTACCTATATTGCCATGTATAACTTTGGTTTTGCCCAAAGCCACGCCCTCCCGAAGATCAGCGACGGACTCGTGGGAATGATCGATTTCGACATCTTTATCCAGGGCAATGGACACAAAGAATCGTTCAAAGGCAAAGTCATTGGATTCTCAAGTCGTATGAGTACCATTGTCGTGCCGCAGGCATTTATGGATTGGAGCAACGAGTATTTCGCGCCCGAAGGCCATTCTGACCCCACGCGACTGATCATGCAGGTGGACAACCCGGCCGACGAGACCGTGACCAAATATATCGACAAGAAAGGCTATGAGGTGGAAGACGACCAGCTCGAAGCCGAGAAGACCACCTATTTCCTCAAGATGATGGTGTCGATAGTGATGGTGGTGGGACTCATTATCTCCGTTTTGAGTTTCTATATCCTCATGCTCAGCATCTATTTGCTGGTGCAGAAGAACTCCTCCAAACTCGAAAACCTGCTGCTCATCGGTTATAGTCCGGGTCAGGTGGCACGTCCCTACCAGTTGCTGACGATAGGTCTCAACGTCGGAGTGCTGCTCATCGCGTGGGTCATCCTCTATTTCATCCGTGGCTATTACATGGATATCATCGAGACCCTATTCCCCGAAATGGACAACGGCAGCATGGTGCCGGCCCTCGTGCTGGGTGTGGCGCTGTTTGTGTTGGTGAGTATCTGCAACGTCATTGCGGTGCGTCGTAAGATCATCAGCATCTGGAAGCGCAAGGAATAAACTGATTATCACCATCTCATTATATCAATATTCAGTGTGAGAAATAATTCTAAGAACATAAAATCGACCTATCCCGGTCAGCAGCATGGGCTCTATACCAACTATGTGGTTGATGAGGAGGCACCGCTGTTAGACTGGCTGCTGGCCCATCTGGGCGAAAGTCGGTCGAAGGCGAAGGCCACCTTGCAAGGTCACGGCATCAAGGTGAACGGTAAGTTTGTGACGCGTCACGACTTCCCCCTGACGCCCGGCATGAAGATTGCCGTGAGTAAGACCAAACGAAACGAGACCCTCAAGAGCCGCTATGTGAAGATTGTCTATGAGGATCGCTATCTTGTAGTGGTCGAAAAAAATGTCGGCATCCTCTCGATGGCGGCCGGCCACAGCACGCTCAACGTCAAGACCGTGCTCGATGACTATTTTCATAAGACCAAGCAAAACTGTCAGGCGCACGTCGTCCACCGTCTGGACCGTGAGACCAGTGGCCTGATGATTTATGCCAAAGACAAGAAAACCGAGTTGTCGCTGGAAGCCGACTGGCACCATACTGTGTTTGACCGTCGCTATGTGGCGGTGCTCTCGGGCGAGATGGAGGAGCAGGAGGGAACGATAGCCAACTGGCTGAAGGACAACAAAGCATACATCACTTACAGTTCGCCGACCGACAACGGTGGCAAACACGCCATTACTCATTTCTACACCCTTGACCGCACGCCCTACCATTCGTTGGTGGAGTTTAAGCTGGAAACGGGGCGTAAGAATCAGATTCGTGTGCATGCGGCCGACATGGGGCATCCCGTCTGCGGCGATCCGAAGTATGGCAATGGCGACGATCCCATCGGCCGACTCTGCCTCCACGCCTATGTGCTCTGCTTCTACCACCCTGTGACCCATGAGCCTATGGAGTTTCAGACGCAGATTCCGCATGCTTTCAGAGAATTATTCATTCCCAGTAAATAAGCCTTATGGATTCCAATTTCACCTATTATATCTTTGTCTTGGTGGCCATCATTGTGGGCATCATCATCATCAAGAAAGTAACGAGTTGCCTGTTTCGCATTATTTCGCTGCTGGTTATCGTGGCGATTTTGGCTTATCTCTATTTTACTTTCTTCCGATAAAAGCCTGTCGCCTTTTTATGGATACCATCATCCACAAAAGGGCATGCCGTCATAGTATTGCGTTTAGTATCTAATCGTCTTTGGATTTGATACTAAACGCTTCGCGAATACTATCTAAATATGAAAGTATAACAAGACTTTTGCTGGAAAAGATCTTTGTTTTAGATGCCTTGTTATATTAGGGTGCCGTCCCTGTTCATAGCTGTTGATTGTCCTGTAAAGTCAATTTAGGTACATAATAGGTGTTGCCATCTACACCTGTTCATAGCTGTTGATTGTCCTGTAAAGACAATAAACCAAACATAGCCCTCTTTTCATCGTCTCCCATTCATAGCTGTTGATTGTTCTGTAAAGACAATATAGGCAAGTGTCATAAGTGATTTTTAACCGCACTTAATTTCCTTTCAGTTTCATGGTATGGCCATCGTGGAAGATATAAAATAAATTTCTCCAAAGCAATCTGTGCGGTTTGCTTTGGAGAAATCTGTGTTAAAGACTTTCGTCTTCAGGCTTGCTGAGTGAGCGTTTCACTTTCGGCATGTGTCGTTTGTTCCTTAGCCAGGCAGCCTTTCGCTCCTCATAGTCCTCCCGATGTTGTTCCAGAAAGTTATCTGCCATTATTTAAATCTGCTGTAGATAACACTGATTTGTATGGGACTATCAGTATTTGTGCCTTTTACAAGGCGTGTGCTGGTAAGGCCCATGTTATTACTCACCTTAGTCACACTCGTCGTGGAAGATGACGATGACGATGTTGAGCTGCTGGTCGTTGTCAATGTAACAGGTATGATAACCACTTTGTTCCAGTTCGATGATGTATTGGTTGCCTTGCTGTTATACATGGCAGTAATCAGTCCCGAAATGTTGTGGAAGGTATAGCTGTTGCCCGTCGATGTGCCTGTAGCACTGTATCCCCACGATGTTAGATAGGAAGTTATGTTGTCGTACAGGTTGTTGTGCTCAAAGAATGAGTAGAGTGAATCTTCGGGAATCATCAGAACATTGTCTGGAACGTCAAATGCGTAGTCACTCTGCACGCTGTTGTTGATGCGCTGCAACACCACTTGTGCTGATGTAATGGTCTCGGAGGTATGGCCGGACATGATATCATCGACAGGGAGTGTTAACTCCGTGAAGATGCCTGCAGGCGTTTTCAGATAGGTGCAACTCTCGTCTGCTGCAAGTTTGTTAATCACGTTTTGGTCATTGGTGATGGTGGTTGTCTGCAAGACCTCTTCGGTTCCCCAGAAAACAGTGACACCATTGTAGATCGTGTCCTTGTAGGCTGTCACGGTTGTGCCGTTGACAGAGTCGGTGTAGGCTACTTTAGACTTATATTTGAAGTACACATTCAACTGCGAACCATTGATGCTTGCCATGTTGCCCAAGCCGCTTTTCATCTTAAAGAAGAATCCGGGCACCACCTTGTTTCTAAACGAATACGCATTTTTGAAATTGCTGGGGTCGTCGTAATATTTCTGAAGCACATAGGCTCCATAGTTGTTGTAGGTCTTGCCGCTGGTGTCGGTGTATTTGCTGTTGAGCTTAATGGTGATGTAGGGCCAATAGGTAGAGGTGTCGCGCACATCTTCTGCAACGTTATAATCCACCAGATTATATACCTTGTCCTGATGGATACCGTCTGTACGTACATACCCATTGGCTATAGGGTCGAAGTTGCTGTAATAGAGACGGTCCTCATTCATGGTCTTACTCATTTCGTATGCAGTGAGCTTCATGGTTTGTGTGGAGTCACCATAGAAATCTTCGAAGAACAATCTCAGCTCACATGAGTCGGCCTTAATGGTACCGTCGCTGCCCAATGTCATATTGCCATTGGCATCATAAGTGATGAGGCTGTCGATGTTGGGAAACTGATAGTCGTCAAGACTATTAAACTGCGCCATGAAGTCGCCGGTGACATATACGCCGGTTTCTGGGTCTTTGACTTTACCCAAATAGCCTATTGGATTACGTGAGAGTACGGAATCTACAGGTATGGAACGGCTGAATACGTCGAAAGTGGCTGTTTGAATGGAAACTCCATCATTAGCTTCCGCGAGCGATGAGCCTATAGAGTCTGTTGAATCATCGCATGCCGTGAAAGCGATGCAAGCGAGTGCGAGACCCGCAATAAACTTCGAGTTCATGAATATGGAGTGTATTGTTTATGTGGAATATTATTTTTCAGAATTATTCCTCACCCAAGATCTGATGGTAGAACGCTTCATAAGCAGAAGTGTAATCCTCACCGGGGTAGTTGAGCAAGGGCAGTTGTTTCTCCTTGGCGTAGTCCAGGAGTTTGGAGTTGACATCTTGTGCGGCCTCTACAACACCGTCGCTATAGTCGATGGCCATCTTGCCAAGCTCCAGGAAATCGAACTCTTCGGCATAAGGCTGCAGGAGTTCGGCCTTGGCCTCACGATATTCCACACAACGTTTGAAGTTGTTTCCCAGTGAGGTCTTGAGCTGGTTATGGAACAGCGAGGTGATAACCTTTGTCTTGGCAAAGGAAGGATCCTCGTGATAAACGGTCTTGATATAGAGTGGAACAACGGCAGCCATCCAACCTTGACACTGGATGATGTCTGGTGTCCAACGCAGTTTTCTTACGGTTTCCAGCACGCCGCGTGCAAAGAAAATGGCTCTTTCGCCATTGTCGGGGTATTCAGCACCGTTCTCATCTTCTGTCATGGCCTGTCGACGGAGGAAATAATCTTCGTTGTCGATAAAGTAGACCTGAAGACGCGAGACCGGTATGCTGGCAACTTTGATAATCAAAGGGTGGTCGGTGTCATCAATAATCAAGTTCATTCCAGACAAGCGGATTACTTCATGCAGTTGACCTCTGCGTTCATTGATGGCTCCCCATTTGGGCATGAATGTGCGAATTTCAAAACCACTTTCCTGGATTTTCTGTGGCAAGTCGCGCCCCATCGTAGACATTTCGGACTCCGGAACATAAGGAGCAATCTCCTGATTAATGAATAATACCTTCTTTTTAGTCATTATACACTTTCCCTAAGTTAATATTCTGAATACAAAGTTACAAAATATAATTGACAATACACCTGATTTTGCATGAATTCACACAAAACCAGGTGTATTTCACTTCCTTTATAACATTCTTTGTAACAGAATGCCTTAGATTGGAGCAGGGGAATGGCCCGAAAGTTGTCGGAGTAAGAAAAAGGTTGACTGCCGGTATTCATCGCGTCTTCCTCTCTCTTGTTTCCGCTTCCAAGGCTGTTTGTTCAGCCTGTCTTGGCCTGCCAGTCTGTCTGTTTTGCCTGACAGCACGGTCTGCTCAGGTCAATTATTCAATCACGACAAGTGGCTCGTCTTCCATGACGCTCTGTCCCACTTTCACGCAGATGGCAGTCACTTTGCCGGCCTTTTCCGTCTCGATGTTGTTGGCCATCTTCATGGCTTCGAGCACGAGCAGGGCATCACCGGGCTGCACTTCGTCGCCCACATTCACATTGATTGCGGTGATAGTGCCTGGCAGCGGAGACTTGATGGCGTTGGCTGTGTTGACATTGGCGGCCGAAGCGGGTGCGTCGCTGGCTTCCTGTGCCACAGGTTTGCCCAGTTCTACCTTCTTCTTCTCTGGCTCAGCCGGCTTCTCAAGGGCCACTTCATAGTCCTCTCCGTTGACTTTTACGCTGGCCACATAGTTCTCTTCGTTGATGTCGCCAATCTCAACCTTATATTCTTTTCCGTCGATGGTATATTTGAATTCTTTCATCTTGTTTATGGTTTTGCGGTGAATGAGAGGAACTTGGCATTCCACATCGTCTGCTTGGGCTTGATGGTGATGATGCCTGGCTCCTTGTCATGAACGTTGTTGCCCTGATACTCGTAGAGTGCCATGGCAATAGCTGCATATATATTTTTATCCATCCGAATGTAATTTTAAGTGAAACGTATGTTATGAAATTACATTGGCATACATCCATGTTTCTTAGCCGGGAGGCTCTGGCGTTTGCCGGCGAGCTGTGCGAGACCACGACAGATGCGGAAACGGGTGTTGCGAGGTTCAATCACGTCGTCGATATAGCCAAACTGTGCGGCCTGATACGGATTGGCAAACTTCTCTGTATATTCGTCTTCCTTTTCTGCGAGGAACGCCTTTACGTCGCCGCCTTCTTCCTTGATCTGCTTGGCTTCCTTGCCACAGAGCACGGCTACGGCACCCGAAGCACCCATTACGGCAATCTCAGCGGTAGGCCATGCGAAGTTCAGGTCGCTGCGGAGCTGCTTGCATCCCATCACAATGTGGGAGCCACCATAGCTCTTGCGCAGATTGATTGTCACCTTGGGCACAGTGGCTTCGCCGTAGGCATAGAGCAGCTGGGCACCATGCAGGATGACCGCATTGTACTCCTGACCCGTACCGGGCAGGAATCCGGGCACATCCACGAGGCTCACGATGGGGATGTTGAACGCATCGCAGAAACGCACGAACCGTGCGCCCTTGCGGCTGGCATTGGTGTCGAGCACGCCGGCATAGGCTGCAGGCTGGTTGGCTACGATACCCACGCTCTGACCATTGAAGCGTGCAAAACCGGTGATGATGTTCTTGGCGAACTTTGGCTGCACCTCGAAGAACTCACCGTTGTCGGTCACTGCAGTGATGACCTTATACATGTCGTAGGCCTGGTTGGGGTCATCGGGGAGTATCTCGTTGAGCAAATCTTCCTTGCGGTCGATAGGGTCGGTGCACTCCACGCGAGGGGCTTCTTCGGTGTTGTTGGACGGAATATAGCTCAGCAACTTCTTCAGCATCTCCATCGCGTCCTCTTCGGTCTTGGCTGTAAAGCTCGTCACACCGCTCTTGCTGGCATGAACGCTTGCACCGCCGAGGTGCTCGGAGTCGATATCCTCGCCCGTAACGGTCTTCACCACCTTAGGACCTGTGAGGAACATATAGCTTGTTCCCTCGGTCATGAGGATGAAATCGGTGAGGGCAGGAGAGTAAACCGCACCACCGGCACACGGGCCCATGATGGCGCTGATCTGCGGAATGACACCCGAAGCGAGAATGTTACGCTCGAAAATCTCGCCGTATCCGGCCAAGGCGGAGATACCTTCCTGGATGCGTGCGCCACCGGAGTCGTTCATACAGATAACGGGAGCACCGTTCTGCATAGCCATATCCATGACCTTGCAAATCTTCTGGGCCATTGTCTCCGACAGCGAACCACCGTTCACGGTGAAGTCCTGGGCGTAGAGATAAACCAAGCGGCCGTCGATCGTAGCCGATCCTGCCACCACGCCGTCGCCGTAGAACTGCTTCTTTTCCATGCCGAAGTTATGGCAGCGATGGAGCTTGAACATGTCATACTCCTCGAAACTGTCCTTGTCTACCAGCATCTCAATGCGCTCGCGGGCCGTGTATTTGCCACGGGCATGCTGCTTCTCGATAGCTTTCTCGCCACCACCAAGACGGGCTTTCTCGCGCTTGGCAACCAGCTCCTTAATCTTCTCTGTTTGCTTACTCATAATCTATCTTGTTGTTTTCTTTAGTTGCTAAATAGAATGCAAAAGTACGAATAAATCTTGATAATGAGAAAAATGGAACTTAAAATAATGTTATTTGTCCTAAATGACTTACCCCTCTCAACGTCCGAGGGCCTCGGTGTTGAGAGGGGTATGTCTCTTTAAACTTATTTTTTTGTCTCACTCAGGAGACGTTCCAGTTCCTCTATACCTTTCATGGTGCAAAATCCGCGGATAAAGAGCATGATGACATTTCGGAATATCTCCGTGATGTCATAGATTTTGTAGAGCTGATTTTCCATGATGTAGTTCATCATGCCGCTGCCCACTCTTGTTATCAGGTCGTAGTTGACATCGCTACGGAAAAATCCATCCTTGATGCCCTGTGTGAAAAATAGCTGTGCATTCTGGTCGTTCTCCTTGTGCTTGTTTTCCAGCCACGCCACAATCTGCGGGTAACGGTGAAGTTCTTCGAAGTAGATCGGATTCACGTTTGCGAGATTGCGCATCTGGAGTCTGTAGAATTCAAGTAGGATATCCATCACCTGCGGATTTCCATTTTCCACGAAATCGTGCATCTGACAAGCATAACATTTATGCTCTTCTTTCACACTTTCCATCAACAACTGCTCTTTGTTGTCGTATATTTCATATACCGTGCGTTTCGACACCGAGAGCAGGTTGGCAATGTCGTCCATCTTGACGGCCTTGATACCTTTGGTCTGGAACTCGCGTGTTGCTGTTTCTAAAATCTTCTGACGCAATTCCAGGCGATATTCTGTCTGTGAGTTGGATTTATACATGAGGAGGCCTCCTGTGAAATTTATACCATTCTGCGGTCACTCTTGCTGACCGTTTTCTGATTATCTTAATATCGTTTTATGAGCATGCGTGGTGACTGGGAGCATAACCCCTAAAGGGTCAGATGCTTAACAGCAGTGCAAACATGCCTGTAGTCGGATGCAAAGATACGAAGAATTTCAAAAAACTCTTTTAAATTTAATAGTTTTTATGCTTTCTTCTTGTCAAAAATGGCTCTTGGAGGTCTGTTTGTTACATTCAGACTATCAGTCGACAAACCTTTTCAGGATGTCTTGATACTCGTCGATGCGCCGGTCTCGGAGGAATGGCCACCAGCGGCGCACATCCTCGCTGTGCTGCAGGTCTACCTCAATGATCAGGCTCTCTTCCTCGTCGGTGGATGCCTGATAGTGGAGTTCGCCCTGTGGTCCGGCCACGAAGCTCGATCCCCAGAACTGTATGCCCTCGGTCTGGTCGCTCGGATCGGGTTCAAATCCCACACGGTTCACCGCAATGACAGGCAGTCCGTTGGCCACGGCGTGGCCGCGCTGCACGGTCGTCCATGCCTCGCGTTGCCGCTCCTGTTCCTCGGGCGTGTCGCTCAGCGCATATCCGATGGCCGTGGGATAGATGAGTATCTCGGCACCCCGCAGGGCCATGAGGCGGGCTGCCTCGGGATACCACTGGTCCCAACACACCAGCACGCCCAAGCGTCCCACCGAGGTGTCGATGGGGTGGAAGCCCAGATCGCCGGGCGTGAAATAGAATTTCTCGTAGTAGGCGGGGTCGTCGGGGATGTGCATCTTGCGGTATTTGCCGGCGATGGTGCCGTCTCGCTCGATCACCACGGCCGTGTTGTGGTAGAGTCCGGGGGCGCGACGCTCAAACAGCGAGGTGACGATGACTACCCCACAGGCCTTGGCCAGCGCACCGAAAAACTCGGTCGACGGGCCGGGGATGGGCTCGGCGAGGTCAAAATTGTCCACATCCTCCACCTGGCAGAAATACAACGAGTTGTGCAGTTCCTGCAATACGATGAGCTGTGCGCCCCGACGGGCCAGATCTTCGATTTCCTTGCCCAGTCGGGTGAGGTTCTGTTTCACGTCGGCCACGTTGTGAAGCTGGAGTATTCCTATCTTGGTTTCCATAATCAAATCGGTGTTATAATGTTGAGTAAACAGTGATTTCAGTATATCCTTGTATGCTTCCCCTATCCCTCGGCAAGCACCCCTTGGGGAAACTGCATGGTGAGGCAGTGGAGCGATCCGTGCTGGCGCACCACGGTAGAGGCATCGATGCCCACGATTTCGCGGTCGGGGAAGGCCTGCCCGATGACTTCTATCGCGCGGCGGTCAAGGTCGGGCTGGTGGTAGGTGGGCACGATGACGGCTCCGTTGAGTATCACAAAATTGGCGTAGGTGGCCGGCAACCGGTCGTCGTCGTCATACATCGCGCGGGGCATGGGGAGCTTCAGCAGCCGGTAGGGATGGCCCTCGGCGGTGGTCAGCGACTGCAACTGGCGTTCCATCGCCATGAAATCCTCGTGCTGACAGTCCTCTGCATCCTCGCTGCCCACATAGACCAGAGTGTCGTCCGGGGCCATGCGCACGATGGTGTCGATATGTCCGTCGGTGTCGTCGCCGATGAGATTGCCGTGGTCTATCCATATCACGCGATGGGCATTGAAATGGTTGAGCAACCGTTCTTCTATCTGTTTCTGGGAGAGCGGCTGGTTGCGATGGGGGGCGAGAAGACACTGCGAGGTGGTCATGATGGTGCCGCGCCCGTCGCTTTCGATAGACCCACCTTCGAGCACAAAGTCGTTGTGGTTTTCCAAGGCACCGTGAAACGCAGCCTTGTAATAGAGTTGGATGTTGATGGCATTGTCTTTCCGCCAGTCAAATTTCTCCCCCCATCCGTTGAATTTGAAGTCGAGCAGATGGTGGTTGGCAAAACATTCGGTGGCGGGGTGGGGTGCCACCATGGTGATGGCTCCGTGGTCTCGTGCCCATGTGTCGTTGGTCTGGCACTCGTAGAACAGGATATTCGTGAGGATTTCCGTGCCTAATGCTTCCACAATCTGTGCGCGTGTGGCATCGATATCGGGTGTCACGATAAGCAACTTTTCGCGTCGGGCTATCTCGCGGGTCAGCTCTATGAACGTTTGGGTGATGTCGTCCAGATAGGGCTTCCAGTCGGTGTCGACGTGGGGCCAGGTGAGTTGTATACCACTCTGGCATTCCCATTCTGCGGGCAACACGAAGTCGGAGTATTGGTTTGGTGTCATGCGATGTCGTTGTTCCCAGACTATAGTCCGGGCGATTCTTATCTTGCAAATTTACTCAATAAACTTGGAAGTTGCGAGAATAAATCCGAAAAACTTCAGGATGGGCGTGGATGTTTAGCGGGATGAGGACGGAGTGCGGATGCTTTGCTTGCCGTTTTCTGCTGTGCATGTTGCGGATGTGGTTGGTGGGGTAAGCTGGGTTACAATGGGGCTATAGAATGATTTTGTCAACATTCTTCTGAATAAAAGCCCACAATTCGGGTGAATAACTGAGCGCCGATGTCGGCATAAAATGCTCCAAACAGGGAGATGATGGGCTCGCAAAACCACCTTTTTGAGTGAGAAAACATCAAATTCTGGTGGTTTGAGGGTGTTTTGGTGGTTCCAGAACGGGGAGATGGCCATGCGAAAAGGCCTTAATCGTCGTGCGATTAGATAGTATTCGCGACACGATTCGATAGTAATCGCAACTGCATGATTTGTCAAAGAAATACAAGTATCTGACTGATAGCGTGTTGCTGTGTTGCTGTTTTTGGCGTATTTTCGGCCCATAAATGGCGCGTAGTGTAAAGAAAGCATATTGGAAGGCCGTTTTTCAATTTATTTCAACGATAATTTCCGTGTGGATAGATGCAGCGTGCGAATGAAAGGACAATGTGATTGGGCCAGTCGGTAAGAGTTTGGAAAGATGTTGTTTCTTTTTTAAAGTAAGGTATTCGCTTTCTCGATTATTTTGTCTAAATTTGCGGGAAAAAGGGAATATGCTTGAATTCAAGAATGTGAGTGTGGCTCTTGGTCAGGGTCGTCGGTCGCTGCCCGTCTCTGTCGTGATGGAGTCGGGCGAGATGGTTTGCATCTGCGGACCGCAGGGTAGCGGCAAGACGCGTCTGCTCAGGGCGGTGATGGGGTTGGAGCCTGTCGCCGATGGCTATCTCACGTTCGACGGCGAACTGGTGGGCGTAGGCTCTGCCAGCTATTTCAGACGGCTCATTGCTTATGTGCCACAGCATCTGCCAGACCAGCCGATGCTGGTGTCTGAGCTCTGCCGCTCGGTGCTGGACTTGCGGGCCAATGCGTCGATCCATTACGACAAGCCGGCCCTCATGGATCAGTGGCAGTTGTTGGGGCTGGACGCGTCGCTCTATGATTGTCAGGCAAACGAGCTCGCGCCCGAAACCCTGCAGACGGTCCTTATCTCGCTGTTGCCCTTCTTGAAACGACCCGTAATCCTGTTGGACGATATGCCACAGACCCATACGGTCTATGAGTTTGTGCGGCGGCTGACATCAGATGGGGTCGAGGTTCTCTATACTTGCGAGCATCAGGCGGTGCCCTGCGATAAACTTATAAAACTGTAGACGATGGAAATATCTTTGCTTGGCTTCCTCCTGGGATTGCTGCTGATGGCCATTCCCGTTTATATCATCTATGCAATGGACCTGCGGCGTATGCGCCGGTTTATGGTGTCCTTGGTTAAAATGGTGGCTATGGTGGTCCTCACCGGCGGTGCCACCTATCTTCTGGTACGGTGGAACAGTGTGGTGCTGAATATTCTGGCGGGCATTGTGATGGCTGTGGCAAGTGCTGCACTCACCATCCGGCAGGCCAATCTGCGGGTTGCCCGTCTACTGCTGCCAGTGGCATCGGGATTAGTGGTGGCATCGTTTGTGGTGGGATTATACGTGCTCTTCTTGGTTGTCGGCCTCAAAAATCCGTTTGATGCCCGTTTCTTCATCCCCGTTTTCGGATGGCTCACGGGCTGCAGCATCAGCCTCAATGCCAATGCACTGCATGCCTATTACATGGGTTTGCACCATCATAACCAACTCTATTATTACCTTTTGGGCAACGGAAGCACCCATCGTGAGGCCGTGAACTATTTCGTGAGACGTAGCTTTCAGGCTGCCCTCAACCCCCTGATGAAGCAGATGTCGGGTTTGGTTTTTGCCACAGCGCCCGTGTTGATGCTGGCTCTGGTGATGGGCGGGACAGACATACTGACAGCGATGGCGTTGCAGATTTTGTTTTTCCTGATGGTGGTGAGCGCTTCTCTCGTCTCACTGTTTCTCACAATGCTGATGGGACGACGCTATAGTTTTGATGCGTATGAGAAGTTGCGGCCCGTTGCCAAAACTGTGGCAACCGACCCTCAACCGCCTATTTCCACTCCAGACGCAGACTCTTCAGCCAGTCTTTCAGAACCCCTCCATACTGATGTTGGGAGTCAGCCACAAGAATCATGACCCTCGACCCATCGGCAAGCGTCGGTCCGAGACATGACCCCTCATAGTTGGCCAGGCTCCGTCCGAACAGCGTGAGACTTGTGCGCCATTCTTTTTTCAAGACTTTCTGACCCTCGTCGGGCGCAAACTGATAGAGTTTGCAATGGACAAACGCGCCGATTTTGGCGTGCGGCACATAAAACTCGCGCTCCAACAGCAGGATGGAACCGTCGTCAAGCGCACAGATTGTCCCGATGCCGTGGGCATAGTATTGGGCTTGGGCAGCATCTGCCTGCGGAGCGTCGAGATGGTAGAGATAGGTGTGGACGGGCTGCAGCAGACTGTCAAACTGCTGAATGTAGATGGTGTCGCTCTCGTTGCAGGTCCACAGGGACTGCGTCTGCGCGTTATAACTCAGTGCCTCCAGTCCGCGGTTGGGCGGCAGATGATGGAACCTTTCGGGCAGTTGGACCTCGCGCGGCGTTCTCATCCCCTCGCGGTTGTACTCCATGATACGGTTGTCGGCTTCTCCCGTGATCCATAGTTTGTCGGTTGAGGGAACGTAAACAATATCCTCGTCGTCGCGGTTGGGGAAGCCGCTGGAGTGAAATCCGAGGTTGCGGGCCGAGAGAATTTCGCCCGAAACAGAGTCGGTATTGATTTCCCAGATGAAAAATCCGTCTTCTTTCTCCTTGTCACTCACCACAGCATAATGGTTGTTTCCCAGCCAGGCGATGCCGCTATAGTCGCCGGCGGGAATGTCATTGGGAAACGCACGCTGCTTGTTTTCAGTGACATGCAGTTGTCCTAAGGATGGAAGCACAGAGCCTAATAATATAATAAGGTGTAGTAAACGCATATTCTTTTTTATTTTCAAACGCCTTTGGGCCCCAGATATTGCATGTTAAAAACCATTGATTTATTTGGAGGAACAAAAGGAAAACCGTATATTTGCATCAGAATAAAGGAGCAAAGTTTTGGGGGGTTGTATCGATTCGATCGGGATACTCATCAAATTACATTGAAAACAGAGAATGCTTCTCTTGTTGATGGCGGGCCACAACAGTCGCTTGTCGACTAAGCTGCAAAGCCGGTGGATTACAAAGGCGGAGAGCTCTCACAACTTTTATAGCTGGAGTTTTCATCACATCATCGTTATGATCCCCTTTTTAACATGGAGAATTGAGATCGGATATACTTCCAAACTCTCAGTTCTCCTTTTAAGTTTAAACACCACTCTGTCGGCGGACTGATGCCGGAGGTTTCCGCTGCAGGGCTTATCTTGAATCCAAAGGAAATTATGTTTAGCGGAATTGTAGAAGAGATGGCTACCGTGGTGGCCATCAGGAAGTATCAGGAAAATATTGATTTCACATTGAAATGCTCGTTTGTCGACCAGCTGAAAATAGACCAGAGCATTGCCCACAATGGCGTTTGTCTGACCGTGGTGAGCATCGACGGTGACACTTACACCACGACAGCCATGAAGGAGACGCTCGACCGGTCGAACCTCGGACTGCTGAAGGTGGGCGACAAGGTGAACGTGGAGCGGTCGATGATGATGAACGGACGACTCGACGGCCACATCGTTCAGGGGCACGTAGACGAGACAGCCACTTGCACGGCGATGGAAGATGCCGATGGTTCCACCTATTTCACCTTTGAATATCCCCTCGACAAGGTGATGGCACGGCGCGGATACTTCACCGTAGACAAAGGGTCGGTGACGATCAACGGCGTTTCGCTCACGGTCTGCGAGCCGACAGACAACAGCTTCAAGGTGGCTATCATCCCCTATACACGGGACAACACCAACTTCTGTGACATTCAGGTGGGTAGCGTTGTCAACCTCGAATTTGACATCTTAGGCAAGTATATTGCCCGCCTTCACGATTTTGCGTAGGTCTGAAAGTGGACAGTCAAGACAAGGGGAAGTGTAACAAAGAGTAACACTTCCCCTAACTTTTGTTAATATTCTGATACCATTTAAACTTTTTTCGATATAATCAGTCAAACGAATAAACCCGATATTAAAAGTAAGTTTTATGAATAAATCATTTGTGGCTGCTGCGTTGGCTTTGACATTCTTGGGAGCATCGCAGCCGATAGAGGCCAAACAGTGGTCATTGCAGGAATGCATCGACTATGCTTTGAAGAACAACATCACTTTGCAAAAGACGAGAATCCAGCACCTCAGCGCCCTGGAGGATGTGAAAGAAAGCCAGGCTGCCCTGCTGCCCTCGCTCTCGGCATCGACCTCGCAGAACCTCACCTACAACCCATGGCCCGAGACCGGTAGCTATGTGATTGCCGGAGACAAGGTGCAGACCAATGTGAAGAAGATGTATTACAATGGCACTTACGCCCTGTCGGGTAGCTGGACGGTATGGAACGGTGGCCGCAACCGCGATCAGGTGAAGGCCAATCAGTATACCGCCGCGCAGGCTGAACTTGACAGTGCGACCACTGCCAACAACATTCAGGAGCAGATAGCACAGCTCTATGTGCAGATACTCTACTCGCAGGAGGCTATCAAGGTGTATCAGCAGACCCTCGAAACCTCAAAGAAGAATGAGGAACGCGGGCAGGAGTTTGTCAAGGTGGGTAGCATGAGCAAGGCCGATCTGGCACAGCTGACTGCTCAACGGGCACAGGATGAATACTCATTGGTGTCGGCAGAAAGCAGTTTGAAGGACTACAAACGACAGTTGAAAAAACTGCTTCAGATCACCGATCAGGAAGAGTTTGATGTTGTTGTCCCTGAGACGACGGATGCCATGGCGCTGCAGAGCATCCCCGGCGTGGCGGCAGTGTATGACAGTGCGCTGAACATCAGGCCTGAAATCCAGAATGCCATGCTTGGTATCAAGAGCAGTGCTCTGCAGATCAAGATGGCCAAGGAGATGAAATTACCCACAATCTCAGCCAATGTCGGGCTAAGTACCAATACCACTTCGATGAGCAGTAATGCGTGGGGCACGCAGCTGAAGAACAATTTTGGCATCGGAGCAGGTGTGACCATCAGTGTCCCCATTTTTGATAACAGGCAGACTAAGACCGCCGTCAACAAGGCTATCCTGTCAAAACAGTCGTATGAACTGGATTTGAGAGATCAGCAGACCACCCTTTATTCGACGATTGAAAACTATTGGCTGCAGGCGGTGAACAATCAGGCACAATACAAGAGTGCCAAGGTGAGCACCCAAAGTGCACAAGCCAGTTACGACCTTCTTAGCGAACAGTTCAAGCAAAACCTCAAGAACATCATCGAACTGATGAATGGAAAAGATGCGTTGATAAAGGCACAGCAGGCAGAACTCCAAGCTAAGTATCTCACAATTCTTAATGTCAATATGCTGAAATTCTATGAAAGTGGTACGCTGAAATAGGAGCTTTTCATAGTTTAACAACGAAATTATTATTTAGTAAGCAGTCTTTATGAAAAAGATTAGTAAAGTATGGTTGGCAGTGGCGATTGTTGTCATTGCAGCAGTTGTCGCATTCTTTCTGTCGGGCAACAAAAAGAAAGAGGAAGTGCAGTTTGTCACAGAAACAGTGAAAACGGCCAATATCGAAAACAGTATTACCGCCACGGGAACGATAGAGCCAGTAACCTCTGTCACAGTGGGTACGCAGGTTTCGGGTATTGTCAATAAACTCTATGTGGATTATAACAGTGTGGTGAAGAAAGGACAGGTCATTGCAGAGCTTGACAAGACCAATCTGATCAGCGAGCTCAACACTGCCAAGGCCAATCTTGCCAGTGCGGAAAGTTCCCTTAGCTACAATTCGTCTAACTACAACCGTTATGCCACGCTCTACAAACAAGGGCTTATCGCCAAAAGTGACTACGATCAGGCGCGCCTGTCTTATCTGCAGGCCAAAGAGTCGGTAGCTTCTGCCCGTGAGAGTGTGCAGAAAGCACAGACCAATCTGGGCTATGCCACCATCACGTCGCCTATCGACGGTGTGGTGCTCTCCAAGAGTGTGGAGGAAGGACAGACCGTGGCAGCCAGCTTCAGTACGCCGGAACTCTTTACCATTGCACGCGACCTGACCAACATGCAGGTGGTGGCCAATGTGGATGAAGCCGATATCGGTAATGTGAAGACGGGCGAACGTGTGAGCTTCACGGTAGATGCTTATCCCGATGATATGTTCTCGGGTACGGTGAAACAGGTGAGACAAGAGGCTACCACGACCAATAATGTGGTGACCTACGAAGTGGTGATCAGTGCCCCCAACGCCGATCTGAAACTTAAACCCGGCCTCACTGCCAACGTCACCATATACACCCAGGAAAGCAAGGGCGTGCTGAGTGTGTCGAGCAAAGCACTGCGCTACACTCCCGAAAAGGAGACTGTGGGCGATAAGAAGATAAAGGACGTGGCCAATGCAAAGAACAAAGTGTGGACCATTGAGGGCAACTATGTGGTGGCCCACAGTGTGAACATCGGCATTACCGACGGTACCCATACACAGATCCTCAGTGGAATCAAGCAGGGAGAGAAAGTTATCACGGGTGTAAGTGTCAAGACAGACGATACGGCGCAGGACACCAGTAGCAGCACTTCGAGTGAGTCGAGTCCGTTTGCGCCGAGTCATCCGGGCGGAAACAAGAAATAGAAAGGAGTCGTTATGGCAACAGTCAATCAACAAGAAGGCAAGAAGGTCGTCATCGAACTACAGGATGTGAAGCGTGATTTCACCGTGGGCGAAGAGACGGTGCATGCCCTTCGCGGTGTCTCGTTCAAGATTTTCGAGGGTGAATTTGTCACCATCATGGGTAAATCAGGCTCCGGCAAGTCTACGTTGCTCAACCAGTTGGGTTGTCTCGATACCCCATCGACAGGCGAATACCTGCTTGACGGCGTATCGGTGCGGACCATGAGCAAGGCCCAGCGCGCTGTGCTGCGCAACCGTAAGATAGGT
Organism: Prevotella sp.; assembly: GCA_016901395.1. Taxonomy (GTDB): domain Bacteria; phylum Bacteroidota; class Bacteroidia; order Bacteroidales; family Bacteroidaceae; genus Prevotella. The sequence goes on along the minus strand of JAEAMQ010000067.1, from coordinate 1,949 downwards.
TTTATTTTCCAGAACTATAACCTTCTGCCCAAGACGACGAGCGTGGAGAATGTGGAACTGCCACTGATGTACAACTCCGGCGTGTCGGCCAAGGAGCGTCGCGAGCGCTCCATCGAGGCACTGGAGGCCGTGGGGCTGGGCAACCGACTATACCACAAGTCCAATCAGATGTCGGGTGGACAGATGCAACGCGTAGCTATTGCGCGCGCATTGGTCAACAATCCGGCCGTGATTTTGGCGGATGAGGCTACCGGAAACCTTGACACACGCACCTCGTTCGAGATTCTGGTGCTCTTCCAGAAACTCTATGCCGAGGGCCGTACCATCATCTTTGTGACCCACAATCCTGATATTGCCCACTATTCCAGCCGCAACATTCAGTTGCGCGACGGACGGGTGGTGAGCGATGAGTATAACAACAACATCCAGAGTGCCGCCGAGGGGCTGGCTGCTCTGCCTGTCAATTCGGACGAATAGCATTATGAACTATACCAATTTATTCAAGATTGCACTCAAGGCGATATTCGCCAACAAGATGCGTTCGTTTCTCACGGCGTTGGGAATTATCATCGGTGTGGCTTCGGTCATCACCATGCTGGCCATCGGTCAGGGGTCGAAACGTAGTATCCAGGCTAATATTGCGGAGATGGGCTCCAACATGATTATGATTCATCCGGGTGCAGATGTGCGGGGTGGTGTGCGTCAGGATGCCTCTTCGATGGAGACTCTGAAACTCACCGACTACCAAACACTCAAGGATGAGTGTAACTATATCAAGGGCATCAGCCCCGTAGTGAGTAGCAGTGGGCAGTTTATCTATGGCAACAACAATACCCAGTCGACCATCTATGGAGTCAATCAGGAGTATCTCGACATACGACAACTGACCGTGAGCGACGGTGAAATCTTCACTCAGCAGGATCTCAAGACCAATGCAAAAGTATGTATTCTCGGAAAGACGGTAGTCGATTACCTCTTCCCTGACGGCAGCGATCCCATCGGCAAGGTGGTGAGATTTAACTCTATTCCCTTCCGTGTCATCGGTGTATTGAAGAAGAAAGGCTACAACTCGATGGGCATGGACCAGGACGATTTGGTGCTTGCACCTTATACCACAGTGATGAAACGTATCCTTGCGCAGACCTATCTGAGCGAGATTCAGGCTTCGGCCATCACCGAAGACGTGACCGACAAGGCTACCGAGGAGATGACTACCATCCTGCGTCGCAACCATAAGCTGAAGGAAGCCACGGCAGAAAGTCAGGGCGATGATGACGATTTCAACATCCGTTCGCAGGAGGAGCTGTCCACAATGATGAACTCCACCACCGACATGATGACCATTCTCTTGGGCTGTGTGGCCGGCATCTCGCTCATCGTGGGCGGTATCGGTATCATGAACATCATGTATGTGAGTGTCACAGAGCGTACACGCGAGATTGGATTGCGTATGAGTGTGGGTGCCCGAGGGGTGGATATCCTCAACCAGTTTCTCATCGAGGCCATCCTGTTGAGTGTCACGGGCGGTGTCATAGGCGTAGCCTTGGGCATCGGAGCCAGCTATGCAGTGAAACTATTGGCCCATTGGCCCATCTACATTGAGATTTGGACCATCATCATGAGCTTCGCCGTGTGTACGTTTACGGGAGTGTTCTTCGGTTGGTATCCGGCCAAGAAGGCTGCTAAACTCGACCCCATCGAGGCCATCAGATATGAGTAACAGCATGGCTTTCCGGTTTCCCGGTAGTCAATATCTGTAGAGGGATAGGGCAGGGCAGCCGTGGTTTTCCTCCCTTCACTCCCTTTCATACAATCATTATTGATGAGGGTGTGTCAAAATACAAATTTGGAACTTGATAACTTATAATCTGTAAGTTGAACTCCTATAAAAGCAAAGAAAAGTTCATTTCTCTACTCTATAATGAGTTTGAAATGGACTTTTCTTATAG
>JAEAMQ010000066.1 GCA_016901395.1 Prevotella sp. | reverse complement strand
AGCCCTTGGGGAAGAAAGAGCGACAGCACATCTTTGTAGTCTATGGAGGATGGTTTATTCATGATACAAAGATAAACAAACTATTCAAGATAATTATGTTAAAAACACAAGAATATTATATGAGCCGGCTTTTCCCATTTCACTGAAAAGATGAAAAGGGAAAGGTAATAGTTTGAAAATCAGAGTACTTCATTCATCCGGATATCTGTTTTCTCGTAAGGCACTTCGGCTACCTTTTGGAAATCGAAGCACATGCCTATTTTATATAATTGGGGCACTTGCACGAGAAAACGGTCATAATATCCTTTACCTCTTCCCAGTCGGTTGCCCGACGGGTCAAAGCTCATGCCCGGCACAATAGCCAGATTTATGTGAGCGTAGTCGGTAGAAAGGTCGCCCGTTGGCTCCATGATGTTGAATGCGCCGAGCTGCATACTCTCTGCACCGGTATAGTGCCTGATTTCCATTATGCCATCGTCAATCACCTTGGGGAGGAGAATGGTCTTTCCCATCCGATAGAGCTGCTCGATGCATTCATGAGTATTCACCTCGTCAGGAAGTGAATAATAGAGTAGGAGTGTGCTGGCCTGCTGCACCCGTGGGTGGTTCATTAGGCGTGATACGACGGCAAGCGACAATTGCTCCAACGCCTGGTTGGAGTATTGCCGCTTGCGTTCTCTGATGAGTTGTCTGAGTTCAGACTTGTTCATTTTCTAAGAATTTAGCACACGTTCGGCTGGTAGGCCACCATGTTAAGGGGCGTATGTATGGTTTGAAACGGAATATTCATATAGGCCACTTTGCCCAATGGCTTCTTAGAAGTTACCTTGGATGGGGCTTTGGGAAAAGCAGCGTTGGTCTTGAAAACCCGTAAAGCTGTGGAAATCACAGGGTCGTCTTGATTGATATACTGTGTGAAAGCCTGTTCATCCAGCATGTTGTAGATGATACGCCCGTTGATATACCTCTCCAGCAAGGTGTGGCTCTTCTTGATCATCAGGTTTCGACGCTGCAGTCCGTGCTTGTCGGCGTAGGTGGCAAACTGCTCCACGGTGTTCTGATTTCTCAGATAATTGGCCAGTTGCAGCATCTCTTGGAAGGCATTCATCTTCTGACGGTTATTGTCTGTATAGGTGAATGCAAATTGGAGAATGAGTCCGCTCATGGCGGCCTGCTTGTAATAGGAGGTTATATTCGACGTATCTTCAGGTACAAAGATATCGGGTGTCACGCCGCCTCCGCCATAAACCACGCGCCCAATGGCGGTATGGTATGCCGGTCCTGTATGGTGGATGCTGTCTTGCGAGAAGAATTCACCATGCTGATAGCGCGAAATGAGGTCGGAAGCGTAGTTGGGGTCACTGCCGTCCGAATAGGGTTTCTGTATGCATCGGCCTGAAGGGGTGTAGTATCGGGCAATAGTCAGTCGGATCATACTGCCGTCGGGGAAAGGTATCTGCTGCTGTACAAGACCCTTTCCGAAAGAGCGGCGACCGATAATCGTGGCTCGGTCATTGTCCTGCATGGCTCCGGCAAAAATCTCTGAAGCTGATGCTGAACCTTCATTGATAAGCACAACAAGCGGCATGTTTTGATAGGCCCCATGCCCATCAGAGCGATAGTCCTGACGCGGAGATTTGCGTCCCTGTGTGTATACGATGAGTTTCTTGGCCGGCAAAAATTCATTGGCCATTTGAACAGCACTTTGGAGATATCCTCCGGTATTATCACGAAGGTCTATTATAAGATTAGAGAACCCTTGTTGTTGGAGGTTTGCCAAAGCGATGAGTAGCTCAGGATATGTTTTTTCTCCAAAATTTTTTACTTTAATATAGCCTGTATTGTCGTCAAGCATGAATGAGGCGGTTACAGTCTTGGTCGGAATTTCGCCACGGGTTATCTCGTATGTGATAGGCTTTGACTGCCCGAAACGCAATACGGTGACCTTTACTTTTGACCCTTGCGCTCCTTTAAGGCGATGCTGAGCTTCTTCATTGGTCACGATTTTACCTACAAATTTCTTACCGTCAACATAAATTATCTTGTCCCCGGCAATGATGCCAGCCTTCTCTGCCGGCCCATTCTTGATGACATTCTGTACATGGATGGTGTCTTCGCGTATGGTAAACTCAATACCTACGCCCGAAAACGATCCTTTAAGGTCGTCGTTGGCTGCTTGGACGTCACGTGCACTGATATAGACGGAGTGTGGATCGAGCTCGGAAAGAATTTCGGGAATAGCCTTTTCGACTAAGGAATCGATGTCTACCTTGTCCACATATTGGTCGTCAATGATACGCAGGAGATTGTTCAGGCGATTGCTACCACTGTTGATGATGGTGAGGCGATTGCCTGAAAAATGGTTGGCGTAAAAAGAACCGATAACGATGCCGATAACCACACAGAGGGCCATCAGCAGTGGCATGAACCTATTTTTTTTGTCGTTATTCATCTTTGATTTCGTTAGTCATTTGCATTCATAAAGACAACCTCTATGCCTGCCCTTTGGAGGAGCCTGATACCATCGTCAAGTCGATAGGTCTCTCCATAGACCACACGCTTGATTCCAGCCTGTATAATGAGTTTAGCGCATTCTATACATGGTGAGGCGGTGACATAGAGAGTAGCTCCCTCGCTGTTGTTGTGAGAGCGGGCGAGCTTTGTAATGGCATTGGCCTCGGCATGTAGCACATAAGGTTTGGTGAGATTATTTTCGTCTTCACAAACATTTTCAAAACCGCTTGGAGTGCCATTGTAGCCATCACTAATGATCATTTTGTTTTTGACAACAAGTGCTCCGACCTTGCGACGCTGACAATAGGAATTCTCTGACCAGATGCGCGCCATGCGGAGATAGCGGCTATCCAGTGCTTTCTGCTTTTCTTCCTGTTTCTTTTCTTCTTGCATGTTGATATTGGTATTAGGATTTGGATATGCCATTCCGTTCAAGCAAGGCTTCGATGGTTGGCTCCTGACCGCGGAAACGCTTGTAGAGAATCATCGGATTTTCCGTACCTCCCTTGGAGAGCACATTGTCACGAAGGCTTTGTGCGGTTTTCTTGTCGAAGATTCCGTTCTTCTTGAACATGCTGAAGGCATCGGCATCTAACACTTCAGCCCATTTATAACTATAGTAGCCAGCGGCATATCCGCCTGCCATGATATGTGAAAACTGTACGGTCATGCAGGTGTCGGTGCGCTGTTCGGTGACCATAGCCTTAGCCCAAGCCTTCTTTTCAAAGGGGATAATGTCTTCGGTAAACTCTTTGTCCTGTGTATAGTAGGCCATGTCAAGTAAGCCGAAACTCACCTGTCGCATGCAGGCGTATGCCACATTGAAGTTGCGGCTCTGCAGAATGCGATCAATCAGATCATCGGGAATGGATTCGCCTGTCTGGTAATGGAAAGCAAAAGTGCGCAGGAATTCCTTCTCAGTAGAATAATTTTCCATGAACTGCGAAGGCATTTCTACGAAGTCCCACCACACATTGGTGCCCGAAAGACTTTCAAATCGGGTGTTGGCCAGCATGCCATGCAGGGAGTGCCCGAACTCATGGAGGAAGGTTTCGACTTCGCTCAGGGTGAGCAGTGCGGGCTTTGTCTCGGTAGGTTTGGTGAAATTCATCACCACACTGACATGTGGACGGGTGTTCTCACCTTTGCGATTGATGTGCTGTCCCTGAAATTCGGTCATCCAAGCACCGCCTTGTTTGCCGTCGCGGGGATAAAAATCTGCGTAGAAAACAGCCAGAAAGCTACCGTCTTCGTCAAATACTTCGTAGGCTTTGACATCGGGATGGTACACAGGAATGTCCTTGTTTTCCTTGAAACTAATGCCATAGAGTTTGCCAGCAAGACCGAAAACGCCGTCGATGACCTTATCCAATTGGAAGTAAGGACGCAGCATTTCGGCATCGAGGTTGTATCTTTCCATCTGGAGTTTGTGGGCATAGAATGAGAAATCCCATGGTTCCAGCTTGAAGTCAGCGCCTTCCATCTTGCGGGCTTTCTCCTCCAAGGCCTCCACTTCCTTGACGGCCGTGGGCTTGTAGGCATCAATAAGGTCGTTCAGCAACTTGTATACATTGTCCACATTCCCAGCCATTCTATGTTTGAGCACATAGTCGGCGTAGGTCTGATAGCCCAGCAACTGAGCCATCTCACGTCTCAAATTCACCAGCTTTTGGCAGATTTTGAGGTTGTTTTCGGTGTTGTCGTGTATACATTCCGTATTGCGGGCCATATACATCTGCTCTCGGAGGGCACGCTGTGTGGAGTATGACATGAACGGCGAATAGCTGGGATAATCCAGTGTAAACACCCATCCCTCGAGCTTTCGCTCCGCAGCGGTCTGCGCAGCGGCCTCTATTGCTGTGTCGGGCAGTCCGTCAAGCAGTGCCTTGTCTGTGATATGCAGGGTGTATGCCTTGTTTTCTTTAAGAAGATTTTGGGAAAATTGGAGGGTAAGCATGCTGACTTCTTCAGTAAGCTGGCGCAACTTGTCTTTGTCTTCCTCGTCGAGCAATGCACCGCTCCGCACAAAGGCATCGTATTCTTTCTCCAGCAGAGTCTGCTCCTCAGGTGTCAATTCGCCGTGATGGTCATACACATGTTTAACCCGCTCAAACAGTTTTTTGTTGAAAATCACATCATTTCCGTGTTGGGTCAGTATCGGACTCAACTTCTGTGCCAACGCCTCCAAATCATCGTTGGTCTCAGCACTCATCATGCAAGAGAAGACTGTGGACACCCTGTCAAGCAAATCATAGTAGTGAGGGCCTTTGGATTTGTCTTCTACAGAGATGGTATTATAGAATGTAGGCTCTTCGGGATTGTTGACTATCTTGTCTATTTCTTCATTGTCACGACGGATGCCTTCCATGAATGCTTCCTCGTAATCCTCAAATATTATCTTGTTAAATGGAGTGGTATTATGGAGGGTCTCATAAGGCTCCATAAAAGGGTTCTTCCTTGTCTCAGAATTGTTCATAACGCACTATGGCTTTCTCTATGATTCTATAATTGCAAAGATAATAAAAAGATTGGATACACTTGGCTTATAAGTAAAATTTAACTTATCACCAACTGCCTATCATACGCTCTATGGAAGGTATCTCTATACTACCTCTTGACATGGTCAAGATGCCTTTTTCACTCATTCGATGCAGTGCTTGGGACACATGGAGCCGGTTGTCATTGAGTTCTGCTGCCAATCTCCTCATTTTTATTTTAAAGATTTTGCGCCCTCCGGGGTGTGTACAGTGTATTGTAAAAAATCTGCAAATGCGTTGGTCCAAGTTCTGTGGAACCATTTTCCATGCCTCGTGATTCTTCTTTTGGAGTGCCGTAGATATGATATTGAGCAAGTTCAGACGGAAGATAAGCGAGTCGTTCGTCAGTCTCAGTGTCTCGTTTTTGTTGATACGGATGAGACTACTTGGCGTAGTGGCTCTGACAGAACTGCTATAACGTTGGGTTAAACCAAATGTTCTTTCGGGTTGAATGGCGGCAGGAGCTTTGACAAACTCGATAACAGAATATCCGTTGTCGTCTGATGGAGTCTCCATTTGTACCTCGCCATCTACAAGTAATAACAGTTGTCCGCTCTTCTCACCTTCTTCTACGATCAGATTGTTCGCTTCGGCTTTTTGGAAGTCAAACTTTGTAGTCGATATTATTCGTTCCAAATCGTCCTTGCTCATCCCCAGAAACAGTGGAAGGGTAATAAGTTTGTTATATAGAACAAAACTCTCCATATCAGCAGAGGTCTATTTATTCGATGATTTTTTCTTTCATCGAAGAGGAGTACCAAACTTTGTTTTTTCCATTCTTGTCTGCGTAAATGATATATACCAAAAGTTCAGGGTGGCGTTTGAGAAGTTCTTGTGCCTTCTCCATTCCCATCACCATGAACGATGTTGCGTATGCATCGGCAGTGGCACATCGGTCGGCTATTACAGTAGCCGATAAGATGCTGTGTTGCACCGGATACCCCGTGCTTGGATCAATCGTATGTGCAAACTTCTTTCCGTTCTTGTAATAAAAGTTCCGATAGTTGCCACTCGTTGCCATTGCTTTGTCGGTTACGTTTAGAATCGTTTGCAATTCCTGGTCAATCTGGGTTGAATCATCCACCGGTTTGGTAACTCCTATTTTCCAAGGCAAACGCTTTTCACTGATACCGCTCGATACGATTTCACCACCAATCTCCACGATAAAGTTTTTGATTCCCTGTTTTCTCAAGTAATTGGCCACAACATCCACACCATAACCTTTCGCGATAGCCGAGCAGTCGAGCATGAGACGAGGGTCTTTCTTGACGATCCGACCTCCTTGGAGACTTACTTTCTGATAACCTACAAAAGCTTTGATGGAGTCGATAACGTGCTTGGAGGGTGCCGTAGCATGTTTGAATCCAAATCCCCAGAGGTTGACAAGTGGAGCCACCGTAATGTCAAAAGCACCATCGGTTTCCTTGGAAATGTCTTCCGACATGCTGAAAACGTCGGTAAACATCTTGTCCAATTTCACAGATTTATTTTGATTTACGAGTGAAATCACAGATGATTTGTTGAAAGTGGATAATGCATTGTCCACTTTCTTCATCTCCGATTCTATCTCGCTTTTGAGGTTTTTGTCACTCTGATAAGTCACGTGATATACGGTGCCGAAGATAAAACCCTCATCGTGCTGATATGGCATGTTGCGCTGTTGCCTGATGATGAATATTGTTCCTACAATCAGAATTGCGAGAAACAGCACCTGCCAAAGCTTTATTTTTCTTTTTTGTTCTTTCATTTTATAGTTCTATGATAATATCAAAAGTCCCCCCGAGGCGTGTGGACCCTTGTTTGCCGAAGCCGGGAACGTACCATACGTTTCCCAGTTCTCCATTATTATAATGTAGTCTTCGTTTATATCTTGCACTCCATCCCATGTGCACCGGCCCCCATATCTTAGCGTCTATGCTTGCCAATAATTCCATCCAATGATAGTTGGCCTTAATGTTATGGCCGGTGAAAGGCGTGGTTCCGCCCCACACTGGATCTATCATGTCTGGATGATCGACATCAAATTTGAAAGATGTATAGCCATAGCGGAAACCAACGTACACACGATAGATGTCGTGTTTATTCTTCATGATGTTGAAGTCGGCACCTATCTTACCATAGGGGGCAGATGTTTTATAGGATATCTGGGTGACGATATCGTTGTGGTCTGCCTTACCGAGACCTAACTCTATAGTGGGAAAATACTTGTCTTTGAGGTTCACCCTCACACCGGCCTCATACTGACCGTAGTCGGATACCAGCTTCTGCACCAGTCCCACCAGGTCGGCCTTAACCTGTATTCCCCTGAACCAGGGGATGGAGTCGTCTATTTGTTTGAGCCTGAGTTTTTCTTGGGCTTCCTTCTTTGATGTCTGTGCGTAGGCTTGCGGCATCGAGAAAACCACCAGGCTAAAAACGATACTCCTTAAAATAAATGTAGAAATGCGTTTGTGAGGCATCATAAGTCACTTCCTTTTGTTTAACAACGATGGAGTCGATAGCATTGCGGGTGTATTTCACTCCGGTAATGGTGTGGAAATAGTTGAGTCCACAATCCACTGACTCAAAGTGGGGGCGATTGGTCTTGGCCACCCAAACGGTATCCTTCAGTTGATTGGTTTGAAAGAAAAGAATGTCTTCGTCCAACCCGAAACTCATGGGCAAGGTAAAACTATCTGTGTTCACTTGCTGATTGATGAGCACAGAGTCTGAGCCATTCTGACGCGTGGTTGATATGGTAAGCGTGTCGGGCAGTGTGGTAACATTCCCCATAAGCTTGTAGTTGGTATATACCGTATTGTTCAGTGGGCAGTCGACACTCGAACAAGCGACCATGAAAGCCACAGAGAGGAGCATCAAGACATGTAGCCAGCTATGTCTGAATCTTTGAGTCATGTCAGTCGATGATTTGTTCAATCTGATAATCGTTGCGGTTGGGGTTTTGCCGACTCAGCAAGTCGCCGATAAAACCGGCGAGGAAGAATTGCGAACCCAGAATGAGTGCTGTCAGTGCCACATAGAACGACGCGTGGTCGGCAAGCAGGTCGCCATAGGTGCCTTGGTAGAGGTTTATGCCTTTTTCGATACCCAGATAGCATAGGGCTATGAAGCCGATGAGGAAGATAAAGCTACCGATCAAACCAAAAACATGCATCGGTTTTTTGCCGAAATTGGTAAGAAACCACAATGTGAGCAGATCGAGATAGCCATTGAAAAAACGGTTGATGCCAAACTTGGAACTGCCGTATTTCCTCGATTGGTGGTGCACAATTTTCTCTCCTATCTTATTATATCCTGCATTTTTTGCTAAATAGGGGATATAACGGTGCATCTCTCCATACACTTCTATGTTCTTCACCACATCCTTGCGGTAGGCCTTCAGGCCACAGTTGAAGTCGTGGAGATTGTGGATTCCAGAAAATTTTCTTGCCGTGGCGTTGAAAAGTTTGGTTGGGAGGGTCTTGCTCAGCGGATCATATCGTTTCTGCTTATAGCCTGAGACCAAGTCGTAATGCTCCTCGGTAATCATGCGATAGAGTTCCGGTATTTCGTCGGGGGAGTCCTGAAGGTCTGCATCCATCGTGATTACCACGTCGCCTTCAGCCTTCTTAAATCCGCAGAACAATGCCGGACTCTTGCCGTAGTTGCGGCGAAATTTGATGCCTTTCACGTGGTTGTCTTTCGCAGCGAGCCCTGCAATGACATCCCAAGAGCGGTCGGTCGACCCGTCGTTGATAAATATAATCTCATATGAATAATGGTTGTCGTCCATCACACGGGTAATCCACGCATGAAGTTCTGGCAGTGACTCATCCTCGTTGTAGAGGGGAACAATAACAGATATGTCCATAGTTTGATGGTGTTTCAAATTCAAATTCACGCTTTTTTCTTTTTACAGAAAAAAGCAATTGGTAAACTTAGTATGGCTCCGAAGAATAAATTCTGCATCATGAAGGTAAATGTCAGCTGTATGGGAGACATCTGCCCAATCAGGCTCAATGCCTGTCGTAACTCTGCAGTGGTCGAACTACCGCTCATCTTACTTTCCTTATAGGCAGCTTCCAGCACGTTGATACTGTTGAGAAGCATTGTCATTAAGGCACCATTGTCAAAGTATCTGAGAAAGATGTACTGTGCCACAGCAAATATCAGAGAGGCATAGAAAAAGGTATAGCATGAGTATACATACCCTCTTAGAAACGAAAGTTCTCCGTCGAGCGCATTGTTACGAAACCGTATGAGCAGCCATCCTACAAAGAATGGGGTCGACAAGGTTATCAGGTTTCCCCAAGATGAAGTTGGAACTAACATCATCAACAGAAAACCTGCGATCCAGAGCAGTGCCAGAAACACGCCGTCCTGACGGGCAAAGGCCTTGACTTGTAAGAGTGCAGCAATATTCATCATAATTGATTGCAAAGTTACACATTTTTATATAATAACAAAGCGGTGTGAGGGAGGGGAGTTTCAAAAATATTGTTAAATAGTTTGGATTTTTGCATAGAGCCTTTCAAGTTTCACATATAAATGCTTACCTTTGCACCCGCTAATGTGGAAACGCATGGTTGACATGGGCAAGTCTCTTACGGTCAGCTCCCTCGGAATCCCCCAGGATGGGAACATAGCAAGGGTACTTGGTTGTAGCGACGCGATAAGAATAGCTTGCCCACCTGCCTCTTTAGCTCAGTTGGCCAGAGCACGTGATTTGTAATCTCGGGGTCGTTGGTTCGAATCCGACAAGAGGCTCAGATTTTTAAGGTTGAAAATCATTCCTGACAGACATTGAAGTTCTATTCAATGTCTGTTTTTTTATTACCCTTAGCCAAAAGGTTTTCGCCAAATTCATGGCTCTTTTCTGTGCTGTTTTGTGACCCTCCTTTGCCGTTTTTCATCGGTAAGAATTGTTAGCGTTCTGACA
>JAEAMQ010000065.1 GCA_016901395.1 Prevotella sp. | reverse complement strand
ACTCTTTCATAGGTATAAAGGTACAAAAAATATCTCAAACATGCAAGAAAAACAGACACTTTGTGTTAGCATTTTACAAGATTTTGCATACGAAGTTATTGACAGATTATTACCGCTGAATAGTTACCGTTTAACCCAATCTTGTTAATTTAGGTTAAACCCCACGAGATGGAATGCCGTAGACAGGGCAATTCCTACCTCGTGGTGTGTAGCCCACCAAACGGTGCCTTCTTGTGGGAATGGCGGAGAAAACCTATCTTTGCAAACAACAGACAGAGATTTTCGCAAAAGGATATTTGCGGGAAGACAACGATAAAGTATTAAAGAATAATACGATAAAACATTAGGAACAATGATAAATCTTTAAGAATAACGATAATCATTAAGGAAACAGATAAATCATTAAGAATAAACGATAAATCATTAAGATAACAGAATTATGGAAACAAAGAATGTATTGCTGATTGGCGCCACGGGATTTGTGGGGTCGGAGATATTGAATGAACTGGTGAGCCGTGGACATCGCGTGACGGCTGTGGTGCGCAACGTGGAGAAACTGCCCCATCTCGACGGCGTGGAGGCGGTGAGTGCCGATGTGGCCGACGAAGACACGCTCACGGCACTGGCGCAGGGCAAGGATGCCATCATCTCGGCCTACAACCCCGGTTGGGGCAATCCGGCGATGGCTGAGCTGACGCTGCAAAACTACAACCATATCCTGGAGGAGACCCGTCGCAGCGGGGTGGAGCGGCTGCTCATCGTGGGCGGTGCGGGCACGCTGTTTTGCGCACCCGGACTGCGGGTGGTCGACAGTGGGGCCATCCCCGACGACATCATGGATGCCGTGCGGTCGCTGGGCAACTTCTATCTCAACACGCTCACCACGGTAGACGACATAGACTGGGTGTTCTTCTCGCCCGCCGGACAGTTTGATGCCGACGGCCCACGCACCGGCAAGTTCCGTCTCGGCAAGGACGACCTCATCGTCGACGCCAACGGCGAGAGCCACATCTCGGTGAAGGATTATGCCGTGGCGATGGTCGACGAGCTGGAGCGTCCGCAGCACCACCGCGAGCGTTTCACCATCGGATATTGATGGCACACACGCAGCATAATCTTTTGGCGGAAAGCGCGGTTTTTTCCAATCGTTTTGTAACTTTGCAACCATAACATTCAAACAAAACCATGACGAAGGAAAAAAAGAAAGACAGCGGCATGCTCAGTGTCATCGCCGCGCTCGCCGCCAACATCCTCGTGGCCGCGTCCAAGTTTGTGGGTTACGCCATATCCGGTTCGGCCGCCATGCTCAACGAGTCGATCCATAGCGTGGTCGACTGTTCCAATCAGGTGTTGCTCCTCGTGGGCGACCGTCAGGCCCGCAAACAGGCCACCACCACCCACCCCTTCGGTCAGGCGCGTGCCAAGTATTTCTATTCCACCGTCGTGGCGATGATGCTTTTCTTCGCCGGCGGTGCCTTGGGTGTGATGGAAGCCACGCAGAAACTCTTCCATCCCGAGCACACTGTGGAAAACACGTGGCTCGTGATGGCCATTCTGCTGGTCGACATCATCATCGAGTCGTCGAGCCTCCGCGTGGCGTTCAAGGAGATACGCGAGCTCAACACCGAGCACCTCCCGCTCTGGCGCTTTCTCCATGAGAGCCGCCACAGCGAGATACTCATCATCTTTGCCGAAGACACCTGCGCCGTCATCGGACTGCTGCTCGCCATGGCGGGCACGGCCCTGAGCCATTTCACCGGTAATCCATTCTTCGATGCCTTCTCGGGTGTGCTCATCGGACTGCTGCTCTGCATGGCCGCCCTGTTTCTGGCGCGCGAGTTCTATAGTCTTATCATCGGCGAGAGTGCCACGGAGCACGACCTGAAGATTCTCCGCCGCTCGTTTGAGCGCGAGGAACTGTCGCGGCTCATCAATCTCAAGACCATCCACATGAGTCCCACAGACATCCTCGTGACGGCCAAAATAGACCTCAAGGAACAGTTTGAGAGTCAGTCTCCCAGCATCATCAACGATATTGAGCGGCACATCCGCGCCGACTTCCCCCACTACAAGATTTATATCTACGTCGAGGTGGACGACTACGTGGAAAACTACCGGCAACGGTGATCTTTCTACCGCGCGAGTTATTTGCGCCATCTGCGAGAAATTAAAGATTGCGTTCATTGCGTTTATTACGAGAGAGTTTCCTCCGCGCCACTGCGTGGCATCCCAGAATATCTGGAGAATATCTTTTCTTTTGGCTTTCGCGTGGGAAGTGCTTATCGCAGAAAATCTCTCATCCTTGCTCCGCAAGGTCATCCGAGAATATCCCTGCCACCCCTTTTTTTAACCACAGATGAGAACAATGAAAAACAATAATGGGTTGTGATGTACTTTTGAAAGCAGGGGGCATTCATCCGAGAAGCGGT
>JAEAMQ010000064.1 GCA_016901395.1 Prevotella sp. | reverse complement strand
TGATTACCAGGATAAACAGATGGAAATGACATCGGAAGATGAGCAGGTAGGCATGGATATGATGCTGAAATGACATCAGAAGATGAGCAGGAAGACTGTGTTGTCAGGTGAGAAAATGGGGAGTGAGTGAATGAATAATAAATGAAACTGTAGTGAAATTCCCTGGTCAGGATGCTGGCCGGGGAATTTTGTTTTGTAAGGATAAGGTCAAGAAATTAAGAGGAAGCAACAAGGATGGGAAAGGTGTAGAAAATGAGATGAAGATAGCACGAACATGGGTTGACAGGATGACAAAAAGGAGGTTTATGTCCGTTTTTGATGATTTTTATCGCATATTTTGCCTATTTCGTACCCGTTTTCCTATGCTATCCCCGTGCGATTACTATCTTATCGTGTTGCGATTAGGTATTAATCGTCCGACGATTAGTACCTAATCGTAAAACAAGAATTTGTCAAAGAAATACAAGTCACTGTGTATCAAGGCTTCCCAAAAAGCCGTTTTTTCGCACATTTTATCACGAATGTAGCAAAAATGAAATTTTGATGCCAGAAAGATGACATTCTTCAAATTATTTCATCAGGAATTCGCGGGATTTGAGAATAAAACCTTAGCATCGGTTTGGGCTATTCATGCGTAGCATGTTTGTGTCATTTGATCTCGCAAAGCGAGACTTTGTGAAATGAAAAGAAAGCTACTTGCTATTTTGAGAATTTTGTATCTTTTGTGGACTGGATATATCATTGTCCACAAAAGACACAAAACAAAGAATCATTTGACAGCACTCAAAGATTGGGATGCCATCGAGGATGGCATCAAACACAGACAAATGATTTTGCCCGTAAACTCATTTCTTCAGATACAATCCATTGAGGCCATTGAGGAAAATGGTGGCATCGTCGTTGTAAAACTTCACGAAATCATCAATGAGGCGGTTGTCGCAACCAGGATAAGGGACATAGAAATGGCCATCACGGAACTCTCCTCGATTAGGCCCGAAGAGAATATAGGACAACCGATGCTGGCGGATGACGGAAAGAAGGGTGCCGGAGAAATAGTCGGGCGAAGGGAGACCCTCGATGCCGGTGGTCAGCCCAGGGGCCAGATTGTGCGACTGCGCCAACTCCATGAGGGCAGACAGATGGCGGTTGAAATCGGAAAGGGACAGCGGGGACGTGCCACGGGACTGCAACAGCGACAGGTTGAGAACGTCGATGCCATCGGGCAGGGACGACTCCACACGCTGTTTGTCGTCGAGACGGGTCCACGAACAGCCATACAACGCATTGCTGACCTCCAAATCTTTCAGTCGGCTGATGGTCTTCTCCAACAGCAACTTATAGTCCTCAGGGCTGAGACGGGTGTACCACGACCTTCCGTCCTGCGGACAGAGAAGCAGCACCACGGGAGCCTTGATGCCATAATCATCCTGCAACGAGGCAAGATAGTCGGCCAACCGGGTGGTCCACGTCTCGAAAAGACGGTCGTCACCCCGATAGTCGGGCATCGTCCACGTCATCAGAAGGAGTCCGCCACGCCTGAAAAGGCGCAGCGCATCCTGTCGGATGGCAGTGAAAGCGATGGAATCGGCGTTCAGTTTCTGTCCCTGTTCAATGCCACACAGCTCATATCCGCTGCAGGCCGGGCTGTCGTCGCAGATGCTCTGGATGTCGCTACGCCCCACAGAGTCACCCCGCCAGCCGATGCCCTCAAGCGTGCCATACTGCTGTCCGACCAGCACACCCTTATTGACAAACGTGCGGAGATTGGCCTGGAGGTTCTCTGTGCGGGTAGTGAGCCCGTTACTTCCCATCTCGTCGTACGACTTGCGCTTGCCTCCACATGAGAAGCAAAGCAAAGCCGACAACATCACACAAAATAAAGTCGTCCTTTTCATCTTTCGTTATTCGTTATACGCACTGACCATGGCACTGACCGTCGAGGAGAGCGTCCATTGGGGTACGGCACGGTCTGTACCATCGAAAATGCTCATCCAATAGAAGGTGGCGATGCCCAGAGCTTTAGCCTGACGCACCATATCAGCCGCCTGATCAGCCGCCGCCTGCTTCAAGGTAGCAGAAGATGAGCCATTGACAGAAGCATTGTCGCCATGTGTGCCGTATTCGCCTATGATGACAGGGATGCCCTGACCGACGAATCGCGTGTTGAGCAGACTGAACATCGACTGAAGCTCGTTGCTGCAAGTCGTGTTCCATGATCCATAAGTGTTGATCCAGTTATAAGGGTCGTAAGAGTGAACCTCAACGGCCAGATGCCCATCGACATTGTCTGTGGGCACTACAAAGTTGTCGAGCACGGCCTGACCGTGGGCACCAGCATAGGTATTGACGATGAGATTGCGCACGGTATTGTTTCCCCCCGTGGCACGCACGGCAGTGACAAAGTCCTGCGCATAGGCATTGAGAGCAGCATAGCTGTCGGTGCTTTGAGGTGCATTCCAGGTGTTGGAGGCATCGAGCATCTCGTTGTAGCCCTCAAAGAGCAGATGATGGTCGTAGTCTTTGAAGCGATTGGCAATCTGCGTCCAAAGATTGATGAACCGTGAGGCGTTGGAACTATGATTGGAATCGTCGGCCTTGACCCATGCCCCACTACCCGCCGCGGTGTCGTGGTGGACGTTGACAATGCAGTACATGTCGGCCGAAAGCACGTAGTCGACCACCTGCTGTACGCGATTCATCCAAGTTGTATCTACGTTGCCTGCATCATCAAGATGCTCATACCAGGTGACAGGAATGCGCACGGCATTAAATCCCCCCTGTTTCAGAAACTCCATCATGGCAGCAGTCGTCACAGGTTGTCCCCATAACGTCTCATAAGCCGTCGGCGCATAGCCGGTGCCCAGGCCACAGGCATCCAGGGTATTGCCCAGATTGAAGCCTAATCCCATATTAAGAACAGCATCCTTGGCCGCTTCCTCTACCATGGTGGCATTGAGGTTGACCTCGTCGCGGGTGATGACACATGACTCGTTCATCACACTTTGCCACCAGCTGTCAGCAGGAAGGGTCGTGCCATACCAAGGCATGAACCACGCCCACTTGGCACCAGCATTCCAAGCCTCAGCCACATCGGCCGTCGATGTACCCGTATCCGTATTGGTGCCACACTCGCCAAGGGTTATCAGTTTGTCGGGATAGCGGGTCTGCAGCTCCGTAAACTCCGTCTTCTGTTGTGCAGCTGTAAAGCCATAGAGGTCGCGAGCCACAACATCCACATAGTCATCGCCAGGATACCAGCTGTCATCGTTGTCGTATGACGATGAATCTCCATTATAATTCTGCGATGTCCATACCCAGACGAGATTGTGCACACCTTTGCTTTGAAAATAGGTGAACATGGTTTGCCACAGCTTACGGTATGTGTCGGCACCGTCGGCACCCCACCAAAACCATGCTGTCGCCCAGCTTGCACCTGATTTCAGCATACTGTTGCCAGCCGCCTCGTGGAACGGTCTCCACAATGCGACGATACCTGCATCCTGCAACCGGAGCATCACATTGACGACACGGTCCATCTGCTCATAGAACCAACGGTTCTCCCACGTGTCTGACACAAGGGCATTGGAAGCCTTGAAGGTTGTTTCCGAAGGGTCGGTGGTCACGCCGGAGCCATCGTTTCCGACAGTGGTTGTCTCCGATATGGGTACATTGAAATGCCACATCAGCGACACAAGCCCGCCTGCATCAGCCCATTCCGTGACCGGTGTGAGGTTGTTGTAGTTGATCCAGCCGTTGCCGTCGGGCACAGAGATATGGATAAAGTCGTAACAATTGATGGCCGGATACTTGCCGGTCTTACCATAGATAGCATCTGCCACATCATGGTTCCAGCTCACATCAGACATGACCGAAGACAGCGTCTTGCTGCCATAGTTGAGTTTCAGATAGCGGTAGAGGTTTTTCGTAGCATCGGAAGCCGCTGCATCGGCCAACGTAATCCCGCTGACATCGCTCGCCCGCTGGACTTGAAAAATGATGCTACTGATGGAGTCGACATTATAAGTTTCCCATGCACCGAAGTCTTCGAGGCCTTTGAGATAGACCTCCATCTTGCCATCGGTCGAGTGTTGCAATGAAGAAACAACGTTCTGCGTACCTGTCAGATTATAAACAGTCTTGGTGCCACCGGTCGACTGGATGATAATCTGGTCGCCATCGGTCTGGGCAAACACCGTCATCGCCAGGAAAACGGTGAAAAGAAAGGAGAGACACTTTTTCATTTTCTTGCGATTTTAACGGATTGACCATTCATGTTGATGATATAAATGCCATGGGGCAAGTTGCCAAGCGGCACGATGGTTTGGTTGCCAACCACCACAGGATGGGCTGTCACCCTGCTGCCGTCAAGGGCAAAGATGCGGACAGAACAAGCTGTACCGTCGAAAACGACACGCTCGGGGGTGATAGACACTCCATCGAGGATCACAGCATGAACAGCCGTGGTGACCCCATAAGTAATGGTGCTGACCTTCTGCAGAAGATAAGTTACCGTGGTTGAGGTGGTGACAACGGTGAGGGTATCGTTTGCCACCATAATGGCAGGTGTCTCGGCAAGCGCAAACTCCACCTTGGTGTTATCCGTCAACGTGAGAAACAAAGACTTGCCCGTATCGGCAAAACAAGTTACGGCGCATACGACTGCAAGCCAGGTAAAAAACAATCTTTTCATAATTGGATAAACCTATTGATAAAAAAACAAGCAAATGGGAGAATGGCTACCAAGTCTATTTGGGGGCAAACCTCAAAGTTGACAATGCATCCATTCTTCCATTTGATTATCTCGATAATTCTAATCGGGATCTTCCCGCAGGTCAAGGAATGATGGTAACCTTGGAGATAGTGAGTCCATCACCCTGGACGATGAAGCAGGTGTTGCTCCAACCGTCGGTCTTTGTACCTGTAATCCAGTCGATCATGTCCTGGGTAAGCACAATCTCCAATGAGGATTCCGTGCCATTCCAGTCGGCTACGGTGATGAGTGACGACCAGTTGGGGTCGTTGAACTGGATCTGTCCGGTGCCCGACTTGTAGAACACAACCTTGGATGTGCCGGCCGTGAGCTTCAAATCCTTCAGGCTGGGCTGCAGGTTGTTCTGGATACGGAAGCGTCCGGAGTCGTCCCAAGAGATGTTCAACGGGAAGCTCATCACTACGCTTCGATCGCTCTGGTTGACACAGCATGCACGGATATCCAACTCTGCGGAAGCCACTTCGAACGTGCCACCGTCATAGACAGTACCGTCAAAGCCTTCGAGCGAGAGCTTATAAGTGCCAGCCTCGGCCGTTGCAGGAACCTGACAAACGATTTCTGTAGAAGTGCGAGTACTGTATTTGGTCACCTTATAAGAACCAATATAGACATTCTCTACCTTGTCGAAGTTCTTGCCAGAGATAGTAATCGTGGAGCCAGCCGTGGCACTTGCCGGATTGATGGCACCCACCGACGGGTCTGTGGCAGCCTGAATGGTCAGACCAGAAGCAATCTCTACGGTCGATCCGTTCTTCAGATTCAGGGTAAATCCAGTACCTGAGGCCGCGGCAGGAACCGTCAGAGCGATGGCCAATGCGTTCTGGGCGGAGAACTCGCTCACGGTCTGGGCAGTCTCTCCGGGGAACGTTACAGACGACACGAGGTCGAGGTTGGTACCCTTGATTATCACCGTATTACCAGCTATAAGCGATGTGGGAGTACAACTGGTGACAGTAGGCTTCACCAAGGTATAGGCTACCGTAACAGTCTTACCATTGGCAAGGCTCAGCGTGATGTCGCCTTCCTGAGCTGTTTCGGGAACAACAGCCACCACCTTTGTGGCGGAAACCGACTTTAACTCACCTGCGGCGTTCGGGAATGCAATGCCTGTGACGAGGTCAAGGTCACTGCCCGAGATACTGATTTCATCGCCATTCTTCACGGGTGAGGGTGCAGCACTGAGGTTGGAAGGCACCACCGTGGTGATAGTTCCAGCCGGAATGCTTACGCCTGACTTTGTAATGAGGGTCACTTCACCATCGGTAGCCTCGTCGGGCAAGGCAAATGAGAGGGTCTGTGCGCCCTGGGAGATGAACGTTGAGTCTCCAACGGTAGCGCCATTGAGCTTGACGCTGGCAATCTGGGTAAGGCCTGTACCACTCACTGTGATGGTTTGTCCAGCCTTTGGGGTCTCGGGCGTGATGCCAGAAACAGTCGGCAGGTTGACCTCCAGCACGTCATCGGTCTGAATTTCAGTAGGAGACGTAGCGAGATCGGTCAGCGTGAGCTTGCCGGTCCGTGCTCCTTCCGGGATAGCTACTTGTATAGTGTAGCGGTCGTGAGTGATGAACTGATCTTCAGTGACCGTGTCGTTCTCGGCAAATACGATGCCATGAAGCAGGTTCAGGTAATCACCTTTTACGGTCACTACATCGCCGACATTACCCACCAAGGTGCCTTCCGTACCCACATAGAACTCGGATAACGTGATGTCCTCACGGTAAGTGACCGGTGTAACGGTCGTAATCTTGCCACCTTTGGCCGTCACCAGCGTGACGAGACCGGTGTCGCACTTCTCTGCCGGAACCTGAATGGAAATCTGGCTATGCGTTCCGGAGGCCACCACATTGATGGAAGTGATGGGGTCTGCGCCCGGAAGATCAATCTCTGTGACCTGATCAAGGTTGCTGCCATAGAAGTAAAGCGTACCCCCGCGCAGCACAGGACATGGACCGAAGGAGTTTAAGGCAATCTCATTGCCATACTGGTCTGTGGTCAAGTCATCCCCTTCGTTGCAGGCTGTCAATGATAGTCCGGAGAGGACTACCATTAACAGGACGAATATCTTGCTTATAAACTTTTTCATATCTTGATCTATTGTTTATCGTTATTTATTGGGAACCACACGGATATTATCAATCTTGATGATAGGATGACAATCTACTCCGTCAGGGATGACGGTCTTGTCGTTGTATCCTCCGCTAACAACAAAGATGGTCAGACTGGCGAAATCCTCTACCGAAGTGAACATCTTTGCAGCGGCGTTTCCATCCCAATCCTTGTTGAAATCGGTAAAGGGGATGGTCACAGTAACCCATTTGTCACCAGTGTCGAAGGACGTATTGTCGTTGTACCAAGGCATGTAGAGCGCACGTCCCCACCCGTCTCCGTTGTGGAAGAAGGTGTTGTTGGCCTGGAACAAGGTAATCTTGTCCGTTCCGGCAAAGATGATTTGCATGGGCGCAGCACGCCAGGGATTGGCCGAAGGCACCAGAATCTCAAACTTGAGGCTCTTTCCTGTCCAGTTGGAGAAGTCAGCTACGTCATTGAGTTTGGGTCCATCACCGTCGAAAGTAGAGCTCCATGTTCCGGCCCAATACTCGAAAGAGAAGTTGCCATCGTTCCAACTACCTGCGGCATCCATATCGGCATCGCCCAACAGAAGATAGTTGCCGCTGAGCGAAGTGGCATCGGTCTGAATCTTCTGCGTATGCCATCCATGATTGCCGAGCACGTTGGTACCATCGTAAGCGGTATCAAAGTCGAACAGCATACCTCGGTTATCCATATATTCAAAGGGAGCTTTGGTGGTGCCATACTTTGAGGTGACTGTGATTTTCTCGTGTGCAGGCATGTCCTCGGGCATCGTAAAGGTGATGCTTGTCTTGGAAATGCTGGTGATGGCACTACGCGGAACCTTGTAGTTATTGCCCACATTGATTTCCAAAGGATAGTTATCGTAATCGAGGAAATAGTCTCCGGTGATGGTCACTTCCTGTCCGGCATCGGCCCATTCGTTGCTCATCGCCATCACTGTCGGTGCGGGAACGATGACCTTGAAATCATAGGGAATAGTATCGTTGCCCGTGGTCACCATGTAAAGCTTGTCTGACACCACCGACGGAATGGTCTTCGGCACAGACACAATCAGCGTATGGTCGGTCATATAACTGGTGTTGAGCACCGCCTGCTGGTCATTGAACATCACCGCCTTGATGCTTCTAAGGTTGTCTCCGACAAGGCAAACGGGAGTCTCCATAGCGGCCGAGGTGAGCAATGAGTCCTTGCTGCTGACATCTACCGGCCGGATGTAATACACCGTCGGGGTGCCGGATGTAGACTCATACTTGTCAGGCTCGTCCTTACAGGATGTCAATGCGGCGCTGACTGCAGCCAACGCAATCATGCAAGTCCATTTCATATTGATTGTTTTCATCTTGAAAAGTCGATTTAGATTAATGACATTTAGTAACTATATGTGCTTCTGACGTCCACATGAACGGCCTCAGCGTTGCTGCCCAGGTTAGGATTCAGGGCCACATCCTCGGTCGGGAACGGCAGCTGGAAGCTGTGTTCGGTCACCGTGGGAGCAGGGGTCTCCTCGTCGTACTGCATCTCTCCGGCAGTCTCGTCGTGCGACCACACGCCCGATTCAAAGTATCTCTTGTAGACAATATCACATCCCCAGAGCGAGTTTCGCTTCTGAGCCTTAATCTCTGCGATACAAGCATTCACGTCGTAATAGCTTCGACGCACGAAGTCGTACCAGCGGTCGCCCTCTCCGGCAAACTCCAACCGGCGCTCTTTCCATACGTCGTCGAAGGTCAGTGAAGTCTTCTCCACATCCGTAGGCACTGCTCTCTGATGCACGGCATTAAAAGCTTTCAGAGCGTCGGCATTCGTTGTCGTGCCTCCGTCAATCAGCGTCTGGGCCTCAGCCAGCACTAAATAAACATCGGAGAGGCGCAGAATGTGAGTCGGAAGGGCGCTGGCCATACGTCCGGCAGCTACTTGTGTCTCGGCCAGATGGTCGGCATTGTCGCCATAGAGGTTCTTCACGTTGGTGCCACCACAGGGTGCCTGGCACTGTCCGGTGGCCGCAGCGTTATATGTCTTGTCGTACCAGAACTTCAGATAGTCCAGTCCTTTCTTACCGTTTCCAAGGTCGTGGTCACGCCAGAAATACTCGTAGACATCACCGGCGAGCATCACGGTGGCCTTGCGACGGGCATCCTTGTCGATGCGTTTGGCAGGATCGTCCATCGGAGAAACGCCGTAGGCCTCTATCAAGTCGAGCGAAGGACCGCCCCAACCGCCCCAGCAGTCGCCGTTTTCATCAAATCCTTGCGGTGCGAGATCGCTCTGCAGGGTGTTCTGGCTGGTCCACTGGGCACCCACAGTCCATCGCCATGCGAAGAGGCTTTCATCGCTCTTGGCATTGCTTCCGCGGAAAATGTCAGCATAGTTGGCCATCAGACTACGGCCGGAATTGTTGATTACATCGTTGGCATAGGTCACAGCCTTGGTCAGATCGTCCTTGTTGAGCGTTCCGGTGACGCCGGCCTTGGTGAGATAAACCTTAGCCAACAGACCCTCTGCGCTATAGTAATCGATGCGGCCCGTGTTGTTCTCATTCTTGGGCAACAGTTCCATCGCCTTCTCAAGCGTCAGGATAATATAGTCGTAGACGTCGGCTTTCTGCACCTTCGGCAATGTGTTGTAGTTGCCTGAAGCCAGATTTTCCGAGTTATTGTGCACGATAGGCACGTCGCCAAACGAGCGTACGAGGTAGAAATAGGCCATAGCCTTCCATGCCAGACACTCGCCTTCGCACTGGTTCTTGGTGGTTTCGGAGGCATTGGCACCCAGCAACGACTGATAAACCGTATTGCAATGGCCAATCTCTGCCCAGAGAGAGTAGGACATATTAATCAGATCCTCGTCGGCACCATTCACACTAAAGTTCAGGTAAGGGCTGCTGCCCCAATACATATTGCCCGACATCACCTCGCCCATCTTGATAAATCCACGCTGGAAATCATACCACGGGGAGTTGTAAAGATAGTTAACACCCGAAACACAGGCGGCATCCGACTGGTAGAAGTTCTCGGTATTGTAGTTGTCTTCCACCGGTCTGTCGAGAAAATCGCTGCAAGACGACAGTCCAAGCCCCATGAGCATGGCTACCGCAACATATTTTATATTCTTGGTTTTCATTGCTAATTCCTTTTAAGTAATCGTTAAAAAGCCACGTCAAGACCCACGGTAAAGGTAGTCGGAGACGGATAACGGCCGTTGTCAAGATTGTAGACGTTGGCACTGGCCGGTGAGATTCCGATCTCGGGATCGTAGCCATCATAGCCCGTGAGGGTCAGAAGGTTGGTTGCGTTGAGCGACAACCTGAGGTTGGTAAGACCCATCTTCTGGATGAGTTTGCGGCTGAAGGTGTAACCCAGGGTAATGCTCTTCAGGCGCACATAGGTGGCATCCTCAATATATCGGCTGCTCCACGCGTCGTTGTTGTTAGGATCATTGAGGGTGGCACGAGGCAGTACGGCGTCGATATTGGACACCACCACCTTGGAAATGTCGTCGAACCAGCGTCCAGAATAGTCGCCGTCGACCGGCACGAGATGTGCGCGGCCCTCCACATCAATCAGCTGATTGGTCCAGGGAGAGTTCATGTGGGTGAGCTTCATCTTCATATAGTTGCCAATCTTTCCACCTACCGAACCATTGATAAAGATGTTCAGGTCAAAGTTGCGATAGCGGAACGTATTGTTGAAACCAAAAGTAAACTTGGGGAACGGAGAGCCGAGGTCGGTCTTGTCGTTCTCATCGATAATGCCATCACCATTCACATCCTTATACTTCACGTCGCCCACGAAGGTCTTGTTCGACCTGCTGTACTGTGTAGGATCAGGATCCCACTTCTTGTTTCCGTTGGCATCGATGATGATTGGGTTATTTGGCTGCAAGGTATAGACCGGAGAATTGATCAGGTCGTTGAAGTCCTTGTAAACGCCTTCCACCTCATAGCCGTAGAAATTGAACAGCGACTGCCCAGGCACGGTGCGTGTAACCACGTCGCTCCACTGTCCGTAGCCCAGCAAGGCCGTACTTCCAGAGAGGCTCTTCAGTTTGTTCTTGTTGAACGATATGTTGAAATCGGTGGTCCATTCGAAGTTCTTCGTGGCTACGGGTTTGGCGTTGATGCTCAGCTCAAAACCAGTGTTCTGGATGTCGCCATAGTTGCCCCAGGGTGCAGCGAGTGCCGAAGATACGTTGCCGCTCGTACCCATGATCGACGGGAGGATGAGCTTCATGAGCATGTCTTTGGACTCCTTGTTATACCAGTCGAACGTGAAGTTCAGTCGGTTGTTGAAAAATCCGAGGTCGAGACCCACGTTCCACTGCTCCTGGGTCTCCCACTTGATGTCGAGATTCTTGAGGTTACGCGGACGGTAGCTGGTGCCGAGACCGGTAGCCATGACCGACATGGACGAACCCCAGAGGTATCCACCGATGTTCGAGTTACCGGTCTGACCCCATCCCACACGCAGTTTGCCGTTGCTCAGCCAGTCACCTGCCCAGCTCTTGACAAAGGCCTCGTTGGAGAATCTCCATGCCAGGGCCACAGAGTGGAACCCTGCCCACCGCTTGTTGGGGCCGAAATTGGAACTGCCATCGTAGCGGAATGTATAGGTGGCCAAGTAGCGGTCGTCGTAGTTATAGGTCTCGCGGGTGAAGAAGGAAGCCATAGCAGTGCTGCCCCATCCATCGCCAATCTTCGGGTCGCCAGTACCCAGTTCGGGATTGTGCACGATGTCGCTGGGCAGGTCTGTGTTGGTAGTCGAAACATAATCATATTTCGATTCCCACATCTCCTGACCGAGCATGGCTGTCAGGTTGTGCTTGCCGAACTGGTTGCTATAGGTCAGATAGTTGTTGAGCGACCAGTATTCGCTGCTGTTTTTCTGTATGCGGCTCTGGTTCTGATTGCGGTCCCAGGTGCCGAGGTTCACCTTCGGGGTATAGGTCTCACCCTTCGATGCACCCACATTGAAGCCCAGCTGGGTGTGCCAGGTGATGTGTTTAATAGGTGTCACGTCGGCATAGATGCTGCCGTTGAGGGTCTGACGGTCGAGCAAAATGTCGTCCATCAAGGCCAGGGCAATAGGATTGGGATTGATGAATCCCTGTTTCGACACACTCGAATAGCCGCCGTCGATATTGTAAATCTGAATATCGGGCGGTGTGGTGAGTGAGTATGTGATAAGTCCCTCGTCGCTGTCGGCGAGCTTCAGGCTCTCGTTGGTCTTGCTGTAGGTGGCGTTCAGTCCGAGCTTCAGCCACGGTTTCATCTGCGCATCGAGGTTGGTGCGGAACGAATAGCGGCCAAACTTACTGCCGATGATGGTACCGTTCTGGTTGGCGTAGTTACCCGATACAAAGTATTTCACCTTATCCGTACCACCCTCCGCACTCACCTGATGTGAGTTTGACCATGCGGTCTGGAACACGGCATCCTGCCAATTGGTTCCCACGCCGAGGAGAGAGGGGTCGCTGTAGGTCAGATCGGGCTTGGAAATCTCACCCTGCGACACCATGTCGTTATAGAATGTGGCAAACTCTCTGAGGTTCATGATGTCAAGACGCTTGTTCTGGCGTGACATCGTTACCGAACCGTTGTAGGAGAATTTGGCCTCGCCGTTCTTGCCATGCTTGGTGGTGATGAGTATCACACCATTGGCACCCTGCGCACCATAGATAGCGGTGGCAGAGGCATCCTTGAGCACTTCCATGCTCACAATGTCCGAGGGGTTGAGCAACGACAAGGGGGAGACGGCCGAATGGGTACCGTTGCCCAATGCGTCGCCCAGTCCGAGGCCCGCACCGCTGTTGCCTCCGCCCTGCCAAATCACGCCGTCGACCACATAGAGCGGGTCGGTACCGGCATTGATGGTGGCCAGACCACGGATATTGATCGACACAGCCGAACCCGGAGCACCGGAGGTCTGCATGGAGGTGATACCTGAGATGCGGCCCTGCAACGCCTGATCCACATTGGTGATGGGGGCCGATTTCAACGTCTTCTCATCGAGAGAGGCAGACGCACCGGCCAGGTCGCTCTTCTTCATGGTACCGTAACCCACCACCACCACTTCGTCAATGGAGTGCTGGTCTTCTGCAAGATTGATATTATAGGTAGCGCGTCCGTCGGTCCTGACGGTCTGGGACGTGTAGCCCACATAAGAGATTTCGAGCACAGCACCCTTGGGGACGCTGAGCGTGAAGTTTCCATCCAGGTCGGTAATGGTAGCATTCGACGTACCCTTCACCTTGACGGTAGCCCCAATGATAGGTCCCTGGGTGTCAGATACGTTACCTCGAATCTGCCGATCTTGCTGGACAACAGCGGGAAGATGTGGTTCGCCACTCGCGTAGACACACGGCGAATAGCTAAGCAATGCCAAGGATAAAGATCCTGTAAGCAATAACGCATGCTTGTTGTGAGTTAGTTCCATAAATTATTTTGGTTTAAGCTTCGACTTGATAAATATTATACTATCACGTTTATTAATTAGGTAGACACTATCTTGATTTGCAGGATAGGTATCGGTTGTATTGCCAGGCTTGATAGGGTAGAATGCCACTTTTCTACATCCTCGTTGCAAATTTAGATTTTATTTTCGTAAATCATTGGTACTATTTTGTCTTTTCATCATACTATTTTGTTAAATCTATTTTTTATTTCATTCACAAGTGTTTACCAAACCCTTAATAATTCCATCGTTCGGAAGAGGTTCCCACCCCCCGATTTTGCTTTCATCCCTCTCCCGTCTGGCCACATTGACACAGACAGGAGAAACCGAAGATTTACACCTTATTATATATAGGGAACAATGCCCGAATTGGGAGGCTTTACGATTAGTACCTAATCGCAAGACGAATACTATCTAATCGCGAGACGAATACTATCTAATCGTAAGACGAATACTATCTAATCGCAGAACGAATACTATCTAATCGAAAAAGGACGTATAACTTCCCGTCAAAACACCACATTCAACCCTTGTCTCCATCAGGACGGAAGCATAAAACCATGAGAGCGAAAATACAAAAAGATTAAAAAAAGAACGTTATGGCAATCCACAGAGACCTTTCTTCGTAAGAAATACACAGGCTTCAGGGTGATACTTTTTTGATATAAAGAGAATAGTATCATTTTTAAGCAAAAAAATACAACTTATTTTCCTTATATAATTCTATCTTTGCAAACGAATAGCTATATCTACCACCGAAAACCTCTCGAATGAGCACAACAATCATGCTCTTCGTTTGGCTTTTCATAAACCATTAGACCTCCATCGAATGAAAAAACTACTGATTTTCTTGATGCTGAGCTTTGTCATCACCTTGCAGGCTCAAATCAAAGGAACCAATATCATTGTCAGAGTGAGTCCCGACCATGCTGACTGGACCTACAAGACGGGTGAGACCGCACGCCTCACGGCTACGGTCCTGAAGTCGGGCTGTCCCCTCACCGGAGTCCGTATAGACTACGAAGCCGGTCCAGTGATGTATCCCGATGTGAAGAAAACCGACGTGACGCTGAGCAACGGACAACTCGCTTGGAAAGCCACGATGAAGCAACCGGGATTTTACCAACTCAAGGTTACGGCGCATGTCGACGACAAGGACTATGAGGGACTGTGCACCGTGGGCTTCTCGCCCGAGCGCATCCAGCCCACCACGACCTGTCCCGACGACTTCGACAGTTTCTGGCAGGGGGCACTCCGAGAGGCCCGCTACACCTCACTGGAGCCCACCCGACGCCTGTTGCCCGAGCGTTGCACCGAGAAGGTGAACGTCTATGAGGTGAGTTTCCAGAACAATAGCTGGGGAAGCCGCATCTACGGCGTGCTCTGCATCCCCACCAAACCGGGCCGCTACCCCGCCCTGCTGCGTGTGCCGGGGGCTGGCGTGCGACCCTATACGGGCGACATCTGGACGGCCGAGCAAGGGGCCATCACCTTAGAGATCGGCGTACACGGCATTCCCGTGACCCTACCGCAAGGGGTCTACGACGACCTGGCCAAAGGAGCGCTCAACGGATATTGGGAGGCTAATCTCGACAATCGCGACAAAATGCCCTACAAACGCATCTTCACGGGTGCGATACGCGCCATCGACTACATCGCCACGCTGCCCGAATGGAACGGTGAGCAGCTCGGTGTGGCAGGGTCAAGTCAGGGGGGCATGCTCTCGTTGGTGTGCGCCGCGCTCGACAAGCGGGTGACGTTCATCGGCGTGGTGCACGATGCTCTCTGCGACCATACGGCCTCGCTCCACGGCGTGGCCTGCGGATGGCCCCATTATTTCTATGGTGAGAAGAACCCCGACCCTAAGAAAGTGAAGGTCAGTGCCTACTACGACGGCGTGAATTTCGCACGCCGCGTGACCTGCAAGGGATGGTATTCCTTCGGGTTCAACGATGTGGTGGTGCCACCCACCAGCTCCTATGGCACCTACAATGTCATCACCGCACCCAAACAGCTCAGCGTCTATCCCGAGACAGGACACTTCTGGTATCAGGAGCAATGGGACGAATGGGAGAACTGGATATTACAACAAATGAAGCTTAGACCATGAGAAAGTTTTACCGTTGGCTGATGACGATGGCATTGGCCCTGTCTGTCGGGCAAGCCTATGCCCAGAGTTCGTTTGTAGAGTCGCACAACGCTCAGTTGTGGCGCGACGGGAAACCCTATTATTATGTGGGCACCAACTTCTGGTATGGAGCCATCCTCGGCTCTGAAGGAAGGGGAGGCGACCGCAAGCGTCTGTGTCGCGAGCTCGACCGCATGAAGCGGCTGGGCATCGACAACCTGCGCATTCTCGTGGGAAGCGACGGTGAGGAGGGGGTGAAAACCAAGGTGGAGCCGACGCTCCAGCGTGCTCCCGGTGTTTACAACGACACCATTCTGGCCGGACTCGACTACCTGCTCATGGAGATGCAACGCCGCAAGATGGTGGCGGTTTTATACCTGAACAACTCCTGGGAATGGAGCGGCGGCTATGGATTTTATCTCGAACATGCCGGCATGGGGCGTGCACCGCGGCCCAACGACGACGGATACCCGGCGTATATGAACTTTGTGGAGCAGTATGCCACAAACCAAAAGGCTCACGAATTGTTCTACGACTATGTGCGGTTTATCCTCGGCCGCACCAACCGTTACACCGGACAGCGCTATGTCGACGACCCGACCATCATGTCGTGGCAGATTGGCAATGAGCCGCGGGCATTCAGCAAACAGGCCCTGCCGCCCTTTAAGGCATGGCTTCGCGAGGCTTCGGCGCTCATCCGCAGCCTCGACTCACGTCACCTCATCTCTATCGGCACCGAGGGACCGTGGGGTTGCGAGGGTGAGATAGAGAGCTTTGCAGACATCTGTGCCGACCCCAACATCGACTATACCAATGTGCATGTGTGGCCTTACAACTGGGGATGGGCCAACAAAGACTCGCTCATCGACAACGTAAATCGGGCCTGCCGCAACTCGAAAGAGTATATCGAGCAGAGTCTGGAGGTATCGCGCAAACTCGGAAAGCCCTTGGTGATGGAGGAGTTTGGCTATCCACGCGACGGATTTTTGTTCTCCAAGGAGTCGTCGACACGTGGCCGCGACACTTATTACAAATACATTTTCTCGCTCATCGAGGCCAACGCCCGCCAGCGTGGAAACTTTGCCGGATGTAACTTCTGGGGATGGGGCGGACTGGCTCTGCCCCGCCACGAGCAGTGGATGCCCGGCGACGACTATACCGGCGACCCTGCGCAGGAGCAGCAAGGGCTCAACTCGGTGTTTGCCTCCGATGCCTCTACGCTCAAGATTGTGAAGCAAGCCAACAAGGCACTGCGCAAGATGCGCTGAACATTGCCACATCTGAGTGACCCGTTTTCATCCCTATCATCATCTTTCTTAAACCCCAAGACAAATGAAATATACCTATATTCTCGCCCTTTGCCTGCTCTTAGGCTTACCGGCTACGGCCAAAAAGTTAACCCCCGCCCAGCAACTGCTCAACCGTCTGGCACAACTACGCACCCGCGGCGTGATGATGGGGCAGCAGGACGCGCTGTTCTATGGCACTACATGGAAGTGGGAATACGGGCGTAGCGACATGAAGGACGTGTGCGGCGACCACCCTGCGGTGCTGGGATGCGACCTGAGCGGCATCGAGAGAAACAAGCCCGACAACATCGACGGCGTGCCCTTCGACAAGATGCGGGAACAGATGGTCGACTTTGCCAGACAGGGAGGCATCATCACCCTGAGCTGGCACGTGGACAATCCGGCCAACGACAGCAATGCGTGGAACGTGCAGGTGCCGGCCGTGGCCTCGGTGCTTCCCGGTGGAAAGAATCATGACAAGATGATACAATGGATAGACCGCACCATCGATTACATAAAAACGCTGAAGACAGCCGACGGGCAACTCATTCCCGTCATCTATCGCCCGTGGCACGAGATGAGCGGCGGATGGTTCTGGTGGGGTGCGAAACATTGCACCACCAAGGAGTTTCAGCAGCTCTACCGCATGGTGGTGAAACGGTTTAGAAAGGCCAAAGTGACCAACGTGGTGTGGAGCTATTCGCCCGGTGCCGACTCCAACGACACGCCCGAACGATTCTTCTCGTTCTATCCGGGCGACAAATACGTAGACCTGCTCGGCTTCGACTGCTATCAATATGGTACCAGCGAGGAGTTCATCGCCACCTGCCAGCGTGAGCTGAAGATCATGGACGACTATGCTTCGCGCCACCATAAGCTCTACGCCGTGACCGAGGCGGGATACCGCAACACCCCCGATGCCCATTGGTTCACCACGGTGCTGCAGGCCACCTTCCGCGGATTCACACCCTGCTACGTGCTCCTCTGGCGCAATGCGTGGGATATCAAGGAGGAGAACTTCGGTCCGGCTCCCGAGAAATCGTGTGCCGACGACTTCCGGAAATTCTATGCCGACAAGACCACTTTGTTCCTGAAGGATATCAACGAATAGCCTCAAACGATAAAAAACACAGATAACGATGACTAATTTCCAATCTAAAGTAGCTGTAACAAAACAGCATTTCGAGAATCTGATCACCCGCAAGAATGAGCCATTGACATCCGACAATGGTATCTACACGAAGTATAAGTACCCCGTTGTCACCGCCGAACACACGCCATTAGAGTGGCGTTACGACTTCTCGGAGCAGGATAATCCCTTCTTCGAGCAGCGCATCATGATGAATGCAACGCTCAATTCGGGTGCCATCAAGTGGAAAGGCAAGTACCTGCTGGTGGTGCGCGTCGAAGGAGCCGATAGGAAGAGCTTCTTCGCCGTGGCCGAAAGTCCCAACGGCATCGACAATTTCCGCTTCTGGGAAGAGCCGATTACCATGCCCGACGATATCGTTCCGGCCACCAATATCTATGACATGCGCCTCACAGCCCATGAAGACGGCTACATCTATGGCATCTTCTGTGCCGAGCGTCACGACGACAACCACCCCGAAGACCTGTCTGCAGCCACCGCCACGGCAGGCATTGCGCGCACCAAAGACTTGGTCAACTGGGAGCGGTTACCCGACCTGAAGACCAAGAGTCAGCAGCGCAACGTGGTGCTACACCCCGAGTTTGTCGACGGAAAATATGCCCTTTACACCCGCCCGCAGGACGGATTTATCGAGACCGGCTCCGGAGGCGGCATCGGATGGGCATTGGTTGACGACATCACCCATGCCGAAGTGAAGGAGGAAAAGATTATCAATGCCCGCCATTACCATACCATCATGGAGGTGAAAAACGGCGAAGGCCCCCACCCTCTCAAGACCGACAGGGGATGGTTGCACCTCGCCCACGGCGTGAGGGCATGCGCCAGCGGACTGCGTTACGTGCTTTATCTCTATATGACAGCACTCGACGACCCCACGAAAGTGATTGCACAACCCGGCGGTTACTTCCTCGTGCCCGAGGGTGAGGAGTATATCGGCGACGTGATGAACGTGGTTTTTGCCAACGGATGGATAGCCGACGAAGACGGAAAGGTATTCATCTACTACGCCTCCTCAGACACGAGGATGCACGTGGCGACCTCTACCATCGACCAGCTGATAGACTATTGCATGAACACCCCGGCCGACGGACTCACCACTTCGGCCAGCGTGGAGAACATCAAACGGCTCATTGCTAAGAATCGCACACTATGATCAGACTACGGGAAAAGATTGGTTACGGTCTCGGCGACATGTCGTCGTCGATGTTTTGGAAACTCTTCGGAGCCTATCTGATGATTTTCTACACCGACATTTTTGGCATTTCGGCGGCCGTGGTGGGCACCATGTTTGCCGTGACACGCATCTGGGACTCGCTTTTCGACCCCATTGTGGGTGTCGTGGCCGACCGCACCGACAGCCGATGGGGTAAGTTTCGCCCCTACCTGCTGTATCTGGCGTTGCCCTTTGCCCTCATCGGCATCCTCACCTTCACCACACCCGACCTCAGCAATACGGGTAAAATCGTTTACGCCTTCATCACCTACACACTAATGATGATGGTCTACAGTGCCATCAATGTGCCCTATGCCTCTCTGCTGGGCGTCATGACACCCGACCTGCACGACCGCAACACGCTCGCCACCTACCGCATGACGTTTGCCTATCTCGGCTCCTTCATCGCACTGTTGCTGTTCATGCCACTCGTCAACGCGTTCGGAGGCGACGACAAGAGCGGCCGAATGGTCGCCTGGATGAGTGCTCCCCAGTTTGGCTGGATGATGGCGGTGGTGGTCATTGCCGCCCTTTGCGCCCTGCTGTTCTTCGGTTGTTTTGCCCTAACTAAGGAGCGGGTGAAGGCCGTCAAGGAGGAGAAGACACCCCTGAAGACCGATCTTCGCGACCTGTTGCACAACCAACCGTGGTGGATTTTGCTGGGAGCGGGCGTGGCATCGCTGATCTTCAACTCCATCCGCGACGGCGCAACGGTCTACTATTTCAAGTATTTCGTCGATGAATCTGCCTTCGGAAGCGTCAACTTCCTGGGCATTCCGTTTGTGCTGAGCGGCCTTTATCTGGCCGTAGGACAAGCCGCCAACATCGTGGGAGTAATCCTTGCCGCACCCGTGAGCAACCATCTGGGCAAGCGTCACACCTTCATGGGAGCCATGTTGATAGCCACTGTGCTGAGCATTGCGTTCTATTTCTTCGACAAAAATCAGTTAATCCTCATCTTTGTGTTCCAAGCCCTCATCAGCATTTGTGCCGGAAGCATTTTCCCGCTGCTCTGGAGCATGTATGCCGACTGTGCCGACTACAGCGAATTGCGTACGGGAAACCGTGCCACGGGGCTTATCTTCTCCTCGTCCTCGATGAGTCAGAAGTTCGGTTGGGCCATCGGCACGGCCGTCACCGGCTGGATGCTCGCCGCCTTTGGGTTTGAAGCCAACGGCGTGCAGAATGCCGAGACCATCAATGGCATCAAGATGTTTCTGAGCCTTCTGCCCGCCATCGGCACCGTGCTCAGCTGCATCTTCATCTTCTTCTACCCGCTTTCGGAGAAAAAGATGAGGGAAATCACCACCGAACTGGCCCAGAGGCGTCAGGCCCAGGCCACTGCCACTCCTCAAAACGACATCTCATGACCACCATCGCAACACTCAAAGCCGATATGCGGCAGACGTTGGACCACCACATCCTCGACTATTGGCTCCGGCGAATGACCGACCACGAACACAGCGGTTTCTACGGACGGGCCGACGGTCACGACCACATCCACCCCGAAGCCGACAAGGGTGCCATCCTCAACGCGCGCATCTTGTGGGCGTTTTCGGCCGCCTACCGGGTGACCCGCAACCCCGATTACCTCAGCGCCGCCACCCGCGCAAGAGACTATCTCATCGACTTCTTCGTCGACCGGGAGTTTGGCGGCGTCTACTGGAGTCTCAACTACTTGGGGCAACCGGTCGACACCAAGAAGCAAACCTACGCCATCGGCTTTGCCATCTATGGCCTGAGCGAATATGCGCGGGCCACCGGCGACGCTCTGTCGCTGCAGACGGCCATCGCCCTTTACCACGACATCGAGGCCCACGCCTTCGACAGGGCCAATAACGGATATACCGAAGCCCTCACCCGCGAGTGGCAACCCATCGAGGACATGCGCCTGAGCGACAAGGATGAGAATGGAGCCAAGACAATGAACACGCACCTCCACGTGCTCGAACCCTACACCAACCTCTACCGGGTGTGGCCCGACGAGGGCCTGCGCGGGCAGTTGCGCAACCTCATCGACCTCTTCCTCGACAAGATATGGAACCCCGACACCCACCACCTGGACCTCTTTTTCGACAACCAGTGGAATGGCAAGCGCAACGTGCAAAGCTATGGTCACGACATCGAGGCGGTGTGGCTGCTCCATGAGGCGGCCTTAGTGCTCAACGAGGCGGAGGTCATCGAGCGCGTGGAAAGGGTCATCCCGCTGATTGCCGAGGCTGCCGACGAAGGGCTGCAAAGCGACGGTTCACTCATCTATGAGCACTGGACCGACAGCGGCGACACCGACAGACAACGCCAATGGTGGGTGATGTGCGAGTGCATCATTGGCCATATCGACCTCTATCAGCACTTCGGCGACCGACGGGCACTCGACATTACTCTCCGCTGCTGGGACTATACCCGCCATCAACTCATCGACTACGAACAAGGAGAGTGGTTCTGGGGCCGCCACGACGACGGCTCCGTCAACCGCGACGACGACAAGGCGGGCTTCTGGAAATGTCCCTATCACAACAGCCGCATGTGTCTGGAACTGATGGAACGCAATCTCCCAGAGCCAGCATCCTGACCCACTTATTCGCCGAGCACCCCGATTTCATTCAGCACAACTCACTTTAACACAGAAAGTTTGCTGCCAGTCACAATTTTTAGTAAGTTTGCAAATGTATCAGAACAGATGGAAATGACAGAAGGTTATGTATTGCATGAGATTACTCCTCTCATGGATAAAGACGCACTTTATATCGCCGACCGACATAAGAAGGAGTTCACCTACCCCATCCACAACCATGAGGTGTTTGAGCTGAACTTCGTCGAACATGCTGCCGGCGCACGCCGCATCGTGGGCGACCATGCTGAGGTGGTGGGCGAATACGACCTCGTGCTCATCACGAGTTGCAACCTCGAGCACGTGTGGGAGCAAGCCGACTGCAAGAGTGAGGATATCCGGGAGATCACCGTGCAGTTCAAATTCGGCGACGGCGAGGGTGACGATTTCTTCGACAAGAAGCCCTTTGAACATATCCGAAACATGATACACGAGGCCCGCAAAGGCCTCAGCTTCAACATGTCAGCTATCATGAAGGTCTACGACAAGCTCAACACGCTCAGCCAGATCACTGACAGCTTTGAAGCGCTCATGCAGTTTCTCACCATCCTCAACACCCTCTCCCACTGCGAGGGATCGCGCACGCTGGCCACCACAAGCTATGCCAAGGTGAACATCGAGGACGACAGCCGGCGCATTCTCAAGGTGAAAAACTACATCAACGAGAATTACATGTACGACATCAAGTTGCGCGACCTCGCCACCATCGCCAACATGAGTGAGTGTGCATTCTCCCGTTTCTTCAAGATCCACACCGGGCGCACCCTCAGCGACTATATCATCGACATCCGGCTGGGCTTTGCCACCCGCATGCTGATAGACACCATGCAGAGCGTTTCGGAGATCAGCTTCCAATGCGGATACAACAATATCAGCAATTTCAACCGCATATTCAAGCGCAAGCGTGGCTGCTCGCCGTCTGAATACCGGACCAACTACCACAAAATCAAGGTCATCGTGTAGTCGCGGCAACCCGTCGACCCGTCTCAAAACCTTCTTCTCGACAACTTGTCCGGCATGTTGTCGGCTGACACTCATACCCCTTTCCACCAGTCCCAACGCATAAATTCTCTTATCATTCAGCAACTGTTCCAAAACATGATTTACCAGTTTCAACCCATTCTCAAGCAGACCTTGTGGGGCGGCGACAAGATAGCCGCACTCAAACACCTATCCGATGCTCCCACCCATGTGGGCGAAAGTTGGGAGCTCTCGGGCGTCGAGGGCCACGTATCGGTGGTGGCCCACGGTCCGGAGGCGGGCCTGACGCTCCCGCAACTCATCGCGAAACACGGGGCATACCTTCTTGGCCGTCGCAACTTTGAACGTTTCGGCACGGAGTTTCCGCTGCTTATCAAAATCATTGATGCCCGTCAGGACCTCTCCGTCCAGGTGCATCCCAACGACGAGATAGCCCGTCGACACGGACACCCACGGGGCAAAACGGAAATGTGGTACTTGCTACCGTCAGACCCTGATGCCTCTCTGCTTGTAGGACTGCGCCACGACCTCAGCCCGGAACAGTTTGCAGCGATGGTGGCCGACAGCACCATCTGCGACGCGCTGACCCATTACCGCGTGTCGGCAGGCGACTGCTTCTTCCTCCCCGCAGGCCGCATCCACAGCATCGGAGCCGGCAGTATGCTGGTGGAGATACAGCAGACCTCCGACGTGACCTATCGCATCTACGATTTCGACCGCACGGACCACCACGGCAACCGTCGCCCCCTGCACACCGCACTGGCCGCCGAAGCCATCGATTTCCACGCCCATTCCGACTACCAGACCCACTACACGCCCACCGACGACGACCGTACCCTGCTCGTAGACTGTCCCCATTTCACCACGTCGCTATGGACGGTCCGCCATCAGTGCCTCGTCGACTACTCCCCGCTCGACTCCTTCGTGGTGCTCATCTGCACCGCGGGCCACGGCACCCTCATCGACAACCTCCACGACGAGTACCCTCTTTCGATGGGCGACACACTCCTCCTGCCCGCCACCACCACCCAAATCGAACTCCGCGGCCAACTGCAGGTCATCGAGACCTATGTGAGAGATGACCAGCCTTCGGGCAGCGAGGCCACAGCAAAAATTACCCATGAAAATAATTGAACAATGTGTTCCTCATTTTCGCGTATTCTGAAATCAAAATCTTCTCGTGGGAATTACGGCGAAAACGAGGTGCTTTGAAGCATACTGATAATCAGCACCTTGTAATAACTTGACAAAAACAGCTTTGCGATTAGATACTAATCGTCTCACGATTCGATAGTAATCATGATGCGATATGGCCCTTATCGCAATGCAAAAAGGCCCTATCAGCGCACTATAAAGGCCCGATAACCATCAAAAAAGGGTGTAATGGGGGTAAAAAAGCATGGAGAAGACCCGAAGAAAAGAGGCATAAGCTCCATTTTCGTCATTGAAATCTTCTAAAAGCCCTATTATTTTATCCCCGTTTTTTCGGATAAAAATTGACATCGGCATGGCGCACAGACTCGTCTAATCGTGCACCATGCCGATAATGTTATTGCTAAAAATGCAAAGGAAAAGGCCGTTTACAGGCTCTCGCGGAACACCTGCACCACCTGCTCACGAGACAATTTGAGATAGCCTCCGGAAAGTATCGGGCACACATCGGCATAGCGTTCGATGTCCTCTGCCTTGGCACCACACTCCGTGATGGTCATGGCCAGTCCGAGTTCACGCATCCATGCCTCCATCGTCTCCAGGCCTTCGAGGGCCACCTCGCGGTCGGTCTTGCCGTCTGCAGACACGTTCCACACGTTGACGGCCATTCGGCGGAAACGCTTCACGGCATCGTCGCTCTCACGGATGAGCAGCCGATAGTAGGCACCGCTCACCGCAGCGAGGGTGTGTCCGTGGGTGGCATCGGTATAGGCCGCTACCGATTGTCCGAGCATGTGAACCATCCAGTCGGTCGATTTTCCTCGGTCGATGAGCGAATTGAGTGCCCATGTAGCCGTCCACATGATGTTGCTGCGTGCCTCATAGTCCTCGGAATTGACGAGAGCCTTGCGTGAACTTGCGATAAGTGAGCGCATGAGCCCTTC